>DATMOS010000035.1:0-16041 GCA_035568155.1 Verrucomicrobiia bacterium | reverse complement strand
GGCGGGGAGACCAGCTGCGGCGTCGACCGGGACGGCACCCGCGCGGGTGGGCCGTTACGAAATTCTAGAAACAATCGGTACAGGCGCAAACGGCCGGGTGGTGCGCGCGCACGACCCGATGATCGGGCGCCTGGTGGCGATCAAATTGCTACCCCCAGAATTGGCAAAGGGAGAAGCACAGAACCGTTTTCTGCAGGAAGCGCGGGTTGTGGGGCAATTATCGCACCCGTCGATCATTACGCTGCATGACATGGGCATTGAAGAGTCCACATCGACGCCGTACCTGGTGATGGAATTCTTAACCGGCCAATCACTGGATCGAATTCTGGAAAAGGGCGCTGTGCCTACAATGCGCGCGTGCGCGTGGATCGGAGATGTGGCCGGGGCGTTGGCGGCGGCACATCGCAAAGGGGTGATTCACGGGGACGTCAAACCCGCGAATATTTTAATCACCGAAGACGGACGCGTGAAATTAATGGACTTTGGCATGGCGCGGGTGGCGGCGCGCGAACAAAGCAGCAAGCCGCTTTCGGGCACTCCAGCTTATTGGTGCCCAGAACAAATTATGGGCAGGCCACAGGACGGGCGATCGGATTTGTTTTCGCTGGGCGTTGTTTTGCATGAAGCGGTAACGAGGAAGCGCCCATTCGACGCCGACTCACTGCAGGGCGTTTGCAACCGGATCCTGTCTCACGAGCCCTTGCCGGTTTCGCATCTCAATACCTCACTTCCGACCGCGTTCAATGAAGTTGTGGCGCGATGCTTATCGAAAGATCCTAACAAGCGCTATTCATCGGGAGAGGAATTAGCGGATGACTTATATCCGTTCGCGAGACGCAGAACCACGGGGCCCGCGGCGGGCCGGCCGACTAAAACACAAGCGCAGGGCTTAGGGTCTTACACGGGAAAATGTGTTCACCCGTAGAGGTTTACGTTCGAAAAACGGACTAGGGTGTTTCCCTTAGACCGCACGGACAGGGTACGCGAGTTTTACACACTGGGACCATTGGGTGATTCCCACCGGAGGATCGCTAAGTGAAAATGTTTCTGTAGCTAAGGCGGAAGGCTCGCTCGCCTAAGCGAAAAACTATGATCACTCCGCAAGGCCGTTATGAATTTCTAGAAACGCTGGGAACCGGGGCAACCAGCCGCGTGGACAAAGCTCGTGACACGCTGATTGGCCGCACTGTTGCGCTGAAGACATTTCTCCATGGTTTTGGTTCCGGAGACGTTCAGAAGCAATTCCTTCGTGAAGCGCAGATCATCGGACGTTTGGCGCACCCTTACATCGTAGGGCTTTATGACGTTGGAACGAATGCGGAAGGCGTTCCTTACTTCGTAATGGAGTATGTGGACGGAAGGACGCTGGAAAAGGTTCTTGATGACGGGCCGCTGCCGCTGGAAAAAGCCGCGTTGTGGGCTACCGACCTTGCTGCGGCGATCGCTCGCGCCCATCGCGCGAAAGTGATTCACGGGGATATCAAGCCGGCTAACGTCCTGATCACCAGAGAAGGGCAAGTTAAGCTGGGCGATTTCGGGATCGCGAGATTCGCGACGCAGGTGTCCAATTCCGGGGTGCTGATGGGCACGCCGGCTTATTTGTCTCCGGAACAGATTCAGGGAAATGCGCAGGACACGCGATCGGATCTTTTTTCGCTGGGCATCATTCTGTATCAGATGACCACTGGGGTGCAGCCGTTCAGCGGCAGCTCGGTGAGCGCGGTTTGTGCACAGATTGTGGCGATCATGCCGCCGCCGCCTTCACATCACAATTCAAGTTTGCCGGCGGCGTTCGATCGTATCGTGATGCGTTGCCTGGCCAAGGATCCCGCGGACCGCTACGCGACCGCGGAAGCGCTGGGTGCTTCGCTGTATCCCTTCGCGCACGCACAGGAAATGGCGGCGGTGGCGTCCGAAAGGCCATCCGCGGCTGCTGAGTTTGTGGGGCGCGTGGAAAAGTGGGTTTCCACGGCGAAGAAGGCGCTGAAGGCCGAAGCGAAAGAGCAATCGCGAGGTTTGACCTCGTTGGTAATGGCCATCTGGACTTCCGATGCTGCGTGGTGGAATCGTCCTATGCAGCGCAAAGATTTGTGGGTCGCGGGGACTGCTGCGGTGTTGCTGGTCGGGCTGGTGCCCATGGCGCGAGCCTTACGCAACCACGCGCACGGCCAGCCGGTGGTATCGGCGGCGATGGTAAGCGGCGGAGGTTCCTCGCTTGCTGCGTCGAATGTCAGTTCTCAGGCGCCTATTAATTCGAATGCTTCGATGATCAACATTAGTTCGTCGGGAGTAGGCGACACCGCGGTTGTGAGTCCCGATGCTGTGGTTGACGAAGTCGCGAAGCCGGCGGTGAACTTCCAGGACGAGAAACCTAAGACGGTGGTCACGGCTGATCAGGAATTCGAACGCCATGGAGCGACCGTGGCGAAGGCACACCAGCTAAGCCGACAGGCGGCGAAATCGACTGCCATAGCACTAGACAACCTCCCGGTTTATGGACCGGGCATGGCAGCCATTCTGCCGGTGGCGAATGCCGCACCCGCGAAGGCCGCTGTGGCCCAAGCGACATTGCATATCAACATCGTGTCGGAAGTGACCGAGCAGACTACTCTGGCGGTGTTCTCCGGAGATGAATTACTGCTGATGACGCCGTTGAAGCCCGAGCAGATCGGGGACACGTTGCGCTTCAATTGCCCGATTGTGGCGGGTGAACACGCGCTGCGGGTGGTGCTGTATCGCGCGGATAAAACGGTGTTCATGCATAAGGAAAATAAATCGGAATTGGATGCCGATGGCGCCAATACCATGGAAGTGCACGTAAACCGGAAATCGAAAATGCTGGTGAAGCACGAGACTTCGTTGGAGGTGGTGTGGCCGAGCACGACCACTTCATCGTCCGCAGAGGCGAATCAGGGATTCAAGACGGCTGGGGCGCTGGCGCTGCGCTGATTTGCTGGTTCGTGGCGTAATCACGCCTACAAAAATTCAAGAATTCCCACCTTATAACCAAGAGCGGAAAGATGACTATGAGCGCAATAGCCCATTTTTACCGCATGGATACAACGCGACCGCACCTTTGGTGGATCAGTTGTGAAAAGTGTCATGCAACGGGAATCGCTCACCTTCAACGGAATGACGCCGTATGGTGTACGAAATGCGATCGCCACGGGAAGATTCAGGTAGCAATTTACCGGCCGGATTCGCTCAAGTTGGTTCAGTGGCGACTGGGGATAGGCATTTGTTTCGCAGTGGCGGCGCTGGCCTGCTACCTAATTTTTTTCAATTAACGGGTTCTTCGCCTCATCGGCGGGGTGACGGTGGCGACTAAATTAGTTACTCGTAGCGCAGGGCTTCGACGGGGTCGAGTTTGGCGGCCTTCATGGCCGGCCAGACTCCAAAGAAGAGTCCAACACTGACGCTGACGATCAGGCCGGCCGCGGCGGCCCACACCGGGACGCTGCCATGCCATTCCAGGGTCAAGCGAATCAACAATACCAGGCCGTTGACGAGGATTAGCGCGATGATTCCGCCCGCGCCAGTCAGGGTCATGGCCTCGAGCAAGAATTGCCAGGTTATATCCTTGCTCTTGGCGCCGATGGCCTTGCGGATGCCGATCTCGCGGGTGCGCTCAGTGACGCTGACGAGCATGATGTTCATTACACCTACGCCACCGATTAGCAGGCCCACGGAGCTGAGCACTACCGCGGCCAGGGCTACCATTCCGACGATGCTGTGGAATTCTTGTACTTCCTGCTGGGCGGTGCGAATTACGAAATTATCCTTGGCGTTGTACGCGACGTTCCGGCGCCGGCGCAAAAGTTCCGTGGCCTGATCGACGGACTGATCGAGCATGTTGGGGTAGGCCTGAAAACGAATATTGTTTTCATAGGCTCCGGGATAAATTTTGTGGAAGGTGCTGTAAGGGATCAGCACGCGGCGGTCTTCATCGCCCATTCCGAAACCGCCTTTAGGCTTTTCGACCACACCAATCACCAGGAAGACTGAACCATCGATCAGAACGTCTTTGCCTACGGGGTGGCCTTCGGGGAACAAAACGGGGGCAACGTTCTCGCCCAGCATAACCACCTTTTCGCGGTGGAGATCATCGCCTTCGCTGATGAACCTGCCAGCGAGCGTGGCGGCATTGGCGTAGACCTGGCCGAAATTCGGCTGGACTCCGCGAAAATCGATGGCGGTGACTTCCCCGGCCTTGGTGCGCACGGTGTGGTTCTGCTCCCACCAGATCAAAAACACGGTGACGTTTTTTATCGCCGGGCAGCCATCTTTCAAGGCATCCGCGTCTGCCAGGGTGAGGGGCTTGCGCAAGCGCTCTTCGAGCGGCCGAGTGTTGCCGTGGGGGCCTTGTTCCCAGCGGGAAACAAAAGCGGTGTCGGCGCCAAACTGCTTGATGTTTTCCTGGATGGTGTCGTCGAAGCCGGTGATGAGCGCAGCAACCAGCATGATGACGCTGACACCGAGGACCACGCCAAATACGGTCAGGGCGCTGCGCATCTTGTGGGCGCGCAAGGTATCCATGGCTTGTTTAAGATTTTCACCGTGTGAATGGGCCATGTTTATGCCTCAGCCGTCCGCGCGCAACGCTTCGATAGGATCGAGTTTTGCCGCACGCATCGCAGGATAAATTCCAAAGAAGAGACCGACGGCGGTAGAAACGCTGAGCGAAATAATCACCGCACTGAGCGGGGTTTTTACCGGGATGGGTGTTACGGCACGGACAAAGGCAACAATTCCATAGGACAAGGTCAGGCCCATTATTCCGCCCACGGCCGCGAGCACCGCGGATTCGGTCATGAACTGCAAGACGATGTGCTTTTTTCTTGCGCCCAGAGAGCGACGCAAGCCGATTTCGCGGGTGCGTTCGGTCACGCTGGCGAGCATGATGTTCATGATTACGATACCGCCGACCACCAGGAAAACGGCAGTCAGGGCTACCGCAACAGCGAATAGATTGCCAGTGATCTGGTTCCAGAGAGCCATGATGGAAGCCGAACCAAAAACAGCAAAATTGTCAGGGGCATCATAGGAGAGATGGCGCCACGCGCGCATGAGCATGCGGGCCTCATCTTGGGAGGCCTGCATGACCTCGGAGTTCTGAGCCTGCACAAAGATGGTCAACCAGTCGTTCTGCTTATGCCAATCTTTGTAGTAGGTGCTAAAGGGAAGCAGAATGTAATTGTCCTGCGATTGGCCGAAGGCGCTGCCGATTTCGGTGGCCACACCTACGACTTCATAGGTGTTGGTGCCGGCGCGAATGGTCTTACCGATTGGATCGACGGTGGGGAAAAATTTCTTCACCACATCGGTGCCGATAAAACATACCGGCGCGTGATGCATATCGTCGCCCTCGGTCAAGAATCGCCCGGCGGCCAAATTCATGTTACGGATCTCGGCATAATTGGGAGTGACACCGGTGAGGTCGGTGTTTTCGAGGAGGATGTTGCCGGAACGCACGTCCATAGTGCGGTCATCGGTGGCGGCGACATTGGCTGCCGACTTCATACTTTCGCGAAGGCGTTGATACTCCTCGAGAGTGACCAGGGGGCGTTTCTGGGCCTTTATCCAGGCATCCTGACTGGTGATGATGCCGAAGCGGTCGACCAGGTAAACGTTTGCGCCAAGATTGGCCACCCGGTCGGCGACATAGAAATTCAGCCCTGCGACGACGCTCATAACCGCTACCAGGGTGGCCACGGCAAGGATTACGCCCAGGAGAGTCAGGAAACTGCGCAGCTTGTGGGCGCGCAGGGCGTCCAGCGCCAGGCGAAAGGTCTCGATGACGGTAACGGCGGCGGCAGCGATCCGGCCACGGCGCTTGCGCACAGATACTGCTACCGTGGGCAAACCGGTCAGACGATCAATAGGAGCTACGCCCAAAACATGGCCTCCGGTTGTTACTTACTACGTGGAAGGACACCAAAACGTTCCCACAAAGCCTTATCTATTAGACGTGTGAAGCGCGGTTTTATTACCTGTCTAAGCTATTTTAGCGCCTTTTAGACAGGTATAGAGGTTCTTTGTGCGGCCACGTTGACCGTTGCCACTTTCCGCAAAGGCGTGCGGTATAGCGGCGGCGTGGAAGGAAAAACTCGTGCAACAATTGGGCGAAGAAGCGAATCCTATATGCTCGACCTAGTCTGCCAATAAGCCATGCATATTGCCGTCTTTCTGCTTGCCAGCGTTCTTTTCCTGTTCGCCGGGTCCAGTGAAACTGCCCAAGAAGCAGTGGCTGTCCGTGCCGCGGACAAACCTAACGATCATGCGCTGTTTGACCGCGTCGTAGAAAACCAGAAAAAAAGCGATGCGGCCATGGATCAATATGAACGGCTGGAGCGCGTGGAGATTCATAAAGTAAACGGAGTAGACCAGTCAACGGAGGTGAAGGTTTCGCGGGTCGTTCCAGCGGGTACAGGAGCGGCTCATCTTCCTATGGGCACGGATGGCAAGATCTCTGACCAGAACGCCTATCGCGCGGAGCTCGAAAAACTTGAGAAGGCGCTGGTGTGGGCCGCTGAAACCGGCCGGACGCAACGGGATGCATACGAGAAAATTGCGAAGAAGAGGAAAGATCGGGACGAGCTTATCGGGGCGGCGCGAGCGGCTTTTTTATTCACCTTGATCGACAGCGAGCAACGGGACGGCCGCCTACTGCTGAAATACAGCATGAACCCGAATCCAGCGTTCAAACCGACTTCGCGCGCAACCTCTATTTACCCGCGGGTTCGGGGAACGGTGTGGGTTGATGAAGCCTCCGGGGAGCTGGCGCGCATTGAGGGGGAGGTAACCGAGGATATTTCTTTGGGGCTATTTCTAGCCAGAGTGTACAAAGGAAGTCGTTTCATGCAGGAGCGCTACGAAATGGTGCCGGGAGTGTGGCTGCCTTCTTTTTCGCAATACGACTTCGATGGCCGTAAATTTTTGTCCAGCTTTTCACTGCATGAGCGGACATTTTATTCGCATTACCGGCGCGTGGGCGGTCCCAAAGAGGCATTGGAGTTGGTGCGCGCTGAATTGAAGGAAATGAGACCTGGCGGAGTGGCAAGCCGATAGGATTTGTGAGTGGCGAGTTTTGAAAAGCTAAACGAGTGATGGCCGTTTCAACACCCCTGCCCCTAGCATTAATCCTCCCTTAGAAATACAAGTCTACAATTTAATCAGGCTGTAGATAAGGGGGAGCTATGAAAAACCTCGTCGTAACGGCGGCGTTTCTTCTGTCTTGCGGCACATCTCTCTGTGCCGGACAATCGGCCAATTCGGGCAGCCAGGACGCGGCAGACGCGGCAAAACCCGCGGCGCAATGGTCGAGCGGTTCTGTGGACACCACAGCGGATAAAGCCAAAACCAAGCCGAAAAAAGTTTGGACCAATGAGGAGATTGCCGGTGTGGGCGGCGATGGAGCTATTTCCGTGGTCGGCAAGGCTGGCAGTGGGGATTCGAATCCGTCATCAAACAACTCCCAGAAAAATGCGGCGGTCTTGAATGCCCGGTACAAACAAGCCGCGCCTTACCGCGATCGGCTTCATCAGTTGAACAACCAACTGGAAACCATAGACAAGAAAATTTCTGAGCTACAAAATTTCAAGGCCGATAACAGCAGTCCGTCGGGCGGAATAAATATGCATCAACGCTATGACATGACACCCGTGGAGGAGCAAGTCAAAGAGCTGGAAGAGAAAAAGAAAAAAGTTAAGGCGCAGATCGATGCGGTTGAGGATCTGGCGCGTAAGAACGGCTTTGAAGCGGGGCAATTACGCTGAAGCCCCGAGTGTTACAAGCTTTCTAATTCCCTGAAATTGTGCCGTTCAGAACTTAGGCCGACAGGTCGTCAGGCCCTCGCGTATCAATCTCCGCCGCAGGCAAATCCGATGACCTGGCGCGCGGGCGGGCGGTTGTTTCTTTTTGCCCAAACTTGCGAATTTTGGGCCCTGACGCGCACAGCGCGTTGGCGAGCAGTAGGAAATTTCCGATGCAATTTTTCGCGCAGCTTTCGATGGGCACGGAAAAGACGCAGGCGCACGGCCACATTTGAAATGCCCAGGTGGTCAGCTGCTTCTTGAGTCGAGTAGCTCAAAACATCCATGAGCAAACAGACCTGGCGCAAGTCGGGCGGTAGTTCCGAGATAGCGGACGCCAACAGGCGGCGGGATTCCTGACGCAGAAAGCCTTGCTCCGGATTGACTGTCGCCGAAGGAATTTGTGCGACCCAAGGTTCATCGGAGCAATTACTGGATTGGTCCAGGGAAAAGATTTTTCCTTCGCGGCGGCGCCGGATTACATCGATGGAAGCGTTCCTGGCGATGCGTGAGACCCAGGCGTGCATATCGTCGCGCGGACCGGTTTGCGAGCCGACAAATTGATCGAGACGCGCCACGGTCTTGAGCAAGGTTTCCTGCTGGACGTCCTCCGCGTCGTGAACATTGCCGGTCAACCTGAGGCTTGAGCGGTACAGGCTAGTGGCATAAGGCATGACTAGCTCGGCGAGCGCCTGACGATCGCCGGCGCGGGCGCTGCGCAAAAGCGTGGAACGAGAATGCCAGTGTTGCAAATCGGTAGAAGCGCTCACGTTTACCCCCGCGTTTTCCATGGTGTTCTTACCCTGATGTGAATGGCAGTTTCCTGCCCACCTAACGTGGAGCTGGAACGTACACAAAACAAGGCACAATTTGGCTGTCGGGTTATTGCTGCTTCGTGGGATTTGACCGCTTCTGGGATTTGCTAACGCGAAATCGGTCACTCAATGTTGCTAAGGGATTACAACTAAGTGGGATAGGGTCCTGTGGGACTTTTTTTGAACGCAGGTTGCTTTCCGAAGTTTTCCTGGGAAAACAATAGCAGATTGAGGGTGGCGATCTCAGCAATACGGGAAGTAAGGGAAGCAATCAAGGCTTCCCCTCCCTTAGTATTCTTAGGCAGTGGCTGCAGAAGCTTCTTTCTCGATGGGCGCGCCAATGAGGTTTCCCCACTCGGTCCAAGAGCCGTCGTAATTGCGGACGTCTTTAATGCCGAGAAGATACTTGAGCACGAACCAAGTATGGGAGCTGCGCTCACCGATGCGGCAGTAGGCGATGACTTCCTTGTCGCCGGTAATGCCCTTGGAGCCGTAGAGCTGCTTCAGGGCGTCGACGCTCTTGAAGGTGCCATCTTCGTTAACGGCTTGCGCCCAGGGAATACTCGCGGCCCCGGGAATGTGACCGGCGCGTTGCGCGGTTTCGGTCATGCCCGGAGGAGCGATAATCTTGCCGGAAAATTCATCCGGGGAGCGGACGTCTACCAACTGCGCTCCGGACTTTTTGTCGACCGCGGCGAAAACATCGTCGCGTTTTGCGCGGATGGAGGCGTTGGGAGTCTTCACCTTGTAGCCCGCCGCGCTGACGGTGGGCTTGGCGGTGATGAGCGGGCGCTTTTCTTCCACCCACTTTTTGCGGCCGCCATTCATGATCAAAACT
The DNA here is from genome assembly GCA_035568155.1 of Verrucomicrobiia bacterium. Lineage (GTDB taxonomy): Bacteria > Acidobacteriota > Terriglobia > Acidiferrales > UBA7541 > Acidiferrum. Next base: position 6,577 of record DATMOS010000035.1, on the reverse strand, counting down.
TTGTCGTGGCCGTAGTATTTCAATTGCCAGAAAGCCCAGGCGGCGAACCAATTATTATTGTCGCCGTAAAGCACGATGGTGGTTTCTGGAGATATTCCAGCTTTGCCAAGCAGGGTTTCAAAGGCTTTGGGATCGGCGAGATCGCGGCGAATGGCGTCCTGCAATTCGGTTTGCCAGTTCCAGGCAATTGCTCCGTCAATGTGACCCTGGTCGTAGGCGGTGGTGTCAACATCCACTTCTACCACACGAATTCCCTGATCTTTAGCGTGGGCTGCGACCCATTCGGTGGTAACTAAAACTTCTGGATGAGCATAATCGGACATTGTTCGGTTCCTTCCTGGATTTAGAATCAAAAAGCGTAACGCAGAGCGGGTCGTGAAGCATCATTTTTTTCCGGACGACAGACTCAGAGCCGAGCGTTCTCGTTTCAGACTTGAATGAGCTGGCCTTCTCGCGATTCCCATTCGATGCGCACCAGCCAATCGAAGTGCATCCCTTCGGTTTTAAGCCAGGCCTCCAGGGCTTCTCTGGAATCGGCACGAAACTCCGCGAACATTTTTCCTTCAAGCATGTTCACCATGACGCGTTCGGCTTTGGCCGCGTGACCCGCTTGCATCCGCCGCATAAGGGCCTCAGCACCCTGGCGTGTAAGGCATGCCAGGGTATGCTGGCTTAAATAAACTGGCATCAGCGCTCCCGAAAAAGATTGAAATTCGCGCATCGGTGTCAGGTGATTAGACGCCTCATGTACCTGTACCGATAGACAGTTAGTTGCCGCAACACACGATTTGTAACGCGAATCGGGTTACTCGTCGGATGGTACTACACTCATGTGAGAATCCATGGAGCAATGGGAATATGAGACATTCTTTTGACTTTTTGGTATTTGGGCTCTTGGTATTGGTTTTAGGGCTGACCTTTGGCGACCCTTGCGCATATGGCGGTCCGCGCACTGGACATACTGCGGAACTTACCGGCGAGGTTCTCAGTGCGACCGGGAAACCGGTGGCGGGCGCGGTGGTGACTTATCAGTCGGGCGGGGGACACACGGCTCACGTCGTACATACGGATGAGCATGGGCGGTTTACGATCGTTAAGCTACGCCGGGATAACTACGATTTACGGGCTTCCCGGCATGGTTTGTTTTCAACCTGGGAGAAAAACGTGATGGTGCGCTCCGGTGAGGTAAAAACAGTCACTTTGCGTTTGACGGAGTGCGTAGAGGCGGCAAAATCTTCGGTGGTCTTTCCTGGTCGATAAGGGCACACGCACGTAGTCTGAGGGAAGTACCATGGCGCGAGGTTTCAAGGGGCACCAATATATCGGTTTAAGTCGTTTATAATATGCATGTTACAACGTAACTGCTTTAAGCGTCCTTTTGGCCTCCGAGTAGTACTAGCTGGTGGGTACTGCGGCGGGTGGGTCGGACGCTCCATTGAGGAGCACCGGGCGGCTCTGTAACTTACTAAGAACGGGTTGGGGGCCGCGCGGGGACAGCGGCTCCGCAAGGGGTCGTGTGCGAGCTACCCAACCCGCCTTTCTCTTTCTGGCATCCTCCCTCGAGTGGTTACCTCCGCGGTTAAGGTCTGGAACGGCTGGTTGCGGGTTTCGACCCTGCTTCCTGTTTTCCCGGACAGGTCTCGTCCGAACTGTCCTGGAAAATTTCAAAATTCGGCGTTGATGAAATCCGGCAGGATTTATGAGTTGGCGCGGAGGGCTTTTTTGATTCGGGCAACTTCGTTTAGCCATTCCCAGGTAGCTTGTGCATTGCGATCCCACGTGTGATTTTGCGCCGTGCGGGTCGCGTGCTCTCCTAATTGCGCGCAGAGGGTGGGGTTGCCAATCAAAGAGCGCAGAGCTGTGGCGAGTTCCTGAGTATTTTGCGGGTCGCGCAGAATTATGCCGTCCGAGCCGTCGGTAATGATTTCATGAGCTCCTGCGTGCGAACTGGCGATCACCGGTAAGCCACAGGCCATGGCTTCGATAATGGGCAAGCCGTAGGCGTCTTCAAGCGACGGGCCGACGTACGCGTCTGCCGCAGCGTAGAACTGCATAACGTTGGAAGATGGCGGCAAAAAAATTACCCGATCCGTTATTCCGTAATCGCGAATCATTTTGTCGTACGGATCGCGGACGTCTCTACCGACTACCAGAAGTTTCCATGGCAAATCGCGGATAAGGAATAAGGATTGCAACAGGGAGGCGAGTCCTTTGGTTCTCCAATCATTGCCAATCAGCAGCAGCGTGAAATCTTGCGTAGATAAATTGAATTGTTTGCGGGCGGTGCCGCGTTCGGCAAGTCTGCGAAGGGCCGAGAATGCTTGCGCATCGACTCCGTAACGTATGACTCGGTTATCGGCAGGGTGAAAATACTTTTGCAGTAACGCGGCAGCCGAAGCTGAGATCGCGGATAAGGAAGTTGTGGCCCTGCGATAAATCCGCTTTTCGAGCGCCATGATCAGACGATAGTAGACGCGGCGATGTGCCAGGCGGGGCCAAGCGGTTAGCGGACTGCGGCGGAAATCTAATTGAGGCAGAACTTGACGGTAGAATTCGTGAAATACGACGTGGACACTGATGGCGTCGGCGTCCGTAGCGTTGATACCGGCGGAATATAACAGATCGTATTTTGCGTTGTGGAATGCGGCATCCCGCCAGCGGCAAATACGGTTGGCAAAAAACCAGAAAAGGTATTGCAACAAGTGTGGGCCAGGAATGGCGGGTACTTTATGCCAAAACAGGCGATTGCTTTTATCCGCATCATCGCGGTCTGATCGCGCGGGCATGCGGTATTTGCAGGGCGTAATGCCGCGCAAGTCCTCAACCCGCTGGGCGTAAATGTGAATTTCGGCGCCGGGCTCGCCGACGAATCTTTCCAACTGTTCCACGATGCAACGCTCGGTGCCGTGGCGGCGGTCGAGAAAGGGGGAAATTACCGCAATGCGCACTAGCGTGGCCGCTGACGGGGGTTGCCCGCCGGGGCGGATACGGTAGCAAACTGCGGGGAAAGGGCCAGACTCGGCAAGCGAAATAAAATGCCCAGCAGCGTCCAGAAGTAGGCGTTAATCACGAAATCTTCGTAGGCCTGCATGGAAGTGAAGGTGATTGGCAATAACAATACAACTGCATATAAAAAGATGGCGAAGGCCATGGGAAACCACGGCGATCCTTTCAATTTTTTAACGACTTTCCAGGCGGAAACGATGATCGCAATACTCATCACCAGCCAAAGAATAAGACCGCCAATTCCCATTTCTACAACCAGGGCGCCGAATCCGCTTTCCACACCAACACCCATGGGCGCGCCATGAAAAATTTTCGCTACGTATTGCACACCGAGAGAGCTGGTTCCGATACCGAAGCCGTATGGCCAGCGGTCATAATTGAAGGCGCCCAAAAAATTACGCAGCGGGTAGTCCCAGGTGCGAGATTGCAATTCGCTCGCGGAACTGCCGGGCGTTAACGTTTCGGAATAAATTGCGAGGCGCGCGAACAAGGCATCCGGAAAAACAAAGAACAGCGCTACAACCGCAAGACCGATTGCAAGTCCGGCGCGCTGCACCGTACGAAAAACGCGGATAACCTCGCGCTGGCGCCAAGGCGCTCCCCACAGAAAGGCCGCGCCGATGAGGAGGGCCTCTCCCGCGGTCCACAGAAAGACTCCGCGAGAACCTGACAGCAGCACCGCGGCGTAGACGACCGCCAGGGAAACAAACGCAATATTTCGCCCCCGACGGTGACGCAGCAAAAGGTAGCCTGTGAAAGCCAGCATTAGAACCCATGCAATCAGGAGGTAATTGGTATAGCGTCCAGCGCTAACAAATACCGAAGGGGCCCGATAGGAAGTTAGACCGGTGATCGGTGAAACGCGATACAAAGTGCTCATTTCGCGAATTTCCTCCGCGGGCCTGGCGGGATTCAGGAACGAGGGACCAATGATCGACTGCGCGACGCCGAGGCCGGTGATGATTATTGCGAGCCAAGCGTTGACGCGAAAAAAACGGCGAAGATCCGCTTCGGAATTAAGGAGCGCGTAGCCGACAAAATACATCGGGATATACCAGAAAAAGAGCTTCACCCCCAGGATGCCATAGACAATCGTGGACGAAGCGGGGTTAAACATCTGCATGATTCCGAACCACACCAGCAGCATCACCGCCGCGAAGAAAGGCGGGCGCACAATTTTTACGGTTTTCTTTCGGCGCACCGCGATAATGAAAGACATATACACGATGGCAACGAGAACATCTTTTGCAAAATAGATGGCCATATTGTTGCCGAGATATTTGCGGGCCAGATCCTCGAACAGCAGCCAGGTGAAAAACAGATAAACGCCATTTCGCCAGTTATTGAGGATGGCAATGACAAAAACGCTGCCGACGGCCACGAGGCCGACGTAAGCAAAACCCTTTAAGTCGCCAGCGAGGACCAGCTCGGAAAATTCATAAGCAGCAACGGCAAAGATGAGAACAAACACGAATGCCGCTAGAAGTTTGCGTGAGGAGTCGGGTGCTGCTGTGGAACGAAAATTCAATCGCCGGCCTCAAGGATCACAGTTACAATCTGTCTCAGAAGGGCCACAAGAGCAAGAAAACCATTCTCAAGAAATTTAGAGAAAGCCAGCCATACAAAGCATGCTGCGACGAGAGCGTGGACTAGTCTTGATGAGCCCTCGAGTCATGGCCAACAGCGCTGGCTGATCGCTTCGCGATAATTCTGATGATGGATGCGCGCAAAATCGCACTTCTGTCCAGGCTGGAGCCATCCAGCGCAAGCGTTTCATAGCCCAAACTTTGCAGCTCGTCCAATGCCTCGTTGGGATTGCGTCCATCGGCGGTGACCAGCTCATTATGCAGTTCGAGAAAGAGCAAAGGTGAAGAGCGCGTGAAGGTTTCACGTCCTCCACGAAGCGCCGCCGCTTCATAACCTTCCACGTCAATTTTTATATGCGTGGGACTGCCGAAGTCGGATGCCAACTTATCGATAGTAATCGCGCCGACGCTGGTCAACTCGCGATCAGAGCGTCCGGTAACAAAGCGCACGTAACCCGCGGAGAAGACTCCGGAACTAAGCATTTTTAGCGAGCCATTTGCGTCACTAACGGCAGCCTCTACGAGGTGAATATTTTCTCTAGCTTGATTGAAATCGAGCTGACGGGTAATCATGCGAATCGCGATTGGCGATGGGTCCACTGCAACGGCTTTGCCGTCGAATTTGGCGGCCGCGAAACTGAACAGACCATAGCTGGCTCCCAGATCGAAGAGCAACATCCCGCGGTGGCAATGCGCGACAAAAGACTCAAACTCCGCGCGTTGCCCGGGATCGTTAATTTGATTTTGCATGGCAAATTGATAAACGCGAGGGTGCAAAGTAAGAGCGAGATTGGGGGTGAATTGCAGTTTCTTGGTCACGCCGAATGAGAATTTTATGCTGTCCCAGATCCATCGCGATGACGTTGATGGGGACCTCAGCCAATTTCTGACCGGTCTAGGGACGACGCGCCGGGTGAGGTTCTTAAGCCACGCTACTGACAAGGATGGTGTGCCTGACCACAAAAATTGCCGGTATTGTTATTGAACGCGTCGCTGGAATTTGTCCACAACACTAATTACTCAAAAACCCATTATGCGAGGCTAATGTCATACGCCTATCATACGATGACGAGGTGTAGCAGTCATCAGCGCTGGTTTACGCCTTCTTGCTCCTTCTTGTTATCCGCTAAATCAGCGTGGCGATAAATTTGTGCGTGCTCAGTTATCATCCTGGAGCGTTGAAACAACTGCAACGCCCTGCTGCGTGCCTTTTCGCCGAATGAGCCGATCAACGCAGGATTTCTAATAACGGTACGCAAACAATCTGCAAGAGAAGCAGCGTTTCCCGGCACGAATTTTAAACCCGTGTCGCCGAGTACTTCCGTCAAACCACCAATATCGGCGGTAATGACTAATCGACCGCGCATCATTTGCTCGATAGCTGCGAGGCCGGCGGTTTCCTCCCATGTAGAAGACATGACCACGACAGAAGTGTCTTGCAGCGCGCGTACGAAGTCCTCGCCGGTCAAAAATCCGGTGATCGAAGTAAAGGGTGCGAGACGGTCACGCCGAATGATGTCTTGTAGTTGAGCGCGCTCGCTGCCATCTCCGACGATGCGAATTTCAAAATCATGACCCTCGGCCTTCAGAATTTTGGCGGCTTCGAGAAGCACGGGGATACCTTTCTCGGGCACCAAGCGGCCCACGTAAGCAAGGCGCAGTTTTTGAGACGGCATTGATTGGTCCGGATTTGGAAGTGGAACCTCAATACCGTGATAGATAACTTCGGTATTCGGTAATTTCTGACGGTGATCAACGTGGCCGGTCACCGCGACATTTGTCGTTGCCGCGTGCGCGAGCCAGTTGCGCGGAAACATGAAGGCCAGGAGTTTGGCCGCTGTCCAGCCGTTTGAAAACTCTGATCGCAGGCAATGGAAGCATTCGCTATAACGGCCGGCCTGGAAATGACCAGGACAAATCGAGCGCTCCGGCTGATGGACAAAGAGTCCATTGGGACAAGTGGCTTGATAGCCATGGTGTTCGAC
>DATMOS010000034.1:0-9584 GCA_035568155.1 Verrucomicrobiia bacterium | reverse complement strand
CGCAATGGTCGAGCGCAACTCCTGCTTGATGAACGAAAGCGAGACGTTCACGACCGTCGAATCCATTTGCGACATGAACGGACCGAGAATCGCGACGGCGATGATTTTCCAGGCCCCGGGCTCCAGCCCTTCGGAATGGGTACGGCTCATGATGCGATGCCTGTCCTTCTGAATCAGCCCTTTTGCGCGGCGATGAATTCGTTCGTCGCGGCGACCCAGGCCTGCGCGGGAAAAACCTTTTCGGTCAAAACGCGGTGAACCTCCTGATCGGCATCGAAGCAGGCATCCTTGAGAACGACACTGCGGAAATCCAGGTCAAAGGCGCGTCTCAGCGTGGAGAGAACAATCCCGCTCGTCGCGATGCCGAAAAAAACGAGGTGCTCGATGCGGCGGGACCGAAGGACAAGCTCAAGATCATTGTCCGAAAACGCGCCCACTCTCTGCTTGTAGATCACGAGGTCGTCCGGATGAAAAATATCGCCGTGAAATTCCACGGAGGGAGTGCCCTTGACGAAAAGATTGTTTCGTTTGAGCCGCAAAAACGGGGCTTCAAAATCCGGAATCTCCGGGTGCCCCTCGGAAAACCCAAGCCCTACATGTATGATGCGGAACTGATTTTGCCGCGCAAACGCGACGGCTTTCGCGGCCACGCCCATCACGCGTTCGGAATCCGGCACGAGGCCGAAGACTCCTCTTTGAAGATCCAGCGTCAGAAACGCCGTTTTTTGGGGATCGAGTTTCATGCGTTATTCCTTTTTGTATTTGGGTGGCAAGCTGTCATGACGTTTCCGCTATGTGCTTCATGAGTTCACCGGCCTTGAAGAGTGTCGTCTGTTCCTGCTTGTCGAGTTTCGCAATGGCCTGCGAGAGCCAGGCGAGCGTCGCCTCCTTGGTGTTCCTGCGCAGGGTGATTCCCCGGGCCGTCAGTTTGATATTGATCTGGCGTCCGTCCGTGGGGTGAGCCTTGCGCTCGACCAGTCCCATTTTCTCGAGCAGCCCCAGGGCCGTGCCCATGGATTGCGGCTTGACGCCTTCGGCGCGGGCGAGGTCCGCGGCGGTCGCCGGTCCGTGCTTTTCCAGGCGGCGGAGGACCGCCTTTTGTGTCCAGGAGAATTCCTGCAATTCCGGCGGCGCGTCGGCGCGAATGCGGCGCACGAGCAAACCCAACGCCATGGCAAAATCTTCAATCCCGACCTCACGGTTTTTCTGAGCGACCATGATTTAACAGTATCACTTATCAGTTTAACTGTCAAGTTAGCGACCAACGGGCACATGCTGCCGGAGGGATGGCGTGCGAATCTCCCGACCTTTCTAGGTCTCAAACAGCCAGGTGACGGTCGCATTTATCTCGAAAAACGGTTCGCTCTCCGAATTTGCGTTGAATCGCGTCATTGCCTAGCTTAACGATCGCCTCCGGATCCTCGGTTGCATTGAAATTGTGCAAATAGCTATTTTGTTGCGAATCGATTTTCACCGTAACAGCTCGCTTCGCCAATGCGATTCATTGCCAGAAGAACGATCTTGTTCACGCGGTAGCTGCACTTTCCGATTTCGACTTTAGAGTTCATCGGACTTATAATTGCGCACGCTCGAGGTTCCTACCCTATTGCCTGAAACTGGCCCCAAATCCGAACGCAACTCGCTGGTAGTGATTACCGACGACCCAGAAATTCTCCCGGAACTCCGCAGGCACCTTGACGACGCTTTCGAAATTTCTGTGGCCACCAACGAAAACGAGATCAAGTCCGCGCTGGAGCGGCCGGCATTGCAGGCCATCCTTTTCAATCTTGATGCCGTTGGCGACGCGCCACGCGACGGTTTGGAGGTCATCGAGGAAATTCGGAAGATTCGAGATGATGTTGTACTGGCGGCATTCACGCGCAGCAATCAGCGCACCATTCCAATGAAAGCCAGCCAGGCCGGGACCGATGAGTTTTTCCTTTTCCCCATAAATTACCATGAACTGAAAATTGTTTTGTCCCGCGCTATTGAAAAACGCGCCCTTGAGCTGGAGGGCCGCCGTCTGCTGCAGCAAGTGGAGGACAAAGCCGTTTTTTACGGATTGCTGGGCACCAGCCCGGCTATGCAGAAGATTTATCAAGCCATTGAGGCCGTCGCCGGTACCGGGGCGTCCGTCGTGCTCCGCGGTGAAAGCGGGGTCGGCAAGGAACTCGTCGCCAAGGCCATCGTGCAGTGCAGCGATCGTGCGGCACAGCCTTTCGTTTGCGTAAATTGTTCCGCTCTGCCCGAATCGCTCATGGAATCCGAGCTTTTCGGCTATGAGAAGGGCGCGTTCACTGGAGCCGACGTCGCCAAGCCGGGGCTCATTGAGTTCGCCCAATCCGGAACATTGTTCCTCGACGAAATCACCACCCTCAACCTCAACTTGCAAAGCAAATTGTTGCGCGTCCTGCAGGAACACTCGGTGCAGCGGTTGGGCGCTCGCGCCGCCAAAAAAATCGACTTCCGTCTGATTACCGCCACCAACGAGGACTTGGAAGACTGCGTAAGCAAAGGCCGTTTCCGCGAAGATCTGTACTTCCGCATCAACGTGGTACCCATTTTTGTTCCACCTCTTCGCGAGCGTCAAGGCGACGTCGCATTGTTAGCCGACCATTTTCTGAGAATATATTGCGCATCCGCAAAAAAACCGCTCAAAACCATTGAGCCTGAGGTTCTGGAAACTCTGGAAGCCTACGTATGGCCCGGGAACGTGCGGGAACTGGAAAACGTGATGCAGAGGCTTGCGGTAATGGTCGCCGCACAAAGTATCACCCTGGAACACCTGCCCCAACAGCTCCTGCAGCATAGCGCTACCGCACAGGAAGCCATCCTGATGCCCGAAGGTGGGGTCGATTACGACGCCGAGATGGAGCGCATCGAAGTTGCCTATCTGAATGCCGCGTTGCGTCGGACTGGCGGGAAAAAGAGTGCCGCTGCCACTCTGTTGCAGATTGATGGCCAACGCATGAAGTACCTCTGCCGCAAGCATAAAATCCAGTAACCATCAACAAATGGGTTAAAAATTAACCTCACAGGGTTGATTTTTGACCGCAGGTGAAGTTTCACGCCGGCAAATGTTCCGACAAAAAGCACAATCCGTGCTAACGGCTTTCTTTTCAACCCGGGGGCGCCGCGCCAACGCACTGGAGAGTTTGGCCCTTTCCGTGCTCTCTAACATTCCGTCGGTAGCGAAAAGAAAGTCGACAAAATTTTAAGAGGGAGAAACTAACATGAGCATCGAGAAAAAGAGCCTGATCAGCACCCTGAAAACCACCAAGAAAGCCAACATTGCCAAGGATGATTTCGGTGCGAGCCCGGCCACCGTAAGCCCGAGCGTCAGACAACCGATCGTGAAGAGTGCCACGGTTCGAAACCCCACGGTACGTAATGCCACGGTACGTAATGCCACGGTGCGCCACGCCACGGTGCGCAATGCCACGGTGCGCAATGCCACGGTACGGAGTGCTTCGGTACGGAATCCGGTAAAAAAGGCGTAGAGCTGCAGGTATTTCAATAATCGCAGACGTGAAGGCCTCGACTAAAAGTCGGGGCCTTTTTTTACCACAACTTTCTTACGAAGAACCGCCGCCCCTCTTGCCACACCAGTCCAACCAGGCTCCGTCGGACACCGTAAATACGCGCTAGACCCACCATTCCGGGTTTGAGCTGCATATCAGAATTCCTAATTTGCGCACCCACTACATAAAAATTTGGTGGCAGCAGACCGCGGAATTTATTCTCTTCCACGAGCGTTGGGTCGATTTGAGTGGACTGCGGCGCCGGGGAATCTATTCGCGAATCCCACCGATGCCAGAGCCCGTCTACGTGCAGCCGAACTCTGGAGTCTGGGGAAAGCTTGTAAAGATCATGTTCGGAAACGAAGATGCGAGCGCGCATAACATGTAGGTCGGCAATTTCCAGAAGCTCCGTTCCTTCCTGGACGTAAGAACCGAGACGATCCATGACCCGCGGAGTCAGCACGATCCCTGAAATTGGACTGACAACATTTAGATTAGCGGCCTCCGCATCGAGCACCTGCTGGTGCTTAGCTGAGCGTTCGCGTTCCTGCGTCGCCGCGCCAAACTCCGCGTAGTGCAGCGCTGCCGATGTCGCGTTGAGGGACGCTGATTGATAATCCGCTTGTGCGCGCGCGAACTGCGATTGCAGCGGAAGATTGCGGAGTCGGATGAGCGGTTCGCCAGCTGTGACAGACGTACCCTCGTCTACATAAACGTTGGTCACACTTCCCGGCACTCGGTTGCGAATGTGGGCACTTTGCAACGGTTCGAGCACAAACCGACCTTGCACCGAGTCGTGCCAGAGCGGCAGCAATAGCAGTACACCGCATAAAAATGTAATTGCCCACGAAAGGGGCAATCCAAACCAGGCGCGAACGCGATCTTTCTTGTCAAGATAGAGAAATTTCATAAAATTAACCAAGGCGCGAATTCTGGAGCGAAATACGACCGCCGCAGTTGCCAATTCCGGAATGAACGACCAGTCCGGATCAAAATTGCGGAACACGTTTCCGACAAAGCGGGCTACAACATACAATACTGTGTAACTGTAAACGCCTGACAAGAGGGCATACATCACATACCCGAAACGCCAGCGCCGGGGCACGTACGGGACTTCCACTGGCAACTTCCAGATATTTCGCTTCACCCATGCCGATACGTAGGCCGTGGAATTTTCCTTGAGATCCACCAAGCCCAGAACTTCGCACATCATGTAGTAGCCATCGAGCTTCATCATCGGATTGAAGTTGATAAGTATTGATGCAATCCCGGTGATCAACATCATCATGTAGGCAACCGAATGCAGGGCGGTATCCGGTGGCGATGACCACCAGATCACGGTAGCTATCACGCATATGTACAGCTCCGCCCACGCTCCAGCCAAGGCAATCACGAGTCGCTGGTAGCGAGAAGCCATTACCTGGCCTTCAGAAGTGTCAGTATAAAATCCTGGTGTAAGGTAAATCAGCAGGAAGCCCATGGATGGCACGCGGCCGCCGTAGTGTTTGCACGCGTGGCCATGGCCAATTTCATGCCAACACATGGCGCCGACTGCCACCAAATAAAAAATCCCCACGTCGCCCCAGGTTTTTGCCGAGAAATTGAAGAATTGCAGCGTATCGCGCCCGATTTCATCCCAATGCGAAATAGTTATAGCTCCCATGACCGCAAAAGCGGCCAGGCTGATGAGTGTGAACCACCAGGTATAAACCCAGGATGTGTAGCGGTGAAACCAGGTAAGAAATTTGTCAGGGTTTACCGCTGGGAAGGTGATTTGCGCCAGATCGCCGTATTTGCTCTTTGTCGTCTTCAGCGCTTTCCTTCGTTTCAGCGCGTCCTTCTGCATCAAGAGAAGATTCTTCTCCTGCGGCGTTTTGTACCAGAAGTCTAACGCTTCCAGCGAAGACGCGAATTCGCGAACTTCATCCGTGCTGTATTCCACGCCGTTACGCGCCGAATAAGCCGCCGCAATCTCTTCATGGGTATGCTGGCCATCGAACATTTGGACTAATTCCCAATTGGCGGGAGGAAACCGATACATGGCTTCCTGACTGGGTACTAGCACACGCACGATGGGTTTTCCTTCTTCGATGTGTTCCTTGAATACGGCGTCGGGGGGCATGCGCGGAGCGCGCTCCGAAATCATGCGCGCCGGAATTTCGGGCAACGCTACGTCGAGGACACGAGTGAGATTCATTGCAAGTGATCGAGGCGCGCCGTAGCGGTCATCCCGGGCCGTAGGGAACCGCTGCCGCCGGACAGCTCCAGCAGTACTTCGAACGTGCCGCTGGCCGGATCAACCACCGGACTAATCTCCCGCACTCGCGCGGAGTGTGTTTCTCCAGACGCGTCCGATGAAGTTACATCCAGCTTCTGACCACGCTGCAATTTGCCGAAGAACTTTTCCGGCAACGTGAATCGCAACAACAAAGGAGCTTCGCTGGTAACCCAGAACAAGCGATCGCCCTTAGCAACTGTTTGTCCTTCGCGAACGTATCGGCGTGCGACCAGCGCAGCGAACGGCGAGGTTATTTTTGTTTTCTCCAGCTCCAATTCCAGCGATTTCTCTTCCTGGCGCGCGCTGTTCAGCGATTCCTCCACGCGCTTAATGTCCCACTGGTCGGACTCCGCTTTATACTTGGCGTGCTGCAGTTGTTCTTCGGAGGTTAGTCCCAGGTCCCAAAGATTTTGCGCGCGAGCATAGTCCGCCTTGAGGACTTGCGCCTCAGATTCCCAGTTTTTCAATTCCGCCTGAATGCCACGTGATTTGGCCCGCGCGGCTTCCAGGTTCGCGTTAATTTGTCGGTCGTCCAATACCGCAAGCAATGCGCCGGCCTTCACACGTGCAGGTACATCAGAAAATATCTTCGCGACAACGCCGTCGCGCTGCGCCGTCAAATCCACTTGATGCTCCACAATAATTGGCCCGGACACCACCAAACTCGAATCTACCGGCTCGCGAGGCGCTGGCAGATTGGCAGTCGCGGTAGTTTTCTCTGGCAGATTTGCGGCGTTCGACACCGACGGCGTCGCCTTATCGCTGCCGCAGCCCGTTATCTGTACCGCGAGTCCGGCCAGACCACAACCAATCACGCAACAAATTACACTTCGAATCTTTCGGTTTAGCGACATCCCTTACCACCCCAGCCAGTACCACAATTTCGAATACGCCCACAGCAGTGGCCCGCGAAAGAGCACATACCCCGCCGGCCTCCAACCAACCCGTATCTTCCCGCGCCCTTCCATCCCGGCGCGAATCGCGCCGTCCGCGTTATTCAATGCCACACGCGAATAAAACACCGGCGCTTCATGTACGCTTTCCGCTTTCGGACTAATGACCTCAACATGCCCATGAAACGTGCGCGTCGGAAAACTATTAAGCTTCACCGAAGCTTTCTGTCCCACCTGCAACAATCCGGCGTCATCGTCATCGACGGCCACGTCCACAATCTCGCGCGAACTGTCCACTACTTCCGCAAACGTGTCACCACGCCCGAGCTTGCGCCCCACAAAATTTTCCACGTGCGGCGTCGCAATCACGCCGGCAATAGGCGATCGCAATTGCGATTTATCCAGCAGCGTCCGCGCGCGTTCCAGTTCGCCTCTCCAATATTCCACCTGCGCCCGCTGTGCTCCCGCCACCGCGCCGTCATTACCAGCTAGAGCGCGGTTCATTTGTAGCGTCGCTGATCCATACCTGGATTGTGCTTCCGCCACCGCCGATTGACCGTTCCACATCTCCATCTCGGCGAGCACCTGGCCCTCCTGCACCTGCTGCCCTTCCGCCACCAGCACTTTGCTGATCACCCCTTCCACTTCCGGCTGAACTTGCGCACGCCGCACCGGAGCAACCACCGCACCGCCATCCACGCGAAGGGGCAAAGGAAAAGCCACGAGAAAAAAAACCAATGCCAGCGCACCGGCTGTGATCAGTGCTCGCCGTCTCTTTTCCAAGGCCATGAATTTTCGTTTACGGCTCAGTACCGGTTCGAGGAGCGTGATGAACGGCACTTCCTTATACATCTGCGCATTCCGCAACGCGACGGTAGCCTGGCTGGCTAGAACTTCCAAAATTTCAATGTGCGCCGGAGAAAGAAAATCCGGATCGCCACTTTCCAGGCAGAGTATCCCGACACGTCCGGTGTCGTCGTTCAGCGGTAACGCATAAAATCCGCGCATGCCTGAATCCGCAAAATATTTCCGAAACTTTGCCCGCGTCTCTTCGCGGTCCGCATCGATTTCTTCGCCATGCTGTCGCACGTGAATAATTTCCGAAGAGAGTGCGGCCCATTGCAACACCGCATTCAATGGCGCGATTTCCGGCGCATCGACATTTACCTGCGTCAATCCGGTCACTGCGCTTAGCTTGAAGCGTCCCTTTTGCTCCAGTGCCAGAGCCGCTCGGTCATAGGGGATTACCGCCTGCGGAGCGTTCACGATGGTCTGCAGCATGCGCTCGAGATTTAGCGTCGAAGTGATTTCGTGGCTTACGGCGTTCAGTGTTTCGAGAATTTCCACCTTGCGCTCCGCGATGAGCAAGCTCGCGTTGTGTAGCGCATTCGATGCCGTATCGTTCAAACTGTTGAGCGTAAACAAATCGTCGTCATCAAAGCCTCCGCCGTCCAGTTTGTTGACTACCTCCACGACCCCCACCAGCGCACCCCGATCCATGATGGGCGCCACGAGCAACGATCGCACCGGTAGTTCAAATCCGGCGGCTTTGCGTTGAACCAGCCGCGGATCTGTCACATCGGAAATGCAAACACTTTCACCGTTGTCAGAAACGGTGCCAGCCACGCCTTCGTTTGGCTTCAGAATTTGCCCCTTGAAAACCGTCGGGTCCACACCGACTTGATGCATCAGTTCGATACTTTCGTCCGGGTGCAGCAGCCAGATGTTGACCGCTTGGGCTTCCAGAATTTCCGAAAATTTGGAAGCAATCAGTGGCAACAACTCCGCCATTTCCAGCGTTGAGGAAAATACTTTTTCCAGATCGTAAAGCTGGGTCAGACGTGAAATGGACTTAAGCGTGCCATTCCGTTCCTCTTCATAGACTTGCGCGGACGTGAGCGCCGCGCCCGCAACTGCGGCAGCCGGCTGCAACGCGGCAATGGCATCTTCGGAAAGTTCCTCTTCAAACGACATTATCTCCAGAGCTCCGGCAAGCGTACCGCGGTGCACCAGCGGCAGATAACAAAGAGAAACTAATGTTTTACGGATATCAACGTGTGGATAGTCTTCACGCTGTATCTCGGCACGGTTACGCAGGATGGGCGCAGCATCGACCAGCAAGTGCCCCAGTAATCCAACCTCCAAATGGATAACTTCCTCATGTATAGTGGCTTCGCCGATTGTCGCTTTGGGGATCCAATAAGTGGAGTTAGCGTCTTCGGCTAACGTATAAAGACTGACAGCGGATTCCGGTACTAGACCGGCAACGAAGCGCACTAACAGTCGCGCTCGTTGCAGTACTTCCGGCTCCGCAAGGAGTTGGGAAGAGAGAACAGACAGATCCAGAGTGGATTCCTGTTCCTGGCTTGGCAAAGTCCTACCCTTTAGTCCGTTGCCCTTTGGCGAACCACCCCCGCGGACTGACGTTCTTGCTTTTTAGCTAAAGATTATCTAACTTGTGCGCGGACTCTAACAAAGGGATTGGGGAGTGTCAACGAGCCCGAGCATTATCGAACCTCTAATCCCATGAGGCCGCCGCCAGGAGGCAGTCACTTGGATATCCAGACCACAACGCAGAACGGCGTCAAAATCGTTAAGCTTACGGGGAGACTGTGCATGGGCGCGCCGCTGGACCGTTTCAATGCCGCCATGAGCGAGTTACTAGCGCAGTCTCACAATCGAATAGTCCTCGACCTCGAAGAAATGCCGACGATGGATTCCAGCGGCATAGGCATGTTGGTTCGCTACTTGGCTAGCGCGAAACAAAGCGGCGGCTCCGTGCGGCTTCTGAAGCCTTCCAAATTTGTTTTTCAGACGCTGAAGATGGTGGGACTACTAAATCTTTTCTCGACTTACGAGAATCTGCCGGAGGCCATCGCATCCCTCCAATGA
>DATMOS010000033.1:0-33316 GCA_035568155.1 Verrucomicrobiia bacterium | reverse complement strand
GCCCGTCTGCATACGGACAAGCATGGCCAACTCCACTCCGAGGAAAGTGGGCCTGGAAACTGCCGGCATGGTACACCTTGCAGTGCCGGAATACGATAACCACTAAAACTTCGGTAGTGGGTCAGTTTCCGACAACGCGACTAACCAGGCACTGACATCTATATCCCCGCAAGATATGCAACGTAGAGAATAGCGAATACGCCGTCCACCGTTGCTATCACGGTCATCGCGCCTGTTCGCTTCACGGGCCCGAAGAACACCAACAGCCCGATCGCAAACTTCTCAAACGCGGCTGCGACCAAGACTGGAGCGCGCAGTATCGGCGTGTAGGTGCTGTACAAGATGAGCGCTGCAACCGCAACGATTAGGACTCCCCAGTGCCGAACAAAGAAAAGTGCCGAGCTGGCAGGGCTTTCGACTCCAAAACCCAATCGCAAAAACAAAACAGGTGAAAAGATGGCTCCCATCCCGCCCCCAATTGTGATTATCCCGGAAACGACGAGAATCCATCCGATGGAAGATGCAAACATTTGTTCAGTCTGATCAGCCAGTTGGAGTTCTAGCGCAGGTTGAGCGGTGCATGATTCTGCAAGCGGGATTGAATGGGGGTAACTGTCAAAAATAACACTTCGTTTTCTCTCGGCAAATACGCCGAGGGGCCAAGTGCCTGATTAACGCTAACCGGAAACTGACCCACTACCAAAACTTCGTATGGATCGACGAATGGGACGGAGTTTCAAGCGTAGAAGCTAAGCAAAATAGTTCTGCAAAAATATGCCCCTGACGTGCGTTGACAAAAAATTCCCCGAAACGAGATAAGCAATGCCAATCCAATATTTCAGACAGCCACCGGTCAACCGCCTTTCGGTGTACAATCCCCGGCAATTGCTTTTGCATGGGTGACTTATGACTCCAGCGCAATCCACCAACGTCTGGGTTCCCGTCTGTTGCGACCGCGTCATGCGCTACAACATCTTCGTCCCGAAAGATGGCGCGGCTTATGGCGCACTGATGTGCACCGTTTGCAGCAAGAACGTAACCTTTGAACTGGAACCGCTTCTCGACTTGAACGCCTACGGCGATGGCGCCCGCGTGCTCAATATGCTGGGATCGCCCAAGCCCCCCAAGGTCGACAGGCCCAAAGTCGCTGGCGATGCCACTCTTAACGATCAGACCTTGTGATTTGAATCTTCGAAATTAAACGTCGGCTCGCCAATGATTGACGGGACCATTTCTCACTATCGCATCCTGGAAAAACTCGGTGCTGGCGGAATGGGCGTCGTCTACAAGGGACTGGACACCCGCCTTGATCGCACTGTAGCTCTGAAATTTCTTCCCGATAACCTGGATCAGGATGCTCAGGCATTGGAGCGTTTCCGCCGCGAAGCCCACGCCGCTTCCGCGCT
This sequence comes from Verrucomicrobiia bacterium, assembly GCA_035568155.1. Classification (GTDB taxonomy): domain Bacteria; phylum Acidobacteriota; class Terriglobia; order Acidiferrales; family UBA7541; genus Acidiferrum. Next base: position 31,910 of record DATMOS010000033.1, on the reverse strand, counting down.
CAATCATCCCGGCATATGCACCATCTACGACGTTGGCGAAGAGGATCACCGTTCCTTCATCGTCATGGAATTCATTGACGGTGAAACTCTCAGTCAGCATATCCAACGCCAACCTCTCTCCGTCGAGCACATCCTCGATCTCGGCATTCAGATTGCCGACGCTCTCGATGTTGCACACGCTCGCGGCATCATTCATCGCGACATCAAGCCTTCTAACATATTCGTGACCAAACGCGGCCAGGCCAAAGTCCTCGATTTCGGCCTCGCCAAGCTTCTTCCCAAAGAGCTTCCTCATCTCGATTCTTCGGATTCGTCCTCCAGGCAGTCGCAAGAAGTCTCCCTCGTCGGCGTCATCAGTGGCACTCCCGCATATATGTCGCCGGAGCAAATCCGCGGCGACGACCTCGACGCCCGCACCGACATTTTCGCTTTTGGTCTGCTGCTCCATGAAATGGCCACCGGCCAGCAAGCTTTCGGCGGCCGCACTGGCGGCGTAATTATCGAATCCATCCTGACTCGCGCTCCCGTTTCCATTCGAACCGCAAACCCGCAAATTCCTCTAAGGCTGGAAGAAATCATCACCAAGTGCCTTGAAAAAGATAGAAGCCAACGATATTCCACCGCCGCAGCAGTTCGCTCGGATTTGCAACAGCTCAAACGTGAGGTGGAATCCGGCAACATAACGCGATCTGACTTTGTTCCTCAACCTCGACCATCTCGCTTTCGTTGGAAAGAGCTCGCAGCCGGTAGCGCGCTGCTCGTAGTTCTTTTAATTCTCGTTGCTTGGTATTACGCCGCGCGCCCGGCTCACGCCTTGAACCGCATGGATACGATCGTCCTCGCCGATTTCAGTAATAAAACCGGCGACCCCATTTTTGACGACACCCTGCGTCAAGGCCTGGCCGCTCAACTGCAGCAATCACCCTTCTTGAGCCTGGTCTCCGACCAGCGCATTCAGCAAACCTTGCGGCTTATGGGTCGCTCCGCTGACACCAAACTTTCTCCCGCGATTATCGGCGATCTCTGTCAGCGCGCCGGAAGCAAAGCCTACCTGAGCGGTTCCATCTCCAATCTTGGCACCCAATACGTCATCGGCGTGAGCGCCGTGAATTGCCAGACCGGTGATTACCTGGCTCAGGAACAGGTCACCGCCAATGGAAAAGAAAATGTCCTGAAAGCTCTTGGCGAAGCCTCCACAAAATTGCGCGCAAAACTCGGAGAGTCGCTCAAGACCGTACAGAAGCTGGACACTCCCATCGAACAAGCCACCACCCCATCGCTCGAGGCTTTGCAGGCCTACAGCATGGGGCGGCAGACCATGCAGGGAAAGGGAGACCCTGCCGCCGCCATCCCGCTGCTCAAGCATTCCATCGAGCTCGACCCCAAATTCGCCATGGCCTACGCCATGTTGGGCACTTCTTACTACAACATTGGCGAAAAGAAATTGTCGGCCGAGAATACCTACAAAGCCTACGGCCTTCGTTCTCGCGTGAGTGAATGGGAAAAGTTTTATATCGAGTCTCACTACTACCAATTCGCCACCGGCGACTTGGAAAAGGCTCGCCAGGCTTACGAGCTCTGGGCCCAAATCTATCCCCGCGAGCAGGTGCCCAAGACGAATCTGGGTGTCATCTATCAGAGCCTGGGTCAGCACGAAAAATCCCTGAACGAATTTCGCGAGGGTCTCCGTCTAAGCCCGGATGGCTTGATCTATGGCGATGTCGTCGCCGAATTTGTTCGCTTGAATCGCTTCAACGAAGCTGGCGCAGCCGCCGGCGAAGCCTTGTCAAAGAATCTCGATTCCCTCGATCTCCGCATTTACCTCTATCTGCTCGCCTTTCTGCAGAACAACCCAGACAGCATGGCCCAGCAGGTATCTTGGGCCTCCGGCAAACCTGGAAAAGAAAACGTCATGCTTTACCTGCAAGCCAGTACCGCCGCGTATTCTGGCAAGCTTACCGCCGCGCGCGAATTTTCTCGACAGGCTGCAACTTCTGCAGATCGTGCCGGCGAAAAAGAGGTGGAGGCCGGTTGCGAAGCCGCTGCCGCTCTCTGGGAAGCTTTCTACGGAAACGCTTCAGAGGCCAGGCAACACGCCGCCGCCACTCTGGAAAAATCCAATGGTCGCGATGCGCAATACGCCGCTGCCTTGGCTCTCGCAGTGATCGGCGACTCCGCGCGCGCTCAAACACTCGCCGAAGATTTGCAGAAACGCTTCCCGGACGACACCGTGGTCCGCTTCAATTACTTGCCGACTCTACACGCCCAGCTTTTTCTAAACGCCGCTGACCGTTCCCCTGAGCCCCCGAGCGATCGTTCGCCCGATCGTTCCCCTCACCGTTCGCCTGCTCTTTCGCCTGAGCGTTCTCCTGAACGTTCCCCTGACCGTTCCCCTGAAAATGTCGCGAAGGCTATTGAAGCACTTTCCGTCGCTTCGCCCTACGAACTAGCCGTCCCAGGCAACAACACCTTCTGGACCAACCTCTACCCCATCTACGTTCGCGGCCAAGCCTTTTTAGCCGCTCATCAAGGCGCCCAAGCCGCCGCCGAATTCCAAAAAATCCTCGATTGGCGCGGCGTAGTAGCCAACGAACCCATCGCCGCGCTAGCCCACCTGGGCCTAGCCCGCTCCTACGCCCTCGCCGGCGACAAAGCCAAATCCAGCCACGCCTACAACGCCTTTCTCTTCCTCTGGAAAGACGCCGACCCCAACATCCCCGTCCTCAAGCAAGCCACCACCGAGTACGCAAAGTTGCAATGATTCGACGCGGCCATCTTCGGGAATTTCAAATATTTTATGAGCTTTTATGCTTAGCCCTCGCGGCCTTGATTCTTCCTGTAACCCTATTTGCTCAAGAAGAAAGTGGTGCCTCTCTCTCAATTCGATTTGCAGATGGCATTAGCCGGTTTCATGTCGGCGAAATTATCCCCATTGAATTATCGTTCCGCGCTTCTATTCCCGAGATGTACGACATGAACACCGCCAACTACGATCGCAGCGGACGCCTTAACATCGAACAGTTTCACGTCGATCCGCCCGGTCGCGACCCACTCGAGCGTTATTACTCCATTGGAGCCATGATGGGTGGCGGCCTCTCGAGTTCACTGACGCTTTCCTCCGAGCCACAAGCCAGGCGCGAAGACTTGAATGAATGGGTAGCCCTGGAGAAACCGGGACACTACTTACTCTACGTAACTTCCGACCGCGTTAGTCGTCGGGGACTCGAGAAGAACGAGGTTGTGGAGTTGCACTCCAACAACTTGGAGTTTGACATCGTTCCCGGCGGCCCAGCCTGGCAACACGAGATCCTTAGCGCTGCGTTGGCAACGCTGCATATGTCATCGAGCACGGATGCCGAAAAGGCCAAAGCTTTGCGCGTGCTTCGCTTTTTGGATTCTCCGGCAGCGGTGCATGAGCTCGTACTTGTTCTCGGAACACCAGCGGCCGCTGACAGTTGGAATGAGGTTGCAGGCCTGGCTAGCTCGCTGCATCAGAGTTTGGTGGTCCGCGAACTCGAGCAGCAAATGGGCGCTCCTGACATCGCCGTGACTGGCAGTTACCTATACATCTTCGCCAAATTAAAGTTGCAACTGAATCACGAACCTCTTCCTCCCTATCCTGAAAAAGATCAGCAGCAACTGAAGCTTTGGAACGAGCGAGTACAGGCGCAATACAAAGAACTCCAGGACATACAAGACGGTCTTTATCAGAAGACTGCAACCCTGGTGTCGGCCAAGAGAGGGGCAGCGAAAGCGGAGACGATACAAACATTGTTGGCGCGCCCCGTGAACGAGACCGAGAACGTCAAACCTCTCGCGGGAATTTCCGGTGAAGACGTCGCGGCAGCCTTCGCAAATTTGACTCATGACCAGCAGTGGGGTCTGCTCATGAGCTTCTGGGACCGACTGAAGGTTCCCGCAATGAGCGCCGTGCTAAAGAAGCTGGTTGAGCAGCCAAACATGGATCATCAGATGTTGCGAGATCTGGCCCTGCGTTGCTTCTATGATTTGGATCTCCACGAAGCTGCTCCGGTATTCCTCGAGGAAATAAGGCATCCCCACATTGACAACGGCATGTTCACCGTTAAAGGGGAAACCCTTGGTCTCCTTCCCAACGAAACTTTGCCGCAATTTGATGAAATGCTCGCGGCCCGAATCGAAGAAAAAGAAAGCCGCACCAGGCCTTTGGATGCTCAACTGATTGGACGATTTTCCACTAAGGCCATCCTGCCCCGGGTAAGGAAAGTCTACGAAGCCAATGCCGGACAGGACTGTATGAGCGCAGATGGATTCGTTTTGTATTTCTTGCGCGTCGATCCCGATTATGGCGTCAAGAGCTTAACGCAGGCCCCAAGCTACTGTATGACAAACGCTTTTCCTGCTGTGGCCAAGATGGGTCGCTGGAGCGAAGTGGAACCTGGAATAATAGCGAGCCTGAATGGCCCGGACCTCAACCGTGCCCGGCAAGCTGGCGAGACACTCGCGAAATACGGCAGCAAGCAAGCGCAGAACGCCATGTGGGAGCGGCTGCGAAAATTCAGTGAGCAGTGGGCCGCGCGCGGGACAGAGCTGGACATGCGGCCCGGAATTCGAAATGACGCCAATGAAGCTGTAGGATTCCAGTTTGGCTTAGTCGAAGCCATTGGGAAGGCGCAGGCTTGGTTGCTGACCGACGAACAAATCACCGAGCTCGAGAATCTGACCCTCGGCCAGGAGCGCGATAACGTGAAGCAGTGGCACTGGAAATCACCGGGCGATCTGAGCGTCACCTTGGTTGGAAATCAGATGGTAGCCTCTATAAACCAGTATTCAGCGCTTGATGTCTCGTCCTTAAAAGCCAAGCTCGGGCAATATCCCCGCGGCACAACGTTCCAGTTGAATTTTTATGGCCCTCCTGACCGTGTAGCTCCAGTGCGCGCCGCAATCGCCGAAGCAGCGGCCGAACACGGATTGGATGTGACTGAGGTACAACCTGTCAACTAGACCTCCCGGCCCGTGCGTTGACAGCAAAATTCGCCGGGGCGTATAGTCAAGCCAATAGTTAAAACTAGTTACCCCCGTGGACGCATCTACCACCCAAGTTCCTGCGGGCTTGATTTTTGACTAAGGGCAGGAGTTGCCCCAAGATGCCGCAATTTCCTTTCACTCGGCGCGTCCTCTCTTTCCTGGCACTTCCGTTATTGTTTGGCGTTTGCGCCGTGCTGAACGCGCAAGATCCTCTCGCACCCGCACCTCCCGCTCCGTCCACCAGCACCACACCGCGACCGGCTCAGCAAGAAGGTGCCAAACAAGACGCAACAAAATCTCCCAACGCGCAACAGCCCTCAGATAATTCCGAGATGGTTACTCAAGACTCTGCCGCCACCTTCAAAGTCCACGTAAACCTAGTGCTAGTCCGCGTGGTCGTGCGCGACAACCAGGGCAAAATCGTCACCAGCCTGCGCAAGGAAGATTTTCAGCTCTTCGATAATCGCAAGCCGCAAGTCATAACCTCCTTCTCCACAGAAACTCCAGAATCACAAGTCCTCAAGCCCACGCCCTCCAAAGACGAGGAGACCGGCGAATCTCCCACATCCGTCGAAGTTGAATCCGCCGCCAAAAAATTACCTCAGCGCTTCGTGGGTGTGATGTTCGACGACGTGCACATGTCCATGGAGGACACCACCGTAGTGCGTGACGCCGCAACCAGATTATTCGGAGCCCTCGCGCCTTCCGATCGCGTGGCCATGTTCAGCGCCTCCGGCCAATTCCACTTGGCCTTCACCGCCGACCACGATCAGCTCACGAAATCTCTGCTTTCCATCGTCCCGCATCCCATCACTGGCGCCGGGGGATTCCACGAGTGTCCGGAAGTGACCTACTACCAGGCCGACCTCATTCAAAATAAGAGCGACTCGCAAGCTTTGGCGATTGCTGCGGAAGATGCCGTGCAATGCGCGTTCAATGGCGACGAAACGAAAATTGCGCAGGCCACCCAAATGGCGCAGTCCGCTGCCATGCGAGTTTTAAACCTCGGCGATGGGGAAACCGAATATGCCTATCGCCATATTGAAGAGGCCATCAAGCAGCTATCGGCCATGCCCGGCCAACGCGTAATGGTTTTTGTTTCACCCGGTTTTATCCCCAGTACCTTGTGGTCGGAGACTTCTGACCTCATAGACCGCGCCAGCCACGCAGGCATCGTCATCAATACCATCGACGCCCGCGGCCTTTACACGCCAGATCTCCTGGGTGACATCGCCAACCCGCCGCGGGGCTCGGCACTCACCGCCGGCATCAGCTCCTCCTACCGCCTGGCCGCCCAGCAAGCTCAGGACGAGGTGCTGCAACAATTGGCTTACGGAACCGGCGGCACTTTTTTTCACAATCGCAATGACCTCGACGAAGGCCTGCGCCAGGCCGTCGCCGCCCCGTCGCTTTCCTACGTCCTGGGATTTTCTCCGCAAACTATCAAATACGACGGCCGGTTCCACTCCCTCAAAGTTTCTCTGACCAACAAACAGAAATATGCCATTCAGGCCCGTAACGGCTACTACGCCCCCAAAAAGATCCCTGATCCTGTAGAAGCGGCCAAGCAAGAAATCCGCGAAGCCATTTTTTCCCAGGACGAATTGCACGACGTGCCGGTGGATTTACAAACCCAATTTTTCAAGAAAGATGCCACTTCCGCGCGTCTCTCGGTCTTAACTCACTTCGACGTAAAGAATATTCATTTTCGCAAAGAGGCAGGCCGCAATGCCGACATTCTCACCATCGCCACCGCCATTTTCGACGACAACGGAAATTTCGTTGTCGGCGGTGAGAAAACGGTGCAGATGAAATTGCTGGACACCACTTACAACCGCTTGAGCCGCTCAGGCCTCACCTTAAAATCAAGCTATGACGTTAAGCCCGGAACCTATATGGTGCGATTAGTGGTCCGCGACGGTGAAGGTGCGCAGATGGCCGCGCGTAATGGCGCGGTAGTCATTCCGAATTGATTTGGCAGTCAGGAGCGATGGCCATGAACATGACAACAATTTCAAACCGACTCAGCTGGATGTCAATCTTACTGCCAATCGCGCTGCTGCTCTCGCCACCCCGGCTGGGTGCCCAGCAGGATAATCCTCCCGCGCCAGTCCCGGCACCTCCCACCGTTGAAGTACCTAAGGATGCCGCGCCTAAAGACGCCACCCCAAAAGATGCCTCGCAATCACCGCAGCAAAATTCCACTGAGCCGCCGCAGAGCAGCGTCGTAATCAGGAAAGAATCTCGCTTGGTCTTGGTCGATACCGTAGTCACAGGCAAGAAAGGCGAGTACATTCGCGACCTCAAGCAAAGCGATTTCAAAGTTTTTGAAGACAACAAAGAGCAAACCATCTCCAGCTTTTCTACCGGCTCCGACCCCGCCATCCAGGCCAGCGGACAAAAGCGTTACCTGATTCTTTTTTTCGATAATTCCACCATGCAGATGCCCGACCAGATTCAGGCCCGCAACGCCGCGAATCAATTCATCGCCGCGAACTCCGATGGCGAACATTTGATGGCCGTGGTCGATTTTGGAGGCGCGCTGCGCATCGTGCAAAATTTTACCGCCAACGCAGACCTGTTGAAGTCCGCGGTGGCCGGCGTGAAGTCTTCGTCCGTAAATCCCAACGCCAACGTTCCCGACGTGCAGCCAGTGACCGTCGCTTCGATCGGACTTTCCTCACTCAGCAATGCGGAGGCTGATTTTGGCGCGCGCAGCGTATTGCTGGCGGTGCGCAGCCTCGCTAAGAATCTGCGAACTGTGCCGGGGAGAAAAATGCTGGTGTTATTTTCTGGAGGTTTCGCGCTGAATCCCGAGAATCAATCGGAACTCACCGCCACGATCGACGCCTGCAACAAGTCCAACGTGGCTATCTACGCTTTGGACGCGCGCGGTTTGGTTGGCGGACTGCCCGGCGGGAGCGCGCGCCTCGATATCGGTGATTCCCCGAGCAACAGCGCGAACAACGTCGCGAACAACGTCGCCGATACAAGCTCGAATAATGGAAAGCCTCGACTGCTGCTGACGTCTTTTTTTAACTCAGCCGAACCTGATCCGCAACGGCCCGGCGGCGCGGGTGGGGGCGCAGGCGCGGGCGGAGGCCGTGGGACCACTGGCGGCACCGGAGGGGCAGGACCCGCGGGAGGAGCCGGCGGAAAGGGAACTGCCGGAGGAACAGGCACAGGTACCGGCGCCGGACGCAGCACCGGTGGGACAACCGGCACCGGAACAGGAACCGCCCCCAGAACCACCAGTCCAAGCGCTTTCAACTTCAATTCGCCGTACAACCAGCCGCGCACCATCGTTCCGCCATTCCCGCCGTCAGCCTCCACCAATCAGCAAATCCTGGCGTCCTTGGCTGAAGGCACCGGCGGATTCACGATCTTCAACACCAACGATCTTCTGGGTGGTCTGCAGCGCATCGGCAAGGAGCAAAGTGAATTTTATATTTTGGGTTATGTGCCCAGCGACACGCCGGAAGGTTCATGCCACACGCTGAAGGTGAAACTGAGCCGCGGCGGCACGAACGTGCGCTCCCGCAGCGGATATTGCAATGTGAAAACCGGCAACACCCTGGAAGGGAAGCCGGTAGAAAAACAACTTGAATCGCGCGCCGCTGCTGCGCAAGCCGGTTCGATCCACGGCGGCATGCAGGCTCCTTATTTCTATACTTCCGCAAATGTCGCGCGGGTGAATCTCGCCATGGAAATTCCCGCCGATGCCGTGCACTTCAACAAAGAAAAAGGAAAATACAACGCCAACCTGAATGTGCTGGGTATCGCCTATCGCGCGGATGGCTCGGTCGGGGCGCGCTTCAGCGACACCGTGAATCTCAATCTGGAAAAGGATGAATGGAAGCAATTCACTCAGAATCCATATCGCTACGAAAATCAGTTTGACGCTACTCCCGGAACGTACAAGTTGACCGTGGTATTGAGCGCCGGCGGTGACGCTTTTGGAAAATTTGAAACGCCGCTGCAAATCGATGCCTACGATGGAAAACACTTTAGTCTCGGCGGCGTGGCGCTAACTAACAACGCGCAAAAACTCGGCGACATCCCGACCAGCCTCGATGCCGCCCTGCTCGAAGACCGCACCCCTTTGGTGGTGCACGGATTGCAAATCATGCCGTCAGGGACCAACCGCTTCAAACGCGATGAAAACGTGATTGTCTATTCTGAAATTTACGAGCCCTTACTTACTTCCGACAACCCGCCGAAGATCGGTCTCGGGTATCGCATTCTCGATCGCGCCAGCAAGAAAGAAGTGATGTTTACCGGTGTGGTGACCGCCGACGCATTTATTCAAAAAGGAAATCCGGTGGTGCCGGTGGGCTTAAAAGTTAATGTTAAGGATTTGCCCCCCGGCGCCTACTGCCTGGTGATGCAAGCTGTGGATGCCGCCGGCAACAAAGCTCCCAATCGCGTCGTCGACTTCGACGTAATGTAATTATTCTTACTGACCCAAAAAATCGCGGCGCATCGTCGACTTCGACGTCTTTTGATTACTCTTCCCCGTTACCTAAAAATCGCGGAGGGTGCCCCACCCTCAGATTTTTGGAGGGTGGGTCTTGTAACGTGGAAACACCGTATTCATAACCACGAAGCTCTTCTCGGCGCCATCACTGCTCAACTCTTACTTTTTAGCCTTTTCCGGAAAAGCCGCATTCGACACAGGCTCCCTCGAGCCTGCAACTTCCCGACGGCCATGGGGTTAATCTTTATGGAGCAGGCATGAAGCCCGGCTACACAAAACTGCTACCGAAGAATTCCTGCCACAGCTCAGTGGCGAAAGTCTCTCTGCGCCCCAAAGCGTTGTTCGCGGTATTTTTGTCGATTGCCTGCGTATTGTCTCTAGGAGTTGATCTTCCAGCCATCGCCGCCATTCCCGCAGCCGCCGCGAAAGACAAAAAACCAAAACAGGACCCCGTCTTGAAAGGCTTGCCCATCACCGAACTCACCGCCGCTGAAGCCATTCTTCACGCCATGAATCGCCTGGCCTACGGACCGCGCCCCGGCGATGTCGAGCGCGTGCGCCAAATGGGATTGGCCAAGTGGATCGATCAACAACTGGCGCCTAATTCCATTGACGATCAAGCGCTGAATGCGCGTCTCGAAAATCTTCCCACGCTCTCGAAGTCCTCGGCGCAACTGATCGCAGAATATCCGCAGCCAAAGCAAGCTGCCATTCAGGCCGCCAAGCGCGCCGACTCCACCGCGAACTCCAATCCGCAATTCGCCACTGACGGTGGCCCGGCGGGCAGTAAAGATAAGGACATGCAAAACGCCCCCGATGGAAGCGTGGCGACTGCGCCGCCAGGTTCCTCCGCGGCCGTCGGACAATCCGCTTCAAATAATTCCCCCGAAATAAACGTCGCAGATAAAGCCAGCGTCCCGGTTTCCATGAAAACGAAGCCGTCGCCAACGAACCCAGAAGTCGCCGCCAATCCGACCACTCCAGGCGCCGGAAAACGAAATGTCTTAAGCGGCCCCGATCCCAACGCCGTCCCACAAGTAATCGCCGACAACAGCAAAAAGCCGCAGCGCGTGATCGAAGAACTGGCCATGGCCAAAGTGACCCGCGCCATTTACAGCGAGCGCCAATTGCAGCAGGTCATGGACGATTTCTGGTTCAACCATTTCAATGTCTACGCCGCCAAAGGCGAAGACAAGTGGTACCTCACTTCTTACGAACGCGATGTAATCCAGCCGCATACCTTGGGCAAGTTCAAAGATTTAGTCACCGCCACGGCCGAAAGCCCCGCGATGCTTTTTTATCTGGATAATTTTTTAAGCGCCGATCCCAACGCCGCCCAGCGCCAGGCTGCACTCCGCGCCATGCGCCAAAATCGCGGCCGGTTCGGCCGGCCTCCCCAGCCGCAAAACCAGCAAGCCAGGAAAAATACCCGCGGCCTCAATGAAAATTACGGCCGCGAATTGATGGAGCTTCACACTTTGGGCGTAGAAGGCGGCTACACCCAAAAAGACGTAACCGAGTTGGCCCGCTGCTTCACTGGTTGGACCATCGACAAGCCCCGACTGAATCCGCAATTTAAATTTGACGAAAAGCTCCACGACCCCGACCAGAAAATTGTTCTGAAGAAGAAAATTCATGCCGGCGGAATGAAAGACGGCGAGCAAGCAATCGAGCTGCTCGTGCGTCAACATAGCACCGCCAAGTTCATCTCCACGAAATTGGCGCGCCGATTTGTTTCGGACAATCCGCCTGCTCCATTAGTCGCGCGCATGGCCAAAACATTTGAATCGAGCGACGGTGATATTCGCGCGGTGATGCACACCATGATTTATTCGCCGGAGTTTTGGTCCGGTGATGCCTACCGCGCAAAAATTAAAACGCCATTCGAACTGGTGGTATCCGCCGTGCGCGCGCTCGGCGCTGATGCCGATACCGCCATGCCCTTGGTGCAATGGGTCGGGCGCATCGGCGAGCCGCTCTACCAATGCCAGCCTCCAACCGGATACGCCGATAACGCGGAAGCCTGGGTCAACACTGGCGCACTCCTGAACCGGTTGAATTTTTCTTTGACCTTGGCGGGAAACAAAATTCGCGGCTCTCGCGCCGACGTAGCTTCGTTGCTGGGCGTTGACGCCACCGAGCCGAACGTCGCACTGGAACGCGCACTACAAATTTTCCTGGGCGGCCAAGCGAGCCCCACAACATTAGAAACGCTGCAAAAGCAATTGGACAGCCCACAAGTTCTGCAGGCCAAGCTCGACGATCCAGTAAAAAAAGTTGACCTTGGTGTGGTGACTGGCCTGGTCCTCGGCGCTCCGGAATTTCAGAGACGCTAGTCCCAGTCTCGATGTTGCGTTGATATTGAGTCGATGATGTTTTAGTCGCGGTTGCAACAGAAGGAGCAGCACATGAGATTTTCCCGGCGATATTTTTTGAAGCAAGGCGGCGTGGCCATGGTGGGGCTGAGCGCCATGCCCGCATTTTTACAACGCGCCGTCGCCGCCACACCGATGCCCAACAAGAAACAGCTGGTAGTGCTGTTCCAAAGAGGCGCCGCCGACGGACTGAATATCGTCGTGCCTTTTGCCGAGCCCAACTATTACCGCCTCCGTCCCTCCATCGCCATTCCTCAACCACGCCGCGGCGTAGTCGGAGAAGCGGCTATCGATCTCGACGGATATTTCGGTTTGCACCCCAGCCTCGCGCCCCTCGAGCCGCTCTTCCACAAAAATCAATTGGCTATCGTGCACGCTGCCGGCTCGCCCGATCCCACCCGCTCGCACTTCGACGCGCAGGATTTCATGGAGTCCGGCACGCCCGGTGTCAAAGCCACCGACGACGGCTGGCTCGACCGCGCCCTGCAAACCATCCCAGAAGAAAACGCCTCGCCATTTCGCGCCGTGGCCATGGGCCCGAATCTTCCGCGCATGTTGCGAGGCAGCGCCGGCGCCATCGCGTTGCCGGATTTAAAAAACTTCAAAGTGATCCCGCAATCCGCGGCCATGAATAACGTCGTCCAGGGCGGCTTCGAAGCCATGTATTCGCAAAGCGTTGACCACGCGCTCCACGGCACCGGCACCGAAACCTTCGAAGCCATCGACATGCTCAGCAAAATCGACACCAGCAAATTGCCGCCGGAAAATGGCGCGCAATATCCCACCAGCCGCCTGGGACAAAACATGCAACAAATCGGCCAGCTGCTGAAAGCCAAAGTCGGTGTGGAAGTTTTATTCGTCGATTGCGGCGGGTGGGACAATCACGTCAACGAAGGCGGCGTCCAAGGCCAGCTCTCCAATTTGCTGAAAGACCTCGGCCAATCGCTGGCCGCCTTCCATCAAGACATGGGCGACCGCATGCAGGACATCGTCGTCGTTACCATGAGCGAGTTCGGCCGCACCGCCAAGGAAAACGGCAATCGCGGCACCGATCACGGCCACGCAAACTGCATGTTCGTAATGGGCGGGGAAGTGAAAGGCGGAAAAGTCTACGGCAAATGGCCCGGCCTCGACGATCATCAGCTAAACGACGGCCGCGATCTAGCCCTGACCACCGACTTCCGCTACGTCCTCGGCGAAGCCCTGACCAAACACATCGGCGTAAAAGATCTCGCCACCGTATTCCCCGGCTTCGACAACAACCCCCACCGTTTCCCCGGCCTGATCAAAATATAAATGAGAAGAATCGTTACACGGAACCAACACGAAGGGTGCCCCACCCTCAGATTTTTGGAGGGTGGGTCTTGTAACGTGGAAACATCACTCAACTAAACCGCGAGTTCTTCTGAGCGGTCGTTCCATGCTGTTAAATTTCAAGTAGCCCTAAACGACATCCGCCGTCGCGCCACTCCTCGCCTTTCGTCGGCGCTCCGCGAAGAATCCCCCCGCCGCTCCGCCGAGAATTTTCAAAACATGCGCGACCAGATAAGCGGTAGGTTCTGGTCGGCCCCGAGTTAAACCGACGTACAAAAGCGTGGCGACAACTCCTACCAGAATTCCGTGCAGAACCAAGTACGAATCGACGCGCCGCCCCACCCACAAAGCAAACAAAAAACACATCACCAAAGATCCCGATAGCGCGACGTAGGTCACCGCACGTTGGCCAAACAACAATAATGTCGGAATGACCACCGCAATCACGGATACCTCGGCCAGAAATCCGCCTATTAAAATACGCACCCAATGAATTTTTGCGGAATTATTCATCGCGGATTCCAGATTAGCGTCTTAGATTCCCAGCATGCCTTTTCATACCATGGAAGCTCTGCCGCAGGAGTATAAGTCAAAGACAGCGCGGATCGAGATATCATTCCGCAAGTGGCTCGACACTCATGCGAGGTTAACACTATGAAGAAGTTTCTCGGCGTTTGCGTGACGGCGCTACTGTTTTTGTCCGCACTTATTTCGAGAGCTACGCCACAAGAAAAAGAGCCTCTACGTTTAGTGCAAACAATTCCCATGCCGAACGTCAAAGGGCGCATCGATCATATGGATATAGACGTACAGCGCAACCGACTGTTCGTTGCCGGGCTGGACAACGGCTCGGTCGAAGTAGTCGATCTCGGGGCGGGCAAATGGTCGAAGACTATTCCCGGCTTTAAGAAGACGCAGGGAATCGCCTATATTCCATCCCTCAATAAAATGTTCGTGGCCAGCGGAGATGATGGAATGCTACGCGTTTTTCGCGGCGACAGTCTGGAATTGGTTGATTCGATCAAACTTGACCTCGGGCCGAACCGGGTTGCGTTCGACCCCCTTAAAAGCCTCCTTTATGTGGGTTATGGCGGAAAAGATGCCGGCAAGGACTACGGCGAAATTGCAATCATCGACGCAAAAACCGATAAGCATCTTGGCGACATCAAAGTCGACGCGCACCCCTCGGAGCTTCTTCTGGACAAGTCTGGAAAAACTTTATACGTTTTCGTTTCCATAGCAAGCAAAGTGCAAGTTGTCGATACCCAAAAACGCGAAGTGGTTTCCACCTGGCCAGTAAGCAGCCAACGCAACGGTGACGGTGCCTTGGATGAAAAAACGCATCGTTTATTTATTGGCACGCGCACGCCGCCGCGAATGGTCGTGATGGATTCCAACACCGGTAAAGAGCTAGCAAGTCTGCCGACGACAGAAGGCATGGACGGTGTCTACTTTAATGTCGCACAGAAACGCATTTACGTTTCAGGCGGTCGCGATAATGAGGTTGGATATGTTTTCGTCTATCAGCAGAAGGACGCAGATCATTACGAATTTATCGGCAAATTACCAACGCGAGCCGGCGCCGGCACTTCCTTCTGGTCGCCGATCTTCAATCGCTACTACGTCGCCGCGCCGGCCCACGGCAATGAAGACGCGGCCATCTTGGTATTTGAACCACAGCCTTAGATTTTCGCGACTGGAAAGAGCTAGAAATCTTAGGAGGGCCGGATGAAAAAGCTCGTCGTCAGTGGGTTGATGCTGGTAACAATAGGAATTATTTGGCACAGCGGCCCGAAGATCGTCGCGGCTCAGAATTCCGCGCGAGACGTTCTCCCATTGCAGCTGGAGGAGCAAATTCCGGTTCCCAGCGTGGCTGGGCGAATCGATCACTTTTCCGCGGATGCCAAGCGCAAAAGGTTGTTTGTTTCCGCGCTTGGAAATAACTCGCTAGAAGTTATCGACGTATTCGCTGGCCGGGTGATTCACAGCATCAAGGGACTAGCTCAGCCGCAGGGAGCGCTCTACGTGTCGGCCGTGGACAAGCTCTACGTGGCTAACGCGGAGGATGGCAAGGTCCGGGTGTATGACGGCGCAACATACACCCTTCGTAAGACCATCGATTTCGGCACCGACCCCGATAACATGCGCTATGACGAAGCTGCCAAAAGAGTGTATGTGGGATTCGGCCAGGAGGATGGCGGAATCGGCATGATTGATCCAAAAACCGATGAACGCGTTGGCGATGTTTACAAAACCGGAGGCCACCCGGAATCCTTCCAGGTGGAAGCTTCAGGCGCGCATATCTTCGTGAATGTTCCGGATGCTGGAAATGTCGTTGAGTTCATCGACCAAAAAACTGGAGCGGTGACCAAATGGCCGCTCAAGGGACTGCGCGCTAATTATGCTATGGCCCTGGATGAAGAAGATCACCGGCTCTTCACCATTACCCGCAAGACGCCCATGATGGTCGTGCTGGACAGTCAGACCGGTAAGGAGATTGCTCGCTTGCGCGCAGCGGGTGAGTGCGACGACGTTTTCTTCGACGCATCGCGGAAACGTATTTACGTGATTGGCGGAGAAGGACTGATCAGCGTTTTCCAGCAAAATGATCCCGAGCATTACGAGTTGGTGGCGAATGTGCCGTCTGCGGTCGGCGTCCGCACCGGGTATTACTTTGCAAAACGCGATCGTTTCTATGTGGCCGTGCCGGCTAAGGGCAACGAACCAGCCCAAGTCTGGACTTACGAAGCAGAGGATTAGAGCAGGGTGCCGTGACGATTCGCCAACAGAACGTTTCCCCGCAACTCGGCCGGTCCGCGGTCCAGATCTTTGCCGCCAATGACCGCATGAATCAGATGCTTATCGAACATCTTGACCCGCGCGCTTGGAAAGCCAAACCGCACGGCAAGACTCGCCCGATTGCCGCTATTTTCACCCACATGCACAACGTCCGCACCAAATGGACCCGGCTGACCGCCCCGCACCTGAAAGTTCTGCGCCAACTCAACCGCACCCACTGCACGCCGCAGCAAGCCCGCGCCGCACTCGCCGAAAGCGCCGCTCGCTGCTCAGAGATGCTCGCTGAAGCGGTCGGCGATAGTGCGGGCCGCGTCAAAGAGTTTCACAGAGACGGCTGGGCCAAACCTTGGCCAGTTGGTGTCGAAATGCTCTGCTACATGCTCTCGCACGAAGCCCACCACCGCGGGCAGATCTGCATGCTCGCGCATCAACTCGGATTCCCGTTGCCGATCAACATCACCTCCGGACTCTGGAATTGGGAAAAGCTCTGGAAAGAGAACGGCTCGCCCCGTGGCCCCGGCTACGATTCTTAATAGTCCCAAGCATCCCATCATCCGCCCACAGTCGATGGCAAGCGCGGAGTCTAAGGGTCAGCGCCGTGACGCGTGCGTGGTCGTCTTACCGTAAGCGCCGCAGACTCTCCACCGAAGGCACGAAATAATAGGAGCCCGTCAGCGGCTCGGTAAAGCGTGTGAGCGCATCGCGGGTACCGGTCACAAGACCCGCCATGCTATCGAGCATTCTGGAAAGCCGCTTCTGGTCTGCGCTGAATCCAACGAACACGGTGCCATGGTCGTCAACTTTTCCGTAGGGCATGTTACGGCGAAAAATCTTCCCAAACTCGTCTTGATCTGTACGCGCGATATGCGAATCCGATGGCTTGTTCTCGAGTTCGGTACTGTCGAGTTTGGTGCGTCCCATGATGCGCTCCTGCCGATCGATCGGCAGAGCTTCCCACTCAGCTACCTTGTGCTTCCACTTTTGCAACAACAGGACTGAGCCGGCAGCACCGGGAACTCCTTCGGGCAAAAGGGCTGCGATGGGAGCGTCGAGCAGCGTCGGGTTCTCCGAGCCGTCAATGAAGCCGGTAAGGTCGCGATCGTGCCGGTAAGACCAACTCGAGGTTTCCTCCCCCAAGGAGGCCTGGCCTGCGAGGTCATGGATGACCGTACGGGCCATATCGAAGACGACGTCATAGGCACTGCCAGACAGCCATACCAGCGCATCATGTTGCGTGCTTGGCATAACAAATCCTTCTGTGCCTTGTATCTCTTTGTTAAAGCCCTCCACACCCGGAGGGGCATCGTCTGGAACAAGATCACGCCAAAGCTCAGGCCGAAACCCGATGACGAAGTTCACTCCTCCTGTGGTGGTCCGTGGTTCACGGATGGCCGAGATTGCAGAGGCGAGCTGAGTGGATTTTTTCGCGTCCAGAAGGTCAAACTCCAGGTACGCGTGAGAAGAGGTTCCAAGAGCGAATATTCCAGCCTGAGGGGTATACATGCGGACAGTATATCTAGCCGTTTTCGACGCGCGCCTTTATATCCGAGTACGCCGTGTCGATGAGGCTGCTTAGCGCTGCGTCGTTTGTGGCCTGTGCCGGACTATGTCGATCCGTCATTTTCGGATTATCTCCGAAATGGGAGCGGCTTGTCCCACTGAAAAGGCCGACAATTTCGCGAATCATTCGAACGGGCACGATTCGAACGGCTGCAATATTACTAATATGTTATAGTTACCAGATAATTAAAGTATTACTTTAATTGTCGGCGCGCCGACATTTCTCGCCGACATTTACGCCGGCATAAAAAAGGCCATTCGGTTTCCGGATGGCCTTTTTCTTCATAATTTGATTTTTCTCCACTGTCCCGGATGTCATTTCTGCGGCCGGGCATTCCCTGTATAAACGATGTCGCCCTAGTGCGCTTCCTGTCGGATGCGCATCCCGTAGAACGAGCGGTACACGAAGAAAAACGAGACCGCGAAGAACGCCGCAGCCAACGCATGCGTAACGTTAGATCCTTGCGTGACAGTCAGCTGAACTGCCAGCTCCACCGCCAAAAGACCGAAGAGAGTAGTGAATTTGATCACTGGGTTCAACGCCACAGAAGAAGTGTCCTTGAAGGGATCGCCTACCGTGTCGCCCACAACCGTTGCATCGTGCAGTGGTGTGCCCTTTTGCTTCAACTCAACTTCTACGATCTTCTTCGCGTTATCCCAGGCCCCGCCGGCATTGGCCATGAAAATCGCTTGATACAAGCCGAAAATCGCGATGCTGAAGAGATACCCGATAAAGAAGAATGGCTCCACGAACGCAAACGACAAGGTCGCAAAAAACACCGCGATAAAAATGTTCAACATGCCGCGTTGTGCGTACTTGGTGCAGATCTCTACGACTTTTTTGCTGTCGGCAATACTCGCCGCCTTGGCTTCTTCCAGATGAATGTTGGCCTTGATGAATTCCACTGCGCGATAAGCGCCGGTGGTTACGGCCTGCGTCGACGCCCCCGTAAACCAGTAAATCATCGCCCCGCCGGTGATCAGACCAAGAACGAATGGTGCATGCAACAGCGACAGCTTGTTAACGTTCATCGTCAACCCGTGAGTCAGCGCCATGATGATCGAAAAAATCATCGTCGTCGCGCCCACTACCGCGGTCCCTATCAGCACCGGCTTGGCCGTAGCCTTAAACGTGTTCCCCGCGCCATCATTGGCTTCCAGCATTTCCTTGGCGCGCTCGAAATTCACGTCGATGTTGTAATCGCGCTTCAGCTCCTGCTGAATGCCGGGAATTTGCTCGATCAAAGACAGCTCATACACCGATTGCGCGTTGTCCGTCACCGGGCCGTACGAGTCCACCGCGATGGTCACCGGTCCCATACCCAAAAATCCAAACGCCACTAATCCAAACGCAAACACCGGCGCAGCGATCATGAATGTCGCCAGCCCCATCTCGCTGATCAAATACCCCAGCGACATGAGCACCACCATGGCCAGTCCGATGTAATACGCCGAAAAATTCCCCGCCACAAATCCGGAAAGAATCCCCAGCGACGCCCCGCCTTCCTGCGCCGAGCTGACCACTTCTCGCACGTGTCGCGACTCCGTGGACGTAAACACCTTGACCAGCTCGGGAATAATAGCGCCCGCCAAAGTGCCGCACGAAATGATAGTCGCCAGCTTCCACCATTGCGTCGTGTCTTGCCCGAGCGACGGAATGATCAGGTAAGAAACCAGGTACGTAAAACCGATCGAAACCATGGAAGTGATCCACACCAGAGAAGTAAGCGGAGACTCATAGTTCATCTCGTTTACATTCCCGAATCTTGCTTTGGCAATCGTCCCATTTATGAAATAGGCCACCGCGCTGGCAATCAGCATCACGATACGCATAATGAAAATCCACACCAGCAATTGCACTTGTACCGTGGGGCTCGAAACTCCCAACAAAATAAATGTGATCAGCGCCACGCCCGTCACGCCGTACGTTTCAAATCCGTCGGCGCTGGGTCCCACGGAGTCGCCGGCATTGTCGCCGGTACAGTCCGCGATAACTCCCGGATTGCGCGCATCATCTTCCTTAATCTTGAAGACGATCTTCATCAAATCCGAGCCGATGTCGGCAATCTTGGTAAAAATTCCGCCCGCGATACGCAACGCGGCGGCGCCCAGCGATTCGCCAATCGCGAACCCGATGAAGCACGGTCCCGCGTAGTCCCCCGGAATGAACAGCAAAATAAACAACATGATCAGCAGCTCCACGCTGATCAGCATCATCCCGATGCTCATGCCTGCCTGCAGCGGCGTGTGATAAATGGGATACGGCTTCCCGCGAAGGCTGGCAAACGCGGTGCGGGAATTCGCGAAAGTGTTAACGCGAATTCCAAACCATGCCACGCCGTAACTTCCCGCAATGCCCACCAGGCTGAATAGCAGAATAATCACAACGCGCATGGCTTCAAATTTCAGCAACACGCCGAAATAAAGAACGATTACGATCGCAATAAAAATTTCCAGTAGCAGAATAAATTTGCCTTGCGTGATCAAATAAGTTTTGCAGGTTTCATAAATCAGCTCGGAGATATCGCGCATCGATTTATGCACGGGTAGATTCTTCAGCTTGCTATAAATGGCCAAACCAAAAATCAACCCGAACACGCAGAAAATCAGCCCGAACATCAGAATTTTGTGCCCGTCAATACCGAGAAAGGAGACCTGCGACAGGTCTGGCAGCTTTAGATTGGCCTCGCCACCAGCCTCCTGAACTTCCTGTGCGCGCCCTGATACGCCGCCGAGCAGCAAGAGGAACGCCGCGCCAGCGCTTATTTTTAGAGGCCCCCGAGCGAGCGAACACAAATTATCGAACCAGTTGCGCATCAACAATTCCTCCGTAATTTACCAATGGTTTCAGAGCCAGCGCTCTGTAGTACGATTCCGCGACCACTTTTCTCTATGCGTACAGCCGCACCGGCGGCGCACCCCGCAAATCTAAAACAGGGCCCTGCGCCAAATTCTGCACGGGCTATCTTGTACTGTTTATCTTAGCCTGACCATCCCCGGAACCCCTCCCAGGGAGAGCGAAAAGGCTTTGTGCGGGCTGGCAACAAAGCGCTGATTTATAACATTTAGCAGCGATAGCGGTCAAACCGTGCCGGCGCCCCTAAAATGGGTTAAAGCTGCCGCCACAGTAGGGTTCAATCGCGTCATTAATAATGCGTCAATTTTGCGCCGACGGGAATGAATCACCTGGAATGGCGAGACGCTACCGTCTAGCGATGGTAACATGCCATTCTAAATTCGGCCCGCCGGTCTGGGCCAGTCATACAATTAACGTTTCACGGGGATTATGAGCACAAACCCATCGGTATCCTCATCCGCAGCCGCCGTACCTTTCGCAAGCGATCACGTTGCAACACCGGTTCGCAGCAACTGGAGCCGTGAAGAAGTTGCCGCGATCTATCGCACTGCGCTGCCTGAATTAATTTTTCGCGCGCAAACCACCCACCGCCAATTTCACGCGCCCGACCGCGTGCAGACCTGCCAATTAATTTCCATCAAAACCGGCGGATGCCCCGAAGACTGCGCCTATTGTCCGCAAAGCGCGCATTACGATGCCGACGTGGAACGCCAGGGCTTGTTGGACCCGCAACATGTAATCTCCGTTGCTCGCGAAGCAGTCGGACGCGGTGTCACCCGCTTCTGCATGGGCGCGGCGTGGCGGCAAGCTCCCGAAGGCAAAGATTTCGACAACGTGCTCGAAATGGTTCGCGGTGTTTCAGCCTTGGGCATGGAAGTTTGCTGCACGCTGGGAATGTTGACGGACAGCCAGGCTACGAGACTGAAAGAAGCCGGCCTCTCCGCTTACAACCACAATTTAGATACCTCGCCGGAGTTTTACGGCTCAATCATCACCACCCGCGTGTACGACGACCGCTTGCGAACGCTGGCTTCAGTGCGCAAAGCAGGCATCACCGTTTGTTGCGGCGGAATTCTGGGTATGGGCGAAAGCGAACGAGACCGCATCGGCTTGTTGCACCAACTCGCTACACTCGAGCCCCATCCGGAGAGTGTCCCCATCAATATGCTGGTGCGCGTGGCGGGCACCCCGCTCGCGGAAACGCCTACGCTCGACCCCCTCGAAATGGTGCGCGCTATCGCCACGGCCCGCGTGCTGATGCCCGCTTCGCGCGTACGCCTCGCGGCCGGAAGAAAGCAATTGTCGCCGGAAGCTGTGACTCTATGTTTTCTCGCGGGCGCAAATTCAATTTTCGTCGGCGAAAAATTGCTAACTACTCCCAACCCCGGCGCGGACGAGGACGAACAGCTGCTGCAGACTCTGGGATTGAAGCCACTCGAATCGCATGCCCTCTGAATTTAACGACTCACTGCTGGCGGGATTACAAGCCGGGCTGCGCGAACTTGAATCGCGGAGCCAACGCCGCGCGCTGGTCGAAATCAGCGGCGTAAATCTTTGTTCCAATGATTATCTTGGATTGGCGGACAATCCGACGCTGAAACAAACAGTAATCGAAGTCGTGATGACGGCTGCTCGAATCGGCGGCACGGGCTCGCGCCTGCTCTCCGGCCACGCCGCGGTGTGGAATGAACTGGAAGAGGAATTCGCCGCGTTCGCCCACAGCGAAGCGGCTTTGTATTTTGGCAGCGGCTACGCGGCAAACATCGGTTTGCTCACATCGCTCGCAGATAAAACCGATGTGATTTTTTCTGACACGTTAAATCACGCCAGCATCATCGATGGAATTCGCCTGTCGGGCGCGCGCAAAATAATTTATTCCCACCGCGATTTAAACGTGTTGGAATCTTCCCTGAGAGAAAATCAATCGAAGCCGGGACGCAAACTGATTGTGACCGAAACAGTTTTCAGCATGGATGGTGACGTGGTCCCGCTCGATGCAATTGTCGGGCTTGGAGAAAAGTATGGCGCCTGCGTGATAGTCGATGAAGCGCACGCCACCGCTGTGCATGGACCAGATGGGCGCGGAATTGCCTCGCAATTCTTGGCCCACGGCCGAATCCTCGCTGCTATGCATACCTGCGGCAAAGCTTTGGCAAGCGCTGGCGCATTTGTTTGTGGCACGACAGTTCTCCGCGAACATTTGATCAATCACGCGCGCACATTTATTCTTAGCACCGCCATGCCTCCATACATGGCGGAACAAATTCGCGCCGCCCTGCGTCTCGCCGCGGGCATGAATACCGAGCGGGCAGAATTGCTTTCGAGATCGCAAGACTTCGCGAAATCCTTGCAACGTGATGGTTGGGAAACCCTGGGCACCACCACGCAAATTGTCCCCGCTGTGATTGGCGCCAACGACGCTGCCGTCGCCGCCGCGGAATTTTTGCAGCGCTCCGGATTTGCCGTCAGAGCGATTCGTCCGCCCACAGTGCCACCAGGCACCGCGCGCATACGCTTCTCGGTTAGCCACAAAATTACTGCCACAGAACTTGAGAAGCTGGCGACCTCTTTATCCACATGGCGGGCGCAATCGCATCATCCGGTTCCTCTGGCGTTGGCGGGCTCCGCGTGAGGCACCATTTTTTTATAACTGGTACGGACACCGGCGTGGGCAAAACCACGCTCGCGGCGTTACTTTGCGCTGCGCTTGATGCTGTCTACTGGAAGCCCATACAAACTGGCACGCTCGAAGGCTCCGATCGCGTAACGGTGATGCGCCTCGCCGGATTGGGCACCGATCGCACGCTCGAGGAAGTTTACAAATTTGTGCCCCCGGTTTCGCCAGACCTCGCCGCGCGGTGGGCAGGCGTGGAAATCGATTTGGCGCGTATTAATTTGCCGACCACTCTCAACAACGACTGGCTCATTGTCGAAGGCGCGGGCGGCGTGCTGGTGCCTATCAACGCGAAGCAATTCATGCTGGATATGATGGCTAAATTCAAGCTGCCGGTAATTCTTGCCGCGCGAAGCAACGTGGGCACCATCAATCACACTTTACTCACGCTCGCCGCCTTGCATGCCGCGGAGCTTCCGGTGCACGGCGTGGTTTTGATTGGCGACCAGAACCGCGAGAACCGCGAAACCATCGAACGCTTCGGGCACGTGCGCGTCATCGGTGAAATTCCGCGCTTGCCCAATTTGCACCGCACCGCGCTGATGCAAGTGTTCATGAATAATTTCGACCGCGCCGCGTTTTCTCAATAAGCCAGAATGAGTTCGCCGCTGCGCATCTGGCATCCCTTTACAAACGCCGCAATGGATGCGCCTCCGCTACATGTGGCGCGCGCCGAACGCGTCTATCTCTACACCAAAGACGGGCGGCGCATTCTCGACGCCGTCTCGTCCTGGTGGGTGAACCTGCACGGACATGCCAATCCGCGCATCGCAGAAGCCATCGCGCTACAGGCTCGCAAAATGGAGCACGTCATCATGGCGGGCTTCACGCACGACGCCGCGGAGGAGCTGGCCTCGCGCTTGCGCAAGCGCTTGCCACAGGACATGACGCACCTGTTTTTTTCCGATGACGGCTCAACCGCAGTGGAAGTGGCATTGAAACTCGCCGTCCAGCATTTCAGCAATAGTGGCCGCCCACAAAAATCAGAAATTGTGGCGCTAGCCCATGGCTATCACGGCGACACCGCCGGCGCCATGTCCGCGAGCGACGATTCACTGTTCAACAAACCATTTCAGTCCATGCGCTATGCCGTGCATCGCGTGCATTCCGCGTATTGCTACCGTTGCCCGGTGGGCCTCACGCGCGCCACCTGTCACATCGAATGCGTGCAACAACTGGAGAATTTGCTACAGCAAAACCACGAGCGCATTGCCGCGGTGATAGTTGAACCGTTGTTGCAAGGCGCAGGCGGCATGATCGTTCACCCCGTGGAATTTCTGCAAAAAGTCCGCGCATTGTGCACCCGTTACGATGTTTTGCTGATTGCCGATGAGGTGCTCACCGGTTTCGGCCGCACCGGAAAAATGTTTGCGTGCGAACTTGCCGGCGTGATTCCAGATCTGATGTGCCTGTCAAAAGGAATCACCGGCGGGTTTTTACCGATGGGGGCGACGGTGTGCAGCGATAGCGTGGAAGCGCCATTTCGCAGCAAAGACCGATTGCACACGTTTTACCACGGGCATTCCTATACCGGAAACGCCTTGGCGTGCGCCGCGGCTAACGCCAGCCTACAGATTTTCGACGATGAGCCAGTGTTTGAACGCATCGCCATAATCTCCGCCGTCAACACCGAGCGCCTCGAGCAATTCCGTAAATTGTCCCAAGTCGTGGATGTGCGCCAGATCGGAACCATGGGTGCGATTGAGCTGCGCGCCGACGATGCGGGTTATTTATCCGCCATGCGCACCAAGCTGTACCAATTTTTTATCGACCACGGCGTGTTGTTACGGCCCCTGGGAAATGTGGTGTACGTGTTACCGCCGTTTGTAATCACGCGTGAGGAATTGCATTTCGTTTACGACGTAATTTTGCAGTGCATTGAGGCCCTACTGTGACGAAAACGGCGATTTACTTTGGCAATTAAGGTGTTTTTCTTCCCGCGCTAAGGCTTATGAGTGTCCGAATATTGCCGGCAACGATGTTAGTGTGACGTACGCGAGGTGCTGTACTTGGTGATTCCGCTCCATACATGGAAACAAAACATCATCGCCTTCGCCGGGAGCTTGGGTGCGCCCGGACTTTTTCTTATTTCATTTCTGGATTCTTCAGTTTTGACTTTCCCAGTCATAAACGATCTTTTGCTGATCGAATTATCCAGGGAGCATCCATCGCGCATGCCGCTTTACGCGTTGATGGCGGCGACTGGATCCACTCTGGGATGCATTCTGTTGTATTTCATCGCCCGCAAAGGCGGCGAAGCTTTTTTCCATAGCAAAGCCGGGAAGCACGGCGGCGCGGTTCGGCACTGGATCGAGAGAAATGGATTTGGCGGGATGCTGGCGGCTGCGCTATTGCCACCGCCTACGCCTTTCAAGTTTTTTGTGTTTGCCGGCGGAGTATTTGAAATGCCACTGCCGAGTTTTGCTTCCGCGATCGCCGTGGCGCGGTTGTTTCGATATTTCGGCATAGGCTACCTGGCGGTGCGATACGGTGACGGCGCGCTCCCGTTTTTACAGCGGCACAAATTAAATGTGGCGCTAGGGGCGGTGGTACTCGTGGCCGTCAGCTACGGACTATCGCAGCTAATTTTGCGCGCCAAACATCCCTACGGAGATGCAGAAAAAAGCCCGCCGACCAAGCAACCAACTTAAGCCAATCTAGCCGCGACTAACGCAGTGTTTCGCGGCCGGCCCACACTATCTCTTCAGAAATTATCTTTCCTGTGGGATCGAAATCGACAGTCACCATCGGTTCGCGTTTTACTTCTCCTGCGGCCGCATAGCGCAAATCGCGGATTTGCACTTCTGACCCTGTATCCATTTTCTGAACCGTCGCTTTTGGGAAGCGCGCCACACGCAGAAAAGTCTTTGCCGCTTCCGTGGCTTGCGCAGCTTGCAGGAGTGGATTCGCTTCAGGCTTGAACAAATTTATGCCAAGGTCGAGCGCGGAACGCCGTGAAGAGTTGATGTGGACGGTGACTTCGTGAAGCGCGCTCTCCGTCTCCGCGACACCTTGCCAAGTCACGAAGGAAACAAAGTCGGAGAACGCTGCAACTTGCCCTGGCAATTCACCGGCGTAGCTGCGATTTTGCATTTGCGCGATAGCCGTTGCGTGTAGATCTGCGCGCAAGCCAATATAAGACGCCACCATGACTAGTCCCACGATGGCGCCTACGAAGCCCCGCGGCCGTTTGTCCTTCGCGCCAATTTCGGAGCTGATCAGATGAAAAAATTCCGGGAACAAGATGGCCGCGATCAGAATGGAGATGATCCAGGGATCAATCGTGGGCAGCCAATCCATCGCAATTCGTGCGGGATTAATGGGCCAGAACAATTCCACGCCCTGCCATTGCGCCACATCCATCGCGAGATGCAACCATTGCGCCAATAAAACCGCGACAAATACGCTTCCCGCTGACAATCTTGAAATTAAGTCGCGCGACACCCATGCCCGATATGCCGCGCTAAAAATGCACGCGATAATCAGCGATGCCAACAGGGAATGCGTGTAAGTGCGATGCCAACTGAGATATGCGCCGGGACTTATGAACGCGCTGAAGGCATCAATATCGGCGATCACTCCAATCGGAATAGTAAAAGCCCAAAGCAACTTGGGCGCGCGAGGAAAAAAAGCGCGAGACAGCGCAAGCGAAGCCAAAGCATGCGTGCCTATATCCATAAAATGTCAGCGAGGTGCAAGATGCATCGCGGCGTCAAGGCGATATTAAACTGACGCGCCGGTACTTAGCCCATTTTTACCAGGAGCTTCAGGAATCAATACTTTTAATGCACCTGGCACAATTTTGAATTCCACTGGCAGACGGCCAAGCGGTTCGCCATCTACTTGCGCGTGCACCGGATTTCCATTCAGCGGTTCGCAGACCAGCGAATCCGTCTTCGAGAAAAATACCCCGTTTGTTCCGCGCAATTTGCCCATATAGAGAGTGGGCAAATAACTCAGGTAACGTAAACCGCTCCGCGTGCTCAAGGTCATCACTTCAAATTTATTTTCATACAAATCAGCAAGCGTCGTAATTTTGAATGGCCCACCGTAATGCTTGGTGCGTCCCACGATCGCCAGCGATGCATCAGAGGGCTGGCCGTTAATAACCACGCGAAAATGCGGATAGTCGTAGCGGAAAATTTCGCGCGCGCCCTGCCACCAATAAGCCAGAATGCCCATGCGCGCTTTCAGCTCCAGATCAATGGAGTAAACGATCCGGCCGTCCGGCCCCGCGCCCGCAACGCTGAGAAAATATTTTCGCTTTTCTGGTTCGAGGAGCGGCGTAGCCAGGCCCAGTGCAATATCAACGACCTTGCCGCGCGCTAATTTGCGAGCCGCGCCAGGAATGTCCCACGGAAGGCTCAATTCCTTCGCGAAAATATTGGCAGTGCCTGCCGGCAGTAAAGCGAGTGAAACGCGATGACCATTCGACGGCCCGGCGAGCCCGTTGACCACTTCATTTAAAGTGCCATCGCCGCCGCACGCGACCACCAAATCCCGGCGCTCGCTGGTGGCCCGCTGCGCCATGTCTGTCGCGTCGCCCGGGCCTTTCGTCTCGATGAGCTCGACTTCAATTCCCACCGCGGCAAAAATCTTGCGCGCTTCGTCCAACGAGCGGCGGCGTTGCGCGCCTCCGTGCCCGGCATTGGGATTGTGAATCAGGAGAGCATTCTGAAGCCCGGTAGTCATTCGATTGGCGAGGTCCGTGTCCGTCTATCCGTCCATTCATTCTATATAATGTGAGAGCAATCGCAGCATCTCTTCTGCGAAGATTTCCGGGCGAGGAATTCATGGCCAGGGCTGGCGCTGCCATAAAGAACGAAATCGAAGATCTGCGCGAAAAGCTGCGCCATCACGAATACCGCTATTACGTCGCGGACGACCCGGAAATTTCTGATGCTGCCTACGACCGCCTGATGGGCAAGCTCAAGGAGTTGGAAGCCGCGCACCCGGAACTCATCACTGCGGATTCGCCCACCGTGCGTGTTGGCGGCGCACCGCGCGAGGGTTTTCAAACCTACCGGCATGCACGGCCTATGCTGAGTCTGGATAACGCATTTTCCTATGACGCGTTACGCGAATTCGACCGCCGTGTGCGGGAAAGTAGCGGTCGCGAGAAAATCGAATACATCGCGGAGCACAAATTTGACGGCCTGAGCATTTCGCTGCAATACCAGGGCGGGGCGCTCGCTCGCGGCGTGACGCGAGGCGACGGGCGCACTGGTGAAGACGTTACACCAAATGTAAAAACGATCCGCTCGATACCGCTCCGTGTCGATCCGGCTGCGCTCAAAAAAGCGAAATTGCCGGCGAATTTTGAAGTGCGCGGCGAAATTGTTATGCCCAAAAAGGCGTTCGCGGAATTGAACCGCCAGCAGGAACTGAATGGCGGCAAGATTTTTGCGAATCCGCGTAACGCCGCTGCCGGTGGGGTGCGGGTTCTGGATTCTTCCATCACCGCGTCGCGGCGGCTGGAGTTTTTTTCTTACTACCTGCTGGTCGAGGGGCGTTCGCCATTCACGAAACTTTCTGAGTCCTTGCAGGCGTTGAAGGAACTGCGCTTCCGCGCCTCCTCGGACTGGAAGTTATGCGATGGAATCGAAGAAGTACTGAAATACTGCGACAGCTGGGAAGACAAGCGCGAGAAGCTTCCCTACGAAATCGATGGCGTTGTTGTGAAAGTGAACTCCATCCCCATGCAAAACGAATTGGGATACACGGCCAAGGCCCCGCGCTGGGCCATCGCCTACAAATATCCTGCGCGCCAGGAAACCACAGTAGTGAACGACATTCAGGTGAACGTCGGGCGCACCGGCACGCTTACTCCCGTGGCATTTCTGGAGCCGGTGCAAGTCGGAGGCGTCACCGTGAGCCGTTCCACGCTGCACAACATGGATGAAATCGAGCGCCTGGGCGTGCAGATTGGCGACACCGTGCTGGTGGAACGCGCCGGAGAAGTAATTCCACACGTGCTGAAAGTCGTGAAGGAAGGCGCGGGTCGCAGGCCATTCCGGATGCCGGAGAAGTGTCCGGAATGCGGCAGCACCATTCACAAAGCTCCAGACACGGTGGCTTATCGTTGCGTGAATGCCGCATGCCCGGCGAAGAGAAGGGAATCGTTGCTGCACTTTGCAGGACGCCACGCCATGAATATCGATGGCCTGGGAGAAAAAATCGTCGATCAACTGATTGAGCAAGGATTAGTGCGCGACGTTGCGGATTTGTATTCGCTGAAGCTGGACAAATTGGTCGCGCTGGAACGTTTCGCGGAAAAATCCGCGCAAAATTTGTTGGACGAAATCGAAACCAGCAAAAAGAATAGCCTGGCGAGGCTCATCTATGCCCTGGGAATCAGTTTTGTAGGCGAGCGCACCGGAGAATTGCTGGCGGGCCACTTTTCCTCGGTAGAGGATCTTGCCGCCGCCAATCAGGAACAACTGGAAGAAGTAGCCGAAGTGGGTCCGAAAGTCGCCGCCGCCATCACCGAATTTTTCTCCGAGCCCGCCAATCGCCTGCTCGTCAAAAAACTGCACAAAGCCGGCGTGCATCCCACCATGGAAAAGCGCCAAATAAAAAGCGACAAATTCGCCGGCAAATCCTTCGTCTTCACCGGCGGCCTGGCCAATCGCAGCCGCGAAGACGCAGCTGAAATCGTAAGGCAACACGGCGGAACAATTTCCGGCTCAGTCAGCAAAAAAACAAATTACGTAGTAGTGGGCACAGATCCCGGCTCAAAATACGATAAGGCCAAATCCCTGGGTGTACCGGTCCTCACCGAAAAGGAATTCGAAAAATTACTCGCGTCAGGGTAGCGGTAGCTACTTGTGCCGGACGTCTCCAATGACTAACAAATCTTGTTCTTTCCAGCCGAACCATCAAGTGCGGTCTTCGGCTAATTTAATCATCGTGTACAGTGCGTGATTTACCGGCGTGGCTACGCCGAGTTCTGTGCCGCGCCTGGAAATGTAGCCGTTCAGAGAATCGATTTCCGTGCGCTTGCCACGCAGCATGTCCTGAGCGGTCGACGATAAAGCTCCGGACATTTGTGTAGCAATCTTGCATGCGCCAGCGAATGCGGCGTTTGCATTTTCCACACCCACAAGGGTAATCCGGGCTGCATGAGCCACCGCGATAAACTCTTCCACCAGGGATTGCACAACTTGCCGCGCATCAGCGCTTGCGGCGATTTGTCCGTATTTCACACGGCCCAGCGCGGAAATGGCGTTCAGGGCGCAATTCCAAAGTAGCTTGGTCCATAATTCGCCCACAATATTGTCGGTGATTCGGCAAGGGATGCCTGCGCGCGCAAAAATCGCAGCAAGATGCTCAGTTTTTTCACTCTTCGGACCAAGCGCCAAATCTCCGCGGCCCACATGCTTGATTTTTCCTGGCTCCGGTACGGAAGCCGCGACATATACAACTGCAGGCAAGACTTCCAGATTAGCCGCGGCACGAATCTGCTCCACGTTATCCACGCCGTTTTGCAGACTCACGACTAAAGCACCGGGTGCGAGCAACGGAGCCAGTAGGCTGGCAGTCGCGGCGTTGTCGGTGGTCTTCACGCAGAACAAAATAATCTCTGCTCCTGCGGCCGCGGACATTTCCGTGGATGCCTGCACGCGGACGTTTTCCTGAAATTGCAGCGTGTCCAGAAAAAGACCGTTTTTATTTACAGCCTCAACGAAGGCTGGGCGGCCGACCATGGTTACAGGCGCTCCGGCCCGCGCCAGCAGACCGCCGAAATATCCTCCCACCGCTCCCGCTCCAACTACGGCGATACTCGGCCAGTTTTCTTTTTGTGTCATGGGATGGTCACCGGAATTTCACCAGCGTAACCTCTGCGATATTGCCGCCAAATATTGTACATGCGCAGCAGACATGGACTTGCAGGGTATACTTAAACCAGCGGGCGGGCCGGGTAATCGCTGGCTGCTGGGCCGCAAGGCGCAGCAGCGGGAGGAAAGTCCGGACACCGTCCTGAGGCATGGCCAACGATTTGTTGGCCAGAACTCTTGACAGGGCAACGTGCCTGGTAACGCCAGGGGGCTTCGCCACAAAGCGAAGCTACGGATAGTGCCACAGAAAATTAAACCGCCGGCGGAGCGCAGCAGCACGGTGGCATCGCGCAGGCAAAACCTGCGAGACGTCTCGCAATGCTCGCACGTAGGTAAGGGTGAAAAGGTGGGGTAAGAGCCCACCGCCTCGCTAGCGATAGCGAGGGCACGGAAAACCCCGCGTGGTGCAAGGCCAAATAGGAGGGGAGGGCTGGCCCGGCTCATTGAGCGGCGTTCCTGCAAGGGAGCGCACTCCATTTTACGTGGCGCGAGCCGCGTAAATTGAAAACCCTCGGGTAGGCTGCTGGAGTCCTGGTGCGAACCGGGACCTAGAGGAATGATTGCCGCGGTTTGCAGCGCGCTCATGTGCGATGCAACGCCGCACAGAATCCGGCTTATATGGCCCGTCCGCTATTTTTTGTTGAGTCTTTCGCGGGCGATACTTATCAATTTGTTTTGAGTTTGCTTGCAGGCGAGTTTTGAGTCGCGTGCGTTTCAGCTTCTGAGCATCATTTTTGTAGTGGCTTCGGGCCAACGTACAGCGCAAATTTATCCTGTTTCTCAAGCATGAAAAAATTCCAGCCAGGAGCTTGCACTCCAATATTCGTGAGGGCCGATTGGAGTACAGAAGCACCGCGCGGCGCTTGCCTGGTATCCCCAACCCACACTTGGACCCCCGCTGGATATGTTTCCAGAGTTCCCCAGTTATACGGATGCATTTCTAGTTTCCACCCTGCCGAAGTCAGAACATTTGCGATTTCAGCGAAAAAATGTTGGCTTTCAGGGTCGG
>DATMOS010000032.1:0-64407 GCA_035568155.1 Verrucomicrobiia bacterium | reverse complement strand
TCCTGCAGAACATAGACAAAGGCAGTCTGCCCATTGTGTTGGATTGCTGAGCCGGGAATTAAGGTGGCATCGTGCAGTGTAGTTACCAGCAGCCGCACATTTACAAATTGGTTTGGAAAGAGCGCGGTATCTTTGTTCTCGAAGGAAGCGCGCGCTTTCACCGTACCGGTCGTCGTGTCGATCTGGTTGTCCAGCGTTAGCAGCTTTCCTGTAGCTATCTTCTGTTGCCCGCCGCGGTCAAAGGCATCCACCGTTAGCACCGCTTTATTGCGCAGGCGCTCCTGTACTGGTCCAAGGCTGTCTTCCGGAATAGTGAAAATCACGGTGATGGGCGACATCTGTGTGATCACCACCAGGGTGGTCGTTCCCGACGACTGCACCACGTTTCCTGGATCGACCAGCCGCAAACCAACTTTGCCGGTGATGGGCGCCACGATATGGCAATAGTCCACCTGCACCTGATCGAACTGCACCGTGCCCTCATCAAGCCTCACCGTACCCTGATTTTGCAGCACGATTTTTTCCTGATCGTCCAGCTGTTGCTTTGGTATGGCTCTGCGATCCCACGCTTCGTGGTAACGCTGCAGATCCATCTTGGCCATCCCCAAAACATTTTCGTCCCGCTCCAGCGTGCCTTGTGCCTGCATCAGGGTGGCCCGGTAAGGGCGGGAATCAATGTCAATCAGGGGATCGCCTTTATGCACGATCTGACCCTCTTTGTAGTGCACTGCCGTAACAATTCCATTCACCTGGCTGGTGATCGATGAGGTGTAAACCGGTGTGACAGTGCCGATGGCATCCAGATATGAGCCGATGTCCCCCTTTTGCGCGGTTACCGTCGTCACCGTAACCGGCCCGCCTCCACCTCTCGGTGCTTTTGCCGTTGTTTGCGCCTGTTGATGCAATACCACCCAGAAACCCGCCGCGAAAACCAGCAGGATCACGACCCACATGATGACGCGCACCGCTCCGCTTCGTCGCTTCGGCGGCGCGTCCGCCGGCGGCGGTAAATAGTGTTCGGGGCCGTTAGCTGGATGCTCATTTTGATCAGCAGGCAAAGTGATTCCTCATCTCACAGTAGTCGGGACCGGGGCAGAGAGTCCTTATTTATTGACGAATAGTAACCCGTCTTTGGATACACCCGGGCCTAATATTGGGTGCGGCGTTCCCGTAGGCTAATTCTTTTAGGTTACCTGGGGTGGGCTATTTGCCACGAAACAGGAAGGCGAGGTCAACAATTAGGATGATCACCACTGCCAACTCCAGAACGAAGCTGCGGGTTTGATTGAACTGGTCCACCATAAATCTGTATAACTCACCGGCGGTGCGCAGTTTTTGATCCACGAGTTCGCGATAATCGGGCACGCCGACCTTGGCGGCAATCAAATTGTATAGCCGCGCATAGAACATATCGCTCAAAAACTTAACCGCGTTATCAACCTTCTCCGTCAACTCCATAACATCCAGGCGGATGGTATTCAGCCGGGCCGCTTCACGCGACAGCCTCCACGCTGTAAGTAGGCCGCCTTGGCGCTCCAGTGAACGATACACTCCGTCGAGAAGCGTCGTAAGCAGGGTGTCGTAATAACGAAATTCCAGCAGCTGGGTATTGGCATATTCCAGCAGCTGTATGGTTGTCGCCGCTACTTCCGAGCTGCCGTAAACTAGCGCCCCGCCCCAACCCACCACCAACAAATCCGTGTGGGAATACGAAATGCTTGATTGCAAGACTTCCTGCCGCTCCGCATCGGATAACAATGCCGATTCCCCTCGAACCAACTGAGCTATTTCCGGACCGTGCGATGCCAGCAATTCTTCGGAGGCCAGGTTGTGGCCGTCGACTCCCCGTATTTCCCGGAGTTGTACAACGTAATAGTCCTCTTTCAGCCAGGTATCGTAGGGTTTGACGAGCGCAGAGGTGGCGTGTTTTAACGACGCGCGAAGTAATTCTGTGGCCCGGCTTTCGAGTTCCGTCGTGCCGATCCATTGACTGGATTGCTGAACCAGAGCACCCCATTCATCGCATTCGAACGGTAACTCCAGCTCAATGCTAACCACTCCGTAGTCGTAATAATTGGTCTTTCCCTCGATGTGTTCACCAGCCTTCAAAACCATCGGATGGATGGCCTCGACAACCGGCGATCTCTCAAAGTGCAAATAGTGTGGAATCGGAGGAGTCAAACCAATGGTAGGCTGCACACCGCCTGGCTCAAGCAAGGGCCTGAGTAAGTCCAGCCGAATTGCCTCGGCGACTTCGTACAGAAACAAAATGCGGAATTCGCCCTTCAATGAATCTCCGGCCCTCCCGGACTACATCTACATTACCCGCCAGCGACTAAACATGCGAATCACAAAAAATTGGCAGCCCTGAACACCAATCTCAAACGCCGTTCTAACCAATATCTCTTCGGAGAAACGCGCGATCCCATCTCTCAAAACACCACGGGCAGCCCCTTAAGGCTGCCCGCGCGTTTCAACCATGTATTTTCCCGGCAACGAAAGATTTAGTGCCGGTCGTCCCCATGTTCATGACGCCAAGTCCAATAAGCGTCTTGATCTTTGCGGTTCAGCTTTGAGTAATCGCGATACTCTCTATGGTTCTCGGTGAAATATTGATGGTAGTAGCGGTCCTCGTCGCCATCCCAATTGTGATAATCCTTGTGAACGCGATCGAATACGCGTTTTTGATCATGATGTTCATCCCGGTGTTCATCCTGCGATGCCGCTCTCGTGACTATCGCTGCGGGTGCGCTCAACGCAGCAGTCAGGAAAAGAAAACTGATGTATCGGTATCCGGCTTTCATCATTTCCTCCTAGGGAATAATTTCACTTCACTTGATGTGTCGACGCGAACAAAAGTATGACCCGCGCACACCGGATGTTCAACGCCGGAATCTCCCTAATTTTGTCTAAGGTATTTCACGTATAGCTTTTATGACATGCGTAAGATTCTAATTTCGCCTCTAAAATAGCGAGGCACCTGTAACTTTCGCACTCTAATGAATGACACAACTCAGCGCTTCGTCGACTTAGAATGCTCCGAGTGTTTTGCAGTACTCAGGGTCGCTTCAACCCCCTTGGCTCGTGTACAAATCCTTGCAAAAGGTTCGATCAGTGATTCAGGTAAAAAATGTCTCTGAAGACTTGGCTTCTACTTCTCATCGTGCCCATTGCAGCCGGCATCATGCTTCTCCTGCTGCGCCATCCGCGCGTCGCTGAGTTATTTCGTGAACACATTCCCGATCGGCCTAAGCGCCGGTTGTTTCTGGCGGCGATCGGATTTTTCGTCGTCTTTGCCGTCGCCCGGACCCTCGCCTACGCCAATTTTCATAAAATTGGCCCTTTTCACGACATCTACATCCGCGGCAGACACATCCACCATTTGGTGTGGGGCATCTTGATTCTGCTGGGCGTGGGTTTTGGATGGTTGCAGGGTATCGGCGCTGGTGGAGAAAACTCATCCCTCGTTGCTAGCCGCTTGATGTCCTTTCTCTACGGCGCGGGCGCCGCACTCACACTCGATGAATTCGCACTGTGGCTGAATCTCGAGGACGTTTACTGGGCACGCGAAGGCCGGGCCAGCATTGACGCCATAGTTTTATTCGGCACTTTCCTCATCATCGCGCTTTATGGCGGCCGCTTCTTCCACGCGGTGGCCAATGAGTTGATCCTCCATCGCAAGAAATAAATGAATCCGCGAATCACATATTCAATTACCAGAAGTAACGATTCCGCCTCTCGAATCCGAAGACAACACGAGCTGCGTTGCGGCGATGGGACTTTCTCCGATTGGCGATACAATAAACGGCCACATGAAATCCTCTGACGGTAGTATTCTCCGTTTAATCGCAATATTTAAACTGCTAAAGGCAATGGCTCTTATCGCCATCGGTGTGGGCGCACTGAAACTCCTTCATCGAGACGTGTTTAACACATTGGAACATTGGATCGTTATCAGCGGCGTTGATCCCGGCAACCGCTGGGTGGAAGGAGGGATTGAGAAGGCCTCTAACTTGAGTCACGCTAAAGTAAAGGGCCTCGGTATCGTCAGCTTTATCTACGCGGGCTTGTTTCTCACCGAAGGAATCGGACTCTGGCTCATGAAACGTTGGGCCGAGTGGTTCACCATAATCATCACGAGCTCGCTCGTGCCAGTGGAAATTTACGAACTATATCGCCATCCCACTGCTTCGAAAATTCTGGTGCTCATCATCAATATTGCGGTAGTCGTCTATCTAGTTTATCGAATTCGAACCCGCGCTCGAGAATCTAGTTCTAAATAGCTGCGGAATCACGATTGGAGCGCCAGAACTGGTTGCGCTTCAACCGGCTCGCGCTGAGGCTTGGCAAAAAAAGTAGCCACCAAGCCGCACGCCGCCGCGAAAGACAACCACAAGCCTGGAATCGCTCGATTCCCTGAAATATGGATTAGATAGGTACTGAGTGCCGGCGTGAATCCCCCAAAAATCGCCGTAGCCAGGCTGTAAGCCAACGCAAATCCCGACGTTCTTACATCCACCGGCATAATTTCTGTGAGCGTCACTACCATGGCTCCGTTATAGCTGCCATAAATAAAGGACAACCACAGTTCCACGCCCAACAACCTGGCGAACGACGGCTCTCTGATCAGCCAAAGCATTGCCGGATAAGCGGTGATCAGCATCAGCAGCGTACAGCCAAACAACAACGGCCGCCGTCCGATCCGGTCAGACAACGCCCCCATGATTGGCAACCAAAAAAGATTCGAAGCGCCCACGCAAAGAGTCACGATCAGGCTGTCAATGCTCGCCAGATGCAGCACGGAATTTCCAAACGTCGGCGTGTACGCGGTAATCATGTAAAACGACACGGTGGTCATGGTCACCAGGAACGTGCCCACCAGCACGATGACCCAATTGTTTCTCAGTGAACGAAAAATCTCCGCCGTGTTTGGTCTATGTTTGCGAGCCAAAAACTCGTCCGTTTCCGCCAAAGACTTCCTTAGCCTGAAAAGAAATGGAATGATCAAGCAGCCCAGCAACAAAGGAACCCGCCATCCCCAGCGCTGCATCTTTTCGGTAGAAAGAAATGAATTAAGTATCACTCCCACCGAAGCGGCAATCATTACCGCCACTTGTTGGCTGCCGGACTGCCAGCTTACATAGAATCCCTTGTGACCGGGCGTAGCGATCTCCGACAGATATACCGAAACGCCGCCGAGTTCCATGCCGGCGGAAAATCCTTGAAGAAGGCGTCCAGTCAAAACGAGTAGCGGGGCGAGCAAGCCAATCGTCGCGTAGCTGGGCATGAAGGCGATCGAGAAAATTCCGATCGACATCATCCCTAACGTCAACAACAAGCCAGCGCGGCGGCCATTGCGATCCGTGTACGCACCCAGCACCAAAGCTCCCAACGGACGCATCAAAAATCCGGCCCCAAAAGTCATCAACGACAGCATCAACGAACCGTAAGGACTACCGCTCGGAAAAAACGCATTGCCTATGGCGGCGGCATAGTAACCAAACACCATGAAGTCGTACATCTCCAGAAAATTTCCGCTGGAGACGCGCACCACCGACCAAACTTTGGATTTACGGCTGCTGGAATGAATCGGTGAGTTCATGATCTCGGACAAACCCTAACCCTGCTATCTGGCAATAGTCGCTAATTCGAGTCGAACACAGCTGACGCGGTTTTGTTTCTACTACCCCTCGCGGGAGACAAACACTGAGGCAAGGTAAACGCCACTACTCAACCTTGCTCAGCGAGGTGGGCGCGCGTTACCAGACCAGTTTGAGCCCCAATTGAATCTGACGCGACGACGTGGACGTGGAACCGATGACTCCGGCGTTGCCGGCACCGATGGAATTGTTAGCGTCGTTCAAAAAGTTTGGAGCCGCGAAGTTGGGGTGATTCAGAATGTTGAAAAACTCCCCTCGGAATTGCGCCTTGAATCTTTCCCGGAAGGAAAAGTTCTTGAACAATGAGAAATCCACGGTGGTCAATCCCGGTCCGTAGAAGCGGTTACGACCCGAGTTGCCAACCAAAACTCCACCGGCCACCGCCGGTGCCGGTGCAAAACAATTCGGATTGAAAGCGAGTAAGTGCCCGGTCACTGGGTCAGTCCTAACTCCTGGGGTGGCATTGCAACCCGAAATCAGGTTCGCAAAGTCCATGGAAAAGTCACCATTGAAGCCGGTAGCGAGAGGGTCGCCGCCTCCGCCCACCGTCACCGTGTATGGAGACCCGCTCGTCGCGGTCACAATAGTCCCCATTTCCCATCCGCCAAGCGCGTAGGACACCAAGCCGCTCTTGGGACCTGGGACATCCCAGATCACCGTTCCCACCAGCGTGTTGCGCACGTCGAAATCGCACGCGCCAACTCTATACGCCTTGCTCAGCAACAACGGCACGGCCACCGAATTTACATAAGTATCTCCAGTCACCGGAGCGGAGCTTGTGTCCCGGCATTTCCCGAGCGTGTAAGACACCTGACCCTGCAAGCCATGTGACATTTCCCGTCGCAGTTGCGCCTGGAAACCGTTATAACTTGACTCACCGTCAAAGAGCACCGGCCGAATCCCTGAACCGCCAGGCGGTCCGGGCACCACACCGCCGTTTGCACCTCCCCAATTCGGATCCAGCTGATAGGTGTTGGAAGGTATGAGAATTCCCGCCGACGTCTGTACTGGAGGAACCAGGTTGATATCATCAGCGGCCACCGAAAGATGCACGGACCGCGAACCCACATATCCTGCCGTCAGTGTCCACATCGAACTCAGCTGCCGCTGGATGTTGAAATTCCAATTCAGCACATCAGCGCGATGCGGATTCTGATCCACATAACGATTTCTGATGCTATTCGGATTGAAGCTGATGTTGGGATCGATTCCGCTCCCCAGCGTGTTGGCTTTGTCGAGCCCGATGATCTGGAATGGCGCAGTTGCCGCGGTATTCAGACCGAACTCATACGGCAATGGCAACACATCGAAAATGCCGAATCCGCCGCGCACCGCCGTTTTTCCATCCTTAAACGGATCCCAGGAGAATCCAACTCGCGGCTCAAAGTTTTTAGTCGTGGGGTTGTTCCTGATGAAGGTGTCTACATGCTGCGGTCCACACGGACTGCTGGGGCTGGGAGCCACGCCGGGCGTGGCGCAATTAACCAATGTCGTAATTTCCTGAATCCGGTTGTTAGCGTCTCGAGGCAAAGTTGTGAATTCATAACGCAGCCCCAGATTAATTGTCAGGTTGGGACGAAAACGCCAATCGTCGTGAATATATCCGGCGAAGAGACTCTCGCGAATAGCTACTTCGTTGGAACCGCCGGGCGCCAAAGCGTTGAGGGTATCCGGAGTGTTATTCAGGAAGTCGGAGAGCGTTGCGTAATTGTTTTTTCTTCCGTTCGGACTCAATTGTTCGGTGATGTTGTACAGCATTCGTTCGAATGCAAATCCGATTTTAATGGAATGTGTGCCGCGTGTAAGAAAAGCGTCATCGTAGGCTTGCGCCGAAGTCCAGCGATGCAAAAAGCGGTTCAGTCCCCCCAACCCGATAGCGGTCGTCAGCACCCCCGGCACGCCGATTTGCGGCGGCCCGATCGCTCCGGGCGCCACCGCCAGCGCGGTGTCGGTCGCCACCTTGTCGCCGGACACCGGACTGTTGATGTCACCCCTGACGCGGCTCAGGCCCACACGGACGGTATTCACCAGAGCCGGACTGAAAACGTAGGTGTCCTCGACGCTGGCCATTTGGCGACGTGAAAAAACCTCATGAATAGCATTCAGCAATGGATCAGGCTGTGTTTGCGGGCCGGAGTCAAAGAAGTAACTCACTGACAGGGAATTCTTGTCGGAGAACTTCTGATCTACGCGCAAAGTGTAGTAGTTCTCATTCGAAATGGTAGGTAGCGCCACGTTAAACGTCTGAGTAACTCCATTGGCGTCGACGGGTGTCCCGGACGGAGCAACCGGCCACAGCGCCAGGTACGGAGCAATGGAGGGAACCGCCAGGGCTCGCTCGGCCTCCGTGGGCACGTGGAT
The DNA here is from genome assembly GCA_035568155.1 of Verrucomicrobiia bacterium. Classification (GTDB taxonomy): domain Bacteria; phylum Acidobacteriota; class Terriglobia; order Acidiferrales; family UBA7541; genus Acidiferrum. The sequence continues at coordinate 56,386 of DATMOS010000032.1, read as the reverse complement.
GGCTTGCGAGCCAGGTTTGTTTTGTCGCACCCCTTCGTACGTTCCGTAAACAAAAAGTTTGTCTTTTATAATCGCGGTCCCGCCCGAAGCTCCGAACTGCACGCGACGGAACGGTGAAATTGGGCCAGCGGGGTCAAAATAGTTTTTCGCGTCAAACACTTTGTCGCGATCGAACAGAAAAGCCGTGCCGTGGAAATCATTCACTCCGCTTTTCGTTATGGCGTTGATGACCGCTCCGGAAGTTCGCCCGTACTCCGCCGTGTAGTTGCTGGTCAACACCGAAAATTCCTGGATGCCGTCAACACCCAGATTCAATCCCGAAGCGCCGCCCGGCGAGCCATTCGAATAATCATTGATGCTGATCCCGTTCACCCGGTAAGTATTTTCGTTCGCGCGATGCCCGTCGTTGCTCAGCTGATTTCCAAATCCACGGTTTCCTTTGTTGGCGCTGAATCCTGTACCCACCTGGTTCGGAATACTCGACACTCCCGGCTCCAACGTCGCCAGCGAAGTCCAATCGCGCCCGTTCAGAGGCAGTTCGCGCATCGTCGTCGAATCCACTGTGGAGCTCAGCGTCGACGAGGTCGTTTGAATATCGGGAATCGCGGCATTCACTTCCACCGTTTGGCTGAGTGCGCCGACCTTCATGACCAAATTCAAAGACTGTTGCCCGCCGACAGTGAGCGTGATGCCTTTCTCCGTCAAAGTCTGAAACCCTGTCGCGGTCACAGTGACTTCGTATTCGCCCGGCAGTAGGTTGGGCGCCGAATAAATCCCGTCCGCGTTGGAGGTCACATCTCGAACTACGCCGGTACCCGCGTTCTTGACACTTATCGTAGCGTTCGCCACCGGACCGCCCTGATCGTCGGTTACCAACCCAGATAGCGTGGCGCCGGCGACCTGCGCTTTGGCGGGTGATACCCAAGCCATCTGAAAACTCGCGATCAGAAGAAGTGCCAGCAGCAAGTGCAGTCGTACCGGTATTTTTGATGACAGAGACATGTTCCCTCCCCGTTCGCGCACCATTAACCGTGACCGTTAGAGCTACCCGGTCCGTTAGTGCGTAGTGCGCGAGTGTCCAATCGCTTTCGAGCGGCGGCGATTTAGTGGCGACACTCTGCGTACTTCCGCGAATTAACACAATCCGTAATGCGTCCTATCGAAGCCCTTTCTGCATCTCCGGCCTTGCCATTGAAAACTCGGGATTTAGCACACCGAGTAACGAGCTTTTTTGACCCCTTGCGCGTCCCGGAGCTATACTCCCGACGCGGCTCTGGGCCGAAAATGCAGCACACCTCCCATGCTTCCAAGATAGTTCGTTGCGGCGTGTTTGAGATCGATCTCAAGGCGTTCGAGTTGCGCAAGCACGGTCTACGCCTGAAACTGGCGGAGCAGCCGTTTCAGATCCTCACCATACTCCTGGAACAACCTGGTGAAGTAATTACCCGTGATGAACTTCGCGAACGTCTGTGGCCCGGCGATACCTTTGTGGACTTCGATCACGGATTGAACAATGCCGTGATGCGTTTGCGCGAAGTGCTCGGCGACTCTCCCGAAAATCCGCGCTTCATCGAGACATTGCCCCGGCGCGGCTACCGCTTTATTGCGCCCGTGGAGGAAATCCACGCGACGCCAAAGATAATTCCCGGCGGAGACCCACAAGGGACGCCTGCCTCCGTTTTAAGTACTCCCGATGCTCCTGCGCCGATATCCGCTGATCACCATGACTTGCTCAATCGTTCGAATAGCAAAAGCTGGCTGACCCTGCCACGGATTGCGCTGCTGTCGGCGGCAGTACTGTCTTTTGCGGTCCTTTCCGGATTGGCCGTTCATTTCGTGGGAGGCTGGGAGTCCGGAAAAATCAATCCCGCGCATAACATGTCGCTGGTGGTCTTACCGCTCGAGAATTTATCTGGCGACACTGAACAGGATTATTTTGCCGCTGGAATGACCGACGAGCTGACCGCCAATCTCGCCAAAATTCGCTCGCTGCGAGTTATTTCACGGTCAACCGCTATGGCGTATAAGGGCACGCACAAGCCGCTTTCTGAAATTGCCAGAGACCTGAAAGTCGATGCCGTCGTTGAGGGCACGGTGTTAAAAGCCGGAAACCGCGTGCGTATCACCGCCGAGCTCGTTCAAGTCTCCACCGATCATCATCTCTGGGCCGATACCTATGAAAGCCAGATTGGCGACGTGCTCGCCCTGCAAAATCGCGTTTCTTCCGCCATCGTCGACCAGATTCGTATCAACCTCAGTCCCGAAGACAAACAGCGTCTCGCAAAAAATCCTTCCGTCAGCCCCGATGCTTACGAAGACTATCTGAAGGGCCGCTATTACTGGAACAGAAGATCCGGTGAGGGATTCACCAAAGCCATCGGATACTTTGAAGACGCCACCCGCAGAGACCCGCAGTATGCGTTGGCCTATGCGGGACTGGCGGATTGTTACGGAATTATCGGCGCGACCATCTACGGAAGTCTGCCGGCTGCCGAGGCTGCGCCCAAAGCTAAAGCCGCCGCGATTCGCGCGCTGGAAATCGATCCGACACTCGCCGAGGCAGAAACTTCTCTCGCCACCGCGAAATTCAACTATGACTGGGATTGGGCCGGCGCATCGCAAGGTTTCCAACGCGCCATTCAGATGGACCCCAGATACGCAACCGCCTACCAGCGATATTCGCTCTATTCCATTGCCATGGGACGCTTTGACGAGAGCCTCGAGCAAATAAAGAAGGCTCGTGAACTCGATCCACTTTCCATAAGCATTAATTCAAGTTTGGGCTGGCGTTTATATCTGGCGCGTCAGTACGACCACTCCATCGCGCAACTTCGCGACACTCTGGAACTGGACCCCTCCTACGAATGGGCGCATTTCATTCTTGGCCAGGCCTACGAACAAAAGCGCGAATTCAATCTCGCCCGCGCCGAACTGCAAAAGGCTGTTGAACTTTCCCACAACAGTCCATTGATGATCTCCGCCTTGGCGCATGCTGACGCGCTCTCCGGCAATCAGGAGGAAGCGCAGCGCTTACTCCAACAATTGATGGCGCAATCCAGGAAGCAGTATGTTTCCCCGTTTTACGTCGCCGTCGTGTATATCGCATTAGGCAAAACTGAAACGGCCATGGATTGGATGGAAAAGGCTTTCGCGGATCACTCGAACGGCCTGGTCTTTCTCAAGGTTGAGCCGGAGCTTGACCCACTGCGCTCTAATCCTCGCTTCATTGCTCTACAAAAGCGGCTCAACTTCCCGGACTAATCGCACTCTCGCAATCGTAAAAAAGACATCATTTAATCCTTAGACTTTTGGTTGTTTTTTTTTGCCGAGAGATGCCAGCGCACTATTCCAGAAAAATTCATTCGCGTGATTGCAGAATTCGCTGGTAAATCTTCTACCCTTTTAGCAGTTCTGTATATCGTGGAGAATCGAGTGTCCAAGACTCAGGTCTCGAAGGGTGAAGCTATGAACCGCGCAATGAAAACAATTTTTGGCGAATGGGAAAAATGCACCACCGTCTGCAAGAGATTCTGCAACAGTCGCCCGCTCGCAAAATGCGCGGTCCTCGTCGCAGCTTTTGCATGCAGTCCTTTCGCGCGCGGACAATCTCCCTCGACTGGCCAGACTCCGATGACGCTCGAGAGTCCGCAAGAAATGCAGGCGCGCATCAGCAGGCTCGAAGCCGAAGTATCTGAGTTGAAGGCTATCGTTTCTCGCATGCAGCTCCGTGTGGTTGCCACCGATGCGACCCCTCCCGCGACTGCGACCGTACAACCTGCGCCAGTAAACCAGCCGGCTTCAAAACAGGACACCCTTCAGCCCGTCTTGCAGCCCGAGGACAGCAAGGTGGACAGCAAGGTGCTCAGTTTTCTCCGTGAGACGACCATCAACGTATCGCTCGATGGCTACTATGCCTACAATTTCAACGATCCCGTCGGTCGAGTAAATTTGCTTCGCGCCTACGATGTGCTCAGCAATGAGTTCAGCCTAAACCAAGCCGACGTTGTCTTTGAGCATGCACCCGATGCCGCAGCAGGCCGGCGGTGGGGCGGGCGCCTCGATTTGCAATTCGGTCAGGCCACCGACACTCTACAAGGGAACCCCACCAACGAACCCCGGCCCCAGATTTATCGCAACATTTTCCAGGCGTACGGCACCTACATAATTCCCGTCGGTAAAGGCATTGACGTTGATTTCGGCAAATGGGGAAGCTCTCTCGGTATCGAGGGCAACTACTCCAAAGACCAAATAAATTATTCTCGCGCCTACTGGTTTGATTTTCTGCCGTTTTACCACATGGGTCTGCGCGTGAGCGCTCCCATCAGCGATCGTTTTACGCTGAACTACTGGGTAGTAAACGGCACCAATCAAGTCGAAGCCACCAACGGATTCAAAGATGAGTTGTTTGGTTTCACAGCTAAGCCCGCCAAAAATATTACATGGACCATGAATTATTATCTGGGACAGGAACATCCCGATCGCACTGTCGTTCCGCCTACAAGCCCGATTCCGGTGCAACCCGGGCTCAGCTTTGTCGCCATCACTCCTGCGCCAAATGGGAAAACACACATTTTCGACAGCTACGTAACCTGGCAAGCCACGCCAAAACTAAGTTTCGCGCTGGAGGGCGATTATTTTATTCAGCGTTTGTGGAAAAACGAAGCCCCTGGCCAGTCATCGGCGCCCGCTCACGTGGCTGGCGGCGCGACCTATCTTCGCTATCAATTCAATTCCAAAATCGCCTTGGCCACTCGTGCCGAATATCTGTCCGACCGCGGCGGACTTTTCAGCGGACTCACCCAAGCACTGAAAGAAAACACCGTGACGTTTGACTACGCCGTAGCGGACGGATTTCTGATGCGCTACGAATGGCGGCGCGATTTCTCCAATAAGCCATCGTTCCTAACCGATGTCCAGAATGTTCTCAGCAAAGATCAAACCACTGCTACCGTTGGCCTCATTTGGTGGTGGGGCCGGAAGGAAGGATCATGGTGAGACTGAATTCCGCCACCCGCGATTGTCACGAATCTACTTTCGATCCTGATCTTCTCGCGTCGGCAGGCCGGTTGAAGCGGTAACCCACCCACGGTTCGGTGTGAATATATTTTGGCTTGGCCGGATTGAGTTCTATTTTTTTTCGAAGCTGGTTGATCACCACGCGCAGCGACTCCGTCTCTTCGCCATACTCAGGCCCCCAGACGGACTGCAACAACCTGCGATGTGATATGGGCCGCCCGTCCGCGACCACCAATTCCTTCAGCACCGCGAATTCCTTTGGCGTCAAATGAATTTGCACCCCGCGCACCACAATATCGCGCTTTTCAAAATCAAAATTGAGTTCCTTGGACACCAGCGTAGCCGCATCCTGATCTTCCGCCGCGCGCCGCAACAGCGCGCGAACACGAGCCAGCAATTCCTGAATACCAAATGGCTTCACCACGTAATCGTCAGCCCCAGCGTCGAGCGCCCGGACCTTGTCTTTCTCCGCGCTTCGCACCGTGAGCATGATGATGGGGACTTCCGAATCGCTGCGAATCTCGCGGCAGGTCTGCAGCCCGTCCAATCCGGGCATATTCATATCCAAAAGAATCAGATCAGGCTTGGCATCGCGGACCTTATCAAACGCCTCCGTGCCATCGCGCGCCTCGATGATGGTGTAGCCCTCCGCGCTAAGCGTGGTGCGCAATACACGGCGGATTTGCGGTTCATCATCCACCACCAGAATCGTCGCGGCCTTCATCGCGCCTTGCTCGCGGACGAATCGATCGGCAGGGTGAAAGAAAAAACCGAGCCATGATCGCGCTGGCTGGCAACGCTTATCGTTCCGCCGTGCGCTTGAATAATTGCTTTTGCGATCGGCAATCCCATCCCCGTTCCCTGAACAAGGTACCGCTGATCCTTTCCACGATAAAATTTGTCAAAAATCAGCCCCAGTTCCATGTCCTCGATTCCCGGCCCGTGGTCGGCGACGCTGGTAAGCACCACATTTCCACTGGCTTCAGCGGTAATGGTAATCGGCTGGTCCTTCGGCGAATACGCGTCCGCATTTTCGATTAAGCGCACCAGTACGTCCCGTATGCGATTGAAGTCGGCGCGCACTGACGGAAGCGTCTCCGGAACATCCATGCGTATCGTTCTCGCTCCCAACAAAGTTTTGCAATACGAGAGCGCCGCCGAAACTATCTCATTCATGACGTTCGGTGCCAGATCCAATTCGAATTCGCCGGCATCCAACTGCGCCATTTCGGCGGCATCACCGACCAGCCCGTTCAAGCGATCGCACTCTTCGTCGATCACCGTCAGTAATTCGTGTTTTTGCGTATCCGCCACATGGCGCCCGGAAAGTAGGCTGGTCACCGACGCCTTGATGGAAGTTAGTGGCGTGCGAAAATCATGCGTCACCGAATCCAGCAACGCCGATTTCAATCGTTCGCCTTCTCTGGCGGCCTCTGTTTTGCCCAGATCTTCCACCGCGCGTGCCCGTTCAAACGCGATGGCAATCATGGATCCCAGCGCGTCCAGCGTTTCCCGCGATAACATTTGCCCCGAGATTCCCAGGCTCCCGATCGCGCGCGTGCCCATGCGTACTGGAACAAATGACAAGCTTCGGCTTGGGTCGCGCAACGGCTCATCCCGGGCAGTCGCTCGCTTTAGCTCTTCGTCCGCGAAGTGCGACGCCCCTCCGGAGTGATAAAATTTGTTTTTGTTTTCCAGGTACAGTGCGGCCGCTCCCACTTCAAATGTTTCCACGATGTGACTGGGAATCGCGTTGAGCAAGGTAATTACATTCCCGGACACCAGCAATGTTTGACTGAAGGTGTAAAGCCTCTCCAGTTCATTGCGGCGGCGTTGCGCTTCGTCCGCCTCCTTGCGCACGCGCGCCGCGAGTTGGCTAGCGATAAGCGACGCTGCTAGAAAGGCAAACAACGCTGCCCAGTTTTGCGGATCGGCAATGGTAAATGTTCCTACCGGCGGAAGAAAAAAATAATTGAACGCCAGCATCGCCGCCAACGACATGAAAGCGGAAACCGTGAAGCCCCAAAAGGTCGAAACTGCTAAAATCGCAACGACAAAAGTAAGCGCTACGGTGGTTTGATTCACTCGCAACAGCTCGTGATAAACAAACGTAATAAGGGCCAAAATGCCCAACGCTACAACGGCGTGCAGGAAGCGAATAGGAAGACGTGAGAACACCGCAGTATTCTAGCTCAGCCGCTCATACCTGGACGGTCTAAGACGCCCGATGCCGAAAACACCTGAAGATTGGCTGGAGAAAGCTAGCGCCCCGGAGAAATCCAAGGGCATCTTCAAGCTTTTCCTCGGCTATGCGCCTGGCGTCGGAAAAACCTACAGCATGTTGAGCGAAGGAATCCGCCGCCACAACCGCGGTGAAGACGTCGTAATAGGCTTTATCGAAACTCACGGCCGCAAAGGGGTTGAAGAACTCGTGCCGGAGCTCGAAACAATTTCCCGCCGCAGCATCGAATACAAAGGCACCATGTTCGAAGAGATGGACGTGGATGCCATCATCGCCCGTCGCCCTGCTGTCGTTCTGCTTGATGAGTTGGCCCACACCAACATTCCCGGCAGCAAACATCGCAAGCGCTACGAAGATCTTTTGGAACTTCTCAATGCCAAAATCGATGTGCTTTCCACTTTAAACATTCAGCATATGGAAAGCCTCGCGCCCACGGTCCACAGCATTACTGGCGTCACCGTGCGCGAAACCGTCCCCGACTGGGTCCCTTTAATGGCTAATGAAACGGTGATGGTGGACCTGACCCCGGAAGCGCTTCAGCAACGCATGGAACGCGGGGACGTTTATTCCAAACACAAAGTGCATCAGGCGCTGCACAATTTTTTTCGCCGTGGCAATTTGATTGCCTTGCGCGAACTGGCCCTCCGCCAGGTTGCCGAACACGTCGATCGCAGCCTGGAATCCTACATGGCTGCCAAGGACATAGAAAAAACCTGGCCGGTACGCGAAAGACTAGCCGTTTGCATCAGTTCGAACCCCTCCGGCCAGTACTTGATCGCACGCGGCGCGCGCATGGCCAGGCGCTTGGATGCCGAACTCTACGTCGTCCACGTGGACACCGGCGCGGAAAATCAAGGTCCCGGCCACAAATCTTTGGAAGCCAACATTCGCTTCGCGGGAGACTTGGGCGCAAAAGTCGTGCGCATCAAAGGTAAAAGCGTCGCGGATACCATGGCGGCCTTCGCGCGGGAGAAGCACGTCACCCAAGTGATCTTTGGTCGCGCAGATGTGAAGGGCTTACGCAAACTTTTCTACTTATCAGCCATTCACCGTTTTTTGCGCGACGCTCCCGCCGTGGATGTTCACATCGTTACCCACCAGGACCCCGATTGACGATCTTGCGCTCAACTTAACTCAACGCCAATCGCGATTCACTCAAATCCAACTCATGCTCGATCTTGCGCAGGACTTCGTCATTGATACGCCCTTCATTCCGTAGCCTAATCGCGGTCTTTCGTTCCAGCGGTAAGAGTTCTCCCAGAATGGTGCGATAGCGTTCCAACTCCCGATTGCTCATGGCATCACCCTCAGTGCCTTCTTTAGTCAAACTCGCAAGCCGCCGCGCATAACGACGCGAAATCTCGTCATACACAGAGTCAAACTCCGAAACGTCTTGTCCGCGAGCTTCTTCGAGATGCGCGATTGCCGTGCTAGTGATGATTCTCCGGGCTTCCTCTTCTTCTTCGGCATCACTTCCATGCCCCACTGCTAGTCCTAGCATCCGGATCAGCGGAGGCAGGGTGAGTCCTTGCAGCACGAGAGTCACAAAAATAACGCTGAAGGTCAGAAATATAATCAAATTCCGCTCCGGGAATTCTCTGCCATTCGCGAGCGTTTCCGGCAAAGAAATTGCCGCCGCAAGTGCGACTACTCCACGCATGCCCGTCCAGCCCACAACAAAAATTTGTTTTGGAGTCGGACGCGGATTCTTCTGATGAAGAAAACGGGAGCGCACCAAGTAAGCCAGATTCGCTCCGGGGTACATCCACAAAAGCCGCAGCACGATCACGATAACGCTGAATAACACTCCGTACAGCACAAGTTGACCCACGCCATATTCCCGAATCCCGGCCAGCACATACGGCAACTGCAACCCGATCAACACGAACACCAAACCATTAATCGCGAACGTCATGGAATCCCACACCGCCCAGGTTTGCAGCCGCACGCTCGCGGAAAACATCTGAGAACTCTGCCGGCTCAAATACAATCCACAAGCCACGACCGCCATTACTCCCGACGCGTGGACCACTTCCGCAGCCAGGTACACCGAGTAAGGAATCAAAATGCTGATCACGATTTCGATGGGAGCATCATCAATGTGCGACTCAATCCACTTGACGAGCAATCCCACAACTAGTCCAATGACCAGCCCCACAACGATCAGATAAGCGAGCCGTAGCACCCCGAACGAAACCGTAGGTGTTTGACCGCTCACAACCATCGCCACCGCGAATTCCAGCGCGAGCAACCCGGTCGCGTCATTCGTCAGACTCTCGCCTTCGAGAATATCGACGATCGTTTTGGGTAGCCCTACTCTCTTGAATATCGCTGTAGCGGCTATCGCGTCCGTTGTCGCAACGACTGCTCCCAACACGAATCCAAGCCGCAGGTCGAATCCCGAAAACAGCCAATGCGCGGTATACGTCACGCCCAGCACAGTGAAACCTACCAGCCCGAATGCCAGTAGAAGAATGCTCACCAGGTTGTATTTGAATTCCCGCCAGGAGGTAAGCCACGCCGCGGAGTACAACAGCGGCGGTAAGACCAACAGAAAAATCACGTCGGGATTAAGAGGGATCCTCGGGATTCCGGGGACAAAACCCAGTATCAGCCCGGCGACCACCAGCACAATCGGATACGGAGTCTGCAGCTTTTGCGCCAGTGCGGCGAAAGCCACCACAAAAAGCAGCATCGTCAAAAAAACAATTTCGACCGCCTGGATCATCAAGGCATTCTATATGTTCGACAGTCCAGAAAAAGAAGCTGCTGTATCTTTTGGTGGGGTAATTCTGTAACAGCCTCGTCACCGTCCGCTCTTCAAAATCCTTGAAGCGACCAGGCGTTTGCACTTCCACTTGCTTCCCATAGTGCGACGTGACGCCCGTCTGGCGAGGGGATCGCCCATCCAATATCCCTATCCACATCTTCCAGCATCGGTCTCATCTCCCCGTGCAGATCTATGTTCACGAGCCTTTCAGCTCCGGTGGCCGTTGAGGAACTTGCCCACATGCTCCGGCCATCGGCGGCCCAATCAAGTGCCAGAATTCCTCCTTGACCCTTAACCGCGAGCGATTTTGTCGGGCCCTTTGTGGTTGAGAGAAATTGAATTTGATTGCTTCGCCATACCGCGGCGGCGATGGTCGAACCGTCCGGTGAAAGGCTCCAATTATATTTGTATCCCGCGGGCCCCTCGATACGTGCCAGTTCCGTTTTCGCACCATTCACCGGATCAAAAATTACGAACCGAAGAGTGGTTGGTAAGGACTGGCTGAACACACAAATCGACGACGGGGCATGCGCGCATTGAAAGTTTCCAATGGCTTCATCCTGCAATACCAATTTCGAAGCGCCCCCGTACAGAGGCGCGCGCATAATCTTGGCGAAACCAGGATGGTCGTGGCTCTCGGGGCTCACCAGGTAAAGAATTTCTGAGTCATCAGAATTTAACCTCGTGAGGGTCACCGATTCCTTTCCGCCAACGAGTAAATCCGGCGCGGGTTGATCCACCGCCTGTTTGAACACGTGCGTAGGTCCGTCCCGGTCCGAAGTAAAAAGCACTGATTTGTTATCGGGAGTCCAGGCGTAGGGAAGATTCCTTCCTTCAGGAAGACCCAAACGGCGCGGAGAAGAAAGCCGCCCGGTGCGGGCCTCAATATCTGCCAGATAGACGTGCGGCGCTCCGCTCCATTTCAAAAACACCAGCGACTTGCCGTTCGCAGAGACGCTTAAGCCCATCTTTCGATCGGGACTGCTGGTGAGGCGCGTTGCTTCGCCAATCGGGCGGCGGCTACCTGAATCCAGCCGCACTGCCCAAAGATCCGAGCCACTCTGGTTGGGTGGCGGATCCGCTAGAGAATAAATCAAACGCCCATCCGCAGCCCACGCCAACGCATCACCGAGCGTCAGGTCTGAGAGAATGACATTGGTCAGCTTAGTGACAGGGTTGCATACCACAATAGACACATATCCCTCGTGAGCACCCGGCCCATAGCGCACGAAAGCCAAACGGCGGCTATCCGGCGACCATACTACCGGCCCAAACATCTCGCCCGGTTCACTTATTATTTTTCGCGCTTGTTCCCCGTCGGAAGATACCGTCCAGATTTCCTGATTTTTCTCGCCTCTGACGAACGCGATTTGAGAACCATCTGGTGAAACGGACCGTGCCTCAGCGTTCTCAATGAGTTTGCGCGGATTTCCTCCGAAAACAGAAATGGTCCATACGCTGGGCTGTTCCTCGACGCCTGGCGGTTTCCAACTCGTCCATATATTGGACTGTTCGCCGGGTCCTGGTAATTTGTTGGCGAGGACGTGACTTCCGTCCGGAAACCAACTCACCGGTCGCGCGATGAAACCGTCTGGCAACGGTACGGAATGTGTTTCTCCGGTTTCGACAATTTTCAGATAAAACCCTTTTCTGTCTGTAAAAGCCAAATATTTGCCATCCGGCGAGATCACCGCGTTGAATACTGGATCGTCGGAAGGATTTGCGGTCAGTCGCAGCTCTGTGAATTTAATATCACGGTTAAAATGGCGTGCCGCTATCCACCCTGCGCCGCTTCCCGCCAGAAGTACGATTACCGCCGCCACCGCTATTCTCCAATAAAGGCCCACTGAGGAGGCTGCAGCGTTTTCTTGCACATCCTTTTCCGTCGCTTCATTAGTTTGTGAATGGACCGGAGCAACGAAACGATAACCGCGCCGCGAAAGAGTCTCCACGAACCTTGGGTTGTCCGCGCTATCGCCCAGCGCATCTCTAAGTCGCCTGATCGCCGCGTTCAGACCATGGTCGAAATCTACAAATGTATCGTCCGACCATAACTGAGATCGCAATTCCTCGCGCGTCACAATCTCGCCCGGCCTGGCCAGCAATAACGCCAGGAGCAGAAATGGCTGGTCTTGCAGTTTGATCCTGACACCATTTCGCCGAAGTTCTCCTGTGTCCAAATTTGCCTCGAAAATCCCGAAGTGAATGATGTTGGAAGCCATGGTGCCCGGCACAGGAGGTTCCCCGATTTCAATAGCTGTTACTAAATACGTTTTCCGGCTTACGATGTTTCAGGTTTTTCCGCGTTACCTCTGCTGGTATCTGACTCTTCCATAGCCACTTAGCTCGTCATCAACAGAAGCGCGGTTCGTAGCCCGCCAACCATTGAGGTACCCGCATCTCGATTCCACATTTCGCTTGGCCGGGAGGCGAAGGTGCTAAGAGAGACGGGAAGGTGGTGCGTTTGGTTAGGGTTTCTCGTTCTATTGCCGCTATCTGCGGCGACGGCTAGCCCCTCAGGTTCTTCGGCAAATATCGTCAACGTGTCTGTCTATAACGATGCTGGGGCGCCCGATGACCTGTTAGTGCAGGCAGAAAGCATCGCCACGCGGGTTTTTGAACTGGCAGGGGTGAAAGTGAAGTGGATCAATTGCCCGGTTGTGGTCCCAGGTTTGCCCGACTCAGAAATTTGCCGGAAGGCTATTTTCCCGACCTATTTTCAACAGCGCATCGTGGCCCCGGACCCCGGCCTGAGTGAATCCTCGTTCGGGGTTTCGTATCTGTCTCCAGAAGGAATCGGCTGCTACAGCTATATTTTTTACGCACGGATAGCGGAACAGCACCGTCGCAATGAACAAAACGCCGCCGTATTGCTTGGCCACGTCATGGCCCATGAGATCGCGCACCTCCTGTTGGGAACTAATTCACACTCGCCTTCCGGAATCATGCGCGCGCATTGGTACCATCAAGAACTCGCCAGCGCTGATAAGGGTTTACTGTTGTTTACGCCGGATCAAGCCCGAGCGATGACGGAACGCCTGCGTCAAAGTATGCAAAATCCAGGGAACACGTCGCCGCTCGGTATAAGCGGGACTGAAATTCCCGAAAAATCCAGGAAATAACTCTACAGCGGTTTGCCGCGCGTGCCGCCACTTTGATAAAGTCGCATTCGCGTCGAAGTTCTGCACGGAGGCTTGGCATGGCAGTGCGACAGGATTTGCTGGATATTTTGGTATGCCCTTTGTGCAAAGATTCGGTAGAGCTCTTGCCCGATGGCTCGGGACTTAAATGCCAGACATGCAAGCGGGTGTATCCCATTCGCGATGACATCCCGGTAATGCTGCCGGAAGAAGCGAAGATTGCCACCGACTACTGACTCGAATTTCGCATTTGACCCCAGCGCATCGCCGCAAACTTGTCATTTCGCCTGCCTGCCGCAGGCAGGACCGAAGCAGACCGACGCATTTTCTTCGACCTTCGCTCCTGCGAAGATGTCGGTCTCCGCAACGGAGAAATCTCTCTTCGTTCTCTCCGGTAGCCGACTTGATACAAGGCTCTCCGTCCGCCAGCTAATATTTCCCCGTCAGCCTGCTCGAAGAAATACGCGCTTACGCTATACTGATTTTCACTGCTCGCGGGGCAGGAGAAAACCATGACGTTATTTGATCCACCTGCCGAAAAATCTGCTAAATCCCGTGCCATGGCATTTACGATTGGGGCGTTGGCTGTCTTCGTCGTCGTTCTTTTATATTTTGCGTTTCGCTACTATCCGGAAAGACGTGCCGGCGAACATTTCTTTGACGCCTTGGTAGCCGGGGATACCGACACCGCTTACCGTTTGTGGAAACCGGGGCCAAGTTACGCCATGAAAGATTTCATGGCCGATTGGGGCCCACAAGGCTACTACGGCCCGGTGAAGAGCTATAAAATTTTGAAAGTGAATGCGCCCCCAAGAGCGAACGCTATTGCCGTGCGGGTAGCGATCAGTCCCTTTTCACCCCTCCCCGATGCCGGCGACGAGGAAAAAAGCCGTAAAACCAGGGTAGTAAGCGTTTGGGTGCTTACCAAAGACAAGTCCTTAAGTTTCCCGCCGGAATAGTCCATCCTAAGCGAATGCAAGTACCACTGAACGGTCATTCACGAAAGCTGCGCGTCGGCGTGCTCTTTGGCGGTCGCTCCGGCGAACATGAGGTTTCGCTGGCCTCCGCCGCCTCCATTATTCGCGGGCTTGATCCCCAAAAATACGAAGCGGTGCCCATCGGCATTACCAAAGAAGGTCACTGGCTGATTGGCGCAGGTGCGCAGAAAATGCTGCCAGAGGTTTTGCGGACCGGCCAGCGCGTGCTCATGAGTGCCGACCCGACCGAATCGGCGCTGATGCCGCTCGACGGGAGTCCGCAGGGGCAAAAATTGGATGTAGTGTTTCCGGTGATCCACGGAACCTTTGGCGAAGATGGCACTATGCAAGGCCTGCTGGAGCTTGCCGGCTTGCCATTTGTGGGCGCGGGAGTTTTGGGCTCCGCGATTGGTATGGATAAGGATGTGGCCAAAAAATTGATGCAGGTGGCTGGGATTCCGGTGGTGCCGTGGATCGCGGTGCAACGCGCTGACTGGGAACGTCAGCCAAAAGAAATCCGCCGTGCCATCGAGAAAAAATTTAAATATCCCGTTTTTGTGAAGCCTGCGACGCTGGGCTCGTCCGTTGGCATGACCAAGGTGCATTCGCGGGCTGAACTTGGTCCCGCGTTGGATTTAGCCGCGGAATTCGCGATGAAAATTATGGTGGAACGCGCGGTAAGCGCTCGCGAAATTGAAGTTTCGGTTCTGGGCAATCACGACCCGCGAGCATCCATTCCCGGAGAAATCGTGCCGCATCGGGAATTTTACGATTATGCCGCGAAATACCTGGAAGAAGGCACCAAGCTGCTCGTCCCGGCGAAATTGAAGAAAGCGGAAGTGAAGAAAGTTCAATCGATGGCGGTAACAGCCTTTCGCGCGCTGGAATTGAGCGGAATGGCTCGCGTGGACTTTTTTATCGAAAAGCGCGGCGGAAAAATCTTCTTGAACGAAGTGAACACTATTCCCGGTTTCACTTCCATCAGCATGTACCCGAAATTGTGGGAGGCGAACGGCATTCCCTTCCGCGAACTAGTCAGCAAATTGATCGACCTGGCTCTTGAGCAGCACCAAGAAAAAGCGCGTACGAAATATCAGATCGAACTGCCGGAAGGCGCCAGCGGAGCACTCGGCGGATAAAAAGATCGACCGTGTCGCACGTGTCATGCTTTTAGAGCAAGGTTCTGGACAACTTCGTGCTGCGAGGCTCTTAACGCTTAGTCCTACAGAATTTTTTGCCCCAAGCCGGACAAAATCAATTCCACACCGAGCAGCGCCGTGCGATTGTGCTCGTCAATCACTGGATTAATTTCCACCACTTCCATGGACGCCATGGCGTCGCTGTCGGCGATCATTTCCATGGCCAGGTGAGCTTCGCGGTAAGTTACGCCCCCGCGCACGGGCGTGCCCACGCCAGGCGCGTCGGACGGATCGACGAAGTCCATATCCAGGCTTACGGAAATTCCGTCGGTGTCATCCGTCGCGTACTTGAGAGCGTCGGCCATCACTTCACGCATGCCTCGCTCATCGATATCGCGCATAGTGAAAACGCGCACGCCGGACTTTTTGACCAAACGCCGTTCTTGAATATCCAAGTCACGCACGCCAACCAGAACAATATTCTGTGGTTCTACTTTTGGTTTGAAACCGAGCAGATCAACCAACTCCGGCGCACCATAACCCATAACCGCGGCCAGCGGCATTCCGTGCACGTTGCCCGATGGTGACGATTCGGGCGTGTTCATGTCTCCGTGCGCATCGAGCCAGATGTAGCCAATTTGCTTTTTCTCTTTGCGGAAATGCGCAGCCACCCCAGAGACGGCGCCAGCGGCAATGGAGTGATCACCTCCGAGAACCAGCGGCACGAAATCTTCCTCCAGGCATTTTTGAACGATTTCGGCCAAATCTTTACAGGTTTCGGCGATTTCCGCCATGTACTTGGCGCGCTTTTCGCCGACGGGCATTTCTTCTGGTTGCTTGACGGGAATGTTCCCGATATCTTCCACCTGATGACCAAGTTGCTTCAGGCGCGCTTGCAATCCTGCGACACGCAAAGCTGATGGCCCCATGTCGACGCCGCGGCGGCTCTGCCCCAGGTCCATAGGCACACCGATAATTCTGACTTTTTGCCCCATATGAGTTCTTTCTGTTGCGAATGCTAAGGATATACCCGGTAAATCATGCGCGGAAAGGGTATCACTTCCCGGATGTGCTCCGTTCCGCAAATCCACGCCACGGTGCGTTCCAGGCCAAGGCCAAATCCCGCATGCGGCACGCTGCCATAGCGGCGCAGGTCGAGATACCACTGAAACGGTTCTTCCGGCAATTTGTATTCATGCAAGCGCTTTACCAGCAAATCGTAATCGTGAATCCTTTGGCTGCCACCGATAATTTCGCCGTAACCTTCGGGCGCCAGCATGTCAAACGCGAGCGCGAGATCGGGACGCTCGGGATCTGGTTGCATGTAAAAAGCTTTAATGGATGCTGGATAGCGATGGACCATGACCGGCCGGTCGAATTCGTTGGACACAATGGTTTCTTCATCGCCACCAATGTCGTCGCCGAACTTTGTAGCATTGTTGTGTTTGTTGAGAATCGCGATGGCTTCTTCATAGCTGATGCGCGGAAAAGGCGGTTTCACGTTTTCCAGTTTTTTTGTGTCGCGCTTCAACAATTCGAGCTCGCGTGATTTGTTTTTTAGTACCGATTGCACAACGGCGCTCACCAGTTCCTCGGCGAGGTTCATCATGTCGCCAAGTTCAGCATAGGCGGCCTCCGGTTCGAGCATCCAGAACTCCGTCAGATGGCGCCTGGTCTTCGATTTTTCAGCGCGAAACGTCGGACCGAAGGTATACACCTTGCCAAGCGCCATAGCGGTAGCCTCGATGTAAAGCTGGCCGCTTTGCGTCAGATACGCTTTCTGGTCGTCAATGTAATTCACTTCAAAAAGCGTGGAGGTGCCTTCGCAAGCTGCCGGCGTGAACATCGGAGCGTCGGTAAGAATGTAGCCTTGACTATCCATGAAATTTCGCGCCGCGCGAATGGCTTCTGCGCGAATGCGTAGAATGCTGGCTTGCCGCGGAGTACGAATCCACAGGTGGCGATGATCGAGAAGAAAATCGACGCCGTGTTCCTTCAGCTGAATTGGATAAGGCTGCGCTTCCGAAACCTTCTGAAGCACCTGAATTCTTGAAACGCCCATTTCAAATCCGCCCGGAGCACGCTGCTCGGCGCGAATTTTCCCGCTGACGATGACGCTGGATTCCTGCGTGAGACCTTTCAATGCCTCAAACGCTTCAGGATTTTCTTTCAGCGCGCACACGCCCTGGATGATTCCAGTGCCGTCGCGAAAAATCGGAAACATCAGCTTCCCTGATTCGCGCAAATTGTAGAGCCAGCCGCGGATGGTGACTTCCTGTCCTTCGTATTTGCCGGCTTCTTCGATAGAAATAATCGTCATTCGTTAGTTTTCCTGAATTCGCAAATCTTCGCGGCCGATACATGCGGGCATTGCAGACAGGGCCGAATCCGAGCAGATTCTTTGCTCACAAGTATTTTAGCAGTGGAGGGTTAAAAAGCTGAAAGTTACGGGCTGAAGAAACTAGTCCCATTCTTCTTCGAATTTGTCCATGGCTTCGCGCGCGGATTCCAGCAATTGGACTGCGGCGGGCGCGTCGTGACCAGTTTTTTCTTTTAATTCGAGCATGATGGGAAGTTTGTCGCCTTCGGGAGTGGCCTTGAGCAACTTGATGGCTGCGGGCCAGTCGATGGTGCCGGCATAGGGCGGAAGATGCTCGTCTTTTTCGCCGTGATTATCGTGTAGGTGGACGCTAGCGACGAGATCGCGCATCGGCTCGAAACATTTTTCGATGCGTTCTTCCGCGGGCCCATCGCAGAGATGCGCGTGGCCAATGTCGAAATTAAAGCGCAAGCCGGACAGTCGCGTCTCATCTACAAAAGTGCGCAGATAGGAGGGATCACCCATTTCGCTGGGAGTATTTTCGAGGCACAGAGTCACGCCGCAATGATGGGCGTGAAGAACGAGATGCTCAAGGGTGCTGAACGCGGCGTCACGTTTGCGAGGGTCGGCGGTTTCCCGTGAGCCTCCCATGTGCAAAATTATGCGCGAATACGGCAAATCTTCAGCGACATCTATGGCGCGTTTCAGCTCGTCCATAGCTTCGATGCGCCGTACGCGTTCCACTTCGCAGATGGAGAGCGGAGTCCCACCCTCACGGGTAGCGCTAAGATCGCGGCTATTGGGAGCGTGCAGCGACTCGAGAGTAAGTTTATGGCTGTTAAGCGCTTCAGCCATGGCCTGGATTTGCGCGCGCGAGGTGTAATCAAAATGACTGCGCGAACAAAAAAGCTCCACACCTTCAAAGCCGGCGTTGGCGATCTGTCCCAAAAGTTCAGGAGTTACTTTGCGAGATATGAACACATAAGAAGAGAGAAGTCTGCGCATAAGTTTGTCCTGAGAATTATATTCCTAGAAATGCGTGATGCTTTGAAGAGTTGGCGTCGCTGACGCGAGAATAACAAGAGTGTTTGGAAAAATATTTGCGGTCGGCGCCAACGCTAATAGCCCACAGCCGAGCCGTGGTCTCGTGGATCGGCGGCCCCGAGGCGGTCACCATTCTGCGCGTCAACGCCAATGGCGTTTACCAGCCCGATGTGTCCCTTGCGTCTGGTGGCATAGCCATTGGCATTTAGGGCCTTCTCAAACGCCGTCGAAAATTCCTTTTCCATCACAACTTCGTCCGGCAGCCACTGATGATGGAAACGCGGGGCATTGATCGCCGCTTGCGCGTCCATGCCCAGACGCATCCAGTTGATGACGCTCAAGAGAGTGGCGGAAATTATAGTCGGGCCTCCCGGTGAGCCGGTAACAAAGCTCAATTTGCCGTCGCGCAACAGTATGGTGGGGGTCATGGAACTGAGCGGGCGGTGATTGGGTGCGATGGCGTTGGCGTCGGATTGTATCAAGCCGAAGAGTGCATTGGGCACGCCAGGTTGAGTGGTGAAGTCATCCATTTCGTCATTGAGCAAAAATCCGGCGGAGCTGGTGGCGTGCGATCCGTAACTGTCATTTAGTGTGTAGGTGCTGGCCACGGCGTTGCCTGCGGCATCCACCACTGAGAAGTGTGTAGTGTGCGGGCCTTCGCCGAGGCTTACCACCGTGTTGGGCGCGATAGATTGACCGGCGGAAATTCCGCAGACGTGTGGTGTCCCGGCTTTAATTTCCTTGCTTGAAGATGCGCGTTGGGGATCGATGGTGGCGAATAGTTCCTGGCCATAACACTGGCTAGTGAGACCAGCGACAGGAACATTTGAATAATCAGGATCGGCCAAGTAAGCCGCGCGATCCGCGAACACCCGGCGCATGGCTTCCAGCACCATGCGCACGCTTTGCAAATCGTCCCAACCTTTCAGCTGCGTTGGTTTGAGGATGTTAAGGGCTTCAATGATCGCCACGCCGCCGGAGCTGGGAGGAGGCGAAGTGAGAATGTCCCAGCCGTGGGCTTCGATCTGATAGTGAGCCCGGAGAACTTCGCGGATTTTCGGCCGATAATTCGCCAAGTCCTCGGCGGTGATGATGCCGCCGTTTTTTTGCATGTCTGACACAAGCATCCGCGCAGTCTCGCCGCGATAAAAATCGGCGGCACCGTGTTTGGCAATGCGTTCGAGAGTGGCGGCAAGTTCCGGCTGGCGGAGGATGTCTCCGACTTTGTACGCCTGGTTTTGATTCTGACTGTTGGTTAGAAATATGCGTTTGCTGACAGAGAATTTTTCCAGGTCGGATTTTTCCTGGTCAAATTCGCGAACAAGTTTTTCAGTGATGGGAAATCCGTCTTTGGCCAAGTGAATGGCGGGAGCCATTACCTGCGCAAGCTTCATGGTGCCGTGGGTTTCCAGCGCCAATTCCAGACCAGCGACCGTGCCGGGCACGGCGACGGAGCGGTAGCCAAGAGTGCTGGCATCGGGGATGAGTTTGCCGTCCTGGATGTACATGTCACGGGTGGCTTTGGCGGGAGCCACTTCGCGATAGTCGAAGAAGTTAGTCCTGCCATCGGCGAGACGCACGAGCATAAATCCGCCGCCACCGAGGTTTCCCGCGGCGGGCTCGACGACTGCGAGTGCGAATGCCACGGCCACAGCAGCATCCACGGCATTACCGCCCTGCTTCAGAATTGTGACACCAGCCAGGGAGCCGAGCGTTTCGTCAGTGGCGACCATGGCGTGCGAACCGCGGACCGCCTGCTGCGGCCAGGTGTCCGATGTGTTCGCGTGGTTCGCAGGGTGGCCCTGCAGTTCGGCGGCGGTTTGCGCATACTGAGAAACGGGGAGCGACAGGAAAGATGTCAGAAGAAAACTGCGGAGGAAAGCAGATTTAGTTTTTTTTGTGGGGACAAAATGAGTGGTGCGACGGGCGATACCAAAATTCGCGCACGCGAATTTGGCGTGTGCGATACCCGATGCTCGGTGTCGAGGGGTGGGCAGCGGGTGTGGCGGCATTTAGGCTTCGCTGAGGAATTCGACGGATGGGGGCCCGGGGAGCAGGCCTGCTGCGGTGCCGCGATTGATCAATTCGGTGACGGCTTGTTTGCCACGATCGCCGTAGCCCAGGGTCCATCGGTTGACGTACATGGCGACAAATTTATCTGCGGTGTCGGTTTCCATGTCGCGGGCGAATTGCATGGCGTAATTGAGGGCTTCTTCGCGATGTTCAAGGCCGTATTCCACGCTATCGCGGATAGTACGCGCGATCTGGCGCCCCAGTTGAGGTCCAAGGGCGCGACGAACGGCATTGCCGCCGAGCGGCAAGGGAAGATTGGTTTGCTCATGCCACCAGACGCCGAGGTCGATGACGCGATGCAGGCCGAGCTTCGGGAAAAGAAGTTGGCCTTCGTGAATGAGCAGTCCGGCGTCCACCGCGTCTGCTTTCACGGCGTCGATAATCTTGTCGAAGGGCATGACCACGGCTTCGAAATCGGGCTGGAAGAGTTTAAGGGTGAGATATGCGGTGGTTTTTAGCCCAGGGACAGCGATGCGTTTGCCCCCCAGTTCTTCTTTGCGCAGCGGTTTGGAAGCCACCACGATGGGGCCGTAATTTTCGCCAAAACTAGCGCCACAATCGAGCAAAACATATTTATCGCGAAGGGAGGGATAGGCAGCAAAGCTGACGGCGGTGACGTCGTAGGTTTCGGTTAAAGCGGCTTCGTTGAGAGTCTGAATGTCGGAAAGGACGTGGGTGAATTTGAATCCGGGGGTGGACAGTTTGTGGGTGGCCAAGGCGTAAAACATGAAGGCATCGTCGGAGTCCGGCGAATGCGCAAGCTTAATTTCCATAGGTTGCTTTTCGGCGCGCGGCGCTGGCTGGGTAGCAGGCATAGCGTGGTTACGTCCTTTTCGTTTGGCGATAAACGACCCGGTGCTTCCGTGACGATCCCTGGGAGGTAGCTAAGCGCCATGTGCGCTGAGCAGGAACCGGTGCGGGAGAGAACCTCTGGCGTGCGCAGGAACTAACGCGCCTGATGCCGGAGCGTTTCGCTGGCACAGCCTAACATATTGGACATGCGACAACAAATACCTTGAATAACCTAGACATAGAGGTTCCTAGCTGCCTGCGGAAGTGAGTCCAAGATTGCGCGAAAGCTGAACCGCAGCAGTTTTGGGGTATACCCCACCCCCCGGTTTTTCCGCAAAAGAGTCTGTAAGGTGATGAAAACAAAGGATTGGGCCTGCAAAAAGTAGCGCCAAAATGCCAAAGAGTCTGCAAGATGCTGAAAACAAAGTAGTAGCTAGTAAACATAACGAGGAACACGGCATGAGGAGAAGATAGAACACGAATATTCGACAGCAGGCAGTTATAAAGGATTCCGGAGGCGTGGATCATGGACTGATGTTACTACATACTTATATAGAGTTAAAGTAAATAATGGCACTTCAAATGCTCTTGGAGTATTTAAAAGCCGTTGCCTACCATGTCAGACTGCGATTATCGACAAACCGTACCAGAAGCTTTTTATGGCAACCGAGACGCGACTCATGTGGTTATCGCGCGCAAGTCGGAGCAACCTAGGATGCAGGCGCCTAGAAAACTGGCAGGAAGCACTGGAGTGGCGCTCAGAAAATTCGTGAGCAGCTTTATTGCAATACTAATTGCCAGCTGGGGGTGGCATTTGTATGGGTACGCTCAAGTTAAGCCCAAGTCTTCCAGCAAGGCCCCCGGAGGAGACTCTTATGCGAGCTGTTATGACAACGTGTCCGGCAAGCTAGTTGGCGCAGCTAAAAGACGAACCTTGGTGCTCGAATCGCCAGACGGCAGATACCGGGCGTACGCCGAGACTACGGCCGTCACGCATAAAAGGAAGAATGGCCAGAGCGATGAGGATGTGGAATGCGAGAACAAGACCGGGCTCTTTGTGGCGGACGCGCGGAACGAGAACTTTCGCCAGGTCGTGAGTGTGTTGCCCAGGCCTGACCTCTCCGGCAACAGTATCAGTCTGGTAGACTGGTCTCGGGAAGGGCACCGGCTGCTAATAGGCGAAGGCTTGTGGGGGTATGGCTCTGATTTGGGTGGGACTGTGATTCGGGTTTATGACGCTGACTCTCGGACGCTGGCCAGCGAATCCCTCGTTGATGAAGCATTTCGCAAACATGCGGGCAAAGAATGCATTGGTGTGTACCAACCGGCGGGGTTCTCCGAGGATGGGGCAATTATCGTCAAAGCGGGACCATACTTCGACGAGGGAGCAGGACAGCCGCCGCGCTCAGAGTCTTGCGTGGCTAAAGAGAGTATCTGGCTTATTGGTCCTGGGCACGACACGATCAGGCAGCTCCCGGATGACTGCGTGCCAAAACATTACGGGAAACAAGCGCCGCGCAAACCTGCTCCATAAGTCACCGTCAAGACGGTTTTGTAATGCGGCTAGTGTGCCAGGCGGGTGGTGAATTTCTTTACTACGATCAGAACGATGAGCCATAACGCGACACCGTAGAGTGCGTACCACAGGACTTCCTGGCTGGCGGAGGCAGCGGGAGGGCTGAAGATGACCAAGGAGCCGGTTGAGCTTATGTGCATGAGCTGAGCGATCAGGACACTTTTTGTGTTGACGTAGAGCCAGGAAATTAAAACACGCATGGCGGTCATGGCGAAAGTGAAGGCCAGGAAGAACGGGAACCAGTATGCACCGTGGGGCGTAGCGGTTCCGAGGTAGTTTATGACCGGCAAGTGCCACCAGCCCCAGAGCAGTCCGAGCAATATACTCGCGCCGAGCGGATTGTATTGCGAGGACATTTTGGGAAAGGCGAAGCCAGTCCAGCCGATTTCTTCCAAGAGTCCGGCGGGGACGCCGAACCAGACTCCCATCAGAAAGAGATTGGGGGTGTAAACCGAGGAAAAAAACGTTTTTAGAGTGAGGAGAAGAGTTAGAACGAGAACCGGGGGAATGAGCAGCGGGGTATACCAACGGGGAGGAATTCTTGAACGCAACAATTTGGAAAACAGATCACGCAACCCGGGTTTATCCCCAGCGATCCAAGTTAGGAAAATGCCACTAAGACTGGGGCCGAGCAGCATGACTGGAAACATCAGAATGCCAGTGAGTATCGGCAGAGGTTCGTGGCGCAGGAGATGAGGAGCGGCTACGGCGAGTGCGCCGAGCCAAGAGATGGTGAACGTCAATAAAAAATAGGTGGCTACGGAATGGCTTAGAAGAAACGAGCCTGGCTTCGCTTGACTCTCAGAGGACATAGGTCGCGGCACAGTTTAATACGCCGTGATGTAGATGAAAAAGATGGTGACCGAAGGGACGAACGGTGTACCAGGAGATTTGCAAGATGGGGTTGAAGGAAACCATTTAGAAAAGTAGCGCTAAGATGCGACTGGGCCGACAGGAAAACAGTTTGCATAAGAAAATCGCCGTAGGTTGTAAAACTGATGGAGAGCGAGCGTTACGTAACGCCCGCTCTCTAAATTGCGTGCGGTTAGAAGCTGAAGATGGCTCCGCCTTCGCTGCGAAGATCACGCCACTCATGCGCGGGCAGACCCATGAATAAAGGCCGGCCTGGCACCGCGGTATTAGCGCGGGTGCGATAGAGAGACTGTTCGAAGGAGAAGGACACCCACTTGTTAAGTTTGTAGTTGAGGGTACCTACGGTCATGTCGCTGCGGGCGCGGGAGCCCCCGGGGGCGGCTTTATCGAGATCGTTGGTATTGGCTTGGTCGGTGCCATACATGCCGTAGAGGGACCAACCGGCGTTACGGCCTTCAGGATCCATCCCAAACCAACGGGATAGCGGCAGGCCGACTTGAGCGAAGCCACCACGGGCGCGAACGGGAAGCTCCGGGGCTACGACGGCGTTGCCGCTGGCGTTAGTGCCAAATACTACAGTGGAGCCTCCGTCGATGGAAAGTGCGTCGGCGGTGTTTTTTAGGCCAAAAACGCTGTTGTAATTTGAGAAGAGTTGTCCGCCGAAATAATATCGCAGGTCACTGCCACTGTAAACTTTGCCGATGAGCGTGACCCAATGAGTGGGCAACTGCCATTCGAAAGTTACGCCATTGGTGGGGCTGCCCACTCTGGCACCTGTCGGGAACGCAGCGTGGTATGCGGCGGGAACCGCGGATCCGAGGACGATGGCGGTGCGGCTGGCTTCTTCAAAGCTGACGATGATTTCAGCAGGCGCAACGCCCGGAGCGTGATCCAACTGCCATTGTCCAACGAGGCGGCCTTCGAGTTGCGGCGAGCCGCTGTCTGGACCTTGCCGTTCGCCGTAGCCCAACTGGTTGGAGAGATTGGGAGCGGACGGCACGTCACCAATAGCTGGAAGAACCACGGCAATCTCCGGCATTAACTGAAAGGCGCCGAAATTGTGTGTCCATCCAAAGCGCATTTGCGGCGCGCGCTCCCAGAGAACACCGAAGCCGATACCGACGCCGGTAGTCTCCAAAATATTGGGGAGCGTTGAAGAGGTAAACGGAGTCCAATCCTGGCCGAACAGTGCAGAGATGGTGTCGGCATTGCTGAATTTGTAATCGACACGACCAAAGGCCAGACGAATGCCCACATTGGACGAGCGGATGGAGGACAGATTTCTGTTGTCAGAGCGATTGAAATTGCCTTCAAAGTCCATCTCGAGTTTTCCAGTTATGGTGAGATTGGGATTGCTATCTCCCCACTCGAAATTAGTGCCAAAGCGGGTGGCGCGCGCCTTCACGTGAAATTCAGGCGCGGCGTTCGGGCCGGTATCGCCCAGAAAACCAGGGAGAGGGAAGTCATCGCCGCCGGGCGAGGAACTGTCGTGGACAAACGTTGCTTTCAGGAAGCCGTAGGGAGTTATACCCACACCGGCAACGGTGATGGCTGGTTTGAGCTCACCCTTTTTAATGCCGCCTACCGGAAGCGGGCGAATGGGATTTGCAGCTGAGATGGTTGTTGGTGACACCGAAGCAGTCTGACTGGAAGGCACTTGTTGCTGGTCCGAGTCGACGGCGACAACCGGGGCGTTGGAGGCCACAGCAGGAGCGACGGCGGAAGTCATCGCAGGAGCCGCAGCAGCGCTTCCCGGAACGTGATAGACGGCGGGAACCAGGGTAACGGAAGCGGAACTCGGCGAGGATGCGGTGACTACGGACGGGTCGCGCAGCATTTGATTGTAATCGGCCTGCGAGATGATGCCTTTACTGAGGAGCAGCTTGGCTAAGCGCGAATCGGCATCGCTGGCAGACGATGCTTGACTTAGTTGCGCTACTTCTTCAGCGGTGAGGATGCCCTTGGCTTGGAGAACGCGGACGAGTGGAGTTGCAGAATTCTGGCTGGTATTCTGCGCCTGGGCGAGCGCGGGTCCCGAACATAGTGTGGATGACAACAAAACCAACGCTGAACACACCCATAGCTTGTGCTGTTTCCCGGTCATCGAAATTACCCCCCTGTGACCCAGCGACGTCGAGCGGGTCAGATAATCACATTGAAACGGGCCCCAAGTGCCTCGTTTTATACGTGCAGAAACATGAATGTCAAGAGTTCGTTTGGGTATTTTGGAGATTTAGCGAGACTACCAAAAATGGTAGCGACTGGAGCCGTTGCTTGAGGCGGCCGACATGAGGTTGCTGAAGTGGATGCGAAACTCGCAAGCGCGGTATACAGGAACAAAGTTAGCTGTCGAGACGAAAATCGCGAAGCCGCTGCGTAAGAGTTGTGATAAAAGGTCACAGTTGTCGGCCCATTTTGGCTGCCTGTTGTAAGGAATTGCACGAGGCGACGCCGGTGAATACCTTCCCCGTTCTTCTAGCTGCACTTTGCGTTTATGCAATTGGCTATCGTTACTACAGCGCGTTCATTGCTGCCAAGGCTCTGGCTTTGGACGATGCGCGTGTAACTCCATCGCATGTGTACGAGGACGGACATAATTATGTGCCTTCGCCGAAGTGGGTTCTCTTCGGTCATCATTTTGCAGCGATTGCGGGAGCGGGGCCGTTGGTGGGTCCGACGTTGGCTGCGCAGTTTGGATTCGCGCCGGGCTTTATCTGGATTTTGATTGGAGCGGTGGTAGCGGGATGCGTGCAAGATTTTATCGTGTTGGTGGCGTCGATTCGACATAAGGGACGATCGCTGGCGGATGTGGCGCGCACGGAAGTGAGTACATTTACTGGCCTGGTGACGATGTTCGCGGTGTTGTTGATTCTGCTGGTTACGTTGGCGGGACTTGGAATTGTGGTGGTTAATGCGCTGTCCAACAGTCCGTGGGGCGTGTTTACGATTGGGATGACGATTCCGATCGCAATTTTTATGGGGCTGTACATGTTCAAGAGCAGCCCTGGGCAGATTAAGGTAGGAGTGCCCAGTGCGGCGGGGGTAGTGCTTTTGTTGGCTAGCGTGGTAGGCGGACATTGGTTTGCGCAATCACAATGGGCGTCGTCGCTGACTTTCAGTGCGCATCAGATCACTTACTTGATGGCGATTTACGGCTTCGTGGCGTCGGTTCTGCCGGTGTGGCTGCTGCTGGAGCCGCGGGATTATTTGTCGACGTACGTGAAACTGGGCACTATTTTTTTGTTGGTGATCGGGGTATTCGTGGTGCATCCGGACATTCGCTTCCCGGCGTTCACGCCTTTTGTTCACGGCGGCGGACCAATTATTAAAGGACGGTTGTTTCCTTTTCTTTTTGTGACGATTGCGTGTGGAGCGATTTCGGGATTTCATTCACTGGTGAGTTCGGGAACTACGCCGAAAATGTTGGACAAAGAAACGGATGCGCGCTTTATCGGTTATGGCGCGATGGTGGCGGAGAGTCTGGTGGCGGTGCTGGCGCTTATCGCGGCGTGCTCTTTGTATCCCGGCGATTATTTTGGGATCAATGTGCCGGCGGATGTTTTTGGGCGGCTGGGCATGCATACCGTGAACCTGGACTTGTTTTCGAGCGAAGTCGGTGAAAAGTTGGCGGGACGCACCGGCGGAGCGGTGTCGCTAGCAGTGGGCATGGCGCAAATTTTTAGAGGTATTCCGGGCATGACGCGATTGATGGGCTACTGGTATCACTACGCGATCATGTTCGAAGCGCTATTTATTTTGACGACGATCGATACCGGCACGCGGGTGGCGCGCTATGTTTTGCAGGAACTGCTGGGGAAGGTACACAAACCGTTCGGTAATAGTGCGTGGCTACCTGGAAATTTGATAACGACTTTTTTTGTGGTGCTGGCGTGGGGATACCTAATTTACACCGGCAATATTTCCACGTTGTGGCCGCTGTTTGGAACCGGGAACCAATTGCTGGCGACGATCGCGTTGGCGGTGGGGACTACGTTTCTTGTGAATATGGGGAAGGCGCGGTATGTGTGGATTACTGTGGTGCCCATGCTTTTTGTTGGCACGACCACGCTGACTGCGGGCGTGTTGTCGATCAAGAATATTTTCTGGCCGCTGACGTATAAGCCGGCGACTCAGGTGCAGGGCTATATCGATTCCATCCTGATGACTATTTTTGTGACGGGCGTGGTGCTGGTGCTGTTCAATGTGGCGCGGCGTTGCTGGCTGACTTTGCATGGCACGCCCATTCCGAAGGAAGCATTTGGTCCTCCGGTGGCGGGCGAGGGGCTGCCGGCGAGCGGCTGCTGCTAGAGCAGCGGCGGAAACAAGCGGACAGATGTTTATTGAGTGAGGTTGGTGTTTGAGGAGGGTGGCATCGTGGCGCGTTTTTCAATTCGCATTCTAGGTGGTCTGTTGTGCGCACTTAGCTGTGGAGTAGTCACGTGGTCGGCTGAGCGGGTAGTCGATCTGACCACTGCGGACGGCGTCAAGCTTAAGGCAAGTTATTTTGCTGCGGGGAAGCCTGGGCCAGGCGTGCTGCTTTTGCATCAATGCAACCGACAGCGCAAAATTTGGGACTTATTGGCGCAGCAGCTTGCGGCGGCGGGAATCAATGTACTGACACTGGACTACCGTGGCTTTGGCGAAAGCGGTGGCAATCCGTTTGATAAGTTGCCCCCGCAACAGGAAGCGCAGATTCAGGCGGAAAAATGGCCAGGGGATATTGATACCGCATTTCAGTACCTGGTGTCGCAACCTGGAGTGACCCGCGATGTGATTGGCGTTGGCGGCGCGAGTTGCGGAGTAAATAATTCCATTCAGACGGCGCGGCGTCATACGGAGGTGAAGTCTTTAGTGCTGCTGTCGGGGAATACGGATCTGAAGGGGCGACAATTTTTGCGGGAGTCCACCAAGTTGCCGGTGTTTTTCGCGGTGGCCGATGATGATGAATATCCCACTTCGATTGTGGCTATTGAGTGGCTCTACAGTCTCGACGCCGATTCCGATAAGAAATTTGTTCACGTCGCGACGGGAGGACACGGAGCCGACATGTTTAAAGTGCATCCGGAGATGCCTGGGGAAATTGTGGACTGGTATGTGACGACGCTGATCAAGACGCCGGGACGCGCCCCGGGCGCGAGGGAAACGGTTGCGGTACCAAAGGAAGTACATGTGCTCAATCAAATTGACGAGCCTGGCGGCGCGGCCAAAGTGGCAAAGAATCTGGAAGAAGCCCGGAAGCATGATCCCAAGGCACAATTGTTTCCCGAGGATATTGTCAACTTCATGGGATACGAACATCTACAGGCCCAAGACAACAAGGGTGCTATTGAAATTCTGAAGCTCAATGCAGAAGCGTATCCCAATTCGCCGAACGTGTATGACAGTCTGTCGGATGCATATTTTGCTGATGGGCAAAGGGATTTGGCGCGCGAGAATGCCAAGAAGGCCTTGGCGCTTTTGGCTTCCGATACGATCGATCCCGAAGATCGTCGCAAGGGGATTAAAGACAGCGCGGAAGAGAAATTGAAACAGCTTGGCGAGGCTCCGCAAAACCAGTAATCGCAGCGGTTGCTTTGCGCGGCGGCAAAACCCAATCGAGATAATTTCAGTTCGACCTTTGCGCCGAGGTAGAACTTTGACCGCAACGCTTCCTACGCAACCTTCATTCAACTCAATAAACTAAGCCTCCGCAGGAACGTGAAGCTCTCCTATTGACAGTCTATATGTGTACAAATACCATTCCAGTAGACACGCTATAGGAGAGAGATTACTTGGGCTCTGAACCGACGATGCTATTGCAAGGAACGCTGGACTTGCTGATCTTGAATTCACTGGTGGCGGGCGAGATGCATGGATTGGGAATCTCGCGAAGGATTCAGCAGATTACACGGGGAACATTTGTAGTTAAGCCGGGGTCGCTCTTTCCGGCTCTCCACCGCATGGAAGAAGAAGGCTGGATTTCTGCTTTTTGGGGAGATTCCGAGAATAATCGGCGGGCAAAATTCTATCGCTTGACGAAAGCCGGCCGGAAGCAACTTGAGGTTGAAACCAAAAGATGGGACCGCATTTCCCTGGCGATAACCCAGGCTCTGGAAACGTCCTAGCGAGGTGTTGACATGCCGCTCTTTGTGAAGATGCGCAGTTTTTTGCGGAATCTTTTTCTATCGCGGCGTGTGGAAGCAGACCTCGACAATGAAGTGCGGTCGCATCTCGAATTGATGACCGCGGAAAACATGCTTGCGGGGATGGGGCCGGAGGAGGCGCGACGCGCGGCGCGAATTGAGCTTGGCGGGGTGGAGCAAGTAAAAGAGCAAGTGCGTGACGAACGAGCGGGCCATTGGGTACAGTCGGTGATTGCTGACTGCCGGTTTGGGATTCGACAAATGCGGAAGAATCCGGGCTTCAGCGTAGTGGCGATTATTGCACTGGCGCTGGGCATTGGTTTTTCCACGATTATCTTCAGCATCTTCTATAACGGCGTGCTGCATCCTTTTCCGTATCGAGACGCGGAACGCTTGACGGTCATCGGGATTACCGACACTCAACACAACTCGGAACGGTTTCGCGAGATGTACCACCTTGATGAGGTCGCAGCGTTTCGCAAACAGAGTCAGACGTTTGAAGACATCGTGGCGTACTCCGGAGTGGATTTGTTTTATCTGCATCAAGGTACTTCCGAGCAACTGAATGGGTGCGTGGTCACACCTAACGTTATGGAGTTTTGGGGCGTGGCGCCTCTTTTAGGGCGGGGGATTGGCGAGCAAGACGCCAAGGCTGGAGCCAGCCCGGTGGCGCTACTTAGTTATGCGTTCTGGAAAAGCGCGTTTCATGAGGACAAACGCGTGCTGGGAACAACCATCACGCTAAACAAACAGGACCGCACAATTATTGGAGTGATGCCACGGCGATTCGGGCTTTATGGTGCCGACGTGTACGTGCCGTTGGCCTGGAACCGGCCCGAACCTAAATCTTTTGCGGAGGCCATGGATCAACACGATCCCATGTTTTTTTTCGCTACGGGACTGGTGAAGCGCAACGTAAGCAGGGAAAGGGCCGCAGCTGATATTCAGGTCATCGCTAAGCAACTGGCAACGCTCCATGCCAGGGATTATCCCGAACATTTCCAGATGACGGCGAGGCCGATGAACGAAGTGATCGTGGATGACTTCAAGCAAACTTTATTCCTGTTGATTGCGGCGGTCGTTTTGTTGTTGCTGATTTCGTCGAGCAACGTAGCCAGCCTTTTGTTGACGCATCACAGTGCACGCGCTCGAGAAATTGCGATGCGCAGCGCGCTGGGGGCGAGCCGAGGGCGCTTGATTCGCCAACTGTTTGTGGAAAGTCTTGTGCTGGGACTGGCGGGTTGTTTGGCCGGATGTTTACTGGCGTATTTGGGATTGCAAGTGGTGCGGCTCGTTCCGGGGATCAACGTTCCGGGAGAAGCGGATATGTCACTGAATGTGCCGGTGCTTATTTTTGCGGTTCTGTTGTCTTTTCTGACGACACTGCTTTTCGGATTATCTCCAACCTTCTTGGCGGTTAAAAAAGATTTGCGCACCAGCCTGCAAGGTGCAGGCGTGAATGCGAGTGGTTCACGCAGCGGAGGGCGAATTCGCGCGGGACTGGTGGTTGGGCAAGTGGCGCTCTCCATGGTGCTGCTGGTGTTTGCGGGACTGATGATCCGGAGCTTCATCGCGGTAAGCAATTTTGACCCGGGCATCCGAACACAGGGGCTGCTTCACGTGCGAGTACAATTTCCCGCACACCAGTACGACTCGGTGGATAGCAAACGCGCTTTTTTTGAGCAGTTATTGCCGCGTATCTGCAGACTTCCGGGGGTTACAAGTTCGGCGGTGTCTATTGGATTCCCATTCATGGGCGGGCCGCGTTCTGATGAGGTCACCATTCCCGGCAAGCCGCATGACAAACATTGGACGACAAATTTTGACGCGGTAAGTGAAGACTACTTTTCAGCGCTTGGTTTGCAGCTGCTGCGAGGCAGGTTGCTTTCACCCACGGATGTTTTCGGGGCGCGCCGGGTTGCGGTGGTCAACAGCACGTTGGTGAAAACCTTTTTTGGCGACGATGATCCCATCGGCCACCAGATCAAGTTCAATGTTCTGGACGAAATTCCCGACACTCCTCACGATGCGTATTTCGAAATCGTGGGGGTGGTTAGTGATTTGCGAAGTTTCCAGCGCGAGCCAAACGCGCCCCAAGCGTATGTGCCTTACACCTTTTCCGGTTTCGGACCTCGCTCGTTGGTGGTTCGCACGGTGACCAACCCAGCATTGCTGGCGAATAACCTTCGGCAGGTCGTTGCCAATGTTGACGCCAACACCGTTTTACTTCGCCCGGAAACGCTTGAAGATCAGTTGAACAAGTTAGTGTATATGAAGCCAAAATTCAGACTGATTTCGTTCAGTATCTGCGCGGGCATTGGTTTGGGACTCGCGTTGATTGGGTTGTTCGGCGTGATGATTTACTCGGTTACGTTGCAGACTCACGAGCTGGGCGTTCGAATGGTGCTGGGGGCGCACGCTGGCAACATTCTCCGGCTGGTCCTTGGCAAGGGCCTATTTCTTGTGGGGGGCGGAATACTTTTGGGTGTTGTAACTTCGTTTCTCACGGTACGCGTTTTGCAATCGCAACTGTGGGGCGTGTCGGCGTTTGATCCGTGGGCGCTGATTCTAGCTCCGCGTGCTTTATTGGCGACCGGCTTGTTAGCTTGCTATCTGCCAGCGCGGCGCGCCACTCGGGTTGATCCCATGATCGCGCTGCGTTACGAATAGATTAACGGCCAAGTCACAAGTCAAAATCCGCACCCTTAAAAAAACCGAAGGGTGCGGCACCGGCGCTTTAGACAACGACGCGAATCGCCCAGGTCACTTCCTAGTGAGCAGACGCAGCTGTGGGTAGCCGTTTTCCGAAAAATCCTGCATTACACGGGTCTTCACAGATTGAAAGAGATCTTCTTTTTTATATCGTTGGATAATCCCCGCGGTGTTGTCGGGGAGGCGCTTGATTATGGAGGCAAATAGTTTTTCGCGTCCATCGTAGGCGGCCTGGTTCTTGTATTCGGTCATCAAGAGTATGTCCCAGTCGTCGTTGCTCGACTCTTTTGCGGGAAAGAGCATCTGCCTTTCGCCGGCGATGCGGTTATAAGTCAAGACAGCGCCCTGGCGCTTGGCTTCCGCGCGCACTCGCATCCAGTTGTCGTCCAGATAAACCATGGTGGGACCGAAGGTCCCGGGTTTCACCTTGACGAACTCAAGGGCCCATATGGGCTTATCAGCAATTGAAGGCACGGCGGGGGGAGCTTCCTGAAGTTGGATTTGCTGCGCGTTTACGCTGAGGGCCATCAAAAGGGAGAAAAGCGCCATAACTAGAAACTTGGGTCTGGTCATAATTCGACCTCCTTTTGCTACGTGTGTTCTTAGACGATTTATATCAGGAAACGGGTTTGGCGGTCATGGTGCGGCGACCAGAGGCAGGTCGATGAAGGTGGCTTGACCGGGGGCGTGGTAGATGCGCTGGGTGGCTTTGTGATAGTCAGCGGGTTTAGCCAGGAAGATGTTAGGGACGAAGGTTTGGGGGTTGCGGTCGTAGAGCGGGAACCAAGTGGACTGGATTTGTACCATGATGCGATGACCGGGAAGAAAAACGTGGTTCGCGTTTGGCAGCGCGAAATGATATTGCAGCGGCGTGTCGGAGGCGATCGGTTTTGGATTTTCGAGGCTTTCGCGGTAGCGGCCGCGGAAGATGTCGGCGGAAATCATCAATTGGTAGCCACCCATTTCCTCCTGGGCTCCTACTTCGTCGGGATATAAATCGATCAGTTTGACAACCCAGTCGGAGTCCGTGCCGCTCGTGGACGCGACTAAATTGGCGATGGGTTGACCGCTGATTTTCATCGGCGAAGTTAAAGTGTCGGAGACGAAGACGAGAACATCCGGGCGGCTGGAAACTTCGCGCTGATCATCGACCAGCCAGTTTGCCCACGGAACATTGGCCGCGAAGCCCATCGGGTGACTGGGGCGTCCGCTAAATGGAATAGGCTTGGCGGGATCAGAAATGTATTCGTCGAAGCCCGGGCCATCGGATGCGGCAGGCGGAGTGAGACTGAGCTTGAGTCCGGCGTTGAGATAAAGCGGAGTGCGCTTGACGGTGCAGCCACTGGGGCATCCGGACGGCCAGGAGGATAGACGGCGCCAGGTGTTCGTGCCGGTTTCGAACGCGGTGACGGGAGCGGTGTCGGATTTAGGCGCGCCGTCTTTCAAATATTGGGCCAGGAATGGCGCGAGAATTTCTCTACGAAAGTACAAACCGGTATCGCTACCGAATTTCAGAACGCCGAGCGAGCTGCCGTCGCCGATTTCTCCACCGTGATGCCACGGGCCCATGACCAGAAAAACCATATTGTTGCCGGTGTCCTTGGGCTTGATCGCTTTGTAGACGGCGGGAGCGCCGTAAATGTCTTCCTGATCCCAGAGGCTGTGCACCAGCATAGTGGGGACTTTGAGAGGCTGTGCGGCGAGAATTTTGTCCATGGCCTGCTGCTGCCACCAACTGTCGTAGGAAGGATGGGCTAAGAGTTTGTTCCAGAAGCCGACTTGCTGGAGGCCGCGGCGGCGTCCGAGTTCGCCAGCGGAGCCAGCTTGCAAGTACATGTCGAAATCGTCGTAATTGCTAACCCACCAATGTTGTTCATTCTTGCGGGTGCCTTCCTGTTCGTAAATGTAGGGCATATTTTCTTCGCGGAAGGCGCCGTTGTGGAACCAGTCGTCGCCCATCCAGCCGTCAACCATGGGATTCATGGGAACGGAAACCTTGAGCGCGGGGTGCGGATTGATGAGCGCCATTAAAGGCAGGAAGCCATCGTACGAAATGCCGAGGATGCCGACCTTTCCGTTGGTCTCGGGAATATTTTTGATCAGCCAATCGATGGTGTCGTAAGTGTCGGTGGAGTGGTCCACGGTAGTGGGATTCAGGGGGCCGTGTAATGGGCGATTCATAACGTAATCGCCTTCGGAGCCGTATTTGCCGCGGATATCTTGGACTACGCGGATGTAGCCGCCTTCCAGGATCACTTCGAGGGCGTTGTCGTAGCCGTTCAGACTAGGGCCGAGGTGCGAACTGAAGCTGTGGGAAGTTAGATCGGTGGCGTTATAGGGCGTGCGGGTTAAGAGGATTGGGGCTTTTTTTGCGCCTTTGGGGATGAGGATTACGGTGTGCAGCTTGGTGCCATCGCGCATGGGAAGCATCACCTCGCGCCGAGTGTAGTCAAAGGAATCTGTGACGGGCTCGAGTTGCGCGGGCGTCTCGCTGGGCAAGGTGTTTGAGTTGGAAGGCGACGGAGCCTGGGCGGCTGCTGAGCCAGCGAATAAAAGGAGAGCGAATAACAGAGTAGGCAGGATAGGCAGGGCAATGGTGCGGAGAGACTTGCTCGAAGTCATGATGTGATTCCTCTTTGAGTTTGGAATGGAGAAGGATTATATCCCTGGTGCCGCCGACCGCGAAGTGCGTAATCAGTTTGTATCTATTTATAGGTTGAATGAATCAATCGAACGAGGATTAAGCACTCTTGGCAATGGATTCCAATGTAGCGGTTAGCGGGCGGCGACGAGTTGACTGGGTGCAGGCGGTGGGCCAGAATGCCGCGCTGAACAGCAAATGATCGTCAAGACTGAATACGCGGATATTTTGGTAGCGGGTCCGTCCATGCGCACTTTTGTGGCTGCGCCGAACGCGGAGGGTAAATATCCGGGGATCTGGTGCTACTCGGACATTTTTCAGCTGAGCCCGCCGTTGGTGCGCACGTGCGTGCGGTTGGCGGGATATGGATTTGTTGTGGCTGCTCCGGAAATTTATCGGCGCATCGAACCGGCGGGGACGGTGATTCCGTTCGATGACGGTGGACGGACTCGTGGTCAACAAGACGCTGCGAAAACGGGGGTGGCGGATTTCGACGGCGATTGCCGCGCGGGCCTGGACTGGCTATCCCAACATCCTAAAGTCGCGCGCGGAAAAATCGGTGCGACAGGTTTCTGCATCGGTGGGCACTTAGCGTTTCGCGCCGCATTTCAATCGGATGTACTTGCGACGGTGTGTTACTACGGCACAGGTATTCATGATGGCAAG
This sequence comes from Verrucomicrobiia bacterium, assembly GCA_035568155.1. Classification (GTDB taxonomy): domain Bacteria; phylum Acidobacteriota; class Terriglobia; order Acidiferrales; family UBA7541; genus Acidiferrum. The sequence continues at coordinate 20,283 of DATMOS010000032.1, read as the reverse complement.
CTCGGCAAAGACGCGGATACGGGATCGCTGGCACGCGCAAAAGAAATTCGCGGAGAGCTGCTGATGATTTTTGGGACGAAAGACCCGCACGTGCCTGAGGCGGGACGCGAAACGATCGATCGGGCGCTGCGAGAGTCCGGCGTGCGTTACAGAACGCTACTTTACCCGGCAGAGCACGCGTTCACGCGCGATGAAGGACCGCGATACGATCCGGAAGCGACGGACCTGGCGTTCGCGGAAACGATTCAGTTATTCCGTAAAGTATTTGGGAATTGAAGGGCCAAGGCCGCTGCTGATGAGAGGGATACTCGTAGCGCTATGCATTCTGGTCGATTTGGGCGGGGTGGCTGCTCGCGCGACAGAGTTGAAACCCGATACGGCGGCTGCGTTCGACCGCTACGTTCACGCCATGGAAGCACGCATGGACGAAGATACGGGGCGCGATCAGTTTCTTGTGGTGGATCGCTTACCTGACGCGCGGCGAACGGAAGCTTACGAGCAACTAAAGAATGGGCAAGTTTATATCGAGGCGATGAGCGCCCGGGAAGGCGATCGCCCGATTAAAGCTCCGAGCGGACTAATTCATCACTGGGCGGGTGTGATTTTTATTCCCAGGGCAACTTTCGAGGAAGTGGAAGCAGTGATGCGGGATTACGATTGTCATGAGGATACTTACAAACCGCAGATTCGTAAATCGAAGTTGATTGAGCGCAACGGGGACGAATCAAAGGTTTATTTTCAATTTTTCAATCACTCCATCGTCACAGTTATCTTGAATGCGAACTTTGACGTGCGCGATACCCGATTTGGATCGGGCCGCTTTCAGACGGTGACGCGGTCCACGCGCATCGCGGAAGTGGAAAATGTGGACTCTCCCAATGAACACGAAAAGCCGGTGGGGAACGACCATGGGTATATGTGGCGGCTCTTTAGTTATTGGCGAATCGAAGAGAAAGACGGTGGCGTTTATGTGCAAAATGAATCAGTGTCTCTGACTCGCACGGTGCCGGCGCTGCTGGCGTTTATCGTGAATCCGCTGGTGAAGAGTATTCCGCGCAATGTGCTGATTCACCTGCTGACAGATACACGAAATGCAGTGGAGAGAGCCGCGGCGGTTCCAGCTACAGAGCCGGCGAAAAGCGATGGAACAGGAGTTGGCAAAGCTCAAAAATCAGGCTGGACGGATTGCTTGGGAGGTTACTGCGCTCAGTCGCCGGCGTGGCTTGGCGCGCCAGGTATTTTGATGGCGGCGGGGTCATCGGACTTAGGGGCTACGCGGCCTGGGCGGCTTTGAGTTAATTTGCGGATGAGGAATTCTTGAAGAAGATTAGTGACCGCGGTTGTGCCTATACCGATCAACGTGTTTTCAAAGGTGAATCCCACTCCGTCGCGATCCTTGGGTGCGTAATAGATATTGGAGATTCCGCTGGCCGCGAGACCTCCGATGAGACCGGAATAGTTTGCCTGCCAGTGGCCATTATCCCCTTTGCAAATCACGGCCTGGGCGAGCGCGTTTAAAGCTCGCGAGCGTTTGCTGCCGGTGCCCTTGTAGAAATAGCGCGGATCTTGTTTCAGAATGGAAGGTAGTATGGCGCTGCCGATATAAGTGCCAATGACAAAGTTCCCATAAGCGGCACCGTAACGCTCCGCGTAACCCTTGGCGCCTTGCCCATAGCCGCCGAAATCGTTCTGCGATTGCTCAACCCCCGCAACGATGGCGGTCACTCCGAAACTGACTGGATCGATGGAGGTCTTCCAGGCCAGCTGAAACTTTTGCCTAGTGGTCAGCGGGGCTGCGTTAGCAACGTAGGTGACGTAGAAATTGGGAATCACGCCGAAGACGCGCTGCTGTTCCTCGACTTTAATCTCATCTTGAGCAATATCCACGGTTGCGGGCGTTACACGCATTTCGGTAGAGGCGGCGGCAACAATCAAGGCGATTCTTGGGACCGCGAAGGTTTCGCCTGGGTGCAGGATTCCGGAAAAATTCTGGGGCGCAAAACCTGGAGAAGAAATGGTGAGCTGGAAGGGGCCGGGCACTATGTTGAGAAGAGAAAATTGACCGTCTTCCGATGTTGAGACGGTTCGGCCCGCAGACGCTTCGCGGAGAAGTTTGACTTCCGCTCCGGCGACGGCGGCCCCGGTCTGATCGACTACTGCGCCGTTGATGATTCCTGGCAAGCGCTGGGCAGGATCCGACGCGTTCGGCACACTCGCCCTAGAGGATCCCTGAATTTCCGAAGGAGCAGGCTGACCGCGTTCAGATGGCGGAATGGCCGGCGACTGTTGAGATTGGGCTTGCGCAGTATGTGAAAAGCCGCATGAGAGGACGATCAGGCTGGTCCTGAGAACTAATGACGGATATCTGCGGAAAACCATGGGGATGTCCATTATGATGCGAGGTGGAGGAAATTTGGATTTCCGGTGTGGACGAAGTTTTTAAGGGTAACCGGTACGTTGTGACAGGCGCCCCTCAGGCTAGCTACGCCAGGTCAGGATAGGAATGTGCCTGTTCGTAGACATCCATCGTAAAGTCGATTTCATGACACCAAAAATAGGTTTTAGAGTGCTCGTTCGCCTGGAAAAGTTATCTAAATGGGCGTTTTCGTGAGTCTTCGCGGGCGGATCGGTACGGGTGTTTTTTTTCTGCTGGCCGTGGTGGCGTTATTTAGCGTTGTGGCGCATTCACAGTCATCTGCGAAGCCCTCGCAGCAAATTGAGGCAGCAAAGAGCGGCGTAAATGCGGGGCTGGCAAATTTCGGCGACATTGCGGAAAAAGCGGGGCTGACGGCGGTAAACGTGTTCGGAGGAGTGGACACCAAGAAATACATTATCGAGACGACGGGAACAGGAGTGGCCATTTTCGATTACGACAACGACGGATGGCCCGATATTTTTATCGTGAACGGGACGACATTGGAGGGATTTCCTGCAAAGGAGGCTCCCACCAACCATTTGTATCACAACAATCATGATGGGACTTTCACCGACGTTACGGCCAAGGCCGGGCTTATTGCCACGGGATGGGGCCAAGGGGTGTGCGTGGGGGATTACGACAATGATGGGTGGGAAGATTTGTATGTCACCTATTACGGGAAGAACCGGCTGTACCACAACGAACACGGGGTTTTTACCGAGGTGGCCGAGAAGGCTGGCGTCGCCGGCTCGGGAAAAGCGTGGGGTACCGGTTGCGCGTTCGTGGACTACAACCGCGATGGGCGACTGGACTTGATGGTGGCGAATTATGTGGACTTTAATATTGCCACTACGCCCACACCGGGCGAAGGGAGTTCCTGCGTGTGGAAAGGCGTGCCGGTAATGTGCGGGCCGCGCGGATTGCCCGGAGCGAAGAATATTTTGTACGAAAATCACGGCGACGGAACGTTTGTGGATGTCAGCGCCAAAGCGCATATAGATCAAACCGGCGGGCATTATGCGTTCAGCGTTTCGACGTTCGATTACGACGATGACGGTTGGCCGGATATTTATGTGGCTTGCGACAGCGCGCCGAGCATTCTTTATCACAATAATCACGACGGAACGTTTACGGACGTGGCGGTGATGGCGGGAGTGGCGTTTAACGAAGATGGGCGGGAGCAGGCGGGCATGGGAACGACGATTGCGGATTACAACGGCGACGGGCGGCTGGATATTTTCAAAACAAACTTTTCTGACGATACGCCGATTTTGTACCGCAATGATGGCGGAGGGGTGTTTTCGGATGTTACTTACGCTGTCGGGTTGGGCCTGCACACACAATATTTAGGATGGGGCACGATGTTTTTTGATTTTGATAATGATGGATGGCCTGATCTGGTGCTGGCCAACGGGCACGTGTATCCGGAAGTGGATAAATTCCATTTGAGCAGCGGATACATGGAGCCGCGGCTGCTTTATCACAATAATGGAAACGGAACATTTACGGACATCACTGCCCGCGCTGGGCCGGGATTCAGCACGGTTTCCTCAGCGCGGGGGTTGGCGGTAGGGGATTTCTGGAATGACGGGCGAATGTCAGTGCTCATCAACAACGTGTATGCCAGGCCGAGCCTGCTGGTGAATGCAGCGCGTTACAAGAATCACTGGGTGACTTTTAAAACGGAGGGGACGCGGTCTAATCGTGATGGGATCGGCGCGAAAATCAGCGTTAAGGCGGGGGGCAGAACATTGGTGGACGAGGTGCGCAGCGGCTCCAGTTACATTTCGCAAAACGATCTGCGGGTACACTTCGGATTGGGCCTTGCCCCAAAGATTGATGGCGTGGAAGTGCGCTGGCCCAGCGGATTGGTGGAGCGATTCGATAATCTAACAGTCGATACGATTCATGTGCTCAAAGAAGGTTCTGGTGTTGCTTCCGCGGCGGGGCAGAAGAAACCCTAGATGGACCGTGCAAAGAGTTAGATATGTGGTTTTTGGCGTTGCGCACTAGTCCAGATGAAATAGCAGATGGTCATTATCAGGAGCCAGGCTGGACCAGCCTTCAGGGTGATGCGAAACCCGGGGACCCACCAGGTGGAAATCAACACAGCTAGCAGCGCCACGAGACCAAAGAGCGAGCTCCACGGGCCAGGTGGCGCAAAACGCAGGATTGATTTTCCGGTGCGCTGGTTGGCTCGGCGAAAAAACAGATGGGTGACCAGGATCATGATCCAGACAAATGGACCGCCAAAAAAAGCCACGCCGATCATGAAGACAAAAGCAGTAGCCTCAAAAAAATGGGAAAGAAAAAACGCAATCAGCAGACCTACGCCCGAAGCCATCACGGCTGCGACGGGCATTCCGCGCTTGCTTAATTTTCCGAGTGTCGCGGGAGCGTAACCTCCACGCGCCAGTGAAAAGAGCAAGCGGGCAGTGAAATATAGATTGCACATGGCGCTGGAGAGCGCAGCTGTCAGCACCACGAAATTCATCACATTGCCAGCGCCTGGTATTCCCACCGAGCGGAAAACACGGACAAAGGGGCTTTCGCCAAGTCCGAGTTCCTTCCAGGGAACAATGCCGACCACAATTGCAAGTCCGCCAATGTAGAAGAGCACCAGAAAGGAAAGTGTCCGACGCAAGGCACGGGGCACGGCTACCGAAGGGTTAGCGGCCTCTCCGGCAGTGGCACCGACGATCTCGAGTCCCAGAAAACTAAAGATGGCCATGGTCACACCCAAGCCCACGCCACTCCATCCATTCGGAAAGAATCCGCCATGAGCGATGTAGTTCGCGCTGCCAATACGCGGAAATCCGACGCCAAATAGGAGCGCGGCTCCCAATATCAGGAACGCGAAGATGGTAACGACCTTGATCATCGCGAACCAGTATTCAAAGGCGCCAAAACTTTTGATGCTGATGGTATTGACGTACAGCAGCGCAAGCGAAAACGCGGCGATCCATATCCAGGACGGCACCTGCGGCCACCAATACTTGCAATAGATGGAAGCCGCGACGACCTCGCTGCCGACAACGAATACCAGGCACAGCCAGTAGGTGTAACGAATTGCGAAACCGGCCCACGGGTGCACGTACATCTCGGCATACAAACCAAAGGAACCGGCAGCCGGATGTGCGGCGCCCATTTCGGCGAGGGCCCACATCACGGTGACGGCAACCATTGCCCCTAAAAGAAAACTGACGATCACCGCGGGTCCGGCCAGCTTCACGGAAAGTGCGCTGCCTAGAAAAAGCCCGGTGCCAATGGTGGATCCCAAGCCGATCAAGGCTACTTGCCACGAGGTCAGGCCGCGATGCAGACCGGCTTCGCGATCAAGAATTTCGGGCTGGGGAATATTGGCCGGCGTTTCGCTGGTTAGCGGTACTTCATTCATGGACGGGCATGCTATCAGACTCCGCGCTTGGTATACCAAAGCAGTTCTATTGACAGATTTGCGCGCTCTGGAGCACTGGGACGGGTGGATAGTTTTGCGGCCTGAACTTCGGGACAGTAAACGCTGCGTCGCAACTGGCCTTCGACGATGGGGAAATGACGGACGCGCTACCTACAATTGATCTGTGGCGAGCAAGACGAGAGAAGCCACGGAGGCAGTATGAAAGGCAGCATGAAAGCCGCTTTAGCGCTCATCGTAATCTATATCGCAGCATTCATTATCGCGACACAGGGTGGGTCTCAAAACCCAGTCCAGGCGTCGGCATCGGGAACAAACGTTCCTGCGGGATCAAAATCCGTGGACCCGGAAAAAGAGGCCGATTTGCGCTCGCTGTTGCAATATGTGGGAGCCAAAGACCAGTTGCAATCCGTGGCCAGCGAATCCGCAACTCAATATCGTGAAAAGTTGAGCGCCAGCGTAAAGAATGTTGCTGATGATTCGAAGCGGCAGGAGTTGATTACCGTGGCTTCGGGCAGCTTTCAGAAGAATTTCGACCAGCAACGGGCTCTGCAGCAAATCGCGGCGATCTACGACAAGCATTTTACTGACGACGAAATAAAAGGCTTGCTGGACTTTTACTCATCCCCGCTGGGACAGAAGTTTGCCGCGGAGTCACCAAAGATCAGCAAAGAAATCCAGGCGGTGCAAGTGTCGGCAGCAAGCAGTGCAACCCGGGAATCGCTGCTTACGCTGAAATCACAAGACGCCGATGAGGATACGGCGAGTGCGGGCAACCGCAAGAAGAGCAAACCAGAGATTACGCTGCAAGATGAGATGAAGGAAATCTCTCAGCGTCCCTGAATTTTCGGCGACACCGCTTTTGGGCAGCTACTGAATCAAGGAAAAAGCTACTTAAAGCGCTTTCTGATTTTAATGTCGATACCGAAGGTTCCGTTATAATCGCGCAAAGCCACCACGGAAATATTGCGGTTTATGGTGTACTCCACCTGAATGACCTGCTCTTGAGTTGAACCAACATTCGAAACATACATGATGTTGAGATTGCGGGCGATTTGCTGTTCCACGGTGACGCGGGCGCCGGCGTTCTGGTCGGAACTGGAGGCCACGGGGGTTAGTCCCGGATCGACGCGCAACCTGGTAATTCCGAATAAACGTTGGAGGCGGCCACCGAGTTGGGCGTTCACAGCCTCTGATAAGAGCGCGGTGGCGCCGGAGCTGGCATTTTGCGCCGTGCCACTCCCGCGCGCGGTGCCTTCGGCGCTGGGTTGTCCCACCGCCAGTAACGCGACGATGTCATTGGAGGGCAACGGAGGATCGGAGCGATAGGCCAGGGCGAGTTTACTGGACGGCCCGTTAAAGTTGAGGGTGATTTCATATTGTTGAACGGTAGTGGAAGCTTCTACGTTCACGACGGGGTCCAACCTGAAAGGATTGGCGAAATTAATATCGCCACGGGCCACGCGATAGCGGTTTCCCGCAAAGTACAAATCACCGGACAGCAGATGTATGTGTCCCAATAAAATGGGATGCTCCCAGGTTCCGCGCACACGCAAATTCGCGTCCGCTTCCAATTCCGCACCGGGCCATTCCATACGGGCGTCGGGTGAAGATACGGCTTCAATGTCGAATTGCAAATTGCGCAAGAAGGGAGAATCTGTGGAGGGACCAGAAATACCTTCCTTGGAAGAGACCAATACACCGGCGCTTTCGAGTCCCTGGGTCAACAACACGCGTTGCACGGTCACTTTTCCGGAGACAACTCCGGAGTTGGTGGTGCCGGAGAGCCGCAAATTTCCACCCAGCAACCAGCTCATGCCTTCGGGATAGCGGATACGCACACGGTCGGAGCTGGTGGTGAGGTCGTAGCGCACGCCAGCCTCTCCGTAATTAACGCTGCCGGATAGTTGTAGAGTTCCGCCACCGACTTCGGCGGTTACGTCGCTGAAAAAAAGGCGAGTGGTATCAAAAATCAAGTCGCCTTTGACAGCGCTCAGGCCGGTGGGAAAATCCGCGGCACGCACGGAGGCATTGTCGATGTGAACTCGTCCGGTGATGCGGGGATGCTCGATAGTGCCTTCCACGGCGGCATTGATTTGCGCACCGCCCTGCACGTCCATATTTGGCAGGGAGCCTTTAATCAGGCGCAAATCGACGGCGCCATCGAGGCGCAGCGCCACGTTTCGCCGGCCAGTAAATTGGACAGACCCTTCGATCTTCAGGTTGGTGTCGGCACCGTGCATGACCACAGGTTCAATGTCGAGCGCTTCACGCGACGAGCGGAAGCGTACCGGGCCGCTATTTTCCAGCTGTACATTTTCGTAGTTGAGAATGAGTCGCGAGAAATTTGCTTCCATAACGATTCCGTGCGGGTCCTGCAAAGCGCCTTTCAACGAGATATCGCCGTCCGCTTTACCATGACCGCTGAATTGCTTTAAATGCAGAGCAGCCAACAGGAATGGGTCGAGATCGATATTCTTGATGGAGACTGTTCCCTCGACGGGGAAGGGGTTCGCGAGTCCGAGGGTGTAACCTCCCGAGATTTCTCCGGTGCTCATCGCGGAACTGACGGTTAATCGCGCTATTTTTCCATCGGAGAGCAGATCGGTGTCGAAACTTCCGATCACTTCCTGTCCCACGCGGAGATCGGTGACGTGGAAAGTGCCGCTTGCCACCGGTGTCTGAATAGGGCCCTCGGTCTTGAATCTAAAAGTTACTTGACCGCCCAGCGCAATGGAGGATTGCAATTTGTCGAAGCTTTCGAGTGGGAGAGCCGCGCCCACTAAATCGGCAGAAATTGATTTGTCGGCGAAACGGTAAGCGGCAGTCCCAGTGACGATACCTGCTCCGCTTCCCTTTTCTTTTCCTGGCGGAAAAAACCGCAGCTCAGCGTCGGCAATACGAACTTCCTCAGTGCTAGCAGTGAGCTGTCCGCGCAGCCGGTTGAAAGAAGAACCGTAAACATTTCCGTCCGCCAAGTCGAAGAGACCTGTAATGGCCGGGTCACTTCTTGTGCCACGGCCGTGGAACTCGCCGGTTAATTCTCCGCGCACGGGATACGACCAGCCGACAAGCTGCTGCAAACCTTCGAGGGAAGTTTTTTCCAGGTTGGCGTCCGCGGACCAGGAATTTTCAGGGAGAAAACTCCAATCGGTCAGTTCCAGGTTGATCTCGAGCGAACTGCTGGTGGTGCCGCGACGCGCATGTCCGCGGGACAATAACAATTCCCTCGGCGAATACTGCAAGTCGCCATCGAGGGAATCCAGAATGATAGAACTATATTGCACATTCTCGCCGCGCAGGTGACCAGAGAATGTGGGTTTGCCGGAGGGGCCAGTAATTTTACCTTCCCAGCTGACTTTGCCTGAAAGGGGTTGCTTGGCGTCCGCGGAATGCGGCGACAGGTCGCGCAGAGCGTTGATGAAGTCCCGGTATCTTTCGAGCGAGGTGGTGTCAAACTTCAGATCCATTCCGGAATCGCGAGGGGCCAACAGTCCGGAAACGCTGCCATTCGTTGTGGGAGTCTGAAATGCGCCAGACACAACAGTGAATAGACTGGTGTCGTACTTGTAGACGAATTGCCAATCTCCTTCGACCGCTTCGTGACCTGCAGCAACGTTTTCCGGAGGCGCCCAATGCATCTTGGCGACAATTCCGAAGTGCTCGAACGCGCCGGTCCAATCTTCCTTGGTGTCCGCGGTCAACTCAGCATCCCAGTGCAATTCATCGATGGGAAACCCGCGATGTTCGATGGAGGGCAGCAAATTGGCTAAACGGATATCCTGGACGTGAGTTTCAGCGTGAAACTGTAATCCCGCGAATCGCAGTGTAACGCGGCCTTTCACGGTGCCTCCGAGCGCGCCAGCAAAAAAGTCGGGGACCACCAAGCCATCATTGTTGATGGTGAAGGTGCCGTGACTGGTGAGGCCTTTGGCGTGGAAATCGTCGTAAGGGAGGGCGATATCGCGGCCGGCGTAGATGCCGGTACCGTGGAATTGACCGTCGGCGAAGGTTCCTTCACCGTGAACGTCGGCACGGCCGGTGGGAACCAGGGGATTCCGCAAAATTTCACGAAGATCAAAGAGCTCAACCCATCCGCGGTAGCGCATATTCCAGCGCGGGTCGGTAAAGTTGACGAGCTCGGCTTGCGCATCGACATGAGATCGGCCGGCCCTTACATCGCCTTGTTGCAAAGTAAGACCATCGCGCGAAATTGTGAACTTCGCGGAAACACCGATGGGAATCGGAAGAAAACGCTGCGCTGTGAACGTTACGTTTTGCCACTCAAGATTGCCGTCGTAAACGGAATGATCAAGCGGACCGCTGGCGTCCAGGGCGAGATGTAGGTTGTCTCCTTCGATGGCGAGAGGTGTTTGCACATCGTTATAGAGAAGCCAGCCGTTGTCGAGTTTCAGGTGTTGGATGTGCAGGTCAAGAACCGTTTGTGCCAGCGGCTTAGCGGATCGCGGGCGCGGAGGGTTGGGGACATTAGTGACACCATTTTTTCCTATTCGTATGTGAACGTGAGGCTGGTGAACCACCAAGCTATTCAAAGAGACTTTGCGTCCCCACCAAGAATCGATGCGCAAGCCAGCGTCCACTTCCTCGGCGGTAAAGAGCGGTTGGGTGCCGGCGGGTTCCAAACCGTGAATTTCGAGGCCTTTTAATGTGGCGCGCAATGAAAGCCAATGGATGGAGATGGTTCGCAATTCCACGCGCCCACCAGTAAGCGCTTGCAAGCGGCGCACGAGGATGCGGTGAATTAAGTGGTTGCCGGCTCCGCTTCCAAAAAAGATAACCATTGTGGTGGCAGCCAAGAAAATAGTTACCGCTGAGACCCACGCCACATGGCGTAGCCAGCGAAATTTCCGAGAGCGGGTGACGCGGTTCATTCTTTTTCTTCGTCCAATAACCGCTCGACGTGAATGCGCGAGCGACTTTCCTTAAGCCATTGTTCGGCCTGGGCGTCGATGCTTTGTTCTATCAATGCTTCCTGAATGACGTCGCGGGACGCTTCCAGCGAAGGCGGTTCTTGCCCGCGGGCCTTGGCTCGCGGCAACACGGCCGACTTGTAGAAATCTTCGATGGCTTTGGCGTCCACCTGCACAGACGGCCGAAATCTGGAGTCGAGATAATTTGTGAGATGAATCTGCGTGGCGATCTTGTCGCGCACTTGTTGCTCGCTCAAACCACTTTGCTTTCGCCGCTCTTCGTATTCCTGAAGGGAGGGGAACGATTTTTTCAGCGCGGCAACGCCCTGGTCAATTTCGGCGTCGGTGGGGCGGGGAAAACGCGAGGCGTCGGCTTCGTTTTGCACCACCCATTGATCGATCAGGCGGTCGAGCAATTGCGGTTCGGTTTCCGATTTTCCATCCACCAGCATCTGGTAGCGGCCCAGGTGCCGCACATCGCTTAGGAGAATTATGTCGTTTTCCACGCGGGCGGCGATGCGGTCGATCAGCTCCTGGGCGGAAGACGGATAAGCAAAAATCAAGCCTGAAAAAAATAAAGCGAGGGTGCAAGCAATTGACGCCGCGGACCGCGAAAATATTCTGGCTGGCATTAGAAACTTGGTCCCAGGTTGAAAAAGATTTGGAAACCGGGGAGCCGGCCGGCTTTGTGACAAGTCGGAACGGCGCCGGTGAGGGTGGTGCAGGGGATCACAAAAGTTGGCCGATTGATCTGGTAGCCCAAGTCAATACGAATTGGGCCTACAGGCGTAGCATAACGAAACCCGAAGCCTACGGTGTGAGAGAAATAGTTGAGCTCGTTGCTGCAGTTGGTCACGCAGAAAGCTGCAGCCGGATTGGTAGTGTTAAAGGTGGGTGTCGGCGTTGAGGTTCGGAAGCTGATGCGGGTTAATCTGCTGTAAACATTTCCGCCGTCGTAAAAAAGAGCTCCGCCCAAGGATGTTCCGAAGTATGGCAGGCGCATTGGGAAACGAAATTCCTGATTCAGCACCAGCAAGGCCTGGCCGCCAACGGGGAACCCGGTAACCGAATCACGTGGCCCGGCTTGGTTGAGCGCAAATCCACGAAGGGAGGTGCCGCCGCCGGCAAAAAGGCGCTCGGGTAGTGGGATAACTATCGGCAAGGGCGGCGTGGTTGGCAGGGGGAACGTCAGCGAAACAGTTTGGCCATAAGGGATCAAACCGCCTATGCGTATGGAGCGGGCAAAGGTAAATCGGCGCTTGATGGGATAGTAAGTAGAATTTTGAAAATAAAATCTCAAAAAACTTGCGCTGGATCCGATGTGACTGCCAGCCACGCTGAAATCCGCGCTGTTATAACTGCCGCGGGTGGCATCCGCGGGATTATCTCGCTTGTCGTGAAACCAAGTCATACCAAACAGCGAAACGAGGGTGGGTTGTTCAAACAGTGGGATGGCCACGGGATTGATGGTGTCAGCGATGTTGGAGACCAGCACTTTGCGAAATACGTAACGGAAAAGAAGAGTTGTCCGGGGGGTAACCTGGTCGGTCAGTTGCAAAGAGCCTTCGTAGCGCGTTTCAGTAAAGGTGTTGATGTCCTGAGTCTTTTCGGTGTAAGCCGTGGCTTGAACGCTCAAATCTTTATGCCCAAAAGTGTTGGGATCGGAATAGGTGAGCAGCGCGCGGTCCTCAATGGTGCTGCCGCGCAATTTGAGGGAAAGGGAGTCGGCGCGGCCGGTCAGATTTAATTTTGATATTTCAAAAATACCTCGTGGCGCGGCTTGCACCTGTCCCCCGACGGGATTGGAGGTGCTGGCTAGACGCTGAACTTCGAAGCCGCCGCCGTAGGCCATGGTGTAGCGCCGGGCTTCTTCCACGAGCACGACTAAATCCTTGTCGCGATCGGTTCCTGTGGGATTTTGCGGCTCGATGGTCACGCGGTTAAACACTCCCAGGTTATAAAGGCGGCGTTGCGATTCGACGACTTGACCTTCGCGCAGCGGAGCGTTCTCTTTCACTTCGACTTCGCGATGAAGCACGTTTAGCCGGGTGTGCTCATAACCGGAATAGAGAATGCTGCGCACCATGGTCTGCGGGCCTTCTTCAATGTGATAGGTGAGATTGACTGGCGGAGCTTGCGGGATGATTGTTTTGGAATTCTGCTTGTCGGAGGCCTCTTCGTTTTCAGCAGGCGTCGTGCTGGGGACTCCGCTACCCTGAACCCCTGCTTTTTCGGTGCTTGCTTGCGGAGCGACACGATCGGCCTTGGAAGTGAAAGTCGCTTCCGGAAATCCGTCGTTAAAATAAAGCGCGAGAATAACGTCGCGATCGGTAGCCACGTTAAAATCCGAATAGGGTTGTCCCGGTGTAGAGGCCACATCTCCAAGTAGCTCCTGCTCTTTAAACGCATGCACGCCTTCGAGCTTGAGGGACGCTACGCGGGTTTGCTTCCCTTCCTGAATGTCGAACTGAATCGCCAGGTCGCCAGTCTTACCTTTATAGTTGTCCAACGGCGCGGCAGCGACTTTGGCTTCCAGAAAACCGTTGGCCTGGTACAAAGCGCGCATGGACTGCGCGTCCGATTCCACGAGGCGCCTGCTAAAGCGTCCCGGAGACGCGAAGGCCGCCTTATAGACCTGTAAGCGGCTGCGCAATGATTCGTCACTGAAATAGTGATTGCCAATGATGTCAATGGTAACCAGCTTATGTTTGTCTCCTTTGACGATGTGATAGGTGATCACTTCTTCGGTGCCCTTCCACCCATTGGGATTCGGGGCTGCCGTCTGAGTCTCAGTGGTGTAATCGACGGTGGAATCGAAATATCCCTGGCGCTCCAAACGTTCGCGCAGGTTGCGCTTGCCTTCTTCGAGAAGATCGGTGTCCACGGCGCCTTCCTGATATACAGGCACGAGCCGTTTCAAATCACCTTTCGAAAATTTCGCACCCACTACCTGAAGTTTCACACCGGGGCCTTGTGATACTTCCAGATCCAGCGAAATGGTGTTTGTCGCCGCAGCGTAGGTGCCCCGGCGCACCACCGCGCGGGCAATCAGATTTCCCTTTTTGACAAGGTATTTGCGGATTCGATCGGTGCCACTCTGTAACCGCGCGGAGGTAATTGGGCGTCCTGGTTTCATTTTGAGGCGTTTGAGAATTTCCGCATCGGGATACTGGGTATCGTTCTTGAGCTGAATAGTTCCGACGCGCGCGCGGGGGCCCGATTTTATGTGAAAGATAACATCCATCTGGTGGGTTTCAGGGTGAGGAACTGTTTCCGTTTTAATCTCGGCAGTGTATAGCCCCTCCTGCCGCAGCGTGTCGCGAAGACGCTCCGCCGCTTCATCAACTAATGCGGCCCGGAAGGTTTGGCCGAGATTGAGTTGCGTAGCGGCCACCGCTGAAGCCTCGCTGGGCGGAGAAACCAGGCCATCGATCAACACCTGGTTAAAAAAAAGATTTTCGCGAGCGACAAAATCCAGCCGGACTCCACCTGGAACGGTGGTGAGTACCGCGCGAAGATCGGAATAATCGCCGGTTTTATAAAGCAAGCGCAAGCTTTGAGCCACTTTGGTGCGGTCCAGGGGTCTACCGATCTCAACGTTTATGCCCTTGACTGGTTCCCGCAGAACGCGTCCGTCATCCGCTACGACGCGGGTGGCAACCACGATAGGCTGTTCGGCAGGTTCCGCAGCGGAGGTAGGGCTCTGTGGAGTTTGCGCGCGCGTTGTCGCAACTCCGCTGAGAAGTGCGAGCGCGACAACACCTCGCAGCCCATTGGCCCACCCTGATTTCATCTTCTATTTGTCTCAAACGAAGCGTAGCACAGGGGCGTTGCCCAGTCGGTCATGTTTGGCGTTATCATCGCGGTAGCGGGCCTCCGAATCGCGAACCCGCTGGGGCCGCTGATTCGTGGACGATTTTCTTCAAGAAAAATACTCGCGACAAATACTTTTCAAGGGGATTGGTCTAGGCGGACAAGAGCGTCTGCTGGGCGCGAGCGCGGTAGTGGCCGGGTGCGGAGCGATCGGGGCAGCGGCTGCGAACCTTTTGGTCCGTGCCGGCGTGGGCCGCGTGCGCATCGTAGATCGCGATTTCGTGGAGCCCTCCAATCTCCAGCGCCAAATTTTGTTCGATGAGTCGGACGCCCGGGAGGCCCTGCCTAAAGCAGTTGCCGCGGAGCGCAAATTTCGCGGTATTAACTCCAGCGTTTCCATCGAAAGCCTTGTCGCAGACATTAACCCTCGCAACGTTGAGGAGTTGCTGAATAATTTTGATGTGATTCTAGATGGTACCGACAACTTCGAAACTCGTTTTTTGATAAACGATTTTGCCGTTAAGTTTGCCAAGCCGTGGATCTACGGCGCCGCGGTGGCCAGTTATGGCCTGACAATGACCGTTCAACCTGGGAAGAGCGCTTGCCTCGCTTGCCTTTTAGATGGCGGTGATGCCCTCACGGGAATGGAAGACACTTGCGACACCGTAGGTGTTGTGGGGCCGATCGTGAACCTTGTCGCGTCGCTGCAGGTTGCCGAAGCTATGAAGCTCCTTAGCGGCAATCACGAAACTCTTAACGGCCGGCTTATTACCTCAGATGTGTGGACCGGTCATTTTCAATCCGTTCATGTCGACCGCAATCCAGATTGCCGGTGTTGCTGCAGACATGATTTCTCCTACCTGGAGGGCCAGGCTCAGCCGCATATCACGATGTGCGGACGCGACTCCGTGCAGATACACGAACATAACCGCGCGCTCGACCTGGGCGCCTTACAACAACGGCTGTCGCGCACAGTAACAGACATCCGGCAAAACGATTTCCTGTTGCGGTTTCATGTCGCACCCTACGAGATGACGGTGTTTTGCGATGGTCGCGCAATCGTGAAGGGTACGACCGATGCTGCGGTGGCGCGTTCGCTCTACGCGCGTTACATTGGCGCGTAAGTGAGCTGGCGTTCGAATCTGGCTTTTGCCAGGCTCTGCACGTGGAAAATGTGAGCTACGGTGGAAGTGAAGATTTAATCGTAGAATTCTTGACAGCTTGAAACTGTAACGTTAGTTTCATGCATAGGAATTGTTCGGGCGGAGCGGGCGATAGGGGTGTTTTCTCGCCAATTGCATGCCTGGCGGTAGTGGCTTGCTCACATTCGACGCCCGGCGCAGTCCTAATACTCAGGGGGTTTCCGATGCGAAGCGTGTATAAGTTTGCGGCCGTAGTGTTTCTGCTAACCGGTTTTTTGGGCGGTCAGGTCTACGGCCAAGGTGGCGCTACCGGAGCGATCAGCGGTGTAGTGGTTGATACCACCGGAGCAAGCATCGCCGATGCGGAAGTGCAAATCACCGACAGCCGCACTGAAACGCTGGCTCGAAAAATCACCGCCGGCCCTGATGGCTCTTTTACGGTGACGCTGCTCCCTCCGGGGACTTACTACCTGCTGGTGAACAAATCCGGATTCTCGCAATCGAGGGCGGACAATATTGAAGTGCGCGTGACGGAAACGACGCGGGTCAGCATTGCGTTGAAGCCTGGGGAAGTCAGCGAGCGAGTGGAAATTTCCGCGCAGGTTACCAATGTGGAGACGACTAACGCCACCACTGGCGAATCCATCGGCACGGCCACTATTCGCGAGCTTCCTCTCGCAACGCAAAATTATCAGCAGCTTCTTTCGCTGTCTTCGGGTACGAACAGTGAACTGAATGCCTCGGCGCAGTTGGGCCGGGGAAACGTACGCATCGTGGTGAACGGGCAACGCGAAGACAATAACAATTACCTGATCGAAGGGATTAGCTCAACGGATTACAACGTTTCGCAGTCCACCAACGTTCCACTGCCGAATCCGGATGTTATTCAGGAATTTAAAGTTCAGACCTCGCTCTACGACGCCAGCCAAGGCCGGAACGGAGGGGGCAACGTGAACGCTATTTTGCGTTCCGGGTCCAAGGGATTGCATGGCGATGCGTACGAATATTTTAGAAATGACGTCTTGAACGCGAATGAATTTTTCCTGAATGCGGCCGGAGAACCACGCCCGTCAGTGAAGCAGAATATTTTTGGGGTCAGCCTGAGCGGACCAGTGGTAAAAGAAAAACTGGGCTACTTCTTCGTAAATTATCAGGGGACCCGACAGAGAAGCGCGCTTTCTCCCGGGACGCAGATCAACAATCCAGGATTTCCAATTCTACCCGCCGACCGGTCAGCCACCAATCTCGCTGCTATATTCAGCACGCCGGCGACTGCTCCAACCGCGGCTAATCCCGGCGGCTGTCCGGCCGTGCCTATTACCATCGACCCGGTGATGTTGAAGTTGCTGAATTTCAAGAGCAACCAGTTCGGCGGCGACGCCAACGGGTTTTTGCTGCCTTCTATCGCCGGGACTCCGGGCGTAACGGTAAATCCGGATACGTGCGCTGTGGGGTTGAATAGCGGGCCATTCCTAGTAAGCCGACCTGGGAAATATACGGACGACCAGTTCACTACCAACTACGACCGTGAATTCCGCGGCGGCCAGGATAAGGTTTCCGCGCGCTTCTTTTTCTCTAACGCCGAGTCTTTCTTGCCGTTTGGAGCTGGCGGTCTGCAGGCTTCGCTCGGCGGAACTTTGGCAAGCAGCATCAGTGCCGCGGATCTGAATTTTCCTTACGATCTTCCGGTGACCGGGCGGTTTTTCAGCGCGAGTGAAACGCATTTGTTTTCGCCTACCTTGGTCAACGAGTTTCGCTTCGGATTTGTGCACATTTCCTACAGCCTTTTGAATATTGCTCCGGTCACCGCGGCAGACCTGGGCATCGACCGGCCGACCAATAACATTACAAATTCCATCTACAAATTCACGCAGTTTGGTTCAGCGGGATTTCAATTAGGACCGACTCCGCCAGCTAATCAATATCAGACGCAAAATAACTACAACTTCGTGGATACCGTGAGCTGGGTAAAAGGCGCGCACATTTTTCGTTTCGGCGGAGAATTTACGCGCGTGAATCTGGACAAACTTTTCCCGCAAGTTTTTAACGGCCAGCTTTTCTTTTCCAATTCTCCAGGCGCTCCGTCCACCGCTACTTCGGCGAGTATCGGCGGCTTGACCGATTTTCAAAACTTACTGCAGGGCGCGCCCGGCGGGAGTTTCGGCGGCGGGGGTGTTTACAATCACCAGTACCGTACCAACGATTTCGCGGTGTTCGCGCAGGATGACTGGAAGATCAGGCCAGATCTCACTTTAAATCTGGGATTGCGCGTGGAGGATTTTGGAGCGTTTAAAGATGATGCTTGTCACATCGGAAATCTGGACCAGGACCTGGCAGCTGCCGGCAAGTACCCATTCATTTATGGCAGCTGCGTGAAGAGCCTGAACATCCCCGGTTTGCTTCCCACGGGAAGTGACAGCACGTATACCAACAACTACACCACCGGGTGGGGACCGCGCGTCGGTTTTGCTTACGACGTTTTCGGGCGCCACAACACTACCGTTCGTGGCGGCTACGGAATTTATTACGTGCGCGAAGACGTAGGCACCGCGGATCAGCTTTCGTTTCAAGGACCGTTTTTGCCGATCGCGTTTGGTGGCGGACCGCCTGGATGTTTGTCGGCTTTCTTTTCGGCGGACTCTACATGTTTTCCTCCTGGCGGGAATCCGAATGCGTTGCCCGCTGCCGGCACACTGTCCGCTGCGTTTGTGCCTTGCCTCGGAGCGTTTCAGGGATTCACTGGCGGAGACACGACTGGAGCGCCGAACTATGCGTGCAGCGGGACCGGGCCTGGAGTAATTCCTTCGCAATTTTTGTTCGGGCTAATTGTGCCGAGAAAATTCGTGGCGCCCAATACGCAACAATGGAACCTCACCATTCAGCGTTCCCTGGGGCGCAATTGGATTTTTGAAATTGGATACGTGGGCACACACGCGGTGCACCTACGTGAAACGCGTACATTTGGAGCGCGACTTGCCACCGCAGCTAATCCACTGACCATTACCGCGCAAGACGGCACGCAATATACGATCACCGAGAGCACGGTTGCGAATGGACCAGCGCGTTCGGCTAATCCTGGAATTAACTTCTACAACGGCATGCAGATTTTTGCTGACGATGCCTATTCTCATTACCATTCTTTGCAGACGACACTTTCGCGACGCTGGGGCGCGGGATATTTCCAGGCTGCATATACATTTTCAAAATCGACAGACGCTACGTCCACCGGTAACACCGCTCTGAACACCGCGTTTAACAACGAAAGCACGTTAGCGGCTTCACGAGGGCTGTCTGATTTTGATCGGCCACACCGTTTCGTGGTTAGTTACCGCTACGAGCTTCCTTTTTTCAAGGACGCCTCCGGATTCGCGCATGCTGCCTTGGGTGGGTGGGCAGTGAGCGGCATCACTATTTTTCAGTCCGGTAGGCCATTTTCCGTGCTGGATGGCTCGGCCGGTACTGCCTACATTGGCGGCGGATTGGAATCGCCGACTTCCGGCGCGCAGCTTGTTTCAGGCGGCACAATCGCGGCGGGTAATACTTCCGGAAGCATCATATCGCGCGTGAACAATGGGTATCTCAATCGCGCGGACTTTACGTTTGCGCCGCCGGCCGATCCTGCCGGATGCGCGCTGGATCCTAATGCCTGCACCACGGCGTTTGGAAACCTGGGGCGCAATATTTATCGCGGGCCCTTCCAGCAGAGCTGGGATTTTTCGCTAATCAAGAATTTCCGGATTACGGAACGCCAGGAACTGCGCTTCACGACGGACTTCTTTAACATCTGGAATCATGCGAATTTTGATAACCCGACGTTTACGGATATTTCTAACCCGGCTTTCGGCAAAATATTCTCAACTGTGGGTACGCCACGTTTGATTCAATTTTCTCTACGGTACGCGTTTTAAGCGGCCTGGCTAGCGCGTAGGTTCTCGACCAACCGTTGAGTAGCCGGTCACGCAACGCATTCGCGCGTGAGATTTTAGTCACGGACCTAGCGATATTGTTTTCGGCATATGAATTATTGAGGTCAACATGAGCAGCGAAGCTGTGCGCATCAAATTATTGGAGCGCGATGACGTCACGCCGGAAGCGGCAGCTCTATATGATGCGCTGCTGGCGCAACGTGGCGTTGTGCCTAACATGTTCAAAGCCCTGGCTTATTCGCCGGATATTGCGAAAGGCGTGGCCGGATTTTTGAAGCCGTTGCTGAGCGATGGCGCGTTGCCGGGGTGGTATAAGGAGCTCGTGGCGGTGCGCGTTTCCATTCTTTGTGAATCCGAGTATGCGATTCGGGCGCACAGTATTTCCGCGCAGAAGAAAGGGGCATCGGCGGCGCAGATCGATGCTGTCGGCGATTTTGAAAATGGACCCTACAGCGAAAAGGAAAAGCTGGGGTTTCGGCTTGCAAACCGCCTGCATAGCGGCGGCCGTAATGTGGACGATATTTTTTACAGCGAACTCCGGGCTGTGTTCGATGATGCTGCGCTGGTCGAATTATTCTTGACGGCCGCCGCTTTCGAAATGTTTCCTCGCTTCATCGACGGATTGCGCATTCCTGTCACT
>DATMOS010000031.1:0-4874 GCA_035568155.1 Verrucomicrobiia bacterium | reverse complement strand
AAACGAGGAGTACATCGAGCACGCCATTAAACTCGGCCGCGAAGCAGCCGAGAAATGCCTCCAGCGTGCCGGCCTTAAGCCTACGGACATCGATCTGATCATCACCGTCTCGTGTACCGGATTCATGATCCCGTCTCTCGACGCGCATTTGATCCACTTGATGGGTTTTCGGCCTAATGTCCGACGCATGCCATTTACGGAGCTGGGCTGCGCGGCCGGAGCCATGGCATTGGGACGCGCAGCCGATTACTTAAAAGCAGAGCCCGGCGGCAATGTGTTGATCATCGCTGTGGAATTGCCTTCCCTGACGTTTCAGCGCAAGGATATTTCCCAGGCAAACCTCATTTCGTCCATTTTATTTGGCGACGGCGCGGCTGCCGTGGTGGTGCGCGGCAAGCCCGTTCACGGGCCGAAAATTTTATTTTCGGAAACATATACCTTTCCAGACTCGCTCGGCGCCATGGGATTTGACCTCCGCGATTCCGGATTTCACATTCTGTTGGCCAAGGATGTGCCGGAAATGATTGGCGCAAAAATCAACGAGCTGGTCGACGGGTTCCTGGGGCGCTGCGGAAAGAAGCGCGAGGATATAAAAGGATGGATTCTTCATCCTGGCGGTGCCCGCCTGCTAGGCAATGTCGAAACGCAGCTTGGTCTGAAACCATGCGACACCCAACCCTCGTGGGACATTCTTGCCAATGTCGGCAATCTTTCGAGCGACACGATCCTTTTTATCCTTCAGGAATGGCTCGAAAAGCGCCCGCTGAAGACCGGCGAATACGCGTTGCTGGCTGCCTTTGGTCCTGGCTTCAGTGCGGAATTTTTGTTGCTGCAATGGACGTAACGGTTATTGCGTTTCTTGCCCTGTTGGTCGCCGTGGCCGCTTTACGTGTCGTGGAACTGCAAATCTCCCGACGCCATCAAGCTAGCATGATCGAGCGCGGCGCCAGCAAAGTCGCGGAGCCACGTTTTGGCTGGATGGTCGCGTTGCACACTGCGGTACTCGTCGGCGCGGGCGTTGAGGTCGTTTTCCTGCACCGACCCTTTATCCCCTTGCTGGCCGCAGTGATGTTCACGATTTTTCTGGCCGCCAATGTCGTGCGCTGGTGGGTGATTCGCACCCTTGGCGAACATTGGAACGTTCAAGTCGTGGATTCCACCCGTCTGGGCGTAATTGTTACTGGACCTTTCCGCTTCGTTCGGCATCCAAATTACGCAGCGGTCTTTGTTGAGATGCTCGCGCTCCCCTTGATACACACCGCATGGATCACTGCGTTGGCAGGTTCTTTAGCGCACGTCGTGGTCCTGGCGCAAAGACTTTCGACTGAAGAGCGCGTATTGTTTGCCGATCCCGGTTACCGGTCAGCAATGGCGGGCAAACCAAGATTTCTGCCCGGCCTGTTCTAGATCGATATTAAAAGACTCGATGATGAGCCGCGCCACACATCGCCTCCATTTTTATTTTCTAATTCCGACGTTTCTCTTGGTGTGCTGGGTCGCGACCGCCGCTGTCCACAATACCAGCGACGATCCCAACCGTGACGTCGTTTCCGGCGGCCATCGTGATGCTGACTCCAACGTAGGCGATGGCCCGCTTGCGCCGGCATTCACATCCATTCCGGAACTGACCTCCGGATTCCAGCTTCTTTACGCCCAACAATTTTCTGAAGCTCGCGAAAAATTTACACTCTGGGAATCCGAGCATCCCGATCAACCCTTTGGTCAAGTAGCCGTCGCTGCCAGCTACCTTTTCGAGGAGTTTTACCGTCAGGGCGTATTGACCAGCGATTTTTTCCTGAATGAAGAAAAATTCCTGAACGGCATAGCTGGCAAGCCCGATCCAGGCAATATGGCCCAGTTTCAGGACGCCTTGGTAAAAGCACGCGCCTTGGCAAATAGACGCCTGAAACGAAATTCCAAGGACACCGAGGCTCTTTTCGCGCTTACTCTGGCCGCGGGCATGGAGTCAGACGCAGACATGATCCTGCGCAAAGAACGCCTCGAAGCTCTCAAGCTGCTTAAATTAGCGAATCAATACGCCAAGCAATTGCTCGCCATCAGACCCGATGCCAACGATGCGTACGTCGCCCTCGGTTCCGCCAATTACATTATTGGCAGCCTCTCCGGCGGAATGCGCTTCTTCTTGGCATTTGGTGGCGTACACGGCGATAAAAGGCTCGGCATGCAGCAATTGGGAAAATCGGCGGACACCGGTTTATATTTGCGGCCCTTCGCAAAAATCATGCTGGCACTCGCGGCGCGGCGGGAAAAACAGGATGCGCTGGCACAAAAACTATTGCGGGAGTTGAGCGAGGAATTTTCTTCCAGTCCCTTATTTGCCGCGGAATACGCGAAATCTATGGGTCGGCCGGTGCCGGCCGTCATGCATCCCTAAGCCGTTTCCATTACGAGTCGGTGTTCAGAAAATCACAAGAATGCTTGGTCGTTAGAAGTGAAACACCAGGCTCAGAGTCGCTTGGCCGTTGTTCTGCCATGTCCCGAAAAGCTTAGTACCCACGTAATCGACTTCGCCTCTTGCCGATAGACGTGGCAGCAGTCGATAGTCCGCCCCGCCTCCCAATTGCACAGCGAATCCATTCTTGCTGTTGAGATTGCCGGTTTGCGGCAACGCGTGCGTACCGCCGAATAGTCCGTGAAACCATGGTTCCCAGCGTGGCCGCCGCCAAGCGAACTTCGGGCCCACGCCGTAATTAACGAGCTTGATATGTTCGTTCTGCCAGATAGTCGGGGCGAAAAAAGTATTCAGATCCCCTTCGACTCCAAGAAAGTCACTCAAAAAATACGCCAGACTCGTGGTCGTACCCACCGCGCTGGCGCTATAAATGTTAGACCGGAAGCGCTCGAAAGAAACTCCCAGTCCAAGCTGCCAGCGGAAATCATCGCGATCGCTGTATATGAACTTGGGGCGCGGCGCAGGCGAAGGCTCCGCGGCTGCGGCCATGGGAAGAGCCATCGCAGTAGTTACCGTGGCTGGCGCGGCGGCGCTTGAGGAACCCAAGTCCAGCGCTTCGGCGGTGAAAAGTGGACTGTCCTGGGCCAGGGGTTGCACCAGCGGCACGTGCGCGGCGCTCGTTGCGCTAAAATTGGCAGCAGCATTCGAACCCGCAGTGTATGGGGCTGGAATACTCTCCTGCGCCTGAACAGCACAAACTCCAGCGCAACTTAGCAATAATGACAGCAGTAGCCTCTTCATGATGTTCCCCTCGAGGGCTGACCCCACGCCTGGAATCAAACCACTCACTACGGTAAACAACAGCAAGCCTGTTTGTCTACGGGTTTAACTAACATCTGTGGTGCGGTGCCCCATGCACAATGAGCCCTTCGGGGCCTGGCATGACACTCTAAACGTGGCCGCTAACGCCCGTGCCTCAAGTAGTCATCGGTTTTGTTCAGCCAGTCCTCACGCGGCGGATTGAAGACGTCCAGGTCGACCGTATCTTCCTGGGCCCAGGCCTCATGGGGCATATTTGGCGGAATACATAGCACCTCTCCGGCCCGCACTACGATTTCCTTCCCCCCTACGTTGAATTTCAGCGCCCCTTCCAGGATATAGGTGACTTGCTCGTTGTGATGGTGATGCAGGGGAACGTGCGCACCCTTTTTCATCAGCACCCGCGCCAGCATGATCTTATCTCCCACCACCATTTCCCGGTCGATTTGCGGATTGAGGCGCTCGCGCTCAATGTCTTTCCATGCGAGATATTTCAGCTCCGGATTGCTCATTTTTTGTCTCCGTAAATCTTGGCGGCATTGTCGTGCAGATACATATGCGCGAGCTCGAGAGCTCTCGATTCGCTGATGGCATTTTCCGCGACCAATTCGGCGAGCGCTTCCGCTGCCGCGGTGCGCGCCGAGCGTACCGCGAGCCACAATGTTTCTTCGGCTCCGACCGCATCGTTAAACGGGAACGCGTCGGAGCCGAACATAATCTTTTCGGGGTAAAGAGAAATCCACTGTTTCAAAATGTTTTTCAGCTCGGACGGATACACGTAATAACCCATGAGCGAAGAATCGGTGTACACGTTTTTCGCGGCCGTCATCCAGATCATTTCCAGGGTGTAGGGATAGCCGCCGTGGATCAACACAAATGTTACATTCTTGTATCGCGGATCCCGCAGTACATTTTCCAAATTCAGTGGATTGCCGTTGCGCAGGCTGAAATAGTCGCCGATGCCTACCGCGCTGTGAAAATGCACCGGCAAATGGAGTTTCCCCGCTTGATCGATCAGCACCCGAAAGATGTAATCCTGGAAGGTCCGGTATTCATCTTCGCTGGGAACTCCGCCGGAATGATACTTGTTGAAGATAGCCTCCGCTTTCTCTCGCGGCGGGTCGGCAAAATATAGCGAACGGAAATACGCGGCCTCGAACTTCATGGCCGCGCCGCCTTTCTTCTGATTATCCGCGAGCGTCTGGCGAACGAAAGATTCATAACCGGCTAGATCACTAGGGAGGGCGCTAAGTCCTTCCTGTTTTTCATAGCGCTGCAGGACTTTTTCCTGCAATGGGATGTACACACCGAGGTCGCCATTTTTAGCGGACTGGTCGCGATTATTGAAAGGATAGAGAAAGGAATCCACGAAGAAAACCCAGTGAAACCGCCGCGGATTGAGATAGGCAGCTAGCGCCACTCGATTGGCGAGACAAATTTCGATGTTGAGTTTGTCGAGGATGCTGTCCCAATATGCAGTGTTGCCGGAAGCCTCAGCGGCTTTCTTTTTATCGATAAGCCATTTAGCGTGTTCGGCAGAGAAATCGTCATATGGATAGCCGAACAGTGATTTGGCGGCGGCCACGAATTCAGGATTATCCTCGCGCAGGCGCATCACCGAGCTTTCGTCCGGCGGAGCCGC
>DATMOS010000030.1:0-6911 GCA_035568155.1 Verrucomicrobiia bacterium | reverse complement strand
GATTTGTCCGGCGATTGATTTGGCGGCTTCCGCGGATGCGCTGCAGAAGCGCGAGAACTATTTTTATCAGCGATGGTTTGTCAAAGGGCTGATGGCAAGGTACGCGCGGAAGGTGGCACTGTTTCCGCAGATTTATTCGCGCGATGGGCTTAGCAAGATTCGTTCGGTGCGAGAATTTGATGACGCGATCACCGCGCCGAGTTTTGGGTATCGCGACGCGCAGGAGTACTACGAAGCGGCGGGAGCACGCAAAGTGGTCGGGCGAGTCTCCGTGCCAATGTTAATGATTACCGCGCAGGACGATCCGTTCGTGCCGTATGAATCGTTCTTGGCGGCCTTGGTGGAAGAAAATCCGGCAATTCGGTTTGTAGCGCCGGAGCACGGGGGACATTGCGGATTTATTTCGAGGCACGGAGGGGCGGAGCGATTCTGGGCGGAGGCGCGCGTGGTGGATTTCTGCGAGGGGTTGCGGGAGTAGCGGCGGCCGCCATTAGGCGAAAGGCTTTTCAAGGGAGGGCGCGAAGCCTGGTGTCAGGAGTTGGGCGGGGCCATCGGCGGCGATGACCATGTCGTCTTCGCAACGCAAGCCGAATTCGCCGGGGATGTAGATGCCGGGCTCATTCGAAAACGTCATGCTGGGTTCGAGAACCGTTTTGCTGCCGCGCACGAGATAGGGATGCTCGTGGCCGTCGAGTCCGATGCCGTGCCCGAGGCGGTGGGTGAAGAATTTGTAGTCGGGGCCGTAGCCGCCATTGACGATGACCGCGCGTGCAGCATCATCGACGGTGCCGGAGAGGCGACCGGCGCGCGCGGCATCCAGGGCGGCGTCTTGCGATTTGCGCGTAAGTTCGAAGGCGCGCGAGATTTTTTCGCTGGGCTTACCGTACACGCTGGTGCGCGTGACGTCGGAGGCATAGCCATCCACTCCGCATCCTCCGTCAATCAAAACGACATCACCTTCCTTTAGTTTTTGCGGCTGCAAGGTGCCGTGCGGCAACGCGGCGGAAGCGCCGAGAAGAACGAGCGCGCCGCCGTGCAGGTTCATCTTTGCGAAACCGGATTCGACCAGGTGCGCGATGTCGTCTTGCGACATGCCTTCCTTCAGGGAAGCAAACGTGGCGCGGAAGACGTCGAACGTGGCCTCGCAAGCGAGGCGCATGAGCTCGAGCTCGTGCGCGGATTTATGGGCGCGGCAAGCGATGGTGACGGGATCGGCGGAGGCGTATTCGAAGCCAGGCGCGGCGTTGCGCAGATGATCGAAAAAGGTGAAGCCGGCGGTTTCTTCGATGCCCATGCGGCCGCTGCGAATATTCTGCTCGGCCAGCGCTGCGGCCGCGATTTTCGTGGGGCTTTGATCCTCTTGCCAGATGCGGACTTCGAGCGGGAGATGGAGTTTTTCGCGGAGGCGGCCTTCCTCAAATGCAGGGACCACAAGAATGGGGTGGCCCACGCGAGGGATGACGAGGCCTACCAGGCGTTCGCTCAGGCCCCATCGGATGCCAGTGAAGTAATAGAGCGAAGTGCCGGGCGCGAAGAAAAGCGCGTCATATTTTGCGGCCTGCGATGGCGAGCCACTGGGAGCCGGCGGCGCATCGGCCATGAGGCGTTGCGCGTGTTCAATGCGCTGATGGAATTCGTCGGGAGTAATGGGGCGAACGCGGCCGCTGAGCGGCTTGAGCCCGGAAAACGCGGGCGGGAGAGTAGCACTATCCTCAGGAGTGGCGGCGCTGGAGATTTTAGGAGCGAGAACCGCTGCGGACAGGGCGCCCGCAGCTCCAAAAAACTGGCGGCGGGATGGGTTGGCAGGGCGAATCGGGTGTGCGGTATTCATGGCGCGAAGAGGTTTATCTGGGAGGAGCCCCAGTTGTCAAGAGGCACAGGTCATTGTGGCTGTGCTCGATAGGCAAGTGGGAAACGGCGCAACCGGACAATGGATTATCGATTCGCTTAACAGTAGCCAGCCGGCGAACTATATGAAATTTTGTATAAACAATTTATAAATCACGAAACTAAATATTTGTAATGTTAAGTGAAGACTGGACTTAGCCTTGAATTATCTGTGCAGTATATTGAGATAAGATTGGAATGTGCCGTGCAAACATAAGTTCTGACTGTGGTGGTTCTAGTTCCGACTATACACCATGAAAATTCTTATTGGGGGGGCGACACCGATGAAAAGCTTGCTGCGCAGGGGCTTGCTGATGTCGACGTTATTGGCACTGGCAGTCGTTCTTGGGCTGGCATTCAGCGCCATAGTAGGTCAGACGGCTAAGGCTGATGAACTGTATGGCCGCGTGCGTGGCTTGGTCTCCGATTCCACCGGGGCAGTTCTGCCCGGAGTGCAACTGAAACTCACCAACAACGGTACGGGGAGCACGGTAGATGCGGTCTCGGATTCCGACGGCAGCTTTACGTTTGTTAACCTCCATCCGGGCGACTACAAACTCACCGCCACAAAGGGCAGTTTTAAGACCTTTCAGGTCGGCTCCATTCGGGTCGAACCGAACCAGATTTACGTACAAAGCGTCCTCATGGAGGTGGGTTCGATTAGCGAAACCGTTGAAGTAGTGGCGAATGGCGCTCAGGTGGAACAGACCAGCATGCAGCTGACTGCCACCATCGACGCCAAAACGATTACCGATCTTCCGTTGATCGGACGCAACTGGATTAACTTGCAGCAAACACTACCCGGCGTGGTGACACCGGACACGCGCTTCAGCACGAACTTTTCGACGAACGGCAGCCAGGCGCAGCAGAACAGCTTCCTGGTCAACGGCAACGACTCTAACGATTTGCCACTCAACTCGCCGCTGGCTGTGCCCAGTCCCGATACGATCGAAGAAGTAAAGATGGTGACGAACACGATCAATCCGGAATATGGCCGGAACTCAGGGGCCATCATGAACGCCGTCACGAAGTCAGGGACCAACAGTTTTCACGGATCTGCCTTCTGGTTCTATCGTGACACCTTCCTGAACACCCACAATTTCTTCACGCAAACTATTCCCGTTTTCCACCAGAACCTCTATGGCGGGACGGTTGGGGGTCCGGTCTGGAAAAACAAACTATTCTTTTTCTATGGCTTACAGATAATCCGTGCGCGACAGCCGGACGGTCCCACGATTACCAATACCGTGTACACACCTGCCCAGTTGGCTGGCAATTTCGATCCAACGCTTATCAACGACGCAACTGCTACGCAGGATCCTAAAACGGGCATTTATACGATTACGAATCCAAACAATTCTCCATTCCCGATGTTCGGAGACAATAATTCGACCTGCCCAGTGTCTGGCGGAGTTATGTGCCCGGCCGGTACTCCATACGGCAAGACGCTCAAACCGGGTGCGACACCGACCTCGCCACCCGTTCCCAGTGGCAACAATGGGCTCTTCAGCACAGGGGCGGTTCCAACACAATTGTTCAATACGCTCGCATCTAAATTGGTGCAGCAATTCGTTCCGGCGGCTGCCGCGGGGACCAATCAAGCTTCGTTTAGCCCCGTCACCCTCCAAAAGGTTAACCAGCATGTGGGCCGAATGGACCTGAACTTGAACGCGAAGAACTCCATCTGGTTCTACGCCCTCGCCAATGATAGCTCCAGCATTAATGGTATACCGTTCTCGGGCGCAACCTTGCCGGGATTCGGAGACCAGAGCCTACCTTATACCAAACAGTTTACGGCTTCGTGGAATCACGTTTTCAATACCAATGTCCTGAATGAGTTCCGGCTAGGCTACACACGCCTGAATTTCGCGACCGGCCAGCCCACTACCGTACGACAACCGGCTACTGTCGGATTCCCCAATATCCTTCCTCAACTCACGTCTGGTGCTGACTATCCACAGATAGCCATCACCGGTTACTTTACGCTGGGTGGCACCAACAACGGTCCGCAGCCGCGCAAGGACCAAACCTACCAGATCACAGATAATTTCAACTGGATCAAAGGAAAGCATAGCTTCAAGTTCGGATATGATGGGCGAAAGTTCCAGGTCTGGAATCCTTTTGCGAACTCCAATGACGGCGTATTCAACTTTGATCCTGCGGGCTTCTATTCGACCGGAGACCCGGGATTGGATTTCCTGCTGGGTATTCCTAACACTTATGCGCAAGGCTCCGGCTCGATCATCATGGCTCAGGCTTACGAACATTACTTCTATGCCCAGGATCAGTGGCGTCTTAGACCTAATTTGACTCTGACCATAGGCACGGGCTACCAGATCGATACCCCGCTCGAAGAATTTCAGAACGGCGGTATCTCACGCGCTTGCGTCCAGCCAGGGCAACAGTCCACGGTCTTCCCAACTGCGCCTGTAGGGTACACCTTGGCAGGTGACACGGGCTGCACCAAGCAGGGTGGTGCCAGTACCAAGTATAATCACTTCGGTCCGCGCGCAGGATTCGCGTACACCCCAAATTGGGGAGGGCGCCTTTTCGGCGGAAGCGGGAAGACATCCATCCGCGGCGGTTTCGGCCTGTACTTTAACCGAGGTGAAGAGGAGCTCAACCTGCAAGACTTGGGAATTGCGCCCTTTGGACTGAACACGGCCGGAGTAGCGGACGCCACCAGTGCGACAAACTTTTACAACCCGTCTTTTCCCAATCCGTTTCAAGATATCGCCAGCGGGTTCTCTATCCCCAATAAGTTTCCCTATGTCACGCCCGGCGCAGGGACAACCAACATTGACTTCACGCAATTTCAGATTGGTCCGAATCTGAGCGTAATCCCAAAGAACTTCACTACTCCGCACGCTTTTAACTACAACTTGACCTTGGAGCGAGAGCTACCAAGCCAGACGATTTTGCGTATAGGATACGTTGGCGCCCACGGCAGCAAGCTAATTACTTCATATACGTTCAATCCCATTATCCCGTCGAATATTCCGGTCTGCCTGGCCGATCCGACCTGCGTTGCGAACCGTGCCAACCTGACTTCAACTAACCCCGGGTTATTCCCGTTGGACGGCAAGGTCTTCGGTAGCGGCGGACAAATTACCAATGGTGGGTTCTCCAACTACGATTCCCTGCAGGTTACCGTGGAAAAGCACTTCAGCCACGGTCTGCAATTCCTCAGCGCGTACACGTATGCCCACTCTCTGGACGTCAGTTCCAGCTTCGAGGACACCGCGTTCCAGGCGGCGGGTGGTGTCGATCCCTACGGCCAATTCGGGAGAGACTACGGGGATTCTGCGTTCGACGCGCGTCATCGCTGGGTACTTAGCTTGGACTATGAGATACCCAGCCTGAAGCACGTCTGGGCAGCTCTCCCAGGCAGGATCTTCGACGGGTGGCGAGTGAACGGCATTAACGCTCTCCAGACCGGCTTCCCGATCATCTTCCAGGACACTGGTAGCCGATCGCTAACCTGTTCAGAAAACTTTACTTTCTACGCTTGCCCGGATCGTCCCGAGGTGGTCTCCGCCGCGACGATTCTTAACCCGAAGACTTCGGTGATTGGGACCAAGAACCACTATTACTTTGCCCCTTCGGATTTCGGTCGCGAGACCCTCGGAACGCTGGGAAATGTGAGCCGCGGGTACTTGCACGGCCCAGGCTATTGGAATACCGACGTCTCACTCCAGAAGGACACCAGGATTACCGAACGCAAGACGCTTCAGTTGCGCTTTGAAGCGTACAACGTGTTCAACCACACCAACTTTGCCAATCCAGTCGGCAGCGTCACGAGCGGGAATTTTGGACGCATCTCCGCCCTCCGCAGTTTTACCAATTCGCGGCAGATTCAGTTGGGCGCAAAGTTCCTTTTCTAACCCTCCTACAATACAGAACCGAAAAACCGGGCGCCTCAAAAGGGGCGCCCTTTTTCTTTCAGCTTGAATTCGGCTGAACCAAGCTCTCCCCTTTCTCTGCTCGATGCCGAAATAACTTGAAGTGATTTAGATAAACTTATGATAATTTCTCGCGCAACGGTGCGGCGCGAGAGGTCTTCATATGACATTTTCAGAGTTTTGGCCGGTGTATGTGCGGGCGCACAGCCGGCCGGGTACGAGGGTGGCGCACCTGGTGGGCACACTCGGTGGTTGGATGCTGGTGGGGGCCGCGATTGCCGAGCGGCGGTGGTGGTGGGTACTGGCGGCCCTGGTGCTGGCTTACGGACTGGCTTGGCTTGCGCATCTTTTCGTGGAGCACAACATGCCCGCGACCTTTGAGCATCCGCTGTACTCCTGGTGGGCGGACCAGCGCATGGTGCTTCTAATGGTCACCGGGCAGATGGGAAGCGAAGTGAAGCGGTACGCCAGCAACCCGCCTGGGGTCCATTGAACGGGCAAGGCTTACGGCTGCGGGACCATGACCGTGACGCGACCGTTTCGCGAGCGCTCCGATATATTCAGTTCCTATCTTCCTTGAGTTAGGCCTCACAGGAAACGGAAATACAGCCAGAAAAGGCTGTCCCGCTTAACCACAAACTATTCCATTCGAGCGGCGAGAATCTGCTTGTCGTGAATTTCCACTTCGATGCCCAGTGGCGGTCGCAGGTCGGAGCCTTGCACGATGGCGCCGCGCACCCATGCGTTGCCCGGAATATTCATCATTTTCAGCGGATCGTACACCGTCTGGCTACACGGATTGCCGACCATAGGGTGCTTGGCGTCGTGGAAGCCGTAGTCTTTCCGGAGCCTCTCGAGGTCCGTCACATACTCGAGGCGGCAATTCCCGAAGGGCGCATTGAGCGAAAACGCCCAATAACTGGCGGGCTGGCTCGCGGAGCCAGTGGGCAAGCGAACCAATACCGCAGGGACGTTTTCTCCGCTCAGGCGGTTCTTGTAAACAAAGTCCTTGGAGGCCCAGGGTACGGCCATCTCTTCCACGCCGGCAATAGACGGCTCCGACTCGGTCGCATGCGGCAAAGCCGCGCTTGCGTCCGGGGCCGGAGCGGGAACTTCGATCTG
>DATMOS010000029.1:0-9380 GCA_035568155.1 Verrucomicrobiia bacterium | reverse complement strand
TGAAAAATTACGGCAACGAGCCGAGGGAAGGAATTAGAAACAAGAGAAGAAGAAAGAAGTGAAAAAACTGAAACAAGACTGAGAAAAAATCAGACTTGCACTTCCACCGCGCTTAATCTTAATTTTCCTGTACCGATCGTTGATTCCAGGGCGTTCACAACTTCCGGATCAAATTTCGTGCCCTTCAATGCTTTAATGCGCTCCAAGGCATAATCGATATCCATGGCTGACTGGTACGGCCGATTGGTGGTCATGGCGTCCAGCGTATCGGCCACGCCGATAATTCGCGCCATCATCGGAATTTGTGGCCCCTGCAAGCCGTAGGGATAGCCGCGCCCGTCCATGTGCTCGTGATGCAGTTCGATGCCCGGCAGCATGTCTTTCAGTTGCGAAACTGGGCGCATGATGTTGGCGCCCTTGATGGTGTGCTGCTTCATCAGCTCGAATTCTTCGGCGGTCAGCGCACCGGGCTTCTTGAGCACGCGATCTTCAACGCCAATTTTTCCTACGTCATGTAGTAACGCTGAAATGCGCAAGGTGTCCAGGGCTTCCGGCGTGAGGCCCAGTTCCTGACCCACCAGCGTGGAATATTTTGCCACACGGCCGGAGTGACCGCGCGTGTACGGGTCCTTTTCGTCGATGGCCGCGGCGAGCATGCGGATGGAACCGATGAACAGCTCGCGGTTTTCTTCCGCAGCTTCCTTGAGGCGCTCGATGTACTCCTCGATGTCGCCTGCCATCTTGTTGAAATTTTCGGCCAGCTCGCTAATTTCCGTAGCGCCACGCACCGGCGACCGTTGGTGAAATTCTCCACGGCTGATAGCGCGAGTGGAATCGGCCAAGCCACGGATTGGCCCGCTGATTCCCACCGCAAAGAAATAGCCCAGGCCGATGGCCGCCAAAACCACGAAACTTACGAAGGCGAGAGCCTGACGATTTAAGTCGTCCATGCCGGCATCGGAACGCGCCTCGTTCAAGCTGCGCTCGGCAATCACCGCCCAGTTGACCTCCGGAAATGTGCTGTAGGTACCAATCATTTCGACGGCGTGATTTTTTTCTTTCTCAGTGAAGCGC
The DNA here is from genome assembly GCA_035568155.1 of Verrucomicrobiia bacterium. Taxonomy (GTDB): domain Bacteria; phylum Acidobacteriota; class Terriglobia; order Acidiferrales; family UBA7541; genus Acidiferrum. The sequence goes on along the minus strand of DATMOS010000029.1, from coordinate 8,306 downwards.
ACCGTTTCGGTATTGCGCAGTTCCTGCGGCAGCGCGGTCACCTGGGTAACCAGCGAGTTGCCGCTGGCATCCGCGCCGGGCACGAAGTTCTTGGTATCCGGATGGGCAACGATGTGGCCGTAGTGATCGACGACGAATACGGTGCGGCCGCGAACACTGGCCTCCTGCAAGCGGTGCAGGATGGTGTCCAGAGAAACTACAGCGGCAAGCATGCCGGAAAACTGATCGCCGGAATCGCGCAGTGGCACGGCAATCACAAACGCCGGGCGGTTGTTGGGAGCCACCGCCAGCGGATCGCTGCGAAACTTCACCACGTTGAGTTGCTGCGACTGCATGCAAGTTACAAAGGCGCGTTGCAGGGCCTTGGCTACAAAGGGATCCTGCTCGGCGCGGAAATTTCCTTGTGACGCGCTGGTCCCTTTGCCCGAGCGGCCCACGGCCGTCAGGTAAATAAACGTAGTGCGATTGCTGTCGACGAAATTCTCCAGCAGGCGAGTTACTTTTGGTTCTGAAACGGGATCTTCCACATTGTCGATCAATCCAGTCAGGGTGAGAATTTGGCGTTCGCTCATCAGTTGCTGGGTGAGATTGGATTCGAAGAATTGGATTTCCTGGGAGAGCGAGCGGGTCAGATCGGCCTGGTCCACTCTTTCGTTGTCCGTCAATTTTCCCTGACTGAGATGCAATACCTGGCGGTGATACAAACCAAGGGGGACAACGCTGACCAACAGCATCGCGCCCAGCACCAGCCAGAGAATACGGATGCGCCCGACGCGCACACGATTCCAGACGGATTGAAGGTTGAAGCTCATAACCAGACTCTATTTTAGGTGAACTGTTAAGCTGGAAGTGGCTGACAACAGGGGAGCGTAGCGCATGTGCAACTGGAACGGAGGTACTACTTACTGACGGAGCGGCAACGTGCGCGTCATTAAGCTGATGTAGCGTCACTTTAGGACCGGGTACAGCAACGTGACCCTCGCCAAAGGCCATCGAAACGTGAAATCTTAAAGGGTGAATGCGCGATACCCCAACCCCGGTGTTTTTGGCAAAAGAGTCCACAAAGTGATGAAAACAAAGGGCGAGCGTTGCAGAATTGTGCAAAGGGTTCACAACTTATTGAAAATAGTGGAGATGCATAAATGCAGACGAAATAAAAGCGAGAACGTCCGGGAAACAGTCCGGTAGGGGCCACGAAGGCGGTTGCGCGGCCAACAGGCATGGGTTTCTGGGGCGCGAAGTTCATTGCACATATTACTATATTGATACATAAATAACTATTAAAATTTGAGGGAAAGGTATCGGGGCCGTGCTACAGGCCCTTGGCTAGAGGTTGTCGGCAACTACTCGCGCTTTTGCGGGCGGCCCATTATCTCTTCCATGGCGTCTTGCGGGGATTTGCCATGGTGGAGAATGGCGTTTACTTGCGCGGTGATGGGGAGTTCGATTTGATGCTCGCTCGCCAGTGCTAACAAGGCACCTGCGGTGCCGACGCCTTCGGCGACCATGCGGGTACTGGCGAGTATTTCCACCAGAGGGCGTCCTTTGCCGAGTTCAATGCCCAATTGACGATTGCGGCTAAGGGAGCCGGTACACGTCAGCACCAAGTCACCCAGGCCCGCGAGCCCGCTCAGTGTTTCAGCGCGCGCGCCGAGAGCCATGGCCAGGCGCGCCATTTCCGCCAAGCCGCGGGTGATCAGTGCGGCGATCGCGTTTGTACCTAGTCCCAAACCTTGGCAAGCTCCCGCAGCGATAGCCATGACATTCTTCATGGCGCCTGCCAACTCGACGCCGACCACGTCGTCGTTGGTGTACAGGCGGAAGGATGGGCCGGCGAATTCGGCCTGAACATAGCTCGCGACGGTTTTGCCGCTGTGGCTGTTCGCGACGGCCTCCAGGGTTTGCGAAGCCACGACCACAGCAGTAGGGTCTCCGCGAGCGGCTTCAAGGGCGAACGATGGGCCGGAAAGCACTGCGACCGGGGATAGCGAGGATTTGTCCACCAATACCTGAGACAGGACTTCGGTCATGCGCAAATGCGTCGAGGGTTCCAAGCCCTTGGTGGCACTAACAAAAATAGGCTGGGCTTTTTCAATAAATTGCAACCCCCGGGAATAGACGGTACGCGCAAACGCGGAAGGCATCGCCCCGACGATTATGTCGGCATTGGCTAATGCATTGGCGAGGTCGGTGGTGACGGTGACCTCGGCGGGAACCAGGCATCCCGGAAGGTACAGCTCGTTTAAGCGGGTCTTGTTGACTGCGTAGGCTAATGGCGGGTCGCGCATCCACAGAGAAATGTCGTGGAGTTTGTGGCTGCGAGACAAGACGATGGATAACGCCGTGCCCCAGCTTCCCCCGCCGAGGATGGCGATTTTGGTCATTCTTTTTTGTCGTTCTTGCCGGTGGAGAATTTCGGTTCGAGACCTTCGACGAGACGCTGAATGTTGGCGTCATGCTTGTAAATAATCAGAAGAGTGGCGGCCATGGTTCCAAAAATGATGACGGTTGGCGGCGCGTGGTGCGGCGCCCACAGAAAATAAATGAGTAACGGCATTGCGGCAGCGGCAGCGATTGAACCTAGCGAAACATATTTCCACCAGGCGGTCACTAGCGCAAACAGGGCCAGCGCCGCCAACGCCGCAGGAGCGCAAAGCGCCAGGAACACTCCCAAGGCGGTGGCCACGCCTTTGCCGCCTTTGAAATTGAGCCAGATTGGGAAGCAGTGCCCAAACAATACCGCGAGGCCGGCAATCATCATCCAGGCCGCGCTTTCATGAGAATACCGTGCGGCCAGCCAGACCGCGGCATAACCTTTCGCGGTATCGAGCGCCAAAGTCAAAAGTCCAGCGGCCGGGCCGGCAACGCGGGTCACATTGGCCGCGCCAATATTTCCGCTGCCGGAGGCGCGAACATCTTTACCGCCAAAAACTCTGGTAATCAGAATTCCAAACGGGATGGAGCCCAAGATATAAGCAGTAACCACGATGCCGAGAAGTGTGATGGATATTCCAAACATAATTTAATTTCCCGCAGCCAACGGGAAGGACTGAAGTTTGGAGTATAACGGGCCGGTGGGCAATGTTTTGCTCTCTATGAGATGAAATTCTGTCGGGGTCATAGATCCAAATTCACATTTCAGGTGGAGGCCGTCACCATGAATAGCGTTTTCGTGAATTAGATCGTTGATCTTCTTTAGAATGCCGCGATCTTTGAACCTGGCTAGGGTGACGTGAGGATGAAACGCACGGTTCTCTTTAACGATTCCGAGCGGCTCCAGAGAACGATCAATATCGGCGGCCAACTTCTCCAAAGCCGGGTCCGGTTCAATCGTAGCCCAATAGACTCCAGCGATGGTGCCGCCATGTCCGATAAAATTCAACTTCACGGATTTATCCGCTCTTACATAACGCAGCGCGCCGATAATCGCCTGAAGCTTTTCTGCCGGTACACTACCAATAAATTTAAGGGTCACGTGAAGATTTTCCGGCGGAACCCAGCGCAGTTTAGGCCCGATAGAAGAAAACTTTTCTCGTATCGCCGCGAGATTCTCGCGCACCGCTTGCGGAATTTCCAGCGCCACAAACAAGCGCATCGCTAACGCCTCTTTAGAAGGTGGTTTTTTTAGAACTTCGACCTTGCGGTTTGGAAGACAACTTGCGATCTGCGGCGCCATATAAGAGATACATGCGCACCATGTCCAGCGCGACTTGCGAAGCTTGCCAGCGAATGGCATCGCGATCTCCCGGAAGGGTTAAGGCGCGCTCCACCACTCCGGTGGTGTGCGCCAATGCGATGTGCACAGTGCCTACTGGTTTTTCTTCGCTGCCACCGCCGGGTCCTGCGATACCAGTGACGCCGACGCCAAGCGCGCTACCCACCTGGCGGCGAATGCCATCCGCCAGCGCTACGGCCACTTCAGGACTCACCGCACCCTTGGTGGCAATCAGTTCGGGCGGAACATTGGCCCAGGCGGTTTTACGTTCATTGCTATAGCACACCACGCCGCCGAGGAAAAAACTGGAGCTGCCGGCGATGCTGGTCAATCTTTGCGACAGTAGACCGCCGGTGCAGCTTTCGGCCACCGCGATGGTCGTGTTGTTCAGGGTCAGTTCGCGGGCCACCACTTCATGCAGGGCCTGGCCATCGCGTGAAAAAATACGGTCGGTGAGCGCGATATCGAATCCGCGCTCAATCTCGTCGAGTGTTTTGTTGGCCTGCTGCGGGTCATCGCTCCATAAGCGCAAATGAACCTGAACTTCGCCAGGGGCGCTCAGCACCGTGGTTTTCACATCTTCGTAGCGTTTATAAATTGGCGCGATGCGTTGCTCGACGTGCGATTCGCCCAACCCGGTGACGCGCAGTTCGCGATGAAAAAGACGAAGTCCGGTGGCTCGGCGGGCGAGGCGCGGCGCAACGGCTTCCGCAAAGAGTCCGCGCATCTCTTTTGGCACACCGGGCAACAACACAATTACGCGGTCACCTTGTTCGATCCACAATCCTGGCGCGGTTCCTCGCGGATTATCCAACGCCTCGGCACCTTCCGGCACCATGGCCTGGCGCACATTGATTTCGGGCATTTCACGGCGGAAGCTGCGAAAACGAGTTTCGATGGCGTGAACGATGCGATCGTCGCGCTGCAGTCTGCGCCCTAAAAGATCGGCTACAGTCTCGCGCGTTAAATCGTCTGCGGTGGGGCCGAGTCCGCCACAAGAAATAACCAGTTCCACGCGCTTAAGCGCGCCAGCAAAGGCATCCGTTAATTCCTCACGTTGGTCACCGACGATAGTTTTGCGCAGGACTTCGATGCCGAGTTTGTTCAACTCCTCGGTAAGGAAAAGAGAATTGGTGTCCAGCCGGTCTGGAGTAAGCAACTCAGACCCGACCGCGATGATTTCCGCTTTCATTTATGGGTTTATCCGATCAAGGGCAAGCCGCGAATGTCCCAATCGAGCGTGAAGAGCGCGTTGATGGTAGCCACGATGGCGCGGCCAGAGGGTTGCAGCGCGAGTCCTACAATTCCGGATCCGCTTAAGACCATTTCAGGTTGCGCTTGGGGAGTGATGCGCACGATGCCGCGATGTCCGGCGTGGCAGGCGGCTACATAAAGATTTCCGTCGCGGTCGAAGGCCAAGCCCTGCGGACGGCCGAGGCCGCGGTAAAAAATTTTCACTTCTCCACCCTGAGTTACGCGATAGACGCGGTCGAAACTCGAAGTGGTGGGCCCGGTCACATACAAATCGCCACCGGGATGAAATGCCAGATGATAGGCGGCGAAGGAGGGCTCCAGGGTGGCGAAGACAAAAATCTCGCGGCTGGGACTGATTTTAAAAATTGTTCCGCTGCGATCGCCGACGTAAAGATTTTCGTCCTTGTCGAAGGCGATTCCGGTGGCTACGCCCATGCCCTCGATCCACTCCTCGCTGCGGCCGTCGGGAGTGATGCGATGGATGGTGCCGTTATGGCGGCAGGAGACGAACAAATTGCCGGCTTTGTCGACGGCCAAGCCAGTGGGATTAATCAACGAGGTTACAAAAGGCTTGATGCTGTAGTTGGCGGTTATTTTGTAGAGCGATACGGGCACGCGTTGACCGCGGGGGCCACTGAAGGTGACATAAATATTTCCGAGCGCGTCGACGGCCGGATTACCGACGGGATGCAAGTTGTCGGCAATTTGCAAGCCGATCGCTACTGGATAGGGCTGGCTGTCGTGTTCAGCGCTGGTCACGCGCACTATGCCGCCGGTGGCGCCGTCGGGCACACGGGCGATGAGCCGCTTGCTACTGGAGAGCGCGAGACTGGCTTCGGCGTCACCAAAGCGCACCAGCGGTCGCGCCTGGGTGCGTGAAACGAAACCGCTACCATGTATCGTGATTTCGCCGCCGGGAATCGCCGCGGTGGGCGCGACGCGTTCTATGCGTGGATTGCCGTTTTTTTCTGCTGCCCCACCCAAGCCTAGTTTCATAGCACTCTGAAGTGTAACGCGACACGCAAAACTATTGCAGCGTAGATGCCTGCCATCCAGTCGTCGGCCATGATTCCCCAGCCGCCGGGCAGATGCTCCAGTTGCCGTGCGGGGAACGGCTTCCAGATGTCGAAGACACGAAAAGTATAAAGCAACAGGTGGGTTTTCCAATATAGGGGCACTACAGGAAATGATTGGTAACAGATGAGCAAAGAAATTGGCGCACAGGAAAACACTTTTGGATCGTGGCCGTCACGATCATAAAGCGTCGAGGATAGCGTCAAATCGCGAAGATCGCAGCCACTTTCTGCAGCAAGAGGGAGGCTGCTTTCGCGCGTAGCAAGAGCTTCAAAACATGATCTAGACAAATTAGCGCATGCCAAGAAGAGGACATTTGCGCACTCGCGGTTTAGTTGGGCGATGTTTCCACGCTACAAGACCCACCTGCCACGGCAGGTAAACCCTCCAAAAATCTGAGGGTGGGGCACCCTGCGCGCTTTTTGGTGGTGATGGGAAGCTGTGGCGCGGGATTTAATGTTCGGCTTCGCCGCCGCGGTCGGGCAAATCGAGAATGATGGTTTTGCGGTCGCCGTCTTCGCTGTCGTCTTCGTTGAAGATGGGCTCGGAGACTACATACTTTTCGCTGGCCCAATTTCCCAAGTCGCGCTCGCGGCATCGTTCGCTGCAAAAAGGGAAATCCGCATGAACCGCGGAATCGGTGGCGGTTTTGCATATCGGGCATTTGTGTTTCATGTGGTCCTGCCTGTTTTGTAATTTTTCCCCTGGCGTTGAGCATTATGCGATTGCGGCGCGAGGAATACATTTGGATGCTGCGGCATTCCAGACGGATAGCTTAAACGATTTAGGGCGATCTGCTGGAGAGTGATTACGTGCGGGGAGTTAATTAGCGAGCGGCTGGTCGCTATCCCAATACTCGCAGCGCCGCTCCGGTAGAAATGCGCGTGAGCTGTTCGACCGGGTGCACGGCGGGCGGGATGGCTGATGACAAAGACGGTGCAATGCGACCTGGCAGAATTTTCACGACTCGCGCGATCAAATCGTAATTGTCGGTCTTGGTGATCTCAACGCGGGCTATGTCGCCAGTCTCGGCTGTCTGGCCGGCTACTTCGATGTCGGTCAGATAAACTTTGCCGTCGATTTCTGGGGCCATGCCTTCGAGGCGGGCTTCCCACACCAGCGGATTGTCTTTGGATGGACCTTCAACCAGCGCGATGGCGGTGGTTCCTTTTTTCGCGCGCAAATTTTCGCGAGAGATTTTCTTTTGAATGGCCATCAGCTGATTGCGGCGATCGGTGATCGTCGAGGCGTCCACTTTATCGGCAAGGGGGAAGCTGGCGGCGTTATCCACGTCGGAATATTCAAACACGCCCATCCAGTCGAGCTTCGCGGCGCGCACAAAATCGCATAGTTCGGCGAAATCGCTTTCTGTTTCGCCAGGGAAGCCGACGATGAAGGAAGTTCGCAGGGAAATGCCGGGGATGGTGGCGCGAATACGCTCGAGTAATTTCAAGAAGGCGTCGCCATGAGAGCCGCGTTTCATGCGCGCGAGCACGTTGCGGCTGGCGTGCTGCAGGGGCATATCCATGTACCTGGCGATGCGCGGATGCGATGCCAGCGTGTCGAGGAGTTTCTGCGTTACGCGATTGGGGTAGGCGTAAAGGAAGCGCACCCACAGCAAATCTTCGACGTGGGCGAGACGGGCCAGCAATTGTGCGAGGCCATCGCGCAAACCGAGGTCTTCGCCGTAGGAAGTGGTGTCCTGACCAATCAAGGTGATTTCGCGAGCGCCTGCGGCTGCGAGATTTTGCGCTTCGCGTACTACCGATTCGAAGCGGCGGCTACGAAATTCGCCGCGCAATTGCGGAATGATGCAGAAAGTGCAGGGATGATCGCAACCCTCGGCAATTTTTATGTACGCGGCGTGGCGAGGAGTGGTTACCACACGGGGCGTCAAATCGTGATAGAGAAACGCGGGCGCGGCGGCAGGCAACATGCGCAGATCGCCTTCGACGGCTTCGAGGATGCGCTCGACTTCGCCGGTGCCCACGATGGCGTCGACTTCGGGAACTTGTTCCAGGATTTGCGCGCGATAGCGTTCCACGAGGCAGCCGGCGACGATTAATTTTTTGGCGGCGCCAAATTTCTTGTGCTGGGCCATTTCCAGGATGGCGTCTACGGATTCTTTTTGCGCGGCTTCGATGAAGCTGCAGGTGTTGACGACGAGGATTTCGGCTTCATCGGCGCGGGGCGTCAGTTCGTAACCACCGCGCGCGAGAATACCCATCATGACCTCGCTATCGACGAGGTTTTTGGGGCATCC
>DATMOS010000028.1:0-3883 GCA_035568155.1 Verrucomicrobiia bacterium | reverse complement strand
ATCGGTCAGCGAAGGCTGGAAGATTGTGCTGGAACTTGGGGCGGGGACCGGGGGAGTTTATTTGCTGCGCTGGTATTGGTGGCGAGTGAACGCGTGGAGCGAGATTTCGGCGATGGCGGCGGCTCTTGCCACCACGCTGGCTCTGCACAGCCACACGTTATGGATGAACCTTGCCGGGCGGCCTGGGCCGTTTCAAGGATCGGATCCTGTGGTGTTTGCGAAGACGACGTTGTGCACGACGGGAGTGACTACACTGGTGTGGCTGGCCGTTACGCTGCTGACTCCCGCAGAGCCTGAAAAAACGCTGGTGGATTTTTACAAGCGAGTGCGTCCCGATGTGCGCGGTTGGGGACCGGTGGCGCAGGCAAGCGGAGTGACGGAGAAGACGCGCGATCTTGGAACGAATTTGATGAGTTGGCTGACCGGATGTGTTTTCGTGTACACCGCACTGTTCAGTATCGGGCAGTTTTGTTTTGGGCGGATGGGGCCGGGCTTATTTTTGGGACTGGTGTGCGCGGCAAGTGGTGTGGCATTGTATCGCCTGATGCCGAAGGCCGGGGAATGGCAAAGTTCCTAAAATGACAGCTTCTTTGCCGACAAAAGGCAGGCACCACGCCTTGCTGGCCGGATTTCTCGGCTGGACTCTCGATGCGTTTGATTTTTTCGTGATCGTCTTTCTCTACGACACGCTTTCCCACCACTTTGGCGTTTCCAAGAAAGCCATCGTCTTCACCACTACGGCGACGCTGGCGCTGCGCCCCGTTGGCGCGTTTATTTTTGGTCTGCTCGCCGACCGCTATGGACGCCGCATTCCTTTGATGGCCAACGTGATTTATTTTTCGATTATCGAGCTGCTGTGCGGGTTTGCACCGAACTACACCGTGTTCCTGATTCTTCGCGCTCTGTTTGGCATCGGCATGGGAGGCGAATGGGGCGTTGGAGCTTCGCTGGCGATGGAAGCTGCGCCGACAAAGTGGCGAGGGATCCTGAGCGGCATTTTGCAGAGCGGCTATTCGATCGGGTATCTGCTCGCGGCAATGGCGGCGCGATTTGTGCTGCCCGCGTGGGGTTGGCGGCCGATGTTCTGGCTGGGAGCGTTGCCGGCGCTGCTGGCATTGTACATTCGCACCAAGGTGCCGGAATCGGAAGCGTGGCAGCGTCATCGCGCGGGCAGCATGGCCGACGTGCTGCGCGTGGTGGCCGCGAATTACAAACGGTTTTTGTACCTTGTGGTGCTGATGGTGTTCATGATGTTCCTTTCCCACGGCACCCAGGATCTCTACCCGGACTTCCTGAAGGAGATCCACAAGGTGACGCCTTCGGGCGTGGCGAATATCGCGATGATTTACAATGTGGGCGCGGTGATAGGGGCGATTATCTTTGGATCGTTGTCGCAATCACTGGGGCGGCGCAAGGGAATGATGGCGGCGCTGGCGCTGTGCCTGCTGGTGATGCCGTTCTGGGCGTTTGGCGGCAGCGTGCCGGTTCTGGTCGTGGCAACCGTGTTTATGCAGATGGGCGTGCAGGGCGCGTGGGGGGTGATTCCCGTTCACCTGAACGAGTTGGCGGCAGACGCGGCGCGCGGGTTGATGCCCGGGATGGCGTATCAACTGGGAATTCTGTTCGCGGCGCCGACAAATACGATTGAGTATGCGCTGCGCGAGCGCTTCGGATACCAGTGGGCATTGGCAGGTTTTGAAATTGTGACGATCGTCGCGTTGGTTCTGCTGCTCTGGCGCGGCGCAGAAGCGCATAGCCGCAGCTTTGTGGGGACAACCCCACCCGGGTAGAGTCCCGGAGTTTCATGTGCTACAATTTTTGTATCAGTTGTTTATCACGTTGCGCCCTTAGCTCAGCTGGATAGAGCGTCTGGCTACGAACCAGAAGGTCGGGTGTTCGAATCACCCAGGGCGCACCACTTTAATCCTTCCCCAATCAGTCATTTATGCCGCAACTTCCATTTCCTGTTTGACCAATTTTCTACGGACATTACGGACAATTGGAGTTTTCTCCGGCAAAAGATCGAATCCAATTCCCACACTGTCCGCCAGTTCCTTACGATAAACAACCTCATCGAACATCTTCACGTACTCTTCTGTTTGATTGCTTTCGGAGTGCCCCATCCAGAATTTCATCAAGGATTCAGGAACTCGGGATTTGCTTAGATGAGTAGCCCTGAACCTTCGGAATGAATGGAACCCCGCTTTAGAAGCTTCGAGCGAGTTCAAAATGGGGTGAAGATCGCGTCTCAATACGTTCGACTGAGCTAAAGGTTTCCCCTTCGCGTTTCGAAATAGAAGACCCGATTTTCGATCTTCGATGAGGGCTTTTACCATCAACGCCAAGCTGGGACAGACATCTACATCCCGAACAGAACTAGGCGTTTTAGGCTTTTGCGCCACACCTTCCCAAAGGATTGCCGGACGTGAAGTGTTCGGCAGTCATCTGAGATATTTTGGACTTCAAGGCCTAAAGCCTCGCCAATCCGTAACCCCGACCCTCCAAGCAAAGCGTAGAGTACCCGGAACTGTCCTGTAGCGTTCTGAACGATGGAACTCATCGTCTCCGCTTTGAATGTCGGTTGATGTTGGTCTCTGACAATGGGGAGGTCGATAAATTCCGAGTCCCACTTGCGCGGAAACAACGGCTCCCCTTCCTCACTCTTAGCAGAGGCAACAATCAAGTTTCACCAGGCCGGAATAGTTGACTATCGTTTTGGCAGACAAACCCGCAGCGGCCATCTTTGCGATCAATTGCTTCAGAACCGCATTGTTGATGTTCGCCAAAGCATATACACGACTGTTGCGATCCGGTCCCCAGAATCGAACTGGCCACATTCGCTCCTCGGGGCGGCCGAGCGTGCACAAAGCGACTGGTGCCTGACGTAAAGGAGTCAGGAATTCGCGTCCAATTGAAAAAATATAGGAAAAACCGCGTCCATCTGCGTCCAACAATTGGCTCGGATGGACGCTTTTTCGCGCCTAAAGCCCAGTAAGGCCAACTGCATCAACAGGGTTTCTGGAGCGGGCGATGGGAATCGAACAAATCCGACTGAACCAAACAAAGGCGTTACCACCCGTTACGCAGTTCAATTAGAGTCTAAGAGAGCAAAATGCTAGCGAAAAGCAGGCGGACGGCTGCCCTCGCGGATGGAGACATGGAGCCCCGTTCCGCTTTGGGGCTCCCGGATGCGATAATAGGAAAGAGGGACCTTCCCCTCCCCTGACCCTGATGGCGCGTCTCAAAACTATCAAGTTGCTACGTGAGCGGGTAACTTGTTGGGAGGAGCATCCGTTCAGCACACCGTCTATCGCGTCCCTTCAAGCACTTGAGCTTACGAGCGCGATTTGTTTCTTTGTCGGGGAAAATGGAACTGGGAAGTCCACGCTCTTGGAGGCCATCGCTGCTCACTATGGCTTTGGGCGAGAAGGGGGCAATCGAAACTTCGTCTTCGAAACGACTCCAAGCGTGCGTTCCGTTGACCCACTCGTAAAAGCCTTGCGACTCGCATTCACGACTAGGATGGGGTCGGGCTTCTATCTAAGAGCCGAGAGTTTTTTCAACGTGGCAAGCTGCGTAGATGCGATAGGCGGATCAAATATCACTACCGGGGAAAGTTTGTGATCCGCACGGAAGAACTTTTGGAGGCAATGTGAAACAACTTCTGATATTACTTTTGCTCTGTGCTCCGCTCGCCAAAGCACAGAATACTTGTGCCAGCAATCTCCCCTGCACTGTGACGGGGAATTGGTCATTCTCTGGCAACAACAGCCACAGTGGGACGGAGACGTTCAAGAACATCAATACCATTCGCTACGCTTCACTCTACGCTGGCTCCGATTGGTGTACCCAGGCCAACAATGCCGACACCGACATTGGAGCG
>DATMOS010000027.1:0-42432 GCA_035568155.1 Verrucomicrobiia bacterium | reverse complement strand
GTGGATTCGAAATCGGTAAGGTTGATGGAAACCTGCGCGAGATTGCGCGCTTTCAACGCCACCCCCATGGATTTTACGTGGCGCAAACCGCCGGAAGAGAAGCGGATGGCTTTGGCGATTTTATTGGCGACGCCGATATCTGAAGTGTTGAGGTTCACGTTGTAGGCAATCAGGAATTTGCGCGCGCCGACGACTGTCGTGCCCGCGGTGGGATGCAGTTTTGGTTCGCCAATGTCGGGTTGGCGGTCGAGGTTGCGCTTCAAGTCTTCGCGTAATCCTTCGAATTGGCCGCGTCGCACGTTTTCAAGATTTACACGGTCGGGTCGTGTGGCAGCGGCTTCGTAAAAAAATACCGGGATGCGATGACGTTTCCATATTTCGTTGCCGACGCGACGTGCGAGCGCGACACAATCATCAAGCGTAACGCCTTCGATGGGGATGAAAGGAACAACATCGGTCGCGCCAACTCTAGGGTGAGCACCTTGGTGGACCGTAAGATCGATGACTTCAGCGGCCTTGCCTACTCCGAGTAGTGCAGCTTCCGCGACAGCGTCGGGTTCGCCGGCGAGCGTTACGACGCAGCGGTTGTGGTCAGCATCCATTTCGCGGTCGAGGACGTAGACGCCCGGTACGCTGCTCATGGCGGCCACAATGGCGTCGACTTTTGCGGGATCGCGCCCTTCGGAAAAGTTTGGAACGCACTCAATCAATCGGGTCATATTTGAATTGTACGATGGCGACGACCTCAGGTTGTACTACGCGACGATCTGGAATAAATGATTTGGCCCCGTTTGATGGTGGTGTGACAGGTATTCATTCCAAAATAATAGGGAATTTCACGGTAGTCATCCACATCGAAGATGGCAATATCGGCGACCTTACCAACTTCGAGAGAGCCGATCTGTTTGTCGCGGCCGAGAGAATAGGCGGAATTGATGGTTGCCGCCGTGATCGCTTCGGCAGGGGTCATGCGCAACTGATTGCATGCCAGGGAGAGAATCATCGGCATGCTTACGGTTGGGCTCGTGCCGGGATTATAGTCCGTGGCAAGGGCGACGATGGCTCTGGCGTCGATCAGTTCGCGTGCGGGAGCATATTGTTTCAGTCCCAGATGAAAATCACAGCCTGGGAGCAACGTGGCTGTGGTTTTGGATTTCGCAAGAGCGCGAATATCCGCGCGATTTATTTTCTCCAGATGGTCGCAGCTTGCCGCGCCAAGCCTTACAGCAAGTTGTGTCCCGCCAGTGTGTGAAAGTTGTTCAGCGTGAACTCGTGGCCTCAGGCCGTAGCGCTTGCCAGCTTCGAGAATTTGTTTTGATTGCGCGACGCTAAATGCGCCGCGTTCGCAGAAAACATCGCAGAATTCGGCTAACTTTTGCGAGGCGATATCTGGAATGAGTTTGTCAATCAGCAGTGAAATGTAATCTTTCGCGCCGGACGGACGGGTGCGAAATTCGCCAGGGATTACGTGAGCACCAAGAAAAGTAGAAACGATATCCAGGGGTTGCTCGGCAGACAATTCCTTGTGCAATTTTAATATTTTGAGCTCGCTGACCAGATCGAGGCCGTATCCGCTTTTAGCTTCAACTGTGGTCGTGCCGTAGGCTGCAAACTGCTTCAAAGCTAAATGTGCGCGTTGCTTCAAGGCGTCTGACGACGCGCCACGAAGTTTGACGACGGAATTTAGTATGCCGCCCCCGCGCTTAGCGATTTCTTCGTAACTTGCCCCGGTAATTCTGAGTTCGTATTCGTCCGCGCGACTTGCCGCATGAATTAAATGGGTGTGGGAATCGACGAAGCCCGGCAACACCACCTGGCCTGCCGCGTCGATTTGTTGCGCGCCGCGCGCCAACGGATGAGCCTCGACTTGAGCGCGGGGACCGACCGCGGCGATGAGGCTGTCTGCGATAAGCACTGCAGCATTTTTTACGATTGCTACATTCGCAAGGCCATCCCCGCGGCGGGGGCCGCGTCCACGTAAAGTTAATATTTGAGAAGCTCCGCTGATGAGGGTGGGGATGCTCAAGGCTTCGATATTATGCCGCAGGGCGGAAATCTGTGACAGAGCAGTCGATTACTGCATGGGGATTTTGAGGTCGGTATCTTTCGCGAAGGCCTTGGCTTCCGGATACCCGGCGTCAATGTGCCGGGCAACGCCGATGCCGGGATCATTGGTGAGCACACGTTCGATACGCTGAGCCATTTCTTTGGTGCCGTCGGCTACGGTGACCTGGCCGGAATGTTGAGAATAGCCAATGCCCACGCCGCCGCCGTTGTGAATCGACACCCACGAAGCGCCGCTGGCGGTGTTGAGCAACGCATTTAGTAGCGGCCAATCCGCGACGGCGTCTGAGCCGTCGAGCATAGACTCCGTTTCGCGATAGGGAGAGGCGACTGAACCACAGTCGAGGTGATCGCGGCCGATCACGATGGGAGCTTTGAGCTCGCCGCGAGCGACAAGATCGTTTAGCGCCAACCCAAATTTGTCACGCTCACCGTATCCGAGCCAGCAAATGCGCGCCGGCAAACCCTGAAACCGTACGCGTTTTTGCGCGAGCTTTATCCAGCGGCCCAGATGCTCGTCATGCGGGAACATCTCAAGAACCAGTTGATCGGTGCGCGCGATGTCGGAGGGTTCACCCGAGAGCGCTGCCCATCGGAAGGGGCCTTTCCCTTCGCAAAACAAGGGACGAATATACGCGGGCACAAAGCCGGGGAAATCGTAAGCGTTTTTGAGGCCCTGCTCATAGGCGAAGGTGCGGATATTATTTCCGTAGTCGAATGTAATTGCGCCGAGGTTTTGCAGATCGAGCATTCCTTTGACATGGTCGGCCATGGCGGCCATGGAGCGCTTTTTGTATTCATCGGGATTTTTCTTGCGCAGCCCGATCGCGGCATCGAGGCTCACGCCGTTTGGCACGTAGCCATTAAGGGGGTCATGCGCGCTGGTTTGATCAGTGAGCACATCTGGCACGACGCCACGACGAGCCAACTCGGGGATTAGATCGGCGCAATTGCCAACCAGGCCAACCGAAACAGCCTCACGTTTGCGCACAGCATTTTTTAATATGCGGAGGGCTTCATCCAGGCTGGTGACCATTACATCGCAGTAGCCAGTCTTGACGCGACGCTTGATGCGCTCGGGATCCACGTCAATGCCCAAAAAAGCCGCGCCATTCATGGTGGCTGCGAGTGGCTGAGCGCCACCCATGCCGCCCATACCGCCGGTTACGACTAGCTTGCCGGCCAAGTCTCCAGCGAAATGTTTTTTGGCTACGGAGGCGAACGTCTCGTAGGTGCCTTGCAAAATTCCCTGCGTGCCAATGTAAATCCAGCTGCCCGCGGTCATCTGGCCGTACATCATCAGGCCGACGCGATCTAATTCGTTGAAGCGCTCCCAATTGTTCCAATGGCCGACGAGATTGGAATTGCAGAGCAACACGCGAGGCGCGTAATCGTGGGTGCGAAAGACGGCCACGGGTTTTCCTGACTGCACCAGCAGCGTTTCGTCCGCGGCAAGTTCCTTGAGCGAGCGAACGATGGCATGAAAACATTCCCAGTTTCGCGCCGCTTTTCCGGTGCCGCCATAGACGACCAGGTCGTCAGGTTTTTCCGCGACCTCCGGATCGAGATTATTCATCAGCATGCGTAAGGCGGCTTCCTGCTGCCAGCCTTTGCAGGTGATTTGGGTTCCGCGGGGCGCTTTGAATGGGCCTTTATTCGTCGCAGAGAGAACGGAGGCGTCGGAGGAAATCGGAGTCATAGGCGCTCAACGCCAATACTATCGCAGGGAGAAAGCATTTGCACGAAGGCGCCTTGTAGCCCGAAATGCCCTCTTTTGTTTATCGAAGCACGGCCGGACGCGGCAATTGCGCCACGTAAATAGCTGGAGTACAGTCGAAATCGCGATGAATTACGGCACCCTTCCCTCCAGATTTTTGAACGCCATCGATCAATTGCCGAACCCGCGGGCCCAAATGTTCCGCCGTGGGGACCGCTGGGAAGCGATCTCCTCGGCGGAATTTCTTCGGCGTGTAGCAGGACTTTCCAGCGCGCTCGTGGAACTTGGCGTGAAAATGGGAGACCGCGTAGCTATTTTTTCGGCGAACCGGCCCGAGTGGCACACCGCGGATTTTGCCATCACGGGTGCTGGTGGCGTCAGCGTACCCATCTATTTCAATGAGTCGCCGCAGCGGATGGCGTACATCTTGAATCATTCCGAGTCCAGGATTGTTTTTGTTTCCGGTGCGAAGCAACTGGAGAAGTTGCTAGCGTGCCGTGCGGAACTGCTCACTGTAGAACACATTGTGGCCGCGGACGCTGGTCCTGAAGCGGCGTCTGAATGTCTTCGGTATGAAACTCTGATTGCTGGCTCCGGCGCGACGGAGATTGCTTCCTATCGGTTACAAGCCTCACAGGTGCAACCCGGGCAACTTTCGTCGTTGATTTATACCTCAGGAACTACCGGGGAGCCTAAAGGTGTGATGTTGACGCACACGAATTTCTGCTCGAATATCACGGACAGCCACCTCCAGGTTCACTATGACGCGGTGAACGATCTGGCGCTGTCGTTTTTGCCGTTGGCGCATGTCTACGGCCGAATGATCGACTACTCGTTTTTATTTCACGGAATTACTGTGGCTTACGTGGAAGCCGTTGAGCTTGTTGCGCGAGCAATGTTGGAGCTTCGTCCTACCACGATGGCGGCGGTGCCGCGCGTATTCGAAAAGATTTATACACGGATAGTGGAGCAGGGAAGCACCGCCACCGGGATTAAACGCAAACTGTTTGATTGGTCGATGAAGATGGCGAGCCGGTCGGCCAGGTGGCGATGCGGCGAACAGCGAGCACCATTGGCTGTGAGGCTGCAATGGTCGCTGGCAAACGCGCTGGTGTACTCCAAGATTCGTGCGCAAACGGGAGGGCGCTTGTCCCTGGTGATGTCCGGGGGGGCGCCGCTGTCAAAAAAACTAACGGAATTTTTTTGGACTATTGGAATACCGATATATCAGGGCTACGGATTGACCGAGACTGCTCCGGTGTTGAGCTCGAATTATCCGAAGAACCGCGCCGGTAGCTCTGGGAGAGCCATAGCAAACGTGGAAATTAGAATCGCCGACGATGGCGAGATTCTGGCCCGGGGGCCCTGTGTGATGCAGGGGTACTACAAGAATCCGGAAGCGACCCGCGAAGTTTTGAGTGCCGACGGCTGGTTCCGTACCGGTGATATTGGCTACTTGGACGCCGACGGTTATTTATTTATCACCGACCGCAAGAAGGATTTGATCAAGACCGCGGCGGGTAAGTTTGTGGCTCCTCAGCCGATTGAAAATACGCTGAAGAGTAGTCCTTACTTGCTGAACGCCATGGTTATTGGCGATGAGCGCAAATTTGTGGTGGCGCTGCTGGTGCCGAATCCAGTAACGATATCGGCGAAGGCTGCTGAAGAGGGAATCACATTTGCGAACAACGCGGAGCTGGCATCGAATGCGTGGGTTCGCGCGCTGATCGAGTCGGAAGTGCGACGGCTTACGGCGAACTTGGCGCAGTACGAGTCGATTAAGCGTTTTGCGCTACTGCCTGAGGACTTCACGTTTGACAATGGAAGCCTAACTTTTACGTTGAAACTTAAGCGACGCATCGTGGAGCAACACTACCGGAAAATTATTGACGAGCTTTACGCCGATGCGGCTGAACCGCGACCCATGTTTCAGAATTAAAAGCGCCTGACTAACAGGGGCTAGATTGGCTGACGTTTTTTGGGCCTCCCGCGATTTGCCGCTAGTGTCCGGCCAGACTAAAATCAGAGTTGGGGAACAAATGTCCGATCAACTGGTCATCGCGGGGCGTGCATTTAAGTCGCGGCTGATTGTGGGCACCGGGAAATACCGCAGTTTTCAGGAAATGGCGCGCGCGCACGCGGCGTCAGGCGCTGACATGGTTACCGTTGCGGTGCGCCGCGTGAACCTCACGGATAAATCGAAAGAGTCGCTGCTTGATTATATCGACCGCGAAAAAATGTTTATTTTGCCGAACACCGCGGCGTGTTATTCGGCCGAAGAAGCAATTCGAACCGCACGTTTGGGACGCGAAGTCGGATTGTCTCATTGGGTGAAGCTCGAAGTGATTGGCGACCAGCAAACATTGTTTCCAGATACCGAGCAATTGATTGAGGCGACGCGCGCGCTGGTGAAAGAAGGATTTGTGGTCTTGCCATACACCAATGACGATCTGATTGTGGCGCGTAAGTTGGTGGATGCGGGGGCTTCCGCGGTGATGCCGCTGGCAGCGCCTATTGGCTCGGGACTGGGGATTCAGAATCCAGCGAATTTGCGAATTTTGCGCGAACGCATTACAGAAGTGCCATTGATTGTCGATGCTGGTGTGGGTACGGCATCAGATGCGGCATTCGCGATGGAACTAGGTGCGGACGGTCTGCTTATGAACACCGCAATCGCGGAAGCAGAAGACTCCGTGTTGATGGCGGAAGCGATGCGCGACGCCACCATCGCGGGACGCAAGGCATTTCTGGCCGGCCGCATGCCGAAAAGGCTTTACGCTTCCGCTTCCAGTCCTCTGAGCGGAGTTGTGCGCTAGAGTATTCCTGACTTCTTGGGTACGACGAATCAACTGCCGGTGCCAATTAAAAGATTAGCGTATATCGATTGGATGCGCGGACTAGCGTGCGTGCTGATGATTCAGGCGCATTGTTATGACTCCTGGCTGAATCCGGAAGCGCGACAAACGGTCTTCTTTCGGTGGTCGCAGGAATTGTCGACGCTGGCGGCTCCCATCTTTTTGTTCCTCTGTGGTGTCTCCTTCGCGTTGGTCACCGAAGGTCTGCGGCAAAAGAACAAACCTCGATCACAAATTTTTAAGACTGCGCTTTTGCGCGGCGGGGAAATTCTCGGGTTGGGATTTCTTCTGCGGGTGCAAGAATTCGTGCTTGGTTATCCCAAATCGCCGTGGACGGATTTGTTGAAAGTGGATGTGCTGAACATTCTGGGCGTGTCCATTATTTTCATGGCGCTGTTTTGGCGGCTGATGAATATGAGCGGTTCGCGCGAGGCCAGCAGAGACGACGGAAGCGTATCGCTGCAAAGCGGTGAGGCGATTGGATGCAGGAGAAACCACCTGATCGGATTGTCGCTGCTGATTGCCGCTGTTGTGGCGGTCGCGACGCCACCATTGTGGACGACAAACCGTCCCCGGTTCCTTCCGTGGATGCTGGAGTCCTATATCGACGGGGTACACAACTTTGGCTCGCCGACGCCGTGGATATTTTCAATTTTCCCGTGGTGCGGATTTGCTTTCGTAGGGTTGGCGTTTGGTTTGTTTTTATTTTCGGATTTCGCGCGGCGCAAGGAAGTGTCGGCCCTGGCTATCGTGGGGGCCATTGGCGCGCTAGCATGCGCTTTATCTCTTTGGTGGGATTATTCGAACGTCAGGTTCTACGCCGTCTACGATTACTGGCACAGCAGTCCAAATTTTTTTCTGATGCGGTGCGGTATTTTATTGCTGCTTACTTTTGCGATTTTTGTGTGGTGCCGTTGGGGTTGGGTAACGGAAGGGTTCAGTCCCTGCATACAATTCGGCAAGACATCGCTGCTGGTCTATTGGGTGCACATTGAATTTGTGTACGGCAGATTGTCCATCTTGCCCAAGTCGCGGAGCACTATTCCATTGGCGACGGCGGGCATGATGGTGATTTTTGCGGCGATGACGGGACTCTCGATATGGCGCACTCGCGCCAAAAAACGCGCGGCAGTTAATCTGCCGACCACAGCGACGCAAAGCCTAAGCGAGGCGATGTAATTTAATTACTCTCGAGTGAGGGTGACGTTACGGGTGTGTATTGAATGCCTGTGGCAGCAATTGCGATTGTGGAATTTTTATGATGATTTCGCCCGGCTTGGCGAGAATGAGTTCTTCACGGGCTATTTTTTCGATAGCGCGCGGATCGGTCTTTAAATCTTTCACGGCCTGTTCCAGCGCGGCATTTTCTTTATTCAATTGCGCAATTTCGCCTTTGACTTTCTTGATGCCATCCTGAGTGCGCCGCATGGAGAGGTAGCCGTGAGCGCCAAAAATATCATGTACAAAAAGTATGGCCACAAACAAAACAAGCAAGGCGGGGCCGTGTCGCAATAAGCCACCCGCTTTTTCGTCAACCTGCACTTTCATCTTTAGCGTTTTCCTTGTTCACGACCCATGCAAAAGCCAATTTTTGGCTTCGCCGGTCAGCTTCGTTGAAGCTTCCAAACTGGGAGCCTCAACATATAAGCGCAGAAGCGGTTCGGTGCCGGAAAGCCGTACGAGCATCCAGGAACCGTCTTCGAAAACAAACTTTGCGCCATCAGTACGATCCACGGAAAGAATTTTTCGTCCGAGTAGTGTCGAAGCGTCAATGGCAACCCGCCTTACTGCATTCGCCTTTTGTTCGTCTGTGAGATGAAAATTCTCGCGCACCGGCCAGAATTCGCGGCCAAGTTTTTTGAATAATGCTATCACCTGTTGTTCTATGGACGTGCCACGGGCCGCCAGCATTTCGGCAACCAGGAGGCAGGCAAGGATGCCGTCTTTTTCCGGCACGTGTCCGCGAATGGTGAGTCCGGCGCTTTCTTCGCCGCCCATGGCAATTTTGTCTTCGCGGATTAATTGGCCGATATATTTAAATCCAACGGGGGTCTGATAGATTTTTTGGCCGTGGGACTTTGCCACCGCATCCATCATTTCCGTGGTAGCCACGCTCCGCGCCGCGGGCATGAGCCATTGACGCGTCTCAACCAGATAATCGTAAAGCAACGCCAAAATGTGATTTGGCTGAATCCATGTGCCGTCGCGGTCGATCACACCGAAACGGTCAGCATCACCATCGGTGGCCAGACCGGCGATGGCGACGGAATCCAATACGGCTTTCCGTAAGGGCGCCAAATTTGGTTCAGAGACGTCGGGGCCGGTTCCGTCAAACAGGGTGTCACGATTGAGACGCATGGCCTGGACGGCGATTCCGTTGCGAGTCAAAACATTATCGAGATAACCTGCGCCACATCCATGCAAGGCATCGTAGACAAAATGAGTTTTGGCTTGGCGTAATGCGTCGAAGCGCACGAGTTGTTCGAGCCGCTGCAGATACGCCTCGCGAATATTGACCATTTCGTTTGCGGCGCGCTTCTCGCCAGAAGTCGTTGCCGGTTTTACTGGGAAGGGTCCGTCCTTTTCAACCATTTTGGCGACGCGTGCTTCGATGTCCTTGGTGACTTCCGGGAGCGCGGGCCCGGCGTCAGCAGAAGAAAACTTGAGGCCGTGATATTGCGCTGGGTTATGGCTGGCGGTGAAATTGATGGCGCCGTCCAGCTTGCGACGGGTGATTTCGTAAGCAATGGCGGGTGTGGGAGTAAATGTATCGCAGAGCAGGGTGCGGATGCCGTGCTGATTGAGGATGTCGACCGCGAGTTGCGAAAATTCTTCGGAGTAAAAGCGCGGATCGTAGCCCACGAGAAGGGTCGGATTTTTAGTTTTACTGTTGACGTGATCCGCGATCGCGGTCACGGCAAGCCGCACGTTGGCGAAGGTGAAATCGTCGGCGATGAGGCCGCGCCAACCGGAAGTTCCAAACTTGATGGGAGAAGGATTCGGAGAAGTGTTCATGGCGATGTATTCTAGCCCGGTAATTGATAACAGCAAACGGACAACAGTTGGCTAAAGCGGTTGGAAGGGAACCGATGCCTGAGAGGCAATCTCGAGTGGTCCTGGTTACTTGCGGAACGCTTCCGGAGGCGAGACGAATCGCGAGCGCCGCCGTCGAAGCAAGGTTCGCGGCTTGCGTCAATGTGGTACTTAACCCGGTGGAGTCAGTTTACCGTTGGAAGGGCAAGGTAGAAAGTTCGCGGGAGTATTTGTTGATTATGAAATCGACGACGAGACGCTTGTCTGAATTAGAGCGGGTAGTGCGGAGTATGCACAGTTATGATGTACCTGAATTCCTGGTGTTGCCGGTAGTTTCGGGTTCGGATGAGTATTTGGGATGGCTGATTGAGAGTGTGAAGCCATCGCGAACTCGAAAATAGTTGGTTACCTTTGACTTAGACGTGGTGTAGCGCCTGATCCAAATCGGCGATGATGTCGTCGGCATCCTCGATGCCCACGGACAAGCGAACCAGTCCTTCAGTGATCCCGACGCGTTCGCGCACTTCTTGGGGCATGGATGCGTGCGTCATAAGTGCGGGAAGGGATATCAGGGATTCCACGCCGCCCAGGCTTTCCGCGAGCGCACAGAGTTTCACGTGATTCAAAAGGCGTCGAGCCGCTTCCAGTGAGCCCAGGTCAAAGGAAAGCATGCCACCGGGGCCTTTCTGTTGACGCCGCGCAATTTCATGTTGTGGGTGGCTTGCGAGGCCAGGGTATAGAACCTTTTGAACTTTCGGGTGTGTGTCGAGATGGCGCGCGACTACCAGGCCGTTGGCATTGTGCTGCAGCATGCGCACCGCGAGAGTCTTGATGCCGCGCGAAATCAGGAAACAATCCATCGGCGCCAATCCGGCACCCGCGGAGCGCTGGATAAAATAAATTTTCTCGGCGTCTTCCTTGCGAGTCAAAACTACCGCGCCGCCCGTCGAGTCGCTGTGGCCGTTGAGATACTTGGTCATGGAATGGACTACGATGTGCGCACCGAGCTCGATGGGCCGCTGAAGATAGGGGCTCAGGAAAGTGTTGTCCACCACTACAGTGATGTTTCGTTGACTGGCCAATTTAGCGAGCGCAGCAATATCGGCGATCCTCATCGTGGGATTGGTGGGGGTTTCGATGTACAACATTTTGGTGTTGGGCCGGAAGGCCGATACCACCGCGTCCGACGAGGAAGTGTCCACAAAGCTGAATTCCAGTCCAAAGTGAACCAAGAGTTGCGTGGAGAGCCGAAAAACCCCGCCGTATACCGCTTCGGAGAGCACCACATGGTCGCCAGGGCGCAACAAGCGAAAGACGGCATCGATGCCAGCCATTCCGGAAGTAAATACGTAAGCGCTGTGGCCGTCTTCGAGTTTGGCAATGGTGCGCTCCAAAGCCTTTCGATTGGGATGATTGGTGCGCGCGTAGTCGTAACCGTCTTTATATTTCCCCAACTCTTCGTTTACGTAAGTGGACGTTTGATAGATTGGCGCGACGATGGCGCCGGTGGACGGATCTGGTTCCTGGCCGACGTGGATGGCGTTAGTGGCGAAACCCATGTGTACTCCTCTTGGTTCGAATCGAAAATCTGCAGGCTTAATCACAAGCCGGGCTGGCTGCGATTACCGTGACGCGTGGGCGACAAAAATAACCTGATTCTTCAAAATTACAGGAGCTATTACGGCGAGTCAATTAAAGCTGGCACGGACGTTTCGGTTCGTCAATAAATCTCAGAAAAACTTGACCACCAACTGGCTTACGTAGAGGATAGTTTAATCAGTATGAAGAAATTGTGTTTTACACGAGCCGCATGCCTTACGGGCTTGCTGGCAATGCTCATAGTGGCGACCAGCGTCGTCAACTCGCAGGAAATCCCGAAGGGCCAGACTCAGCGGTCTCTGCCAAGCACTCGCGTAACCATTGAAGTCACCGGCGGCGATAAAGATCGTCCTATCGAAAACGCCAGCGTCTATTTGAAGTATGTTGAAGAACACAAAATTACGAAAAATAAGCAGTTCGAGCTGAATGTGAAGACCAACCGTGAGGGAATCGCGCATATTCCAGATGCCCCACTTGGAAGGGTGGAGATACAAATTGTCGCGGAAGGATGGAAAACCTTCGGGCGGTGGTACGACATCACGGGTTCGAAGGACCCGATCAAGATTCACCTCGATCGGCCGCCCAAGTGGTATTAGACCGAGCAATGTTCCATCGCGGAACGGAAAATTTGAACTTCATATCGCGCTCACTAATTTTTCGGGAAGTCCCGTAGTCTACGTTCAAAGTTTTTTGCTGCTTGCACGAAAATTGTGCAAAGAGGGGAAGAGTATTGATGAGCGTGCATTTAGGCGGGAGGCAGCTCGCTTTTCCACATACTTATCAACACATGTGTGCAAAACTTAATGAGAGCGAAATATTTGGCGCGACTTTCGGAAGAGATCGTGCAACAAGGGTCCGCTCTGCCTTGGCGCTTCTTAATGACGGCGATTCAGTTCACTGCGGCTTCCACGCATGAATGAAACCTTCGAAGGACGATTTTCATTATTGCAGATGTTTTGGGGCAGCATTTCCACGCGGCCGCTGCGAAGTTCCCTGAGTGTGATCGCTATCGCGATTCAGGTAGTTTTGGTGCTGATGATCGCGGGACTCACTTCCGGTGTGGTTTCCGAGTGGGGAAAACGGGTGGAAGGGGTCGGCGCCGACATCATCGTGCAACCGCCGAACTCGTCGATATTCTTTGCGTTCTCAAGCGCGGTCATGCAGGAATCTTTGGGTGACAAGATAGCGGCGCTGCCAGGTATAGATGAAGTCGCTCCCACGGTAATTTTGACGGAACCAAAGAACTTAGTGATGGTTTATGGCATCGATTTCAGGCGATTCAACGCGCTTAGTCGCGGGTTTTTGTTTCGCGATGGCCGCGCCTTCTCGGGACCCGACGAAGTAATCGCTGACGACATCATTGCGCAGTCAAAACATTTGAAAGTGGGTAGTCAGATTACACTGCTGAACCACGTTTTTACCGTGAGCGGAATCGTCGCGCACGGGAAGGGCGCGAGATATTTTATCCCGCTGCAGACGGCCCAGGATCTTGCTGGCGCGGACAAGCGGGTGTCCATGTTTTACGTTCGAAGCAAAGGAGATACCGAGATCGCGCGAGCGGAGATCTTAAAGCTGGATCCGCAAAATAGCGTTCGGTCATTATCCGAATATGTAACGTTAATGACCTCGTCGAATCTTCCGCAACTGCGTCCGTTTACGAGGACGATGGTGGCGCTTGGAATTGTGATCAGCTTTCTGGTTGTCTTGCTGAATATGCATACGCTGGTCATGGAACGAACGCGTGAAATTGGTATTCTGAAAGCGTTGGGATTTTCGAGATTCGATGTGGTGCGTATGCTATTGGGAGAAACTTTTATTTTGACGCTGCTGGGAACGGGGCTGGGCATGGCCATTACCTTTCTGGTGCAAGGCATTTTGAAACAGACGAACCCCGGCCTGACGATTTTGATATCGCCGTCGTGGATTTTTTCGGCTGTAGTGCTGGCTTTTGTCGGGGCAACCACAGGAGCGACGTATCCGGCGCTGCGGGCGGCAAGTTATGATCCGGTCGTGGCCCTGGCCTACGAATGACAGGTTCGCGCGAATTTTCAATTTGAATCGGGAGTGGTGAATCCTGCCTGGGGACAAACACTACGAGGCGACGATAATCGAGCGGCGGGACATTTCACCCGATTTATGGCTTATCCGCGTCGACCCCGGGGGACCATTTAAATTTTTAGCCGGCCAGTATGCGACGCTCGGAGTGGAATTCGAGGGGCAACGGATCGAGCGAGCGTATTCGCTGGTGTCGTCTCCATATGAACAATCGCTCGAATTTTTTCTGGAACTGGTGCCCCACGGAGCATTGACTCCCCATCTCTTCAAATTGAATGAGGGCGACAAGCTATTTTGCCGCAAGATTGCCAAGGGTCGTTTCACTCTGGATTTACGCAGCGGCAGAAAACATCACCTGTTACTTTCCACCGTTACCGGAATTGCTCCCTTTGTGAGCTATGTGCGGACCCTTTATCGCGATTGGAAGAGCGGCGACAGCCCCATGCCAGGAGATCACAAACTTTACTGCCTGCAGGGCGGCAGCCGCTCGTGGGAGTTTGGCTATCGCGACGAGATGGAGAAAGTGGCCGGGGAGGCTCCGTGGCTTAAATTTGTAACCACGGTGAGTAGGCCGTGGGAAGACACGGCGTGGACAGGAGAAACGGGGCGCGTCGATGAGCTCGTTCGCAAGTACACCGACCTGTGGGATCTAAAACCGGCGGAAACCACCGCGTACCTTTGCGGTCATCCAAGTATGGTGGAAAACGGCAGGGGCATCTTGCAGCGAGCGGGATGGCAAAAAAACGCGATGTTTGAAGAGATATATTTCATTCCAAGCGATGTCAAAGAGGAACACGCGGAATAAAGTAGCTCACCCGCGGCCCTTGGCAGACTTTCGTCCCTAAAATCGAAACGTATCTAAATTCATTAGGCTCTCAATATCAAGCGCCAGGGATATTTTCAGTGAGTTGGCTGGAGATATCTTCCAGCGTGGCTATCGGAACCGCAACGTGCACGGACTCGCCAGGTTCATGAATGTCGATTTGCAATTTGCCCGCGTGGGTCCGAATTTGCACGTGATCGGTGCCTTCCACTACCTCGACCAGATTTGCCTCCGGATATTTCTCAAGTTCCTTTGCTATCTGCCGGATTGTAGGTATCCAGGGTTTGATATTTTCAGCGGCATTCTGCAAGTGGTCTCTGGGAGTGCAGCGCAGTGCTATTGGCACCGCCGCAGCCGGCACCCAGAGGTGGACGTGAGAGCCACCATCGCGGAACTCGTCGACATCCACGCGGATAACGCCTTCGCGGAAGGTGTAGATCGCGGCGAAGGCTACCGTGCTAGCTAAGCCAAGAGCGATTTTCGCAAGCAACATATTCTCAAATCTCCTTTTCCGCAGACATTAACGATACACGGCCCCGCCAGGGCAATTAATCGCTGGAGTTTTTTGAATCCATCCACACCCGAACCGTGCTGTCCTCGCTTTTCACGGAGACCAGCTCGGTATCGCCTAAGGAGGCGAGAGCGTGCAACCCGGCGACGACGTCAAGTTCATCTTTGCCGGCGCTGAATAGTGCGTCGATCACGTGCATGGGAATTTTGATATCTACGTCGGATTTATTTGACTTAGAACCCTTGTTGTCTTTCACGTGGACCAACAGCCGCCCCCCCTCTTTGGCGACGCGGACATCCTGATCGGTGCCCTGGACGGTGACATATTCTCCGTCCTTCGCGGTGCGAATCGCGTTGATCAGAGCGCGCACGTCGACGTCATTCTTGTGCGCCTGATCGATGGTCACTTTGCCGTTGTGCAGGTGGTTTTTATTAATGGTGGGCAGGACGTTTTCCGCCAATTCGAGCGGAATGTTCACCCGCACGGTTTCGCCCTTGTTGTCGGAGTTGATGACCCGGACATGCAGCCAGCGGTCTTTGGTAGACCCTGATTGGCCGAGTGCCACCGAGGCACATGCCAGTACGGCCATGACGGATAACAGGCTGAGGCCTGCGAAAAGTTTTGTGCGATTGAACATAGAGTAGATGCCTCCCCGGCACTGCCTATACATACGAGGTGTGCCAGGGAAATGTTTCCGGAGTCGCTTTTATTTACGGCAACGATCTTTGGAATTTGAAACCCGGCCCGGCCTGGGAGCCAGGTTGGATCAGGCTTTCGGGGTGACTTCCGGCGTCCACTTCAGGAACAACGCGCCCAAAGGCGGCACGGTCAGGGTGAGAGAATAGGGCCGACCCATATGGGGTACGGCCTCCGCCTGCACGCCGCCAAGGTTACCAGCGTTCGAACCGCCATATATAGCGGAGTCGGTGTTCAAGGCTTCCACGTAAAAGCCCGGTTGAGGCACGCCGATGCGGTAGCTACCCCTCAAAACAGGGGTGGCGTTGAGGATCACGACGATAAGGTCTTTTGGAGCCTTGCCGTGCCGGGCGAAGGAAAAGATGCTGTTGTCGGCGTCGTTGGCATCGATCCATTCGAAGCCTGGCCAGTCGAAGTCCACTTCGTGGAGCGCGGGTTCCTGCGCATACAGCTTGTTCAGGTCACCGACGAGGCGCTGAAGCCCGCGATGGGATTCCCATTGAAGCAGATGCCAGTCGAGACTCCGAGCTTCGCTGAATTCCTGACGCTGGCCGAATTCCTCGCCCATGAACAGGAGTTTCTTGCCAGGATGCGCATACTGATAGGCGTAGAGGAGGCGCAGGTTAGCGAACTGCTGCCACATGTCGCCGGGCATTTTATGGAGCAGGGAATTTTTGCCGTGAACAACCTCATCGTGGGAAAAGGGCAGCACGAAGTTCTCAGTGAAGGCGTAGATCAATGAGAAGGTCAGCTTGTTGTGTTCGTATTTGCGATGGACGGGGTCGGCGGAGAAGTACCTCAAGGTGTCGTTCATCCAACCCATGTTCCACTTCATGCTGAAGCCCAGGCCGCCCAGATAGGTGGGGCGCGAGACGCTTGGCCACGCGGTGGACTCCTCAGCGATAGTGAGAATGCCGGGGAAGCGCTCGAAGGTGATTTCATTCAGGCGCTTCAGGAAGTCAACGGCTTCCAGATTTTCGCGGCCGCCAAATTTATTGGGAATCCATTCACCGGGCTTTCGGGAGTAATCCAGATAAATCATGGAAGCCACAGCGTCCACGCGCAGTCCGTCGATGTGATATTTGTCCAGCCAGAACAGGGCGTTGGAGATCAAATAATTGCGGACTTCATTGCGGCCGTAGTTATAGACGAGAGTGCCCCAATCGAGTTGTGCGCCTTGTCGCGGGTCAGAGTGCTCGAAGAGGTGGGTTCCATCAAACTGCGCCAGGCCGTAGGAGTCCCGAGGGAAATGGGCGGGAGTCCAGTCGAGGATGACTCCTATTCCGGCGTTGTGACAACGATCGACGAAATCCATGAAGTCTGTGGGCGAACCATAGCGGCTGGTAGTGGCGTAATAGCCGAGGGTCTGGTAGCCCCAGGAGCCGTCGAAGGGATGCTCCATGATTGGAAGCAATTCGATGTGGGAGTAGCCGAGTTCTTTTACGTAAGGAATAAGCTGATCGCTGAGTTCTTTGTAGGTCAGCCAGCGATTGTTTTCTTCGGGGACGCGGCGCCAGGCGCCCAGATGCACCTCGTAGATGGAAACCGGCGATTCGAACCAATTTTTCTGAGGCCGTTCCTTGATCCATTTGGTGTCATTCCATTTGTATTTATCCAGGTCGGCCACGATGGAACCGGTGTTGGGTCTCAACTCGGCGCGAAAAGCGTAGGGATCGGCTTTCAGCGGAAGCATGTCGCCGTTGGGGCCGATGATTTCGTACTTATAGATGGAGCCTTCGTTTAACTCGGGGACGAAAAGTTCCCAAATACCCGAAGAGCCGCGCGCACGCATCACGTTCACACGGCCATCCCAGCGATTGAAATCCCCGACCACGCTGACGCGCCGGGCGCTGGGAGCCCAGACTGCGAAATTCACGCCACGAACTTCCTGAACCGTCTTTATGTGCGCGCCAAGTTTCTCATAGGTGTCGTAATGACGGCCCTCACCCATGAGGTATAAATCGAATTCGCTCAGGAGGTATGGGAAGGAATACGCGTCATACATTTCAAAGGCTTCACCCTGGTGTGTTCTGCCCCGAATCTTGTAACTACCGGGCGCGGGAGGCGCGGATTGATTTGAAGGCCACAGTGCTTCGAAAAACCCCTCCGGACGAACTTTCACCGCGTCGGTAATTTTCATGCTGTTGAGTACGGGCTGGCCCGGAGCGATGTCGATGCTGGCTTCCGCTGCCCAGGGAATAAAAAATCGAATGACCCAGCCGCCCGGCACCGGATGCGGGCCGAGAAGCGCGAAGGGATCGGTGTGACGGCCGTTTAAGAGAGCGTCGATTTCGGCGTTATTGGCGTCTGGCACGGAAACCGTCTGCGCGGCTGGGCTGCTTTGTTGTTGCGGTTTCTGCGGTTCTCGCGGCTGTTGCGGCAAAGAAGATTCTCCCGCGCGGTGCAAAAGGCGTTTACTCACAGGCAAAGCTTTTAGAACACAACCCGCGCCCTTGGATTCTAGAGTGTCTGGAGCCAAATGCCAATCGTTTGAAGATGGTAGACGGCAACGGGCGAGCACGTAGGCATCGATCTAAGAGTCGCCAGCTATAAAAAGCGTGGTCGAAGGTGTATAGTCCACGGACAAATTTGTGCGTTGAGCAGTGATGACGAATAGATGCTGGTCAAGATCATGGGAGCAAGATGAAGGTTTCTAAATTATTCAGGTTTTCGGTTTATATTTTCTGGCTTATGCCACTCTTTCCTTTGCAGGCTCAGGATCGCTCTCAGGGGCGTTCGATGGTGATTTCGCGCGATGGCATTGTGGCCGCGGAATCACCTTTGGCGGCGCAAGCAGGCGTGCGAATTCTGGAACACGGAGGCAACGCGGTGGACGCTGCGATAGCAGCGAATGCGGCCATGTCTGTAGTTGCCCCGATGATGAACGGCATCGGAGGCGACCTTTTTGTGATCGTCTACGACGTGAAAGCAAACAAACTATATGGCCTGAATGCCAGCGGCTGGGCGCCTAAAGATCTCACCATCGAGTTTCTGCATAACCATGGATTGCGGGATATGCCGCAGCACGGCATTTACGCTGTGACGGTTCCAGGCGCCGTCGACGGATGGCAAAAGCTGGCAGACAGATTTGGTCGCAAGAAATTAGCTGAAGACCTGGCAGCGGCAATAAAGATTGCTCAGGATGGTTTCCCCGTGCCCGAATTGACCGCCGCTGTTTGGGCCGCAGAAACGGACCTCCTGCGTGGAGATAGTTCGGCTTCTCAAACATATTTGATTCAGGATCACGCGCCGCGGGTGGGGGAAGTTTTTCGTAACGCTGATCTGGCTTGGTCATTACAGCAGATCGCTGCTCACGGAAGAGACGCATTTTATAATGGCGAAATCGCCAAAAAAATTCTTGAGAGCATGAAGCACCATGGCGGAGTGATGACCGCGCAGGATCTGGCGGAATATTCGAGTGAATGGGTGGAACCGATTTCAACTACCTATCGCGACTGGACAGTGTTCGAATTGCCGCCTAACGGCCAAGGACTGGCCGCGCTGGAAATGCTGAACATTATGGAGAAATTTCCGCTAGGCCAGAAAAATTGGGAGTTCGGTTCCGCGAACGCACTTCATACCATGATTGAGGCTAAGAAGTTGGCCTACGCGGATTTGGCGAAGTACATCGGAGATCCCAGGCGACAAAAATTGCCGGTGTCTACATTGCTTTCTAAAGAATGGGCTGATCGGCGAGCGAAATTGATCGACCCGGCGCGTGCTAATTGTGATGTGTCGGCGGGCGAGCTGCGCGGCGGCACGGATACGACGTATTTGAGCGTGGTGGATCGCGAAGGGAATATGGTGTCGCTGATCCAGAGCAACTTCGACGCGTTCGGCTCGGGCATCGTGGCTGCCGGTACCGGGTTCGCGCTGCACAATCGGGGCGGGCTATTTACGCTTGATCCCGCATCCCCGAATGCACTGGCTGGGCGAAAGCGACCCCTGCATACGATAATCCCGGCATTCGCCCAGAAAGGGGACACCCGGCTGGCCTTTGGAATCATGGGCGGGTGGAATCAGTCGCAGGCCCATGCGCAATTTGTGGCGAATATTGCGGACTTCAAAATGAACATTCAGGCGGCACTGGAGGCACCCAGATTCTCTAAACGCACATTTGGCGGCTGCGACGTGTCGCTGGAGAACCGGTTCGCCGGCAATGTACGCAACGAACTGACCGGCAAGGGTCACAAAATAGACTTGCGGGGACCTTTTTCCAGCGTCATGGGTGGAGGGCAAGCGGTTCTCAGAGATTTTGCGACCGGAGTCAATTACGGCGCATCTGATCCCCGTAAGGACGGGCAGGCCAGTTTGGAGTTGCCGACACAGTAGTATAGGCCGTACTGGACGAACGTTTTAGTACCGCAGAATTTTGCACAAGTTGGCTTCTCGCGAGACACAGAATGTTCCATTAAGTCCACTGCCCATTTTTGCAGAAGTTGTAAGTCCAATTGTTGTAACGCCGTTATAGTGAGTTTTGGTGGCGGCTAGCATGCATTACCGGAAGTGATCGCGCATCCGAGTTAGGTTGTGCCATCTGGCGGGAGATGCAATGCGGTACTTTGTTAACCGAACCTGGATCCTGGCGTTCCTCTTTTTGTCTCTGGTAGCTTCGGCTCCCCGGGCTGCGGCGGACAGCGTGGATGTATCCGGCCGCTATGAGTGCTCCGCGGCCAAGCTGGCCGGCAAGGCGATAAAGTGCTCGGCGGTCCCGCTGACTCTACGGCATGACGGCCGATTCGAACTGCGCGGCTGGGAAGGTACCTACCTGGTAACCGGCGACTGGGTAGAAATGTCGGACGCGTTGATCAGGGCTCGGGCTAAGATTGAACCGGGACACAAGATTGTGTTGCGCTACTACGGGAAGCGCGGCCTGGTGGAAATGACTTTCGAACGTCGCGTCGCTGAGCTGGGTAAGCTTGCTCTGACTTAAGATTGCCTAAATCGGCAGTTCTAACCGCCGGGAATAGCCCTCGTCGGGTGAACCCACACTACTTTAGGTCTGCATCGTAAGCCGCTGCTGCTATTTCTCCCAATGCTTGCCCGGCGACCTGCTGGGCAGCCTCTGGATCGTCTGGTAGCGCCACGTGGTTTACGTAGGCGGCGAAGACCAATCGCTCCCCGGATTTAGTGGTGACATACCCTGCCAATCCTTTGGCATTCAACATCCCTTTTCCGTTGAGCTTGTCCTGAGAGTTGAACGTCCCCGTTTTTGCGAAAACGTGGCCCGCGCCGGCAGAGTCCTTTTGAATCGTGGCTAAAGTTCCATCCTTGCCTAGCACCGGCAAAGCTTTTAAAAATACCTGGTAGTCGGGGCGTGTGCTCCAGTAGGTCAGGTAGAGAACCATAAAATCCGGAGAAAAGAGATCTGCCCAATCGCCACCGGCACCATCGCCCTGGGAGGCGCCGGAAAGATCGAGGTTTGCAGATTGCAAAAACTCGCGCTCTACGCGGAAACCTGCGGCCAACGGATTTTTGGTGTCTTTGGCGACCAAGGTTCCGAGCAGGTACGGTCCCATACCCGCGTGAAGATTCTGGCTGACTTTCAAAGTGACTTTGATTTCCTCGGATAAAGGTGCTGAGACATGTTCGGCCACCATGTTTTCGGGCACATACAATTTCGAGTACGCAACGAAATCCGGCGGTCGGGTCGCAGCGCCTTTTTTGAACTTGAACTGGACGCCGGAGGAAACGAGAGCCTCGCGCAGAACGGTGGAGGCAAAGATGGTGGGAGATGGAACCGCAAAGGCCGCGGTTTGCGGCGCGATGCCGGCCGGTAAACTGCCAGTCACGGTCGCGACTATGCTGCCATCTTCGTTAAATTCGACTTCAGGTGATTCAAGATTGGGTTTTGAATCTGGCGCCCCGGTGGTGACGTGATTGACAAAGTTAACGTAGGACGTATGTGGCAAGTATTCGAGATTGGTCGCGTCTCCGCTCTTCACTCCGGGTCTGACGACGAGGTCGATCACGTTGTCATTCACCATGATGGAAGATATGACCACGTCGGTGCCGCCTTCGCGCGGACCATCGGGTAAAAGGCTGGCATCGATGAGCAGCCGGCCGTCAATTCGTTTAATTCCCTTTGCAGAGATTTTTCCAGCGAGTTCCTTGATCACAGCGAGCGGGTCGCCAGGCAATGCGGGACCGTTGTAAGAATGATCTTCGTCTACGAACGCAAGCGTGCCATCCAACTGCATGCGGTTCGAGAGGTCGGGGTCGCCACTGGCCACCAGGATTAAATCTCCCTTGAGCTTTCCCTTGGAATCGACCGGGCCGGTGCGATAAATCCTCGTGTGAAAGCGGTAGTCCGCGCCGAGCTTGGCGAGGAGCGTGCCTTCGGTGAGAAGTTTCGTCGTCGAAGCAGGAACAAACAATTTCTCCGGGTTCAAGGCGTAAATGATTTTGCTGGAGTCCAGTGAGTAAAACTCAATGCCGAAATTTGCGTGCGCGAATTCCGGACGGCCGATGACGCGTTGGATGCGCTCAGTCAGCGTGGACGTGGATTGAGCCCGTGCTATGCCAACGTTTACGAACACAAACAAAAACGTCCATAGCACAAACCTTCGTTTATTCTTCAAGTTTCAAATCCCTCCAGAAAATTAACTGCCCATGGCTTCGTGTGCCGGCACGCCTCACGTAACAGATAGATTATCTGCGCGCACGCATTTCCCGCGCGTCGACGCTCAGATAATATCCGCACCGAAGTGTTTTGGAAAAAGCTTGATTTAGCGAGGATGGCGGACTCTATGCTGTGTACCAGCGAAAACCTTTACGCTGTTCCTCAGCCAGCTCTTTCACCACCATCATTGTTTCCGCGCGCCGATATTGTGCGCAGGTCACGATGATGGCATTCAAGAGCGCTATGGGCGCTGTAAACGAAGCAGCAAAAGAAGTGGATTCTACGGAAGCTAAAAATATTTCGTCGCATATCCGGGCCAGCGGCGAAAGAAACGTATCCGCTATGCCGACGCAGTATGCACCTTTAGCCCGCGCTAATTGCGCGCCTTCCACGGTCTGACGCAGTCCGCGGCGGAAGCTGATAGCGATGACTAAGTCCTGCTTGGTTGCCGTACGCGCCAGATGAGCGATTCGTCCGTAGGAAGTGGCCGCGAACACGGGTAAGCCGACCACGCTGGTCTGGTATTCGAAATAGTGCGCCAGGTAGGCGGCCAGGTCCCCGGCAATTAGAATGATTTTACGCGCGGCATAAATTCGCTTGGCTAAAGCAACCAAGCGACGCGCGTCCAGACTATTCTTCAAGCCCTGGAGATTTTTTATGTCCTGCTCGAGGGCTTCGCGAATATAGCCAGGCATGCCGCCGTCCTGGCCGCCTGCACGCATGGTATCCAGAGAAGTGGCAAACGCGAGTGATAACTCGTGGAGATGATGTTGGAAATCGCGGTAACTTTCGAACCCAAGGCCACGAACAATACGCACGATGGTCGCTGGATCGGTGCCCAGCCGTTGGGCTAGTGCGCGTACGCTGAGCAACACGTATTCGCGCGGATGCTCAAGGATAGGGCGTATGATTTCCTGGCGTTTGATACTGAGTAGATCAATACGTTCCGGAAGAGGGGGAGTAGAATTCTGATTCTGACGCTTGGATTTCATTGCGCCCGAGAATTATTCAAATTTACCGGTCTGTCAATACCAAGGGCCAGGAATAGCCAAAAAAATTACAATTTAGTTTAATTACTTTTTGCTGGCTGCCGCGGGTTTAGCCAAGCCTGGAGCGGTGATTGGCTGGAGAAACGGCATCATGGCACGAAGCTCCGGACCCAACTGCTCGATGGGATGGGTTTGCTCGCGCTGTCTGGTAGCCAGAAAGTTGGGGCAGCCCTGCTCGTTTTCCTCAATCCATTTTTTGGCGAAGCTGCCGTCGCGAATCTCGGCGAGAATTTTACGCATTTCTTCTTTGGTCTTGGCATTGATGATGCGCGGCCCGGCACTGTAATCGCCTTGCTCCGCAGTGTCACTGATGGAATAGCGCATGTAGCTTAGACCACCGCGGTAAATCAGATCCACGATCAGTTTTAATTCGTGCATGCATTCAAAATAGGCGACCTCGGGCTGGTATCCGGCTGCGACTAGAGTTTCAAAGCCAGCTTTGATGAGTTCGCTCACGCCGCCGCACAAGACCGCCTGCTCGCCAAAGAGATCTGTTTCCGTTTCTTCGGTGAAGGTGGTTTCCAGCACGCCTGCGCGGGTGGTTCCGAGAGCTTTGGCGTAGGACAACGCTAAGTCTTTTGCTGTCCCGCTGGCATCTTGCTCCACGGCGAGAAGTGCCGGAGTGCCGCCACCTTCGCTGAATACTTCGCGTACCCGATGCCCAGGTGCTTTGGGAGCGATCATGGATACGTCAACGGACGCCGGCGGTTTGATGGCGCCGAAACGGATGTTGAAACCGTGCGCGAACATCAGGGTCTTACCCGCTTTGAGATGGGGTTCGATTGCTTCGTGATACAGCTTGGGCTGCTTGGTATCGGGCGCGAGAATCATGATGACGTCCGCCCATGCGGCCGCTTCGGCCGGTGTGTTGACCGTCAAACCATCCTTTTCGGCTTTGGCGCGCGAGGAACTGCCGGGCTGCAGGCCGACTCGTACAGACACGCCGCTGTCGCGCAGGTTCAAGGCGTGTGCGTGTCCCTGCGAGCCGTAGCCGATGATGGCTACCTTTTTTGCCTGAATGAGTGATAAGTCTGCGGAATCGTCATAATAGAGTTTTGCCATGTTTTTCCTTGGGCGGCCTGCGCAGCCGCGATAAATTCTATGTGGTCAACAGAATTACGATAGCGTTCAAAATTTTCTTCAGTTCGTGACTGTTGTTCCGGCGCGATTCTCTGAATTTGCAGAAACTTCTGGTTCGTTAGCAACCGGCGGACGAAGCAAATCGCCTCCGCGGGTCATGGCAATTCTTCCGGTACGGGCCATTTCCAAAACGCCAAAGGGCCGCAAGACTTCAAGCAGGCCGTCAATCTTATCGACGGTGCCGGAAACTTCCAGGATCAGCGATTCTGGCGCAACGTCCACGACCCGGGCCCTGAACACTTTGATCAATTCCATAAGATGCGGGCGATTTTTCTGGTCGGCCAGAACTTTAATCAGTGCCAAATCGCGTTCAAGGATGGAGCGGTTGGAAATATTTTCAGCCAGCAGCACATCCACCAATTTTTCAAGACTGGCCTCCAGTCGGTGGGCGCCCTTTTCGTCGGTGTGCGCGACGATGGTCATGCGTGCGATTTCCTCGTTTTCCGTGGGGCCTACAGTCAGGGAATCGATATTGATTGCCAGACGCCGGGCCAGAGAAGAAACGCGGTTGAGTACGCCTGGCTTGTTCTCCACGTAAGCGACGAGTGTTTGCATGGTTTCCTCTACTTTTTTCATGGCTCAGTCGCCGTCTCCACCAGCGGACTATCCGGTCGGCGAATCATGTCGTGAAGGGAAGCGCCGGCTGCAACCATGGGGTAAACGGAGTCTTCCTGCTCCACGCGAAAATCGAAGAGTACTGTTTCGTTGGATTGGCGCGCGACGCGAATGGCCGGTATTACTTCATTTCGAGTCGAGATGCGTTCGCCACGGATGCCAAACGCGTTGGCCAGAGCGGCAAAATCGGGAGCAACAAGCGGAGTCGCGACATAGCGTTTGTCATAGAAAAATTCCTGCCATTGACGGACCATGCCCAGGAAGCCGTTGTTGATGATGGCGATCTTGATGTTGATTTTTTCCTGCACGATGGTGGCGAGTTCGCTCATGGTCATCTGAAATCCGCCGTCCCCGACGACCACCCACACTTCCGCATCAGGCTTGGCAAATTTAACGCCGATAGCAGCCGGCAGTGCGAAACCCATGGTGCCGAGACCGCCGGAAGTAATCAGGGTGCGCGGCAAATTGTGGTGGTAATACTGCGCTTCCCACATTTGGTGCTGGCCAACATCGGTGACCACGATGGCTTCGCCGCGAGTCTCTTTCCAGATGTCGTTGATGACGTGGGCGGCGTAGAGATGACCGTTATCGGGCAGGCTTTGAATATCACGCACGGCGGAATCGCCCTTGGATTCCTGAATATGGCGGAGCCACACGCCGTGGTCACGCGTCTTGATGTGTGGAGTGAGTTTCTCCAGAACTTCACGCGCGTCGCCAACGAGCGCCGCGTCCACCGGCACATTCTTGTTGATCTCTGCACGATCAATCTCGATGTGAATCTTGCGGGCGTTTTTCGCGTAGGTGCGCAAATCGCCGGTGACGCGATCATCGAAGCGCATTCCCACGGCAATCAGGAGGTCGGATTCCTGGATGGCGTTGTTGACCCAGGCTTCGCCGTGCATGCCCATCATGCCAAGGTTCAGAGAATCTTTGGCAGGGAAGCAGCCGATGCCGAGCAGCGTCATGGCTACCGGGTAATTTCCAGCACGCACGAATTGCTCGAATGCTTTCATCGCGCCCGAAACGATGATGCCGTGTCCAGCGAGGATTAGTGGACGCTTTGCGGAGTTTAGCAATTCGACCGCGCGATCGAACTCCGCCTGGTCGTAATTTATGCGCTGACGTTTTGGCGGTAGCTTTGGAGCCGAAGCATCCCAATCAAATTCGCAGGAAGCCTGCTGCGCATCCTTGGTGATGTCCACCAGAACTGGCCCGGGACGCCCGGATGCGGCGATCAGGAACGCTTCACGAACGGTGCGAGCAATATCCTCGGCGCGGGTCACCACCACGTTGTGCTTGGTAATCGGCATGGTGATGCCGGTGATGTCGATTTCCTGAAACGCATCGGAACCCAGAACCTTGCTGCTCACTTGGCCGGTTATACAGACAACCGGCGAAGAATCAAGCATGGCCGTAGCAATACCTGTGACCATATTTGTCGCACCAGGGCCGGAAGTGGCCATCGCACAGCCTACTTCGCCGCTGGCGCGCGCGTAACCATCGGCCATATGCGTGGCGCCTTGTTCGTGACGCACCAGTACGTGGTGCAACTTAGATTTTCCCAGCGCGTCGTAGACCGGCAAAATCGCGCCGCCGGGATAGCCGAAGATGTGCTTCACGCCGAGCCTGGTCAGCGATTCACAAAGAATTTCCGCGCCGGTTAGCTTCATAAGGTCCTCGCACTCGTCCCAGGTTGCAGAGCGGACGGCAATATTTGCGGAACAACGGTAATGGCTCCCAGCGCTGATGAAGAAACCAGCAGCGCATACTTGGCCATCACGCCAGAAGCGTAGCGCGGCGCAGGGGCGCGCCAAGAGGCCAGCCTTCTTTGCATTTCCGCATTAGTTATTTCCAAATTCAAGGTGCGCGATGGCAGATCAAAAACAATGGTATCGC
This sequence comes from Verrucomicrobiia bacterium, assembly GCA_035568155.1. Lineage (GTDB taxonomy): Bacteria > Acidobacteriota > Terriglobia > Acidiferrales > UBA7541 > Acidiferrum. The sequence continues at coordinate 15,757 of DATMOS010000027.1, read as the reverse complement.
CTTCGGCGACGGCGGCGATAGGGCCACCGTTAGCTGCCTCAGGAGCAACGTGACCAGCCATGAGCCCATGTGTTGCGCCAGAAAACCGGCCGTCGGTCAGAAGTGCAACGCTGTCGCCCAAGCCGGCGCCAACCAACGCCGCGGTAACCGCGAGCATCTCGCGCATCCCCGGGCCGCCTTTGGGCCCCTCGTAACGAATTACCATGACGTCCCCGGCTTTAACGGAGCGGTTCTCCACCGCTTGGAACGCCGCTTCTTCACTATCAAAAACACGAGCAGTACCTCTGAAGTTTTGAATATTGTGACCCGCGACTTTGACCACGCACCCTTCAGGAGCGAGATTGCCTTTCAAGATCACCAGGCCGCCGGTGGGCTTCAGCGGCGCGTTCAACTTGCGAACGACTTCCTGTCCGGGCGCTTCTTTTGCGGCGTTGCCTTCTTCAGCGATGGTGCGGCCGGTAACGGTGATGGAATCTCCACGCAATAATCCAGCTTCAAGCAGGCGCTTTGCGACGAGCGCAGTGCCGCCTGCTGCGTATAGGTCGGTAGCGACAAATTTCCCCCCAGGTTTTAAATCGGCAAGAATCGGAACACGCGAACTGATGCGGTCAAAATCGTCGATGGACAAAGAAAGCTTCGCCTCATTGGCGATGGCCAGCAAGTGCAGGACGGCGTTGGTTGAGCCGCCTGTGGCCGCTACACCGGCGATGGCGTTTTCAATGGAGGTCTTGTTTATGATTTGCGATGGCAAAACATTTCTGCGAAGAAGGTCCACGACGAGTTCTCCGGCGCGACGACCGGTTTCGGCTTTTGCATCGTTCGTCGCAGGCGTGCTGGAAAGTCCCATAGGCGCCACTCCAAGAAATTCGCAAACCAACGCCATGGTATTGGCGGTATATTGGCCGCCGCAGGCGCCAGCTCCCGGACACGCGACGTTTTCTAGCGCGGTCAAACGCTCCTCGCTCATTTCCCCGCGGCCATAAGTGCCCACAGCCTCGAAGACATCCTGAATGGTGACGGAGTGACCTTCAAACTGGCCCGGGGCGATTGAACCGCCATACAAAATCATCCCGGGAATATTCAGGCGAGCCAATGCCATAATGCCCGCCGGAATGGTTTTGTCGCAGCCCACCAGCACGATGAGGGCGTCGAAGAGATTGCCTCTGGTGACCAGCTCGATGGAATCAGCGATCACTTCACGGCTGATAAGCGACGCGCGCATGCCTTCCGTGCCCATGGTGATGCCGTCGGAAATCGACACGGTATTGAACTCCAGCGGGACAGCACCAGCGGCGCGAATTCCGTCCTTCACATGTTTGGCCAACTCGCGAAGATGATAGTTACACGGGCCGATTTCAATCCATGTGTTGGCCACCCCAATAAGTGGCTTCTTGAAGTCTCCATTATTCATGCCGGACGCGCGTAGCATTGCGCGCGCCGGGGAACGGTTGGCGCCATCCACAAGCGTGTGACTACGAGGTCTGGGGAGCGAGTCGCTCAATTAATTTTTCTCCATTTGCACTATCGATGCCTTTATGCGCACAATTAATTTAGTGGACTTGTGAAGCGATCCCCAGGTCCCCGACTTATCCAGACCAGCCCAGTAACAAGCTGATCCGTGAACTCAGAATGAGCCCAAAGCACATATAGATCAAATTAATACTTTTCAATCATCAGATTAATATAGCTTATATACCAGTGACAAAGTTCTTTACGCCAAAGCATCTTGTGCCCGCTTTGCGGCATCATTAACAACAACCCTCCAAGTGGTTACTTAAGCACGAGGAAAGCGGACGATTTATGGTCAATGGCACGGATGTGTTCGTGATCGGAGGCGGTCCTGCGGGTTTAGCTGCAGCAATCGCGGCGCGACGTCGTGGTTTCCATGTGGTGGTCGCAGATGGAAACAAACCCCCGATTGATAAACCGTGCGGCGAGGGATTGATGCCCGATTCGATTGCCGCGTTGCTACAACTTGGCGTGGAGATTGCGCCAGGTGAGGGGTATCCCCTCCAGGGAATAAAATTTCTGGAAAAAGAAAAGTCGGCAACAGCCTGTTTTCCGACTGGACTGGGGCTGGGATTGCGCCGCCCCATACTCCACAAAAAAATGTTGAATCAGGCAGTGGCTCTGGGCGTTCAGTTTCTTTGGGAAACGCCGGTGACCGGCATCCGGGAAAATGGCGTAAGCCTTGCGGGGGGAGACTTCATCCCGGCCAAATGGATCATAGGCGCGGACGGCGGCCAATCGCGGGTCAGGCGATGGGCTGGGTTAGATTCTTGCAACCAAAAACAATCTCGACTAGCGTGGCGCGCACACTTCGATGTTGCGCCCTGGTCGGAATATGTGGAAATTCATTGGGCTGAGAACGCGCAAGCTTACGTTACGCCAGTATCCGCGAATGAAGTGTGCGTGGTGATGGCATCTCGAAACGAAAATCGCGACATTCGAGTTGCTCTTAAAGAATTTCCGCAACTGGCAAATCGATTGAACGGTGAAAGGCTTTCGAGGCCGGCGCGCGGCACGATTACAACGATGCATCAGCTGAAGCGGGTTTGTCGTGGCAATGTGGCGCTCATTGGGGATGCTTCGGGAAGCGTTGATGCCATTTCCGGCGAAGGATTGAGCCTGAGCTTTCATCAAGCGGTGGCGCTGGCTGAGGCCATGGAGAAAAACTGCCTGGACTTCTATCAAAAAGCTCATCGCCAGTTTGCCCGGCGTCCGACGTTTATGGCGCGACTGTTGTTGTTGCTTGATGGACGCACCCGTCTTCGTCGCAGAACTCTAACCGTTTTTAGACATAATCCCGAGGTTTTCGCGCGATTGATATCCATTCACGTGGGCGAAACTTCGCCGGCGCACTTTGCCGTCACGGGCGCGTTACTCGGCTGGAGATTTCTGGCGGCATGAGTCAGGATTTCCAAAGATGATGTATGCGCTAAGGAATTGTTTCGCTGTGGTTGTGCTTCTCGGTGTAGCGATGCCGGGCCGCCAAGCTGCTCCTTCGCAGCAAAGTTCACACGCGACACGAGCCGCGGAGCAAATTGTTTTGTCTGTGGACCCCGTAAAAAGCACCGTGCATTGGAGTGTGGAATCCAGTTTACATACGGTGCACGGAACGTTTCACGTGAAGCGCGGAACCTTGTCGGTCGACCCCACAACGGGAAAAGCCAGCGGCGAAATTGTGGTGGATGCTACTTCGGGCGAGAGCGGTAACGACAGTCGAGACCGGCGGATGCACAAAGAAATACTCGAAAGCGGCCAATATTCTGAGGTGGTGTTTCGGCCAGACCACGCCGACGGGACCGTGGTTGCGCAGGGAAATTCCAGTTTGAAGCTTCATGGAATATTTTCTTTGCACGGGACTGATCACGAGCTCGACGTGCCCACTCAAGCAACGCTAACAGCAGGGCAGTGGAAAGGGACGGCAGCTTTCGAAGTTCCTTACATAGCGTGGGGTTTGAAAAATCCGAGTAATTTCTTGCTAAAGGTTAAGCCCGTCGTGGATGTCCAGCTTGATCTAGCTGGATCGGTAAATGGCGAGTCGCGATAAAACAGGCCGCTTACAGCATCACGCTCGCCGGTGAGTGTGTATCTTTCCCGCGACTGAGCTAAGCGCTCGGGTCTCCATCGGAGATACCCGGCTCCGCATCGCTATCGGAGCGCATAGCCAACGCCAGGCTCTGGCCAACACCACGGAGGTGTCAGCCCAAAGCTTGTGACGAGCTCGCACTAAAATCGGAAGTCCCGCGGCCAGATAAAGGCCACACAACAAAATCCCCGCGCTGCGAATTATTATCCGGCCAGAATGCTGCGACGCTTGTGCCAGGTTCATCCCGAGAAGGATCCCAAGCAGCAGACAAAAAGCCAAAGAACTCGCAATTAACGTTTTCCCGTAAGCCTCTTCGTTAAAATTACGTTGCCACCAACCCAGTAGCGAATCTACCAACGGAGTCACACGATTTCGAACAGTGTGAATGCCCGTTTTGATGTGAGCCCTCAAACTGGCTAGACGCGGTCCAGTAACGCTCCGGACAGTTTGCACATGCTTTCTTAATTTGCTATTTAAGTCCAAGCCTCCAACCGGCCGCATTGCGGGTTTTATTCCGTGGACGTGAACGCGTTTCGCGCCTTGTCTCATGCTCGTTTGCAACTTCAGATTTCGGATGGAGCGAAGCGTTGGTTCGTACCCATGAATCCGGACAAGCTTGGCGTACAGCCTCAGTTTTTCCTCGAGATTGTATTTCTTGATCGAGCCAATGGCTGGTTCCAGAGAAGCTCGAAGATTATTGATAGCGCGCAACGCGCGAGCTGAAGCTAGATTCGCGGAGAAGAAATGTGCCTTGGGATCACGTTCCCAGACGCGCACTCGCGGCGCTGCGTATGCAGGGCTTGGTGATTTGGAAGCTGGGGGGATATTTACCCTGGTGCCGGTTGTTTCGGAGTCCCCGGCGCTGAATGCATCGCCCTGATGATTGATGACGGCTTTTTGGGCACTTACGAGATAAGGCGTAGCCTTGGGCTTCTCTTGCCACGCGTCGGCGTCCGCTTTAATTTTGGCCAAAATGGAATGCAAGTCGGCGGCTACATCTGACGGCGCACTTATAGTGCGCAATCGGGGCGGCGCTACCGGCCGGAAGGTGTCGAACTGCAATTCACGCGCGGCTTCCGCAACCAATGCCCCAGAAATCACATTGGTATGTTCTACATAGGCACTGATCAGCGCGTTCTCGCACAGCAAATTTATGACTCTCGGGATACCGACAGAATAATTGTGAACCGCCTCGACGGCATCAGCCTCGAAGACCACATTGTTCCCCGAACCCGCCGTATGGAGCCGATTTTCGATATACCCCGCGACTTCTTCCAACGTAAGCGGCGCCGTCTTGCAGCGCAGGCCAATGCGCTGCTGAAGCTGTCGCAGATCCGGACGCCTCAATTTCGCATCCAGTTCAGGCTGGCCGACCAGGATAATTTGCAGTAACTTTTCGTTGGGAAGTTCCATGTTCGATAAAAGGCGAATCTCTTCGAGTACATGGATAGGCAATCCCTGCCCTTCGTCAACGATCAGAACGACCAAATCATTCGCCCTGTAGCGAGCCAACAACCAATCATTAAAGGCCAATAAGGGGTTGGCTTTCGCTTGAGGAGTAACCGGAATTTCAAATTCGGAAAAAATGAAGTCAAACAACTGCTGGGAGTCCAGATGAGAGTTAAAGATAAATGCTGTGCGGGCGCGCCTATGCCCCAGCCAGAGGAGCAGATGATTGACTAGGGTAGTTTTCCCGGTTCCAGCTTCGCCGGTCAATAGCATTAAGCCCTTGCGGCTCTCGAGGCCATAGGTCAATTCATCAAGAGTGCGTCTGGTTTGAGGTGTCAGGTAAAGATAAGAAGGGTCAGGGTTTACGTTGAAAGGATTCTTCTTTAGCCCAAAAAAACTCTTATACACGAGTGATCACCCACAATCGATTAACCGTTGGGCCAGGGGGACGTCTCGGGCGAGTCAACCGGGACCATACTGTCCCACAATCGGCAGCCCATGGGAAGTAGGGAATTACTGTAGTACCGAATTACTATCGATCTCGAACATCCTGAATGAGACAGTTATCATGACAGCGGGGTTACAGGGGCGGACTGCGTCGCTGCAATTAGGGAGTACCAGGTGGGTTTACCACGCCCGTAGCCGGTTGTTAACTATAAGGGGAAAGCCCGATTGTTCCGGCCTATCCGATGTGGTCCTCTGGAACGGAAGGGCGCTTCTAAGCGGTTGCTTTAAGAGGGTTTGGGGTCAAAACGTTGCCTTCGCAATCCAAACTAGAGAACGCCAAACGGGTCGCATCCAGGCCTCTGAATATTGACGACGCCAGACGGCCGTCGGTACGAATTATTTTTGCTCATGGCGATCAGTCGCTGGTCGAGCGAAGCGTGCAGGAATTGAAGCGCGTCGGATTTGCGGTAGATGCTCATGTCGTCACAGACGCAAACCAGCTAGTTAATCATCCTCAGCGACAATCATTCGATATCGCAGTTTGCCAGCATAGTGCAGAGGCGAACGGAGGCGATGTCTGTGCCTTAGCGACTGAACTCCCAAAAGACCTGCCGCTCATCCTGCTGGTGGACAATATATCCAAAGAGGACTCGGCAAATCTTATGCTCAGAGGGGCATTTGACTGCGTGCATACAGACGCCATCGGGCATCTGCCAGTAGCTGTTCGCAGGGCCCTGAACGAGCGATCACTGCGTCATGAGCGGGACCGGGCGGAGCGGGAGTTACGGCGATTGCGGGCCCAGTATCGCGCCTTGGCGGGGAACTTAAGTTATGGTATTTGCCGCTGTGACCTTGAAGGTGCATTTCTCGACATAAATCAGGCGCTGCTGAAGATGTTGAGATATCCCTCCAAGGAAGAATTACTGGAGGTTAATCTGGCCGGCAGTACATTTGCTGATCCAGCGAAGCGGGCGCAGCTTCTAGGAAAATCACAGGATGGCGCGGTGGATCCTGTGGAGGCGGAGTGGACTCGAAAAGACGGATCTACCATTAAGGTTAGACTGAGCGCGCAGGAAGTGCTAAGTGAACATGGCCAAATGTACGCATACGAAGTCATCGTCGAAGACATAACCAAGCAGCGGGAGTTGGAGGATCACCTGCGACGCTTGGCGGCCAGCGATCCGCTGACTGGGCTGGCCAATTACCGGCATTTAATCGATGCACTGGACATGGAAATCAGACGTTCGAACCGCACCGGCAGGGAATTTTCTCTTCTGTTATTTGATATGGACGGCCTAAAGCAGCTTAACGACACCTTCGGACATATGAACGGGAGCCAGGCGCTCTGCCGGACGGCCGACGCTTTGACGTTGTTTTGCCGAGATATAGATACCGCCGCGAGGTTCGGAGGAGATGAATTCGCGCTCCTGCTTCCAGAAACCGGGCGGGAAGCTGCGCACTCTGTAGCGCGCCGAATCAGTGCCAGCATCGCGGAAGATAGCAACGGTCCGCGAATTTCCGTCAGCGTAGGGATCGGAGTATATCCCTTGGATGGAGACAACGTGGAATCTTTGGTTTCCGCCGCGGATGCCGCCATGTACGCGATGAAACGCCTGCGGAAGGCCGAGAACGTTTTGCGTTAAACGGCGCCGGGAACCCTAAGGTTTGGCGACGCTGGCCGCTTGCTGGCGTTGGATGACGCCAGAGTCGACGACGGTCCCTGTCCTTGATACGGTCTCAAAATACATTTGGTCGTCGGCTATTTCAACCATCATGAAAGCACGATCGGTGTCGAAACCGGCCGCGGTGATACTAGAACGTTCTAATCCACGGGCGCGTAATTGGCCTGAGGAGCCTTCTGTAAAGTAGTAAATACCTTTTTGCGGAAGAAGGCGCTCGTATATATGCTCATGGCCGGCGAACACCACGTTAACGCCGTATTTCACAAATATCGGCTCCAATAAAAGCCTCAAGTCGGTGGCGGGGCCGTGCTTGCGAGCGGATGAATACAGCGGGTGATGGAAAAAGCAGATCTTCCATTCATTGCTGTCTGCACTTTGCAATTGTTTCTGCAACCAGTCCAGCTGCTTGGGATCCATGTAGTTGCTATCTAAAGCGAAAAAGTGGACATTTCCTTTTTTGAAAGAATAGTAATTTGCCCCGTTCATGTTGAAGGGCTTATAGAAACGCTCGCTGCTGTCGTCGTGATTGCCGAGAGCGGCGTAAAACTTTACTCCGGCATCCAACAGATCCTTGTACGGAGCGGCGAATTTCTTTTCAAAGTCAGCGGGTGAGTGACCGCCATAGAGGTTGTCGCCGAGCGCGATCACAAAATCAAATGGAAAAGTCTTGCGCTGCTCATCCATCTGATCGGCGGTTTGAAATTCAGATTTGTTGCCGGTGCCCATGTCTCCGATGGCTGCGAAGCGCACGGAGTTGGATTTAAGTGGGAATTTGAATTGGTCGGCGCCCTGGGCGGTCGCAAATGCAAGAAAAAGTCCGATGAGGAAAAATCGACGTCGCAGAATCATTGCCGGTTCTGAGCCTTAACGGGAAGAACCCCGGGCAGGTAATCCACAACCAGATTGGCTTTAGCGTCCAGAAGAACAAGGTCGCTGCTAACCGCACGGTAGGCAACTTCTTCGGGTAATTTGGGCAATTTTTGGAGCATGGTCGGTGGAACAGAAGTGTAAGGGATGGACTCAGGGTAAATTTCGTTGACATGCAGATGAACTTTTTGAAGAGGGGCGCCTTGATTGATGGTTGCTTTCGCGTGGGAGGCTTGCGGTCCTTGAAATTCACTGGAGATAGCTTCCACGAAGTCCTCTTTGGCGGCGGGGGTAAATATGTCGCCTCGTTTTGCGTGCACACGGGCGGCCTTGATCTTGCGCGCCAGGATTTTCTGGTGCGCGACGATTAACTCTGGTTCATTAGTTGCTTTGAGCTTCGGCAGAGTGCCTTCAACGGACTTGTGTAGCTGCACATATTTCTGGACGCGATCGGAAAATTCCTGGAAGCCCGGCGATTTTAGGTCAGGCGCAGGGTTCTGCGCCGGCTGATTTTGGACTTGAGGATTTTGTGGTGGTGAACCTTGACCCGTAGAGGCGTAAGTCGGCGCAACAACAAAAACTACGACTGCGATCAGTACTGCCGACCGGACCTGAATTGCGCTGCGCGCCCGTGTCATCAATAGCCCTCCCCAAATCTCTCAATTATCTTTCGTGCCATTCGCTACTTCTTTGACCGCCTGTTTGATGGCCTTTTTGACCATTTTTTTGACGGTGGTCTTAACGCGCTTATCCGCGAGTACGTCCTCGCCCGCTTCGGCCACAACTCTTTTTACCGCCTTTTTAACGGTCGCCTCCAACGGGTGCAATTCTTTGGCAAGCACCTTGGTCGCCCGGACAATGTGGCGCTTGGGCACTTCTGGCTCGTCCTTTTTCATAGCGCTATCAGTGCTCGCATCCGTGGATCTCCAATCCGATTCGAAACATTTGGTTAATTGTTTGACGATTTCTTTTTCGTGGATGATCAGGCCTACTTCGCGGCGAGAGTCCAGCTCCGCTTCCCGCAAACTTTGGCTGCCAATAAACGCTTGCGAGGCGTCCTTAAGAATGGTGCGAGTGTGCAGGCGGATTTTGGAAAGTTTGACTACCTTTAAGCCAAGTCGCTTGGAGGCTTTTCCGATGACTCTGACCTCAACGCCGCCTTTGGCCCGTTCCTGCAGGATGCGCACAACCTCCGGGTCGGAGATTTCGGGATCGTAAATAAGCAATTGTTTTTTAGCGCGCTTCAGGAAAGTGGTCAGCACCTTGCGGGAATTCACGGGACTAACCACAAATGTTTCCAGACCGGCAGTGTAGGAAGTGCGGGTACAATCCGCATCAAACAACTTTATTGCTTCCTGCACAATTTTGGAGTTGCTGGTGATGATCCCAAAGCCGCGGCTATGGTCAATATCCAGATGCGTAAAATTGAAAGACAACATAAACAGAGTCTCGCGATCGAAAATCACCAGTTTGTCGTGATAGCGGATCAAGTCGTCGGCGGTGCGCGCGACGGTTATCCCGGCGTCGAGGAAACGCATCTCCAGTGCGCGAAGATGTTTCTCGCCGCCCCGATTCACGTAAGCGATGAGTGCGGTTACCTTGACGCCTCTTGCTGCGGCGGCTTTGAGCTCCGCCTCGACATCGGTGCGGTCAAATCGGAAGATCGCGATATCGATCGATTTTTTGGCTTTTTTGATGGCCGTGAGAAGCGGTGTGGCGCCATCGCGAGGTTGATAAATTAGCTTCACAGGCAGGTAATCCAGAACGATGAGAAGCGCACATTTACCGTCATATGATGATTTGCGAGCATAAGTTTAATGGGATGCTTTCGAACCGCGCTTGAAAGAGACCGCTCGCGGTCACAACGCATTCAATGCCGCGATTCTATTTTGAATTACAGCCGAGTAGCCGTCGATCTCTTCCTGAGTGTATCCACCGGCCCGGAAGCAATCGCGGATTTGCTGCTCGGTAAGTTGGGAAAGCCGTTCGCCTAGCCATTTCGCGTCAGCCCGAGGGATATGTTTGGTTACGTCCTGCATGTGCGTGCGTTTTTCATAATTCGGGATGTTAATAGCGGCTAGTAATGGTGGGCGGCTATGCATAACGAAGTCCACGAGATCGCCGCTGACCTGGTCGATGAACTTGGAATCTTCATAATCTTTTAAGACGCTTTTGGAGCGATGAAGGGGGTCCCCGGTCTTGCCGAACGTCGCGCCCACGTCGCTGACCGCATATTCGGCTTCGTCGTTGACTTCGTAAATCGAATTATTGATGGTTTTTAAATCCCAGTTGTTGACCAGGGACATCATGATTCGAAGGCCGTTGAATTCTTTAGTGCCCACGAATGGATTTTTGAACCAGTCCCACGTGCCGAGTTTCTTTATCTCTTTCATTTTCCGTTCGAGGCGCGCGCCATGCACGACGCCGTCGGCGGTAACAAATGATTGGCCACGCTTTAACGTTGGTAATCCTTCGACATGTAATTCGTCAATGTAATAATCCTCGTCCACAAAGTAGCCCGCGGCGAAGAGCAATCTGGTTGCGGCGGTTTCCGCTCGCGGCTCCTGTCCCAGCTTGACCCGCCACTTGATACCTTTGTCGTCTTCCACGTCAAACTTCGGGCTTGTGCCGTTCATGTCTTCTTTTTTGAATTTATACTTGGCGTCAGGGGATGGCGCGTCTTCCTTGCCTCCGGCACCATAAACCAGATTCAGCTGATTAACATCGATGGTCGGGTGCCAAATCACCGCCCTGAGCCGGGGAATTGGTTCCCCCTTTTTATGCTTCTCTTCTTTTTTCTCTGATTTTGTTTCTTCTTTCTTCCCTTGCTGGTTGTCCTCTTTGGATTCGCCCTGCTGTTGCGGTTCATCCTGTTTCGGTTCGTCCTGGGCCCGCAGGGAAGAGGTAGTTCCGAAAAGGAGGATTGCCAAACAAATCAACGAAAAAGCACAGATCTGTCGGATACTCCAGCTCCCTGGATTGAGAAGTCTAAACAAGTTATGCGACCGGTTTTTCAGCGGCATGTTCCACTGCGGGATGCTCGTGCTCGGCGCCCTGTGAAGTTTGAATCTTGTAAAGTTCCGCATAAGTTCCTCCGGCTGCAAGAAGTTCCTCATGAGTGCCTTGTTCCACGAGCTCGGAATCTTTGACCACAAAAATACAGTCTGAATGTCGGATGGTTCCCAGATGATGGGCGATGAGTAATGTAGTCCGTCCTTTCATCAAGCGGTCTAGTGCTTCGATCACCGTCTGCTCCGAAGCCGCGTCGAGTCCGGAAGTAGGTTCGTCAAGGATCAGTATGGGGGTGTCACGAATAATCGCGCGGGCGATAGCAATTCGCTGTCGCTGCCCGCCCGAAAGCGAAATTCCTCGTTCACCGACCATGGTGTCATAGCCTTCGGGCATTTTTTCAATGAACTCATGAGCGTTTGCTAATCGTGCAGCCTCCTCGATCTTCCTGCGCGGAGCATCCGGACATCCATAAGCGATGTTTTCCCAAATTGTGGCGTGGAACAGCAGCGTGTCTTGCAATACGAAACTGATCTGCTGGCGCAGCGACTTCAGGGTGTACTTGCGGACATCATGATCGTCGATCTTTACCTTGCCGCTGGTCGGGTCATAAAAGCGCGGGATTAAACTGATTATTGTGGTCTTACCAGTGCCGGAAGGACCCACCAACGCCGCGATTTGCCCGGGTTGAATGGAAAAATTGATGTCTTTCAATACCAGGTTGCCGGCGTCGTAGCTGAAGCTGACGTGTTCGAATTCGATTTTGCCTTTGAACTTGGGAGCTTTTTTTGCTCTCGGCAAATCTCGAACTTTGCTTTCGATTTCGAGGACCTCTTGGATTCGCTCATAACCCACGGTCGCTTTCGAAACCGTGTCCGTCATCTTGGACAGGTCGCGCATGGGCTTGTACATCTTGCCCAGGTAAAGCAAGAAAACGATGAGCACGCCAGCGCTGAGGCTCCCGCGCAGCACAAGGCGAGCCCCATAGCCCAGGACTAAACAGGTACCGATGGCCACGATAACCTCCACCATAGGCGCCAGCTTCGCTTTCAGGCTCCGCGCTTTTAGCGCGGTTTCCACATTTTCCAGGCTTTTTTCTTCGAAACGCTCCTGCTCGTAGTCTTCGCGGGCGAAGGCTTTCACCACGCGAATAGAGGTAAAGACTTCCTGAACTACGGAGGTAAGGTCGCTTTCTTTCTTTCGAACAGCACGCGAGAACTTTTTGATTCGATGGGTAAATACGTACACGAAGGCAAAAAGAATCGGCGAAACGGACAAAGCTATCAGCGTGAAACGCCAGTTGATGTAAAACATCACGCCAATCATTCCCACCAGCGTAAGAACGTTGACGATCATGCCCAGCAACGCCGTGTTGACAAAATCCTGAACAGCATTGATGTCGCTGGTTACCCGGGAGATCAAATCTCCGGTACGCGTCTCGTCATACTCCGCAAGCGACAGCCTCTGAATGTGGCCATACAACATGCGCCGCAAATCGTGAGTAACCCACTGGCTGACGCTGGTTGTAAGATACTTTTCGGCATAGGAACTGAGAGCCCCGACTATGGCAATGGCCGCAACGGCCGCGACCGCAAAGTTCAGGATGGCGATCTGGTTGTCCCCGAATAGGGCCATAACGGGGCGACCGATCCAGTTGGGCAAGCGCTTATGTTGCAGCAAGTTGTCGACGACGATCTTGACTGGCCAAGGCTCGAGAACATCGGTCAGGGTCTCTCCGAGAACAGCAAGAAACGCCAGCGTCAAGGCCGTCCAGTGTGGGCGGAGAAGATCGACGATTTTCAACTTAGTTGTTAAGTTGAATTTCCGTTTCTGTTCGGGCGTATTCGCGGTTTGAGCAGTTTTCTCGGGCATCTATTCGCTGTGCGCCAACAGAACGTCTCCGAGGAGTGAGACGGGTGAGGCTACCTACCAGGATACTTTGAGCATGCATTAGTTTGAAAGATAGCTATCCCTGATTGTTGCTAATTTAAGACCTTAGAAACGGCCGGGTGGCAGCCCAACCGGCGGGGCTTCGAAAAAGGTGAAGGTCATTCAAAAGTCCGTAACTCCATGAAAATACGCACACAGGTTGGAATTGTAGGGGCTGGTCCCGCTGGGTTGATGCTTTCTCACTTGCTGCATCTTCACGGCATCGAGTCGGTAGTTTTGGAAGCCTCCAGCCGAAAACGTATCGAAGAGCGCATTCGCGCCGGCGTGTTGGAGCAGGGAACGGTCGACCTGCTAGTCGAGACAGGTGTCGGTGAACGGCTGAAGCGCCGAGGGCTTTTTCACGGGGGAATCGAGCTTAGGTTTAGCGGCACCGGCCACCGCATCGACTTTCGCGAGCTTACGGGAGGTAAAGGCGTCGTCATCTATGCCCAACATGAAGTAATCAAGGATCTGGTTGCGGCGCGCCTGTCTTCCGGAGGTCAAATTATATTTGAGGCCGTAGATGTCCGCATCCAGGGACTCGACGGGCTAACGCCTTCAATCCATTTTGAAAATGAGGGAACAACGCATGAATTGACCTGCGACTTTATCGCCGGCTGTGATGGCTTTCACGGAGTTTGCCGGCCATCCATTCCTGAAGGCGTGATCACCGCATATGAACAAATCTATCCTTTCGGTTGGCTCGGAATTCTCGCGCAAGCCGCCCCGTCTTCCGAGGAACTGATCTACGTCTACCACGAACGAGGCTTCGCGCTGCACAGCATGCGCTCTCCGGAAATCAGCCGGCTATACCTGCAATGCTCTCCCAATGAGGATTTGAGCGAGTGGCCGGATGAACGAATCTGGGCCGAGCTTCAACGCCGCTTCGAATTATCGAAACACTGGCGACTGACGGAAGGGCCCATCCGGCAAAAAAGCGTGACGGGAATGCGTAGCTTCGTGGCTGAACCAATGCAATTCGGCCGGTTATTTCTCGCTGGAGATTCCGCACATATTGTTCCGCCTACCGGAGCCAAGGGTCTCAATCTGGCCATTGCCGATGTTCGAGTGCTGGTGAGCGGTCTCACCGAATTTTATAAATCGGGCAAGATGGAACTGCTTGAGCGATATTCAGAAATCTGTTTGCGCAGGGTTTGGAAAGTGCAGCGCTTCTCGTGGTGGATGACTTCGATGCTGCACCGTCTTGCATCAGCAAACCCATTCGACGAACGGCGTCAACTTGCGGAGCTGGACTACGTCACAAGCTCGCGCGCCGCTGCGCAAACACTCGCGGAAAACTACGTCGGTCTGCCGATGGAAGTCACGTAGGCATGCGCTCAATTGGCATAATGGCAAAAAGGAAGTATTTTTACGTATATGGATACCAATAAATCATTAAGAAAACATCTGATCAAGATGCTCGAGGGCGGCGAAGCCCACGCAACATTCGATGACGCCGTGGCCAATATCCCCGCAGCCGTTCAGGGCAAAATTCCCAAAGGCGCCGAGCACTCTCCGTGGCAACTGCTTGAGCACCTGCGCATCGCTCAATTGGACATTCTTGAATTTGCCATCAATCCAAAACATAAATCGCCCAAATGGCCAGAAGGTTATTGGCCGAAGGCTGAGCCGCCAGACGACAAGGCATGGGACAAGAGTGTTCAAGCATTTCGCAGCGACATGAAACGATTCACTAAACTTTTAGCGGATGATTCAACGGACTTGTTCGCCAAGATTCCCCACGGCGATGGCCAAACTATTCTGCGGCAGGCATTGCTGGCAGGAGACCACAACGCATACCACCTCGGGCAACTCGTTCTCGTTCGACGGCTACTCGGCGCGTGGGAGTAACGTCACCGCCGTCTTTCTTCCACTTCGCGTGAAAAGCCGAGTCTCAGGGCGTGCACCGGTCGAGCCTTCCGTTCTACGATGGATACTCACTACAGCGCGCGCATAGGAGCTGCGAAGTGTTGTCACACGGAGTGATCTATTGACGCTAGAAAATCAGGCAGAAAAGGTTATTGCGGGCAAGACGATATTGCTGACGGGTGCCGGCGGCTTCATCGGCTCTGCGTTGGCCGAAGCTATCGTTCGGTTGAAACCCGGTCATTTGATCCTTCTGGACCACTCCGAGCGAAATCTGAATGAAGTCGATTTGAAGTTGGCGGGCAGCGCAGTTCGTGATTTGTATACGTCGGTGCTGGGCGACATTTGTGATACGAAGTTGGTATCCGGACTCCTAGAACGCTATCGCCCAAACAGTGTGTATCACGCAGCTGCTTTCAAGCATGTTCCGCTGATGGAGACCAACCCTTTTGCAGCGGTGGCCAACAATGCTCTGGGAACTTACAACTTGGCCAAACTCGTTCGAGCGTTACGCGTGCCAAACATGCTGATGATTTCGACCGACAAGGCCGTAAATCCCATCAGTATTATGGGGGCCTCGAAGCGAGCCGCGGAGTTAGCGTTGCTACATTTCTATAGCCCCAGAACGTGCATGAGCGCGATTCGCTTGGGCAATGTTTGGGGTTCCCAGGGCAGTGTCGTCCCAACATTCGTAAATCAAATTTCGCAGGGTGGTCCAATTACTGTCACGCATCCAGAGGCATCGAGGTACTTCTTAAAAATAGATGAAGCGGTGGAATTGATATTCCTTGTCTCTGGATTTGAAGACGGAACAGGAATATTCATTCCTCGATTAGGCGCTCCAATTAAAATTGCAGATGTGGCAGAGCAATTGATAAATGAGGGACGCTCCGACGGTGAGAAGGCAATTGCGATT
>DATMOS010000026.1:0-3336 GCA_035568155.1 Verrucomicrobiia bacterium | reverse complement strand
CATGTCGGGCGTAAGCGCCATGCGCAACCTCTGTTCCTGCCGCTCCAGGATGCCGATGACCACAGCCTCCAGCAGCGCGTCCTTGTCCGGGAAACGGCGATAGACGGCCCCCGGGGTCAACCCGGCGTGCTGGGCGATGCGTGGAATGGTGGTGCCCTCAAGCCCGTGTTGTCCGAGCACTTCCGCGGCGGCCTTCAAAAGCTTACGTGTGGATTCCCTGCTGCGCGCCTGCTGTGGTTCGAGCGTCTTCTTGGCCATCGGCTTCCTCCTGGAGCTCAGTAAAATACTGCTTGACATAAATGTAAATGTAAATTTACATTTACATTGTAGAGATTCCATCTGACCTGGAGTGCCTGCGCCCGCCGGCCGTCCTTCAAGGAGATTTCTTTATGGCTTCTAACACGGTTTCTGCAAACCCCGTTTCCACTACATCTGTGGAACATCCGCTGCGTGATGCGCGCTATCGCCTTTGGCTTATCGGCGGCACCATTTCCCTGCTGGGCGATCAGTTTTATCTAGTGGGGTTGCCATGGCTAGTTTTACAGCAGACCGGCTCGGCCCTGGCGATGGGCACAGTGATGATGGCAGGCGCTATTCCCCGAGCTCTGCTGATGCTGATGGGTGGTGCCGTCAGCGACCGAATTTCCGCGCGCAAGATTTTAATGGCTACCGCGATGGCGCGCACCCTCTGTGTCGCAGTGATCGGCGTTCTAGTCTGGCTGCGAGTTTTGCGAACATGGGAGCTGTACGCTCTAGCGGTGCTCTTTGGTGTAGCCGATGCATTTGCCGCTCCCGCACAAACGGCCTACTTGCCTTCGCTGTTGAAACGCGAGCAGCTAGTCGCGGCGTCTTCCGTCAGCCAAAGCACGGCCCAGTTGACCACTATTGTTGGACCAGTTCCAGCAGGGTTTGTGATCAAAACGCTGGGGGTGGCTTGGGCTTTCTTCGTGGACGCGATCAGTTTCCTGTTCATCATCGGCGCCTTGTGGAAGCTGCCCGATCCACCCAAATCGCAGACTGGCCGGAAGGCGGTGTGGCACTCGATCGCCGAGGGTATCGCCTACGTGGGAAACGATGTGCCGCTCCGCTCGCTGATGCTTCTGGCCACCATCATGAACTTCTGTATTGCCGGGCCGGTTTCGATTGGTCTCGCATACTTGACGAAAACAAGATTCGGTTCGCCTGCCATATTCGGGATTGTGATCTCGGCGGTTGCCGCGGGTGGTCTGTTGGGTGCGCTGTTGGCAGGCGCGTGGAAGATTCGCAAACGCGGCCTCCTGATTCTCGTGGTCTCTGTGGTCTTGGGACTTTGTCTCGGCGCTATCGGGCTGCTGGGAAAAGTGTGGAGCATCGCCAATGTGTTGCTGGTCATGGGCGCAGCGGCGGGAATGGTCAACGTCCACATCAGCGCATGGGCTATGCAGCGGATCGATGCCGCAATGCGTGGCCGGGCCGCGAGCGTGCTTATGCTCGCCTCCTTCGGAATAACACCGATCTCCCTCGCGGTTGCAGGATTCTTAGTTTCCTGGAACTTGAAGTTCATGTTCCTGCTCGCAGGAGGAGTAATGTTATTGGCCGCCGCCGGAGCTGCGCTCTCGAAGCCAGTACGGGAGATTGAGTAACAACCCGACCCGATCGTTAGAGGCGGTTAGAGGTTCCATCCTCGCACGCCGCCGATCAGTTCGTCCGGCGGATCTCGTCAGTGCTTGATTCCTGACGAGATGCCGACTACTCGGGAGTTATCGCGTCGTGGCTCGAATCGAAATACAGAGTACAGCCACTTCTACGAGCGCGGCGTTCCACAACCAAGTGAGTGGCTCTAGCTAGCTTGAAAGAAGCACGTCACCGACCAATGCTGTTGCTCGGCAGTATTGTTTTGAAAAGCGCGACACGAAAGAGCTAGAAATCTTAATGTCGATCCTTGCACAGCGCGGTTTCTTCCGAGAGTGCTCGCGGGGCTTTTTGCAACTCATGCGGGTCTGTGATTCTTCTTTGACTCTGACGAAAAACGCGTCGTTTTCGCAGAGCGGTCTTTACGGTGGGAGCCCGATGCGACGCACGAGGTCGGCGAAACGCGGGTCAGACCGCAACGGGTCCCAGAGTGGTTCCACTTTAAGGTAGCCGAGACGACTGGTGCGCTCCCCGTAAGCCTTTTCGAGCCACGCGAAGGCTTGATCTTTCTCACCGAGCCCGGCATAAACAGCAGCAAAAGAAACCGCGGGTGTATACCTCTCCTTCGAGGCCGCCTCAAGCTGTTCGAGTATGCGGAGAGCCTCACTTCTCTCACCCAACCGCGCATGCGCGTACCCCAGAAGAGCGAGGGACATGGCCCTGCCTCGGCTCAGTGCGGAGTACTTTTTCAGCGTAGGCAGACCTTCTCGGTACATCCCTTTTGAGACATACACTTCCCCCAGCGTCGCGTATGAAATGGCAAAGTTCGGATCCAGCTCCAACGTCTTATGGGACTGCTCGATAGCTTGGTCAAATTGCCTTGCGAGGTAAAGCTGCACAGTCAGGCTGTGGCTGACAGCAGGTGAAGCGGGATCGAGATCAAGGCAGCTTTTCGCCACTGCCAAGGCTTCCTCCGACCGTCCGAGAGAGCTGAGATAGAAAGGATAAAAGGTGTGGGCGCTGGAATAAGCCGGATTTAGCGTGAGGGCTTGCTCAAAATGCTTTCCTGCGGCCGGCCAATCCCAATCGTACATGTAGCTGACGTAGCCCAGGGAGACGTGGGCTTCGCCTAGGCGGTTGTCAATCTCGAGCGCCCTCGCCGCTGCGGCTTTCGCTTTCGGCATAGCTTCCCGCGGAGGAACCACGTCGAAAAACGAAAAATAGGTGTAGGTGTCGGCCAAACCCACGTAAGCCAGCGCGTAAGCCGGGTCTTTGGCGGCGGCCAGCTGGAAGTATTCAATGGCTTTTTGGAATCCTTCCAGGGACCGCTTGTTCCAGTGATAGCGGCCCTTCAAATAAAGCTTGTAAGCTTCTGGGTTAATCGGGTGCCTGTTTGCCAACCGCGCCTGCTCCTGCGCAGTGAGTTTCACGCGAATCTCGCTGACGATGGCGCGCGTGACCTCTTCTTGCATGGACAGCACGTCACGTAGATCGCGCTCATAACTGGCCGCCCAGAGATGATTATCCGTCGGTGCCTCAATCAACTGTGCGCTGATCCGCACTCGGCCGCCCGCCCACATCACAGCGCCTTCGACCACGGCATCCACGTGCAGCTCCCGAGCGATCTCCGGCAGGGACTTCTTCGTTCCCTTGTACCGCATCGCCGATGTTCGAGAGATAACCTTCAATGCGCCGATCTGGGTCAGATTGGTGATGAGCTGGTCA
>DATMOS010000025.1:0-19282 GCA_035568155.1 Verrucomicrobiia bacterium | reverse complement strand
AACTCTGCTGTGCCTTAGAACCGCACACCGCAAGTCCGGCGAATGCCAGGGTCATTGCGATTGGAACCAAAAATTTGCTTCGCTTCATATCTCCTCCTTCATCGCACAAATTCGAGGTCTTAAGGCACGCCACGAGCACGCAGGTGACTTCACCAATTGGAGAAACCGGGATCTCCTGCCATGGGCCGAACATCTGCGGATGCGTTACCCAATTCGCAGATCAAAGCCGAGCAACTGTCAGGGACCACTTTTGAATACTGTTAAGGTCGACTACTATTGCGCGGGAGTGTACCACTAGTCGCGCGGCCATCATAGTGCCTGGGTGCGTGTCGTTGGCTGGCTTCAAGACCCGGTCCATAGCTCAACTGCGAAGGTCAGCCATGTTGCCGGTATGGATGACGGGAAAACGGTACGTTTGGCACGGAAATTTCTGGGACGTGGGCTATACTGGCTAGCTTTCGAAAATTCGTGGGCGTGGGAGAAGAATGTCGCTTCGCAATCGAGTGGCGCTGGTAACTGGAGGAAGCCGCGGGATCGGGCGCGGAATCGCGATGCGGCTGGGCCAGGATGGCGCGCGGGTGGCTATCGCGTATCGTTCGAACAAGGCGGCCGCGCAGCAAACCTTGCGGCAAATCCAAGCCGTGGGCGTCGAATGCGTCGCGGTCGAGACGGATATTTCCGATCCAGCGCGCGCGGGGCAATTGGTGAAGACCGTGGTCGAGCGTTTTGGGCGGCTCGACATCGTAGTAAATAACGTGGGGGATTTTCGCTGGGGCACGGTCTCGGAAAGTTCGTTGGAAGACTGGCATGGGATTTTTTCTTCCAATTTGTTTACGGCGCTTTATGTATGCCGGGCGGTGCTGCCGCACATGCGCAAGGGACGCTGGGGACGAATCGTTAATCTGGGCGCGGTAGGAGCAGAACGAGCGTTCGGGCAGGCGAAAATTTCAGCGTATGCGGCGGCCAAGGCAGCGGTGGTGGCGTTGTCGCGTTCTCTGGCCCTGGAAGAAGCGAAAAACGGGATTACGGTTAATGTGGTGAACCCATCCAGCATTGATGAGAATGAGTTGACGCTGAGCGAGGCGCGCAGCATGCGGGACGCGCGGTTTCCCATCGGCCGGCCGCCTACGGTGGAAGACGTGGCCGCGACGGTGGCATTCTTCGCGTCCGAAGAAGCTGAATACGTCACAGGACAAGTGATGAACGTCAGCGGCGGGTGGATGCTCTAGCCGTAACGAAGTAAATCAATCATGAAAGCACTTACCGCAGCGGAAATGCGCGAGGTCGACCGACAGACCACGGCGCGCTTTGGCATTCCCGGATTGCAACTCATGGAATCGGCAGGACAGCAGGTTTGTGAAGTGGTCCTGCGATGGCTGGGCGTTTTACGCGCCGGCGAATGGCGGCATGAATTGAAGATTTTGATTTTATGCGGGAAGGGGAACAACGGCGGGGACGGGTTGGTGGTGGCACGTCATTTGAAAGTTGCAGGCATCGAGCCGAAGGTTTATTTTTTTGGGGATCCCACAAAATTGACAGGCGATGCGCGCGAAAATTTTCAGCGCTGGCGTAGTACTGGCGGGGCACTTAACGTGGTGGACAGCGAGAATGAGTGGCAAAAAGTTAAGGGCACGATTGGGAGCTCCGACGTGATTGTCGATGCGTTGCTGGGAACTGGATTGCATGGCGCGGTCACCGGGCTGACGGCCAAAGCTATTTCAGCGGTAAATGAATTTTCGCAGAACGCGACCGCGGCGCGTCCCAGCCTGATTATTGCGGTGGATATGCCCTCGGGACTGCCTTCCGACGGGGAAGCGGCGGAAGGGCCGTTTTTGCGGGCACACGAGACGGTGACGTTCACGGCGCCAAAGATTGGGCAACTAATAAGCGCTGATGCAGCGTGCACGGGCGCTTTGGAAGTGCGGCAAATCGGTTCGCCTGCGGGGTTGGTAGAAGAGCTTGGACAGGGCGAGCTGCGATGGGCTTCGGCTGAGGAATTCGCAGGGTTGCCGTTGGTGCGACCGGCGGATTCGAACAAGGGAACGTTTGGTCATGTGCTTTTAGTGGCCGGAGGGCTGGGAAAGACCGGAGCGGCGGTGCTTGCCGGGCGCATGGCGGTGCGAGCGGGTGCGGGACTAGTGACGATTGCCACACCAGCAGTGGTTCTGCCGGTCGTGGCTGCGGCACAACCGGAATATATGACCGTGCCGCTGCAGGCGACGCGAGCCGGGACTATCGCGCTAAAAAATATACAAGGCGGTCGATGGAAGAAAATCGAGAAAGGGAAGAGCGTCCTGGCGATTGGTCCGGGGCTGGGAACTGAACCGCAAACGCAGCAATGCATTCGAACGATGGTGCGCACCACCGAGCTCCCAACGATTTTAGACGCCGACGGTCT
Source organism: Verrucomicrobiia bacterium (assembly GCA_035568155.1). Lineage (GTDB taxonomy): Bacteria > Acidobacteriota > Terriglobia > Acidiferrales > UBA7541 > Acidiferrum. Next base: position 16,884 of record DATMOS010000025.1, on the reverse strand, counting down.
GAATGCCTTTGACGGGCGTGCCGACGAGTTGCGCAAGAGGAAGAGCAAATTTTTGGCGATTACGCCTCATCCCGGTGAGATGGCGCGGCTCCTGGGTAAATCGATACGCGACGTTCAAGGTGACCGGTTGAAGGCTGCGCGTGAAGCGGCCAGGCGCTGGAACACGCACGTGATTTTGAAAGGCTTTCACACCCTGATTGCAGCACCCGACGGAGCTGTCTTTGTAAATACCACCGGGAATGCCGGCCTGGCAAAAGGCGGTACTGGGGATGTGCTTACGGGGCTATTGGCGGCGCTTACGGCTCAGTTCAAAACCGGGGACTGGCTAAGGGTGCTGGCGTTGGGCGCGTATCTACACGGGCTGGCGGCGGACATTGGCGTGACAAGAATGGACGCGTCGGGGTTGATTGCCGATGATGTGATTTCCTTGATTCCTGAAGCGCGTAGGAGACTTCTGCGGGAGCTACAAAAGATTGGCTGAAGAGGTGATTACGTTGTCCGCGGAGGAGACCACAAATTGGGGGCGCCAATTTGCCGCGCGGTTGAAGGCTCCGATTGTGGTGCTTCTTGCCGGTGAACTCGGCAGCGGGAAAACGACCCTAACGAAGGGCATTGTTTCTGGATTGGGCGCGGCGACTGAAGAGGAGGTCACCAGCCCGACATTTACTCTGGTGCACGTTTACGGGGGTTCCCAGCGGTCCGCCAGCAAGGTGCATCACGTGGACCTTTATCGCATTGAGAGTTTTCATGATTTCGAAACACTGGGAATGGAAGACGTCTTCGAGCAGCCTGGAGTGTTAATCGTGGAATGGGCGGAGCGTTTTCCGCTGACGTCGCCGTGGCCCCAAATAAGAGTGCGATTAGAGCATCTGGACGGAGACAGAAGGCGATTGACGGTAATTCCCGAGGCTGACGCCTATTTGTAGCTAACTCTCTGGTTACGCGTAAATCCCACATTCTTGCGGTGCCGGGCCGCAGGGCTAGACTGGAAGCAGTCCCTTCTGGTGGGAGTGCATGGCAAACCTGTCACTGATGGCCAGTGCGACGGAAGCGGCGCGAACGGAACTCAAAAGATACAACGTCACCATACCAATGGGGTCGTTATCCATTGGAGTGGATAACATTCACCATGACGTTTTCATGAGTCCGAAATTCGCGCAGGCGGCGCGCGATTATTTGTTTGAGCTGATTCGCCAGAACACCAAGGCTGCGTATTTTCCGGGTATCGAACTGCGAGCCACTCGCGGTCCGGATAGCTCAGCCTACCGCAAACTCCTCGTAGAGCTGCTGCAAAGCGCGCTGACCCAGGCCAAATATCACAAAAATATCGAGATGGACCTGCTGTTCCGGTTGACCCTGCTGAAATTCCTGATGGGGGAACTAGGCACTCAATTCGCAAATGTCATTTTGGAAGTGAAGGCCTGGATCCGCCAGCGCGGCGAACATTATGAACGCAGCCAACAGGCCCACGCCATCAAAGCGCGGCTGTCGGAATTGCAATCAGCGCGACGGGCTGTGATTCGGGCGGTTGGGCAACAGGTGGCGCAAATCCACATTGATGTCGAAGAGAATGTTATTTCGAAGGCGCGGCGTGCGCTGTTTGGGGATGATTTCGCGCCGCTGTATGACATGTTGAAAAACCGGCTGATTTTTCTGGACGGCGGGAAAGACGATACTTATTTTCTGGATCACTACGTTCTTTTAGGCAACTACACCCGGGACCCCGACCGATTCGAGAGTATCGATGCGCTGTTCCTCGAACTGCTGCGCAATGCCGGGCTGGCTATTGAACAGAAGCCCGCGCACATGGAAGCGAAAAAGGAACTCGAACAACTGCTGGAGCAAGAGCAAACGACGCGAAATGAGCTCAGCAGCCTGGAGCTGCAAGCTGGAGCGCTGCGGAAAAAACTGGAGCGTGGCGATGGCTTCATGACCAAGTTGCTGGGCTCCGTCGATCCCTCAAATTTGCGAGCATCTCTAACCGACGTTGAGTTGCGACTGAAACATCAGGAAGGGAAGCTGGAGCAAATGGCTCCCAAAATCGACGCGGCCAAGCAGCAGGTTGATTTTTGGGATAAGGAATTTCAGGGCGACCTGGGCGATTACCTGAATAATCCGGAAAACGCCAAGTTGCTGTTTGATGCATCCACTGCACGGGATGGGGATGCCGCGGAACGAGCGCGGTTGCTCTCCAAGCTGGTGAGCCGGCTGGAAGAGCAGGACATTCTTTATCAGATATTGGCGGGGTACGAAATTCGTTCGCTGGCCTCGGATTACAGTCCTCCGGTGCACTTGCAGCAACTGCGCAAGGCGGTGGTGTCCAAGGAAGAATTGAAGCGCGTGGAGCAAGTGTTGAAACACGTTCCCGCGCGGAAGCTTTCGCTGAAGCCGATTGAGGACCTGTCCAGGAAAGTCCATCGCTACTCCCGGGAAGAAGTCCATGCGTTGGTGCTGAAATTTGCAGGCGATTTTATGCGCTTGCGGCGCGATCTGCGCAATGCGGAACACTTGACCACCTGTATGGAGCGCATTCACCCGGTAACGACCGAGCAAACACGGGAATTATCGCGCTTGAATAACAAGCTGTACGAATGCGTGCTGCAGGAAGAAGAGAAACCCAAGGCTGATCATGTGGTTTCGCACGTGATCATTAAAGCGGATGTACGCGGCTCGACAAAGATGACGCAGGATTTGTTGGCGCGGGGGCTAAGCCCGGCTTCGCACTTCAGCTTGAATCTGCACGAACCGGTGAAAAAACTGTTGGACCGTTATGCGGCGAAAAAAGTGTTCATCGAAGGCGACGCGATTGTGCTGGCGATATTTGAAACGGAAGCTACGCTGACATACGCGCGCGCGGTGGCCAAAGCGTGCATTCTGTCTCGGCAGATTCTATCGGTCTGCGGTTCATACAACGAGCGCGCGGCTGCCAATGATTTGCCGGCTATCGAACTTGGCGTGGGCGTGGCATTTCAAGGCTCGGCGCCGACGTATTGGACGGATGGGGATTCTAAAATAATGATTTCGAAAGCGTTGAACCTGTCCGACCGGTTGTCGGGATGCGCGAAATTGGCCAAGCGGCTGCTTACGAACCAGCCTTCCGATTTTTCGCTATTTCAATTTTTAACCGCCGTGGAAGGCGCCTCTTCTGAAGAACTGGATGAATTTCTGGTGCGCTACAACATGAATGGCATCGAGCTGAACGATGAGGGCTTTCAGAAATTGAGCGAAGAAATATCTCTGGATTCCATCGAGACCAAACTGGAAATGCCCTGGGGGAAAGAGAATGTGACGCTGTTTTTTGGCGAAGTGCCGATGGGGGAGTCGGTGGAATTGCTGGTGCTGCGCAAGGGATTCGCGCGCCAACTATTGGCGGATGGAAAAGTCGGTGGTGTGTCGTCGCATCCTTATTACGAGGTGTGTACCAGCGCGAACCTGTATGAGCTGGTTGCGGCTCTGCTGCGCAGCCAGCAAGTCGCGGCGGTCGGAGAGACGGGGAATTAGCCTGCCTTCAATTGCTCTTTCACGTGAGTACGTTTTTTAACTAGCTAAATACCAGCAAAACATTTTAGAAAGCTGTCAAGGGCATGGCAGAATGTGCCCCATGGTTTTGGCCGATATTTACCGGGCACTATTGGGTGTGCCGCCGCAAAGCGTTGCGCACGACGTTCGGCATTGGATCGCACAACTTGGTGGCGTCGGACTAATACCGCTGGGCCTGTTGGACGCCTCCCTCGTGCCCATCCCGGGCAGCATGGATGTACTGACCATCGTGCTGGCGGCGCGCGATTCGAAGTTGTGGTTTTACTATGCAGGCATGGCGACACTGGGCTCGGTGATCGGGGCGCTGTTGACCTTTCGGCTGGCTCGCAAAGGCGGCAAAGAAACATTAAAGAGAAAAGTTTCGGCGGCGCGCGCGGAACAGATTATAGAAATTTTCTCCCGTTGGGGATTCTGGTCGATTGCCATCGCGGCGTTGTTGCCACCACCGGTGCCTATGGTACCGTTCGTGATTGCTGCGGGCGCGACACAGTACTCCACGCAGAAATTTCTGATAGCGCTGACGCTGGGGCGAGTGATTCGCTATAGCTTGCTGGCGTTGCTGGCCGCGCATTATGGCCGGCAAATCATAAATTTCATAGCACATCCTGCGCATCCGTCTCTGTATGTAGCTTTCGGAGTGGCGGTGATTGCCGGGGTGATTACGTTTGTAGTGCTGTCAGCGAGAAAAAAGAAACGCGTGCACGCTTAGAGTTGCAAGCCGTTGCTTGCAGTTTCACAAAATTCCAAAGATAAATTCGGTACTCACCACGCTGGCCGCGAACCCTGCGCCGTCCTGCGCGAAAATGTTGTTCCTTTCTCACGGATCAACGCCAGGAAATGAGCCTGTGAATTCGCCGGTTAATCTGGCAGTAAATCAGTGAGTCGATCGGACGCCCAATCGTGGTGGTCTATAATCCATGCGGAGGCGAAAATGGTCCGGTGACTGTCGCGGCCTTCAAAGCCGCCGATTCGGCCCTTCGCGGATCGAATGGTGGGTTCGACTCCCACACGCCTCCGCCAACAAATCGCTAGTGTTTATGCGGGTTCCTAGCAATTGACATTTCGTGCTACACCGTGCTACGCTTTTGATGTCGATTACGAAGCTTTACGGAGCCTTAATGCCCAGCCTATACACCCGCGAAAAGGTACCTGTAGCCCAGAAAGACGGCCAAACGCAGCTCCTATGGCGCTACCAGCGCGTCCGGGAAGGCCGTGGCGTCAAGACATCCAGTCTCCTCGGCCCGTTCTACTCCCGAAGGAAATTAAACGGCAGGACGGCTTGGTCGAAGCTCCAGCAACAAACCTTCACCGGTGCTAAGGCCGAGGCTGGAGCGCGCCATGAGGAAGTATCAGCAGAGCGCCTTCACGTCGTCTCCGGGAACCGCACGACCATAGAATCAGCGGTCGAGACGTATCTAGACTACAAATCCCGCAAAGCACGCAAGACTGTTATGCAGTATCGAAGTACCCTGAATCAGTTTGCCGACGCCATAAAAGAGCATGCGCATTTTATGGATGAGATCACGCCGGACGTTCTTCGAAAATACAAAAAATTTATGGAAGCTGAGGGATACGCAGGAAAGACCATCGACACTCGATTAAATATCGTATCGTTCCTCTTGAAGAAGAACGGCGTCACGGCGCGAATACCGCGCGATGAAATGCCCACCGTCGAGACGGAGACGGCAATTCCGTATTCCGAAGCGGATTTGAAGAAGCTGTTCGCAGAAATGGATGAGGAAGAGACGCTGTTGTTCAAATTCTTTCTGGCTACTGGCGCTAGAGATCGGGAGGTGACGTTCGCATCGTGGGCCGATATCAACTTCGAGAACAAGACCTACACGATCCGAGGAAAAGCCGACGTAGGCTTCTACGTCAAGAATCATGAGAGCCGCACGATTCCACTTCCAGATTCACTGGTGGCGCTGCTAAAGAAAGCACATCAACACAAGAAAGACGACAGATGGATATTCGTGAATAAGGATGGGAAGCCGAGGGATCATAGTCTCAGACGGTTGAAACAGCTCGCGCTGAAGGTGGGACTAAACTGCGGACATTGCAAGACCACCATAAATGTTGGTCGCTACAAACCAGATATCCGTGAGGTATCGTGTGAGAAACATCCGACCTGCGAGCATATCAAACTGCACCGGCTGAGAAAGACGTGCGCCACACGGTGGCACGACGCCGGGGTCACGTTGAGAACGCTTCAATATCTTCTCGGTCATAAAAAGCTAGAGACCACGCAGCTATATCTCGGAACACAAAACTCACAAGAGCTGCGAAGTCTAATAAACCAAGCCGCTGGAGATTGAGTCAAGCGCATGATCGCAGCTCGCTCTCGGCTTGCTTTAATTGCCGCGCGCGCTCTTTCTGCGCCCACACCAGAAGATCGCTGTAATAAATAATTTTTCGTTTGCCCAAGCGCACGAACGGCAATTTACCGTCGCGCATCTGCTCCTCGATGAAGCATATGGTAGCTCCGGTTAACGAGGCCGCAGCGTCGGGCCGCACCGAGATGACCGCGCCGGTTATCGAGAGGGAAGGATAATCAGGATCGGGTGCAGCGACGGCTGTCTTCGCTTTCTGTGTCTGGGGCATTGAACACACCTTCGCCAAACGAAACGATTGGCATTATTTATTTGCGGTGTGTTCCAGCGGTCTGTTGCCGGAACTTTTGCCAAGTAGGACTTAGACCCATTAAAGGGATGTCTTGGCGTTTTAGCCCATCTGCGACATCGAAGGCGACCGTAGACACCCGAAGGCGCTGCCTGATCGATGTTTGACGTTACGACTGGTCCGTCGCGCTTGGCATTGCGTAGTGTCGGCAAGAAGGCTTATGCCGACATGGTGCGCAAGGTCGGCAAGACAAAGCTCAAGAGCATTGCCAGAGCACAGGGTAAGGTATGGGAGAAGCTAAAGAAACAAGGCAAGCTCTACCATCGCCCGGTGCTTTACGAACCGTGTCCAGATCGTCCCCGGACCGAGAAGACACCTAGTCGGCACCGATTCAAGAATGGTTTTTGTAGTTGTGGTGAGCGGAAAAAGTCGTAGTTCGTTTTGATTAACGATTCGACATTTTCTGTGCCATGTGCAGAAGAAGCTTGCGATCACCGTCTTCGGTTTTAGCCAGCAGCTGGCGAAGCTTACTGAGATAACGAGCCTCTTTTCCGGTACTTCCCCAAGTCGTATCGTCAGAGGACTTCCGCTTTAAGAGGTTAGGCAGTTTTGGTGGCTCTTCACCATCGTAGAAGAGTTGATAGAGTGGGATCTCAAGCGCACGCGCCAGCTTTTCCAGTGTTTCAATAGCCGGCACAGTGTGGCCATTCTCTACACGGGAAACATAACAACGAAGCAAGCCGGTTCGCTTTTCGATGTCGCCCTGGGAGAGTTTCTTTTCTTCGCGGATTTCGCGGAGACGTTCGCCAATAATCATGGGCCATTATTGCATCCACATATGGACCGAGCAAGTACCTGGAACGAGCGGGCTTGGTTCTTTACCAATGTCGGCTTGACCTGGGCAACTGGTGATGTCAAAGGCGGCTTCGCGATGCAATGTGACAAGAACGACTATCGTGCCGTGCTCACCGGACTTGAGGGCGTCACCGGCAAGAAAGCCGTCGATTCCGAGGCAATGAACGTCAAGAACTAACGCGGACTACAGACGTTACCGGGCGTGTAACAGCATCCACTCTTGGCACATGCCCGATAACGCCACTACCAAGAACTTGGAGGCACCTCCTAGCTTGCTTCCCAGCGGGGATTTTGTGTAGTTACAGTATTCCGGCAGGCGCAATCGCTTATCAGCACAGTCTTTTTGGGTCCCTACGCAGGCTACATGTTCTTCTTGAACGAAAGAAGCAACCTCATGCAATCCGCCGGGCTATCCGAGAATTCGACTCCGGTAAACGGAGTGTTCAGAAAATCGGAGAATCCGGGAATGCGCTTAGGAGAACTGTCCGTCAGGTCCCGGAATCCCACGGACCAGTTGGTAAAGAGGCGATGCTCCGATGTTCCGCGCAAAAGTATTTGAAAGTCTTTGTGTCTGTAGTGTTCTTTGATGCTGCTGACGAGTTTCATCACGGTTTCCTGATCGCCTTCGAGGACTTGCAGAAAGGTGCCATCCTTGTAGAGAAGTAATCCGGTAACGCCAACCTGAGCATTGGTTTCGCGGGTCTCTTCCAACATGGTTTGAAGTTCAGCCTTGGTGAGGAGATGAGAGGAGGTGCTTCCGCAAACTACATGAAACATGTTCCCCGGCTCCTTGATGGCAGGCTCAGTTCGTCCATTGCTGGGAGTCTGAAATAGCCTGCATTAGAGAATCGTAGGAAAGCATGGCCTCGTCGACGAGGGGTTTGGCGCTCTCGATGGCCTGCTTCAAATGAGTTCGGTAGATTTCGATGTTATCCGAATTGTCGAACATCGTCTTACGGGTCGCCGCAATGTCAGCCATGACGGCGCAGAGGGTGATATGAAGGGACTTTACACAACTGAGAATCTCTTCCAGATGGGGTCGAAGGTCACTACGGTGTTGCACTTCCAACCTTGAGTTGGGCATCGGTCTTTTCCTTTTGTTTTCTAGTTTGTCTCGCGCCAGCGATCATGATGACGCGATCTAACCGACTTGAACTATTCGTGGGCCACAACCAGCCAACGATGTTGATGAGCAGGACCGACAGTCCAAAACAAACCGTCGCCATTAGTCCTGCCAGCGCAATCAACAACGCTAATATCATCGATATTTCAGAATGGTCCTCATCGCCGAACCGAACAAAATAACTCCGGCTATCACGAGAGCAGCGCCAGCGAGTAAATTGACGCCTGAATTAGAATCTTCCATGGAGATCCATAGAAAGAGGCCCAGAGTTATAGCCGCAGCTGAAATAAATATTTCAAGCGCGTGCGCTCTTACAATCAGAGCGCGTGGTGGAGTTAATGGCATTCGCCCTGTTCGTCCCGTCTCAGTGCTGTCGTATAGATTGTCGTTATATAAAGGCATTGATAGCTTCACGATTGGTTTCGTTAGATACTTATTAACACCGGTTTCACGCAGTATTGACACAGTATTTACCCACTGCCCATCACCCGGTGTTCCAAATCGGGGCCTACACCGGTTTCGGTTCACGGTGTCTTCATTATCATTGACTGAAACTCGCAAATCAGCGAATCGTCCCACCAACCTCGCTTTGCTTCGTCATGCATAATCGTAAACACCTCTTCGGGCTGGATGGCCTTGCGGTAAGGTCGATCCGTTGCTAGCGCATCGTAAATGTCTACGATTTGCAATATCCGGGCCGTCAAAGGTATTTCTTCGCCTTTCAGCCCGTCAGGATATCCTGAGCCGTTTAGTTTTTCATGATGATGTCGAATGATGGGTAGAACATAGCGAAGAGACTTCAGTGGCGCGCAGATACGCTCCCCAACGAGCGTGTGTTGTTCCATGATCTTTCGCTCTTCTGGGGTTAACGGTCCGGCCTTCAGCAGAATGTGCTCGGGAACAGCCACTTTGCCGATATCGTGAACGATCCCACCGAGATGCAGCGCCCTACACAAGTGCGAAGGAAGTCGAAGGCGCTCAGCTAAAGCTACGGAATATCTCGACAGACGGTTGCAATGATCTTTTGTGTAGGGGTCTTTCGCCTCAATGCTTAGGACGAGGCTAAACAATACCTGTTCGGCACTTTGCAATTCATTCGTGAATTCTTTGAGGCGAACCAATGATTTTACGCGCGCTACCAGTTCTTCTGCGTTGACCGGTTTACTAAGAAAATCATCGGCACCACAGGTGATTCCGCGAATTCGATCATCGGTGCTAGATAAGCCTGTCAGCAGCACGATAGGAATGAGTCGCGTCTCCGGGTTCGCCTTCGCGGCCTGGCACACTTCAAATCCCGTGAGTTTTGGCATCATGACATCCAAAAGCGCGACGGCAGGGTCATGAGTCAGCAGGAAGTCCAGCGCCTCTTGACCGTCCTGCGCGCCGAAGACACGATATCCCTGAGCTCTCAGCAGTCCAGACAATAAATTGCGAGTCGCACTATCATCATCTGCGACAAGAACCATCGCCGAATGGACTACCTCCTCAGGCATCTCAAATTTCTTGGGTATCGGTAGTTCCTCTCTCGACGCAAGGGGAACCTAGCATCAGTTGGCAAGGTGAATCTATTGTGCGTTGGTGAGTGTGATCCTTACCTTAGTTAGTTCTCAGGATTGCTCCGCGCCGGGAATCCTATCTTGCCAGCCAGCCGGACTAAATCAGGTAGGGAATCCGCACGCATTTTACGCATGAGTTGACTGCGGTGGACCTTGGTAACGGCCTCACTGATTCGAAGTTCGGCGGCGATTAGTTTGTTAGGTAGGCCGGAGACCACCAGGGGGAGGACCTGGCGTTCACGAGGTGTGAGCGATGCAAGCCTGGATTCTAGCTGCGCAACTTCCGCACTTCGCTGGCGGTTCTCGCCGTCTTTTTCCAACGCGACGTGAATGGCGTCCAGCAGTTCCTGATCGCGGAACGGCTTGGTCAGGAATTCGATGGCTCCTGCCTTCATGGCCCGTACCGACATGCGGATGTCGCCGTGCCCGGTGATGAAGATGATCGGGATCGCGATGCCACTGTCGCCCAGCTTACGCTGGAAATCCAGCCCGCTCATTCCGCGCAGCCGAATGTCAAGGATCAGGCAACTCTCCGTGTCCGGTCGACTGCTCTCCAGAAACTCCTTCCCGGAACCAAAAAGCTGCACGCGCAATCCGACGGAGCGGATCAGGCTGCTGAGGGTCTCACGGATGGACGCGTCGTCGTCAATCACATAAACGATTGGCTGCCGTTCCGTCATTCCACACCAGGTTCAATCGCCAGTTTGAACTCGAACACAGCGCCGCGCGGCGGGCGCGGCAAGGCTCGCAGTTGGCCATCATGCGCTTCGATGATCGAACGGCTTATGGAGAGTCCCATTCCGATACCGCCCCGTTTGGTGGTGTAGAACGGATGAAAAATACGGTCCAGGTCTTCTTCATTCAGCCCCAGCCCCGTGTCTTGGATAGAAACTTTCACGCCATCAGAATCCGGCGCCGTTTCGATACGCAATTCTTTTTCGCCATCCTGCACCGCTTGCATCGCTTCGATGGCATTCACGACCAGATTGAACACTACCTGCCGGAGTTGTACGCGGTCTCCCTGAACGGCGGGTAGGTCAGCGCTCAAGTCCATCTTGACGGTGACGCGCGCTTTTGCAATTTCGCTGCCGGCCAGCGCTAGCACTTCACGGATCACCTCATTGATGTCGAGGCTTTCTATTCGTGGCGGCTCCTTTTTCAGTAGCGCACGGATTCCCGCGATGACCTCGGCGGCGCGATCGGCCTCGCGGACTGCCTGTGCGATGGCTTCCCTCGCTTCCATCAAATTCGGCGGATCCGCCGCCAGCCACCGCAAGCAAGCGCTTGCACTGTTCACCACTGCTCCCAGGGGTTGATTGAGCTCGTGCGCGATGGACACGGTCAATTCATCGAGCGAAGCGTTGCGGCCAACGTAAGCAAGTTCGACATTGGCTTGCGCGTAAGCCAGTTGGAGTGCCTGGGCATGAAACCGGCGATCCACGCCCGATGTCACCACGGCGGTCGTGAGCACGATCAAGGTAACGGCTGCAATTGCATTGTTGCCGAAAGGGGAAATGTTCACGGCATGGGAAAGATCGGGAAGCGAGGCGGGGAAGAAACTTGCCGCCGCCATTCCGGTGTAATGCATCGCGGAGATAGCGACTCCCATAACTGTGGCGCTACCAACTCTCCGACCGACGGTCCATCTGGTCTCCTCTCGCAGATCGAAGACCATCAACAGCGCAACCAGAGAAAACAGGGTTGCGAACAAGACGGAAAGGCTCACCAGAAGAGGGGAGTACCGAGTGATGGCAGGCAATCTCATTGCGCCCATGTTGATGTAATGGAGGCCGACGATACCACCTCCCATAAATACGCTGCCGGTCAAGGCGTTGACCCAACCCATTTTATCTCGGCCCACCACATTCAGCGCGACCCCCGACGCAAAGATAGCCACCAACAGTGCGGCCAGGAGCGTCGGCCAGTGGTACCAGACGGGCACGGGTAGGTGGAAGGCAACCATCCCCTTAACATGCATCGTCCAGATGCCGATGCCCATCGCCGTGGCGCCGCTGACCAACCAAACTAGGCGGGCCAAGCCTTTCGCGGCGGATACACGTCCCGCGACATCGAGCGCGGCAAAGGACGCAGCGATGGCGATCAACACTGATCGTGCCACTTCGCTATAGTCATACGAGCCCGACAGCGCCTGGTTTGCTGGAATGGTCATCAAGAGCCCCGGTCGCTTTGGATTGTAGGCTGGCAGGTCCTTCTCACGGAAACCGGGGCGGAGGAGTCTGAGCTTTTTCCAAAACTCAAACAGGACTTCCGTTTCGGCGAACCACACTTTCAGAGCACGCCCGTCAATCTTCGTGGCTCGGCGGGCATCCGTCGCATTTGCCTGCAAAAGCCTTGTGGGCCGACCATACACTCTCGTTTGAGCACAGTAAAGTCATCAGTGGATACGGTCCACTGAACAACTTCGCTTGTCGGTTTCAAGTAAGTAGCGATTAGTGTATTGACTTAACAATAATCATAGTGGTAGTGTGTTTCGATATGGAGGCAATCTTTTGGCAATGCAACTAACATGCTGTTATGAAGTCAGAAATGTATAATTCGCAAAAACTGAAGCTTAAATGGGCCTATCTGCCCAAAACGTTCATAACGACTGTCATGCTGAAAATATTCTATTGCGGCTCAGACTAGAGGGACTGCCCTGGTTGATGCTGCTCAAACTTCCCTTGGGACTGGTTATGGGGCGCTCTGTTGCGATGATGCCAAATGGGTTTCGGCCAGTGAGACACGGGGTTACCCGACTTAAAGTGAAACGGGGCGTCAACTCCACCTGCGCCGCTGCAAACGCCGCCAATGACACCGTAGAACATGACCATCGTAGAGTTTGTTCCGTCGCTGTTGACTCCAGTCGGGCCAGCATTAGGATTATCTTCGCCAATGGCGGCTGATACAGCCCATTCTGTGGTTGTAATCTGGGCTGCGGTTGGATCGGTGTTAGTGCCGGTGACGTAAAGATTTGCCGAGAATGAATTAAGGAACAGGGTCGTCGGAACGCCATATGGGTCCAAACCATCTGCGAACATGTATTCAAAAATGCCGGATTGGGAAGATTTACCTGAATTAAGAGTTAATGGATCGGTGACGCCGTTTGTAGCAGCGAAGCAAGGGTTTAAATGGAACGTTGGGTCTGGTGACAATGCAACCGTGCCTGCAAGCTGTCCGAGGGCGGGTGGCGTACTAAAGGTGATGGTCGTGTTCACAGTCGAATCGAATGCTGAGCCGTTATCCGCCGAGTAAGCGTCGAGGGACCCGGCAGCGGAGCCGTCTGAGATGGTTGGCAAGAACGTGGCCACGAAATTCCCCGGACTGTCTATCGTGGTAATGCTGCATGCCGAAGCATCTCCCACGGCATAATATGTCCCAGTGATTGCCGGGATAGATAGACCGCTACTGCCAGGGACCGAAGTCGTCGCACTGAACACTCCTGTATAGATAAAAGAAAAATTTGGCCCCTGCCCGAGATTGTTGACCGCGATTGTAATCTGGTAAGTATTTGCGCCCAGTTGAATCCATGACGGCACTTGATTAAAGGTCTCAGAGTCACGCACACACAACGACGAATCGCTGAACGTTCCGTAGGTGTAGCCTGTGCCGTCCGGTCTAAGGAAAGTCGAAAAGTTGCCCGGCCCGTAAGCCGATTGTGCAGTATTGTCTCCCGTTGTGTGAACAATCTCCCAGCGGCCAACAGGTATCGGGTCTGCCGCCCGCGCAGAAGTCGGATAGAAATAAATTAGTGCGACTAGAGCAATAATTCCAGCTTTGAGTCTCATCAGGTCTCCCCGTTTGTCTTAATAAGACTGTGCAATTCAGAGGCCTTTGACAGCACTCTAAGTCCTAGCAAGATAAGGACAAAAAAGGATTCCTGTTTCTCTGAAGGTTCCAGTTCGGTCAAGCTGCCCGATTTGGCACACTTGCAATCGTTTTGCTAAGCGGACAAGCTAATGAGAGGCGGCTAATGAATGATCGCTAACCGACGTTGTCCAGTTCCGGAAGCCGCCAGATCAGGAGTCTGCCGTAGCCCTCATATTGTATGCCTTCAACTTGCGATACAAGGTGGTTTTTCCTATTCCCAACATTCGCGCCGCGGCGATTTTATCTTGAGTGTGGCGCAGAATGTTAACAATTGCGCGACGTTCCAATTCTGCGAGCGGTAATATTTCATCGTGAGCTGGCATGTGTCCGCTTCTGGAATTGACCAAAGTGCTGGGTAAGTCACCGATTTCTACGACGGACCCAGGACCCAGCGCTAGCGCTCGTTCAATACAATTCTCCAGTTCGCGTACATTCCCGGGCCAGTCATAAGCGATCAGCACCCCCATCGCTTCTTCGGAAATTGTTGGCGTCGATCCATGCATCCCAGAAAACTTTTCCAGGAAAAAAGTCACCAGCAAGGGAATGTCGCTTTTGCGCTCGCGCAGCGGCGGCAAATTCACTTGCACCACGTTCAAACGGAAATAGAGGTCTTGGCGGAATGTCCCGGCCCGAATCTCGTTTTCCAAATTGCGGTTGGTCGCCGCAATGATGCGCACGTTGATTTGCCTTCTTTCCGTCGATCCAACGGGTTTTACTTCTTGCTCCTGCAACGCTCGCAGTAGCTTGGACTGCAGGGCTATCGGCATGTCCCCTATCTCATCGAGAAACAACGTCCCTCCGTTCGCCGCTTCGAGTAACCCGCGCTTCGATTGCACCGCGCCGGTAAATGCGCCCCTCACGTATCCGAACAGTTCCGTTTCGATCAGTGTGGATACCAGAGAAGAGCAATCCACAGGTACAAACACTGCTTTTTTACGCGGCCCAGAGGAATGAATGCTACGCGCTATCATTTCTTTCCCGGTACCAGTTTCTCCAAGAATCAGTACGGGGTATTCATGCTGGCTTACTTTATGAGTGATCTTATACACAGATTGCATTTTAGGCGCGAGACCAATGAGGCCGCCAAAGCCTAAATCAGTTCTGACTTGTTCCCGCAGAACCCGGTTTTCATTCTGAAGATCGATGCTGAGCGCGGCTCGTTGTAGGCGATAGCGAAGTTCGGCGATACGAAAGGGTTTAGTGAGATAGTCAACCGCTCCCAGCCGGGCGGCACTGATAGCGGAATCAACCCTTCCGCAGCCGGACAATGCAATCACCGCAACATCACCGTATAGCCGGTGAACCCGATCTATCAGATCGGGGCCGTTTGACTCGCCGAGTCTTAAATCTGTGATCAGGATGTCGACATTTGAATTGTCTAAGATATCCATCGCTTCTTGGGCCGTGGCGGCGACGGTGACCTTCATGCCGCTCTGCACCGCGACTTGCGCGCATAATTGCCTGACGCATTGTTCGTCGTCCACCACCAGAAGACTCATTCTCGGAGTAATCGCCACCGCCGCTATTCCCATAAAGTCACAGGCTTTCTGGGCGCGGCCTGGTGGTTGCAAGTTGTTGGCCTAGTCATATGCTATTGACGAACAGTTATCATGACGCCAAATGGTCGTAAAGACGCCGCAATTGCTAATTTTGGGCCGTGTGGTGTGTCGAGGCGCAGGAGCAGTAATCGCGCGACCTATTCCCAATATGACCTAATTGTGCAATTTTGGGAAAAACTAAGTGCAGATACTTAAGCATGAATATATTATAAAATCTTGACGGCACTACATATACTATAGAGTATACAGGCATACGACGAATGTGTTTGATCGCCCTTATTTTGGCGATTTCCGGCATGTTACTGCTAAGCAAGCGCATCGATCCCCCGGGAGAGAATGTTTTAGTTCGTACATAATTATTCGATGGGACGCGGTCGAGTTACGAAGGCCGATGGACGTGTTAGCCGTGGATCGTTGTGGCGCATTATATCCAGTATGGTAGTAGACGTATATGGTTAACTATGGTACTGGTAAGTACAATTTCCTGTGTATGTCTAAGCGGTTAACATAGAAAATACCGATTTGGGACGAATGGGCACGAAATTGAGAGCCAAGTCCGCCGGAGACGAGCCTTGGTGTGCCGCGCTGCAAATATCGTCAGGGCACGTTAATATCGGATCGATAACTTATTGCGATAGGCATATAATTTAGACCTAGCCGTAAGCCCCGAGACGGCAGGAATTCCGCGCACATGCCTCCCTGGGTGAATCCGCAGTGAATTAATCGGTGTTCGGTATCGGCGTCGAATGGACCATTTCTTCCGTGGGGCAACGATATACAAGATCATCTACACGCGGAGTAAAATTCTGATCATTGCTGAGATTACCTATGATTATTGGGGATCGGTTGCGGGAAATAAGGGAATTAAAGAATCTGTCGCAAAGTGACATCCAAGCGCGGACTGGACTACTGCGATCTTATATTTCCAGAGTAGAAAACGGTCGTACGATTCCCGCTATGGAGACCTTAGAAAAAATTGCGCATGCTCTTGAAATGCATCTCTATCAGGTGTTTTACGAGGGAGATGATCTGCCCCCATTGCCTTCCACAAAGCATTCTAATGGGAACGAATGGGGCAGTTCGGGACAATCTGCCCTATATTGTCGCAAACTAGTGGACCGCCTTTCACGAATGGATAATGCGGACCGCCTGCTATTATTTGCGATGGCCAAGGAAGCTGCAAAGCGTGCCCGACGGCGTTAGTTTTTATCGTCGCGAATCATTTAGAGCGTGCGTCGGAGTGTGGTGATCCCTGAACAAGAGGAAAAAGGTAAGTTTGGTTTTGATAGTTGTCTTGTGTCTATGTCCACCTAGCTTGGCGCAGATGATCGAAGCCGTGGGACCGCGATGGGTGTATTGACGTGCGTAGTGGTAGCAGCACCTACTGAACGAGAACACCCACCTTGCACCGAGCGAATTTCGCTCACAAAGAGTGCGAATGGAAGGATGGCGACAGGGGCGGCTTAGCTGAACGGGAACAGACTGAAGGAAAGAAGAGCAAAAGTGTGCCTTGACATCAACCGGCCTTCTCATGGAAGGAGCTTGATTCGTGGATTTGTTTGCACAGCGAGTTCTCCATTGCATAGCACGATGGGCCTGCTGGTTTGAACGATTGGGCTGGGATTTCTTGCAGACGGATGGTGTCTTGTGGGAACGGCGGTAGAAACTAACGCTGCGGCGATGTAATATTGAGTGGAGAGGTTTGGATGAAAGCAACAATCACGGGTCCATTTCCCACCGCTAAAGACACCGCAAGGATTTTGGG
>DATMOS010000024.1:0-11171 GCA_035568155.1 Verrucomicrobiia bacterium | reverse complement strand
TGCTCGTCGAATGAGTTTCAACGCTGGAGGAAGCCGGCTCAGGTTGCTCCGGCAACAGCAACAAATCCGAAGGCGTGAAGTCTTCCAGATTTTCGGCGTCGCTCTGCGCTTGTTTTTTGTAGGCGGCCTGCACCAACCGTTCGTTGACTGGCACATCCGGGGATATATCGAGGTACGGCAAAACCTGTTCGGCCACGCGCTTGAACACCGGCGCAGCTACCATGCCGCCTTCGTGCAATCCAATCGGAGAATCGAGCGAAACGAGAATCGCCACTGCGGGATTATTGATGGGCGCGAACCCGGTGAAGGATGCTA
The DNA here is from genome assembly GCA_035568155.1 of Verrucomicrobiia bacterium. Taxonomy (GTDB): domain Bacteria; phylum Acidobacteriota; class Terriglobia; order Acidiferrales; family UBA7541; genus Acidiferrum. The sequence continues at coordinate 10,856 of DATMOS010000024.1, read as the reverse complement.
TCAATTGCGTAGGTGAGTAGCGTCCCGTGTTGGGATCGATCTTTTGCGCCGAGCCGGTTTTGCCCGCTGAGGTCCAGCCGTCGAGTCGCGCGAGTTTACCGGTGCCATTCAATACCACGCCTTCCATCAAGCGGCGCAGCGTGGCAGCGGTCTCCGGTTGAATGACGCGGCGTGGCTCACTGGCCGCTAGCAATCCTTCACGAGGCAATACCGTTTCGCCACGGCGAACTTCCGCAACGATGTGCGGTTTGTAAAGCATGCCGCCGTTGGCGATCGCGGACACCGCGGAGATCAACTGCAACGGTGTCACGCCAACTTCCTGCCCCATGGAGATCGCACCAATGGAAATGGGCGACCAGTTGGCCAGCGGTCGCAAAAGTCCGCGGCTTTCCCCGGGAAGGTCAACGCCTGTAGGGGTGCCAAATCCAAACGCGTGAATGTAATCGTAAAATTTTGGCGCGCCCAGCCGTTCGGCAATCTTGATAGCGCCGACGTCGCTCGATAGTGCCAGGATGTCGGTGACCGTCAGCATGCCAAACCGTTTATGGTCGTGAATTTTGTGCCCGGCCACGTACGTCGCACCGTTTTCACAATCAAAAACTTCGTCGGGATTGGTAATCCCCTGATCGAACGCGGCAGCCAGGGTAATCAATTTAAAAGTAGAGCCCGGCTCATACAGTGCGCTGACCGCGCGATTCATGCGAAATTCAGCAGGCGTTCCTGCGGACGCCGCGTTGGGATCAAAGGTCGGCCAGTTGGCCACCGCCAACAATTCCCCGTTGTTGGGATTCATCACCACTACGCTGCCGGCCAGCGCGTGAGTTTTGTTTATCGCGGCGGCTAGCTCGCGCTCCGCGATGTACTGAATTTTTTCGTCCAGCGTCAGCACCACGTTGGCGCCGTGGTCGCGGCGAGCTTCCGCGCCATCGAACGATTTCTGGTGCGCGTCCGCCATCATCACAATTTTTTCGCTTTTGCCGCGGATCTGACTATCCAGCGCGTACTCGATGCCCCCCAAACCCTTTTCATCCACATCGACAAAGCCGAGAACGTGGGATGCGAGGTCCGCTTTCGGATAAAACCGCTTGTTTTCCGCCTGGGTATAAACACCTTTCAGGTTCAGCGCGGTGATCGCTTCGGATTTTTCCGGGGTGAGCTTGCGTTCGATCCACACAAAATTTTGCGAAGAGTCCAGGCGCGATTCCACCAGGTCCGCTGGAATGCCAAGCACGCCGGACAAAAGTTGGGCAGCGAGCGGCTTATCTTTGATCTCGTTGGGAATGGCAAACGCTGAATCAACCTTGATGCTCATGGCCAGCGCGTGCATGTTGCGATCGTAAATCGCGCCACGTTTGGGGGAAATTTCAATGATGCGTTGCTGTTGACGTTGCGCGCGAAGCAGATAGTCGCGATGCCGGTAAAGTTGCAGGTAACCTAGGCGGCCAAAAACTGCGGTGGCCCACAATAGAGCTACGCCAGCGACGATCAGCAAACGGACGTGAGCTCGACTTTGTAGCATGTAAGGATTACGCCGGTTCGTCCTCCCGTGGGACGCTCAACTCAAAAGAAAATTTGTTGTGAATAACTGAGACGGTGGGGAGGGGTTTGCTTACTTTAGGCGCCCGCGTCCTCATGTGGTTTGGACTACTGGTCGTGGTTCACGCGAATTAACTGAGCATCCGCCACTTCGGCTCCCGCCACTGGTTGGTATTCGCGGACTTGAGAGGGCAACGTTTCCGTCAGGCCCAGTTGGCGGCGCGCGATCATGTCGATGCGTTTAGGATTGCTGAGACCTGCTATTTCGAGTCTTAAGGATGAATTTAAAGCTGAGGCTTCCAGTCGCTCGGTACGCGCGGCTTCGAGCTGGAAGCTTAAATCGATGCATTTGAAATGCTGGTAAATATAAAGCAGAAAAAATGCCGCAATAATGCCGCCCAGTGCCACGGTGCGATAAAGATTGCGCATCTTTACCGGCTCCACGTGACGAACCAGGCGCGTATTATCCAGCCGCTTCACAGTATGAAATTCAGTCGATGCCCGGCTCTTCTTCTTCCGCGTCATAGCTTTACCTTTTACTGGCGCCTTAAGCGGCTGCCAAAATCTCTGCACACCGCAGTTTCGCGCTTCGCGACCGCGGATTATTCGCCTGCTCTGCTTCGCTAGGCTGAATGACGTGTCTGGTGAGCACCCGCAGCGTGCCCGCGCGCTCGCCTTCCTGAAATGCGTGCTTCACGAGGCGATCTTCACGTGAGTGGTAACTAAGCACCACCCAGCGGCCTCCTGGATTTATTGTGGCGGGGGTCCGAGAAAGAAACTGCCCGAGTTCCTCCATCTCTCGATTCACCGCGATCCGCAGCGCCAGAAACGTTTTTGTTGCGGGATGCAGTCTCTGCCTTCCCCATTGCTTTCGGGCCCCTGCCACAGTCGTTGCCAAGTGCGCGGTATCCCGTAGGGGTCGCGCTCGTACGATCGCCTTGGCGATTCTTCTGGAATCATGCTCATCGGCTTCGCGATAGAGCAGGTCGGCAATTTCTTTTTCCGACCACTGATTCACAATTTCGTCTGCCGTAAGTTCACCTTCGGCATCCATGCGCATATCCAGCGGGCCTGCTTCGCGAAACGAAAACCCCCGCGCGCTCTGATCAAGCTGCATCGAGGAAACCCCCAAGTCGGCCAAGACCCCGTCCACCTTCGGAATCCCCAACTCGTGTGCGACCTCCGCAATCCTCGAGAATGCCGACTTCACGAGAACCACCCGATCCTTCCACGGCTTCAAATTCTCCCGCGCCAACTCTAAGGCCCGTTCGTCCTGGTCCAGGCTGATCAATTTGCCCGAGACTAGTCTTTGCGCGATAGCCGCCGAGTGGCCCCCGGCTCCTAGCGTGGCGTCTACGTAGATACCGTCTGGTTTTACTTCCAGCCATTGCAACACCTCTTCAACTAAGACCGGCGTGTGCGACTCAGCTCTATTCACCGCTCACTCGCCGCTCGTTACTGCTAATCTCGCTAAATTCCCAAATCTTCCAGCGCCTTGAAATCCTCTTCGGTGTAAGGCGAATTCTTCAGTTCGTCGAGTACCCGGGTGTGATTCATCACTTCCAGATAATCGAGGTTCCCAAAAACGTCCACCTCGCCCTTGGTTTGCGCCGATTCGCGCAACACCGCGGGCAGCAGCACTCTTCCCTGCGCGTCAAGTTCAACCGTTTGCCCGTAATAACTCGTTCTCATAAGAAATTTTCGCTTCGCCCGGTTCTGCGAGGACACCCCAGCAAGTTTGTCCTCAATACCCATCCAAACCTTCATCGGGTAAATGCGCGCCGATTCGCCGGTTGGGCTGGTGATGTAAAACTGATTGCCGTACTCCTTCAGCCCTTCCAAGAACAAGGCGGGAATCTTCAACCGGCCCTTCTCGTCGACCTTCGCCGGATAGTTTCCCCGCAGATTCATATGCCCCGCTCGGATTCACGATGTGATAGCCGTTTTTGGTCTTGACGGCCACACACCCAGACACTAAAAGGAAGTCTTGGATGCGCAAAATGCCCCCAAAACACCTACAAATGACCCCAAAATTAGGTCTTTCTTATGTTGCCCCGGTGATGCCCACAACGCTTTACTATGCCCTACTTACCTCTACTACCACCCACTTCACTCCACATTTGACCACATCATAATCGCGATTCGCGGCATGTCAAGGGGAAACGTAAAAAGTTGTGAAAAATGTTGTGAGAAACGCATGCAGTGTAATTGCGATTTTTCGCTACGACTAATGGTGGTTTGCGCGGTTGATGCTTACCATACTTGGTAGTCGATTTGTCACGGCCCGATTCGGGTTGAAGCGTTCACCGCCGGTTAAGAAATCTTTAATTCCCCGTTCAAAATCTCCGCCAACCGCGTGGGGGTTTCATACGCGGTTCTCCGGATGTAACGGCTGAAAGTTTTTGTGTGGAACACCGTGTTCCATTCTCGGTTAGTGCGTGCTATTCTTTTCGTGCGACTACTATCTTGGTTTTAATTCGAGGAGCTTTCCATGGAATGGACCACACCGCGACACGAAGAGATCGACCTCAACTGCGAAATCAGTTCCTACGCCAACGCTGAGCTGTAGTGCGATGACCGCTTCGCGGTCTGCTCGGATACTGATCGAATGCGCGTAAAAGTCCTCGGCTCAGCAGCCGGGGGCGGTTTTCCCCAGTGGAATTGCGCTTGTTCCAATTGCCAACGGGTAAGAGCCGGGAAATTTCACGGCCGTGCGCGCAGCCAGACCCAGCTGGCTTTTACCACCAACTCCAAAGTTTGGTTCCTTCTTAGTGCTTCTCCGGACCTGAGAACGCAACTCATTGCTGCGCCTGAGTTGTGTCCGAATCGCGCCGCTAGCGCCTCGACTCGAATGGGCGTGCCCCCCGCCGTCGCGCCTGCGGCGGTCGAGTCCCCTATCGGCGGCGTGTTCTTGCCGAGCGCCGATATCGACTCCGTAGCGGGTCTGCTTCATTTGCGCGAATTCCAGTCCTTTTTTGTTTTCGCCACACCCTCGGTACAGTCCGCGCTGCAAAAAGAAAATCGCGTCTTTCGTGTTCTCGATCGCGCCGACCCGCCGGTAAAGTGGGTGCGGCTATCCAGCAAAGGCCGCTTGGGCTGCCACCTCGAGGAAGAGTCGGGCTCCACGCCAGAGTTTCTGTGCACCACCGTCCCCATGGGCGGCTGTTATCCCGATTACGTGAGCGAAGAACTGCGGCGAACGCTCGTGGCGGAGGAAGCCACGTCGGCATTTGTGATTCATAAAGGTGACAAAAAAATATTTTATGCCCCTGCAATTCCCGCAGAGACAAAAACGGCTAACGGGCACGCCGGTGCGTGGAGTTTCTGGATCGAAAATAGCGACGCATCCTTTGTCGATGGCACATTCTGGAGCGACGACGAATTGATCAAAACTGGCCGCAGCAAAAAAACCGCGCGCCAGATCGGCCATGTGCCACTCTCCGGTCCCGGTGGAATGCTTGAGCAATACCCCAAGAACATCAAGGGCCGCAAAATTCTGATTCACATCAACAATACCAATCCGATCCTCGACGAGGACAGCCCCCAGCATCGCGCAGTGCTGGATGCAGGTTTCGAATTGGCCTACGATGGGATGGAGTTGGAAATATGAACGCGCCCGCTAACATCCCGGCTAGCCTCACGGCACAAAAAAAGATGCTGCCGGAGAGTGAATTCATCGCCGGCTTCTACGCCATTGGCGAAGAGCGCTATCACCATCAGCACCCGTTTCATTTGTTGATGCATGAAGGCAAACTGACGCGCGGGCAACTGCAATCCTGGGCTCTGAACCGCTACTACTATCAGAGTCATATACCGTTGAAAGATGCGGCCATTCTGGCGCGCAGTGACGATCCCGCGTTCCGTCTGGCGTGGCGCAAGCGCGTGATAGACCACGACGGCGACGGAAACAATCCCGGCGGCATTGAAAAGTGGCTGCGCCTGGTGGAGGCCACTGGCCTACCTCGCCAGCAAGCGCTTCACGGCGACGGCATATTGCCAGCCACACGATTCGCGGTGCAGGCCTACGTAAATTTTGTGAGCACGCATACGCTGCTCGAGGCAATAGCTTCGTCGCTGACCGAACTTTTCTCCCACCAGTTGATCACCCTACGGGTAGACCGCCTGCGTCAACATTATCCGTGGCTCACTGGCGGACTGGATTATTTCAATGCACGCTTGACGCAGGCTCCCGAGGATGCGGAATTCGCGCTGGCTTGGGTAGTGAAGCACGCGCGATCGCCCGAGGAGCAACAAAAAGCCTACGCCGCGCTGCGCACCAAGTGCGACATTCTGTGGGCCCAGCTCGATGCCTTGTATTTCGCGTATGTGCAACCTGGCTGGCCCCCACCCGGCGCTTTTAAGCCGAGCGAAAAATAATTACACCGTGAAAAAACATTAATGACTCCCGATTTAAATAGCCGTCCGTGCTTGGCGCCAGGATGCCGGCTGAACGACACCAAGCAGCAGCCGCGCGTCTTGCTGATGCCGGAAAAGGCCCTGCGATTGATGGGCCCGAGCCTGGAAATCGTCGAGCGTTGCGACGGCCAACACACCGTGCGCCAGATAATCACGGAATTGCAGAAAATTTACGACAAAGCCGACCAGCAAAAAGTTGAGAGCGACATCCTCGGATATTTGGCTTTGCTAAACGATCAGCGGGCGTTGGACTTTGAGGCTGGGGAGGCTTCTGCGGGCGGCAGCGTAGCTTAGTAGCTAATTTATTGTAGAGCCGTTTATCGCAACGCAAGCCTCGGGTCTCGGAAAAAATAGCGCGTGCTAGGGCGTGGCAACCGGGCTTACAATTTCAGTCTTCTGATGATGCCGCGCCTGACCTTCAACGGGAACACGATGCGATACGGCATCTCCTTTGGTCTTGTCATCGTTCTCTGTCTACTTCCTCTTCTCGGTACTGCCCAGTCCGGCAATCGCGTTACGATCCTCTATGACGCTTTCGGAAAGGCTCCGGCGATCACGAAAGGCTGGGGATTTTCTGCGCTGGTGGAGTATGGCGGCAAGCGAATACTCTTTGATACCGGCGGGAATGCTGAGATTTTCGAGCACAACGTTAAGGCACTCGGTGCGGATCTCACCAAGCTGGACTTCGTCATCCTGTCTCACCGGCACAGCGACCACATCAGCGGCCTGAATTATCTGCTGCGCATAAATCCGAAAGTTAAGATATACACCCCGGCGGAACCGTGGGGGCCATTCGGGTGGGGAGCCCCGAGCAGCTTCTATCGCAAAGACGAGTCGCTGGCGGCGAGCATGCGCTACTTTGACGGGAATCCGCCCAATACTATTTCGGCGAGTACACCTTGGCCTGAGGCGAACTTTGTAAGAGTAGATTCAACGACCGAGATCGAACCGGGTATTTTTATTATCCCGACCATCTCCCAGGTCACCGGGACCCTCGAACTTCGTGAAATTTCGCTGGCGATTCGCGGCCCGCAGGGCCTGATCATTGTAGCCGGATGTTCTCACGCGGGCGTGGAGAAGATCCTCGAAGCTGCGGCCAAAATAGACCCACATGTCCGTGTTCTGTTCGGAGGACTCCATCTGGTAGGGGCCTCGGATGCCGATATTCAGAAAATATCGACCGCATTGCACGATCAATGGAAGCTGGATTACATCGCGATTGGCCACTGCACCGGAGAGCCGACTTTTGCCGCGCTGCGAAAAGCCTTTGGCGACCGGTACCTCTACGCTGGCGTCGGGGCGGTGCTCAACATACCCTGACAAGACTGCGGCCTCCCGCGGCACCCTCCATTTCGCTTTTGTGCCAGAATTATATTTCGTCACTTTTGATCCTACATCGGTACCAAATTCGGTACTCCCTGGGAGTTCGCGACTGGACCCTGGTGCAGCGCAATTTTGACTAACCTCGTTCTCCAAAATAGTGCGTATGTTCAGATTTCGCGGCAATTGGAAACTTCGCGTCTTTTGAGAGAATAGAAACTGGGCCTCAAAATATAAATGAATAGCGCCGCTCCTACGCCGCTCGCTTTAATTGCCGAACTTACCCATCGGTGCCCGCTGCACTGCGTCTATTGTTCGAATCCCCTGGAGTTGAATGCCCGCACGAGTGAGCTCTGCACCGATGCTTGGCGTAACGTTTTTACACAGGCAGCGGAACTCGGCGTTTTACAGGCGGACTTCACTGGCGGCGAGCCGTTGGCCCGGCCGGATATTGTCGAGCTAGTGAGCGCCGCGCGCGCCGCCGGCCTGTACGTGAACCTCATTACCTCCGGATTGCCGCTCGACGAACCGCGCCTTGAAAAACTAGTCGCCGCGGGATTGGACCATTTCCAACTCAGCTTTCAGAGCTCGCGACCCGAAATCGCTAGCGAAATCTCCGGCACCACTACGCATGCGCAGAAATTGCGCGTGCTTGAGTGGCTTCGCGGCCACCGAGTAGCGGTAACCCTGAATTTCGTAATCCATCGCCGCAACATGGATCAACTCCCGGAAATGCTGGCCATCGCGGAAGCTTCCTGCGCCACACGAGTTGAGTTTGCCAACGTGCAATATTACGGATGGGCTTTTGCCAACCGCGAAAATCTCCTGCCCACCCGCGAGCAACTGGATTCCTCGCTGGAAGTATTGAAGCAGACTCAGGAGCGGCTGCGCGGCAAGATGCGCATCGAGTACGTGGTTCCCGACTATTACGCGAAATTTCCGAAGGCCTGCATGGGCGGCTGGGGACGCAAACTCATGCTGGTCGTGCCGAGCGGCGACGTTCTGCCCTGCCATGCCGCCCGAGTGATCCCGGGGCTCACGTTTGAAAATGTCAAAGGCCGCAGCCTGCGCGAAATCTGGGAGTCCTCTGCCGCATTCCAAAAATTTCGCGGCCAACACTGGATGCAGGAGCCATGTCGTAGTTGCGACCGCCGCGAAATCGATTTTGGAGGGTGCCGGTGTCAAGCGCTGCTACTGGTAGATGACGCTGCGGCCACTGATCCGGTGTGCTCGCTGTCGCCCAACAGAAAAAACGTGGATGCGGTACTAGCCCGGGTGGCCGACATCTCCGTCACAGCGATAGCAACGAACGTAAGGCCTACATGGATCTACCGATCGAATCCGAGTTAGATTTACGGGAACGTGCCTAAGATGGGCAATTTGTGTGCGGAAAATGGTAAAAATAATTCCGGTGCATGCCAGGTAGCCAAGGACGGGAACTGCCAGAGAAAGTGTTAGCCCAGATTCTCCCACACAGCATTTTCAAGCGGTTTTTTCTTACGACGGCGCATCAGCCCAAATACTGCCAGGCCTAGACCAACAAACAAACCCGTTGCCGGTTCCGCCGCAGGCACAGCCACAGTATGAGACCCTGCGGTGAAACTCCAGGTGGTGCCCTTTTCCAGATCTTTGCGTACAAAACTGCCATCCAAGCTGCAATTGCAGGGCTTGGTACCTCGATCCCAGCCATGTCCACTAGGGAAACCGAAGTCCGTACCTCTCGTATCGCTGACAGCATTGCCTCGGTAGGTCGTAACGTTGTCCGCCAGTATCGCGCCACCAAGCATTAACGTGAACACCAAACCGAGCACTATTTTGAGTTCAATTATGTTCATCTGGATGACCGCTTTCCCGGGTAAATTTCTTTACTACCGTGTGTTCTGACCGGGCAGGGTCAACAACTGATTTGCACTTTTATGACCGTTTCGGGAGTGTCCTGCCGGTCGTTATCCCGTTGGGTTTGGCGCGGCGTGCGTGGCCTGCGAGCGTAAGCGCAACACGACTCGGAACAAGAAAACCAGACTGCCGACCAGGACAAGCGCGCCAAAGATCGTGAGCGTATAGGGCGCGCCGATGTGTTTGGCTACGCCTCCCGCGATCAGCGATCCAATCGGTTGCACGCCCATGAACATGGTCGCGTAAACCGCCATAACCCGGCCGCGCAGTTCGTCCGGCACACGGCTTTGCACAATGGTATTGGTGGCGGCCATTTGCACCGTTGCTGCGAAACCCACGATCAGTAAAACCGTGGCAGAGAACCAAAACACCTTGGATTGTGAAAAAAGCATCAGGCAAACTCCGCAAACCAGCGAGGTGCCCGCAATCCAGCGCGCCAGCCCCTTGTAGCTGGTACGCCCAGCGAAATACAGCGCCCCCAGGACCGCTCCAATTCCGGCGGTGCTCATCAGCAACCCAAAACCCTTGGCGCCGCGGTGCAGAACTTCGCTCGCAAATATCGGCAAGAAAACCGAGTATTGCAGTCCCAGAAGACTTAAGAGACTAAGCAGCAATAAAGCCGATCGCACCGGCATGTCGCTCATCGCAAACCGAAAGCCCTGGATAAAATTCTGAAAGGGCGAACCTTCTGGAGGCTTGACCACCGTCTTCGGTATGCGCATGGCCAGCAGTGCCGCGAGCACCGCGAGGAAGCTGATGCCGTTCAGCAGGAAACACCATGCCGGTCCTTTCCACGCCAGCGCAAAACCTGCCACCGCGGGACCTACTACCCGGGCGCCATTGAAGATGGAAGAATTCAGCGCGATAGCGTTGGGCAAATCCTCTTTCACAACCATTTGCACCAAAAACGATTGGCGAATGGGTACGTCAAAGGCATTCACCACGCCGACCAGAAAAGCGATGAGAATCAACTCCCATACTTTTATCGCTTCGGCAAAGGTCAATGCCGCGAGAGCGAAGGCCAGTACCATCGATACCGCCTGGGTGGCGATGACTCCGTAGTGTCGGTTATAGCGATCGCCGACATAGCCGCCAATAGACGCCAGAAATAAAATGGGAACCTGATTGGCAAATCCGAAGACTCCCAACAGCGCCGCCGACCCCGTCAATTTGTAGACCAGCCACAACTGCGCGGTCGTCTGCATCCACGTGCCGATGAGTGAAATTAGCTGGCCGCCGATGAAAAGTTGAAAGTTGCGGTGCTGCATTGCGCGGAAGCGCGTAGACACTAGCGGAAAATCCCTCTCCAGTTCGATAAGGGCGCGTAACACAACGCGTCACTAACCAGTGTAACGGACCGATTGTCCTTGGAGGAGCGAAACGAAAAACGTGTGGCAAATTTTACATTTAAGTGCCAGTAGTCGGACTCTCTGCTAAGAGGAATTGTTATGGCCACTGAGCTGGTTGCGCTTAACCTGCGCGGACCAAGCGATCCCGATGGGTTATAGAGGTCACTCTGGTGTTATCGCCGATCTGATGCCAAGTAGGCTCTTGACGCAAAGGCGGCGATATTTCGAAGGGCGTGGCGACTCTTGCCGGCTTTGGCCGCCATCCTGATTCCGGCAAGCGTGCTCTCAAAGAAGTCCGCCATGCTGTCCAGATCCGCATCTGAGCGAATTTCTCTCTGT
>DATMOS010000023.1:0-191079 GCA_035568155.1 Verrucomicrobiia bacterium | reverse complement strand
ATATCTGCTGCGGGAATGATGCCCTCGCGGACAATTTTCCACTCGTCGCCCCTCAGCACCACGATAGTGGACGCCAGTGAGGTCCCCAGATCACCGACGTCGAGGATAAGCGGCAGCCGCTTGCCGAGTTGCTCCTGGACCTGTGCCCCGCTGACGCATGAAGGGTGTCCCGAAAAGTTAGCGCTAGTTCCGGTAATAGGCCCATCGAACTCGTCGATGAGTGCCGCAATTATCGCGCTTCGTGGCAAACGCAACGCCACACGCCCAGTGTTGGCGGTGACTTTTAACGGCAGACGATGCCCGGCGTCTACAACCAAGGTCAGTGCTCCCGGCCAGAATTCATGCGCCAGTCGCAGAAAATTCTCCGGCACGTCGCGCGCGAGCAGCAAGGCCTGGTCGATGGAATTCACAAGAATCGGCAGCGCGCGAGTTTCGGGACGACCCTTCACGCGATAAATTTCTTCCACCGCGGACAAATTAAAAGGGTCGGCCGCCAGACCATACACCGTGTCCGTGGGTACCGCCACCACCCGACCACGCGTCAGAAAATCTGCCGCATAACGCAGCAAGTTGGGTTCCGGGGAATGCGCGTTGACGCGCAACAATTCTGCCGCCAATTTTGGGCCTTGGGCGAAGTTAAAAATCCACGCGCAGCGCTTCGCGTCGCTGATATTGCTGCCGGGGACGCTACCACACGGTGTACGCCTGTGCAATAAGTACGGGTTCGCTTGTCGGTAGCACATGATATGTCCGCAGTGACTAGCACGTGAAATGTCCGCTTTAGCGCGCCGCTAAGGTAGGGTTCGATAAGCACAAATTGTAGGAGCGAGGAAAGGTAGTTCAAACCTTCAGACCGTCACGAAGACCCTTCCCTGTAATGTAGAATCACCCACTCATGCGTATCGCCATCGACAGCGGCGGCACTTTCACCGATTGCGTCTTCGTACGCGACCGGAAACTACAAATCATAAAAGTCGCCTCGCGCCCCAATGCTCCTGCGGAAGCCATCGCCGAAGCTGTTCAACTCGCCTCCGCGCACGCGTCATCACGCGGCGAGACTCACGATCTTGTCTGCGGCACAACGGTAGGCACCAACGCATTACTTGAACGTCGCGGTGGACGCGTAGCGCTGATAACCACTGCAGGCTTTGAAGATGTACTCGAAATTGGCAGGCAAGCACGGGCGAAGTTATACGACCTGTTCTTGCAGAAAGCCGAACCGCTGTCACCCTCTTCAAGACGTTTCGGTGCCAAGGAACGGCTGGCTGCGGACGGTTCGGTCGTCCAGGTCTTAACTACTATTGAAATTCGTCGTCTCTTGCGCCAAATCAAGAAAATAAAACCGGACTCGGTCGCGCTCAGCTTACTGTTTTCATTTCGCAATCCGCTGCACGAAAAGCGCATCGCGCATAAGCTAAGGTCCGCGGGCTACGCCGTCTCGGTCTCGCATGAGATTCTTCCAGAATTTCGCGAATTCGAACGCACCTCCACAACGGTCATCAATGCCTACCTCGTCCCAGTTATGAGTAACTATCTTCGCGACACAATTGTCCGCATCTCCGCGCTCCTTCCACATCAAGCTCAAAAGAAATCTAGAAAAAATCATTCTCGACCTTCGAGAGCTACCGTGCGCATCATGCAATCCAATGGCGGAATTATTTCCGCCGAACAAGCAGCGCGAGAGCCGGCGCGCACCATTCTCTCCGGCCCTGCCGGCGGAGTGATTGGCGCAAGTCACGCCGCCAAATTGGCGCGCCTCGACAAATGCATCAGCTTTGATATGGGCGGCACCTCCACGGATGTGGCGCTGCTCACCGGAGAACTGCGCACCACCAGCGAGGCCATCGTCGCGGGGCTTCCCGTCGCTGTGCCCATGCTTGAAATTCATACCGTGGGCGCCGGTGGCGGTTCCATCGCGCGATTCGACGAAGGCAGTGCGCTGCGCGTCGGCCCGGAAAGTGCCGGTGCCGTCCCCGGACCGATATGTTACGGCCGCGGATTGAATCCCACCGTCACCGATGCTCACGCCGTGCTCGGTCATCTCGGGAACGCGGGACTTCTCGGCGGAGCCTTTTCACTGGATATCCAGCGGGCTCGCGCGCAAATGCAAAAATTAGTTAAACAGTCCGGTGCACGGTTTCGTACCGTAAAAGCTTTCGCGCAAGGCATCATCGCCGTTGCCAACGCTGTCATAGAAAAAGCCATTCGCGTCATTTCCATTGAACGCGGTCATGACCCGCGTGACTACACGTTGATTGCCTTTGGCGGAGCTGGCGGCCTGCACGCCTGCGATCTCGCCGCCGCGCTTGAAATGCGCACTGTGCTGATTCCTGTATTTCCGGGCGGCTTGTCGGCGTTGGGAATTCTGCAAGCTGATGTAGTGAAGGAATTGTCTCAGACTATATTCCTCCCCGCTGACGAAATGCTCAGAGAGCCGCCGCGATTACAAAATATTTTTAACCGTCTCGAAGCACAATCCATCCGTGTTCTTGACGCAGAAGGATTTTCGCGCGACAAAATGCGCTTCCAACACACTCTCGATATGCGTTATCTCGGCCAAGCCTATGAACTGAATATTCCGGTTAGTCCACTTGGCTCAACTGGTCGGGATGTCATCCGCGCATTTCATCGTGCGCATGAAATGCGTTACGGCTATCATCACGAAAATAAACAGATAGAGATTGTAAATATCCGCAGCCGCGCCACCGGAATCACCGACAAACCCCCACGCCAGAAGATCGCTTCGCGTTCGCGTACTCAGCCGTTGTCACCTGACCAAATCATGGAGCTTTCGTTTTATGGCCGCACTCGAAAAACCACCTTGCACCGGCGAGATAACCTCCGCGCCGGCGATATTTTCTCCGGCCCAGCGATTGTGGCCGAGTACAGCGCTACTACACTGATCCCACCGGGGTGGGGCGCGCGCATCGATGCCTACGGCCAACTTTTGCTGACGCCAAAATAGCTGGAGCGTGCCCCCAAAAGTCTATGCGCAAAACGATTCGTAAATCTGATCCGACAAGATTGGAAATATTTAAAAATGTCTTCCACTCCATCGCTGAAGAAATGGGTGCGGTCCTTCGGCGCTCCGCATTTTCGCCCAACATAAAAGAGCGCCGCGATTATTCCTGTGCCGTTTACGATGGCAATGGCAATGTCCTCGCCATGGGCGATCACATGCCCGTACATCTGGGCTCCATGCCTACATCCGTTGCGGCCGCTCGCTCCGCGTTGACCCTCGAGCCCGGAGACATCGCCGTGCTCAATGACCCCTTTGCGGGTGGCACGCATCTCCCGGACATAACCATGGTAATGCCTGTCCATCTGCAAAACAAAAAACGCCCCTCGTTTTACATAGCCAACCGTGCCCATCACGCCGATATTGGCGGAGCGCTGGCTGGCTCCATGGGCCCTGCGCGCGAAATATTCGAGGAAGGTTTACGAATTCCTCCGGTGCACTTGTTTCGGCGCGGCGAATTGAATCGCGATGCGATGTCCATCATTTTGGCGAACGTGCGTACCCCCGCCGAGCGTGAAGGCGATTTGGCTGCCCAAATTGCTGCTTGCAGAACCGGCCAGCGGCGCTTGCTCGAAGTTTCCCAAAAATACGGCGAAAGGGAATTGCACGCTTACGGGAATTTCCTCTTGGAATATTCGGAAAAAATGATGCGTTCCGTCCTTCGCGCCCTCAAACCCGGCATATCCACCGCGGAGGATTTTCTTGACGGCGACGGAGTCACTGCCGTTCCGCTCAAAATTAAAGTTCGCATAAAAATAAATCGCAATCGCGCAGAAGTGGATTTCTCTGGCTCCGCACCGCAATGCGCTGGAAACGTAAACGCTGTCGAAGCCATTGCCGTTTCCGCTGTCTACTATGTGTTCCGCTGTCTCCTCACTGAAGATGTACCCGCTACTTCAGGACTGATCCGTCCGATCCGCGTGATCGCCCCCGCAGGCACCGTGGTCAACGCCAATCCGCCCGCAGCCGTCGCCGGCGGAAATGTCGAAACATCGCAACGCATGGTAGACACGTTATTTCGTGCGCTGGCCAAGACCGTGCCCGACCGCATCCCCGCAGCCAGCCAAGGCACCATGAACAATTTCACTCTCGGCGGCCGCCACTCGGGAAATAACAACGCCCCATTCGTCTACTATGAAACCATCGCAGGCGGCATGGGTGCGCGCCCCGGCCTCGATGGCATTTCCGCCATTCACACCCACATGACCAATTCCTGGAACACGCCCATTGAAGTCTTTGAACTAACCTACCCGGCACGCGTGCGCAGCTATTCCGTCAGGCAGAATTCCGGCGGCGCAGGAAAATTCCGCGGCGGCGACGGCATCATTCGTGAGATCGAACTGCTAACCTCCACCCAAGTGACAATCCTGAGCGATCGCCGGGAGCGCGGCCCGTATGGTTTGAGCGGCGGGTCGGTAGGGAAGCCCGGCAAAAATGAGCTGCTACGCAAGGGGAAAATAACGGCACTGCCGGGGAAGTGCGCGTTCCACGCCGAGGCTGGTGATATTCTTCGGATCGAAACGCCAGGCGGCGGAGGCTGGGGAAAAACCTCAGACCGTCGGCGTCTCACGACGAAGAAATAGTTCAGCGTTTCCGAAACGCTCGCCAAATGGGAAAAATATAATTCCGCGTCAAAAAAGTGACGGGGGCGGGCCCGTCCGCGGTAAAAATCACACCAAAAACAAAAAGCGGGCAGCAATCACGCTGCCCGCAGAAGAAAACAAAAAGAAAAATCTACTCGAATTTTTCGGTCAACACCGGGAATTGCAATTTGGCCTTAGCCAGCGATTTGACAACGGTGGCTTCCGCATTTTCCGCTGAAGTGTTCCGCGCCGTGGCCATTTCGCTTACCAGCAGGTACTTGGCGCGTTCTAACATTTTCTTTTCGCGGAAGGAGAGAGGTTTGCTGCAGCTTAGTGAAACCAGGCTTTTGAGTACTACGGCGACTTCCAGCAACGCGCCGGTGCGCATTCGCTCGGAATTTTCTTTAAAACGGTGTTTCCAGTCGTGGTGGGAATTCAGCTTACCTTTTTCCAGGAACCCTAGCACTTTCATCGAGTCCGTGGAACGAATTACAGATCTTAGGCCTACGGTCATCGCGTTCGACTGTGGAACCATAACGCGTAAACCGCTGGAGACGATTCGAATCATGAAGTACCGCTCAGTTCTGCCATTTAATACGCCGTAACTGATTTGCTCGACTATTCCAACGCCGTGGTTTGGGTAAACGACCTTGTCGCCGATTTTGTATTCCATGGATGCGGTTGCCCCCTCCGAGGTACAGGATTGACTGTACGCAGATGTGTCGCAAGAGTCAAGATATATCCTCTGGAATGAGGCAGTTAGCCAAAAAAAGTTGACAATTTGGCACTCCAATTGCTCCAGCGAAAATCTGACAAAACTGACAGTATCTGTTTCAGTGGGGATTTCGCCAGCGCCCGCGGTTCAAAACGAAACCCTCCAACCTTCGTCCTGTGGTAAAACTTCTCGTATATGATTGTTCTGGCGATAGATACCTGTGAGGCCAGAGGCAGCGTCGCGATTCTTAAGGACAACGCGACGCTCCAAGCTGTGCCCCATGCAGTCTCGGAAGAGTACTCAAGTTGGCTGCTACCCGCTGTAGACTCCGCGCTTGAATTCACGGGAACCACGTTGCGCGGGGTGGACTTGTTCGCTGCCGCCTCCGGCCCCGGATCATTTACTGGGGTACGAATCGGCCTGACCACCGTTAAAGCTTGGAGCGAAGTCTTTGGCAAGCCGATCGTAGGGGTGTCCAGACTCGAAGCCGTGGCCGCCCAGTCGCAAAGCACGGCCCACTACGTTGCGTCCTTCATTGACGCCCAGCGAGACCAGATATTCGGCGCCCTGTACCACAGAGTGGAAGGCGGATTAGCGCTGGTTGAAGAGGAGATGGTTGCGTCCCCCGAAGTTTTCGTGGAATGGGTTGATGAGCGAGCATCAGGAAATGAAGTAGCTTGGATTTCGACGGATCCAGACAGCTTGGCCAAGCACCCAGCGTGGCAGCCCAGAGCTGCTCGAGAAGACAAAATCCAGTGCGTGCCATGCGTCCTGGCCCCATTCATCGGAAAAATGGCGTTTCAGCGGGCATTGAATGGAAACGTAATGAACGCCCTGTCTGTCGATGCCAATTATGTCCGACGGTCCTATGTCGAAGTTTTCCAGAGGGGCCCGGCGCGTGTGCCCGGAAAATGAGTCAAAATTCGCCCTTTACGGTCAGGCCGTACCAACCCGGCGACGGTGAAGCGATCTTTGAGATTTGTCGCCAATCCCCGCAAGCCGCACAGTGGTCCAAAGAAGCATACGACCAAGCGCATTCCTCTGGGCAAATCCTTCTGACAGCAGAACTCAACGGCCAGCTCTGCGGTTTCCTGGTTGCGCG
This sequence comes from Verrucomicrobiia bacterium, assembly GCA_035568155.1. Classification (GTDB taxonomy): domain Bacteria; phylum Acidobacteriota; class Terriglobia; order Acidiferrales; family UBA7541; genus Acidiferrum. Next base: position 184,660 of record DATMOS010000023.1, on the reverse strand, counting down.
GATCATCGGGGACGAAGCGGAGATTCTAAATATGGCGGTCGACAAAATGCATCGCCGCCACGGGATTGGATCTGCCTTGCTTACCGCGGCAATTTCGGCTGCGCAGGCACAGAATGCAAAAAATATTTACCTCGAGGTCCGTGAATCGAATTCCGCAGCCATCTGTTTTTACCGGCAGCACGGTTTTGAGAAAGCGTCAGAACGTCGCGGGTACTATAGTCGTCCTACAGAGAACGCCGTAGTCATGAAAAAACTAACAGGCTCGCCGGGCTAGAACGAAAGTTCCAACGGTTACCCCTTGACGTGGCCGCGCGGAGTGCTATCTTTCGGTTATGTAGTCTCATCTAAAATTCGGAACGCAGTATTGTGGGAGGAACGCATGGCAAGCATGGCGCGCAGCCCTCGAGACATACTCCTCGAAACAGACGCCGAGTATCAGCGTCTGGCAGAGCAGCACTCGAAATATCAAGCCGAACTAAATCGCATCTCCACCGCTACCTACCTCAGTTCAGAAGACCTCCTCGAAGAGATCAGACTTAAAAAGTTAAAGCTCCACATAAAAGATGAAATGGAACTCCTGGCCGCGCGTCTCCGCTCTTCGCCGCCTAAACGCACGCAATAGCGACGCACTCAGTTTAAAACTCCAGCGGAATCTGTCGTAGAATGGCCGTGCAACGCGTAGACGCTTGAGGTCTACCTTACGCATGGTTAAAGAAGGCTATTATTTCGGAGTGCCGCTACTTCTCATCGGGAGTGCGGCTTTCTTTTTGAACTGGCGCATTGCCGCCTACCTGGTGCTGCTTCTGGCCCTGTTCGTTTTCTCCTTCTTCCGTGATCCAGACCGCGTGATTCCCTCCGATCCCGGCGCCATCGTCTCTCCCGGCGACGGCCGCGTTGTGGTCGTGCAGGACGAAGACTATGCAGGCAAGCCCGGTAAACGCGTCAGTATTTTTCTAGCCGTGTGGAACGTGCACGTTAATCGCTCCCCCGCGGCCGGGCGCATTACAAAAATAGAGTATCGCCCAGGGAAATTTGTTGCCGCCATGCGTACCAACGCTTCGGCAGAAAACGAGCAAAACATATTTACGCTTTCCACCGATGCAGGAGAGCTGGTCTTCAAACAAATTGCAGGCCTTATTGCCCGCCGTGTGGTCAGTTGGAAAAAGGACGGGGATGCCGTGGCCCGCGGCGAACGGATCGGTCTAGTACGCTTCGGATCGCGCGTGGATTTATGGGTGCCCCGAGAGGCGCAGATACTGGTAAGGGTCGGACAAACCGTAAAAGGCGGGTCTTCGATCCTCGCCAGCTGGCCGGCTCTAAAAAATAACCCCGCGCCAGATCGAAATGCAGTGGATGATAGGAACACAGTCGCAACCGGGAAACGCTCTTAATGCTCGACCAGCAAACTCAACAGCAGCAAATCCCGTCATTTCGCAAGCGCCGCATAAATAACCCGCGCCTGCGCCGGGGCATTTTTTTGTTGCCCAGCCTGTTCACGGTGGCAAATCTTCTTTGCGGATATTATGCGGTTATTGCCTCGCTCGTCGGAGGTGCCAACGAATTCGACCGCGCAGCCAAAGCCATCGGCTTGGCAATTTTATTCGACTCCATGGACGGCCGCGTGGCGCGCATGACTGGCACAAACACTGAGTTCGGCGTGCAGCTCGATTCCTTAGCAGATGTGTGCAGCTTTGGAATTGCTCCCGCGGTGATGGCCTACGCCTGGGGCGTTCATGGTCTGGCCGACCTGGGCGGAACGCGCTTGCGACAGCTCAGCCAATTTGGTTGGGTTTGCTGCCTGGCATTCCTGATCTGTTGTGCATGGCGCCTCGCAAGATTCAATGTGCAAGGCATGGCGCCCGGAAGCTCAAAGTATTTTGTCGGCATGCCCACCCCAGCCGCGGCAGCGGTGATGGCTTCCATCGTGCATGGATTTAAAGATCCACTTCAAGACTGGCGCTACGCAGTGGGGTGGTTCGTGATGGCCGCGTGCCTGGGCGCACTGATGACCAGTACGGTGCGTTACTACAGTTTCAAAGACATTCCCTGGACGCGTAAGCAGCCATCGCTAGCAATTGTTTTGTTGTGCCTGACCGTAGCGCTGGTGTGGCTCTATTCCGAATATGTATTAATACTTTTCTCCTGTGCCTATGCTGCCGTTGGCGTGGTCCTTCATGTCGTGCGGCTGTTGCGACACCGCATGGTTTCCCGGACTGCCTGATACATGCCTTCACTTGAGAGACCCTCCAATCGAATCGTTATCGCGGGCGCTTCGTCGCTTTTGGGCGCGGAATTGCGCACAGTGTTAGGCGAAAGCCGCTTTGCCGGTGCAGATTTTTCCTTGGTTGACGAACCAATCGTCGCAGGCACACTCACCGAAGCGGGCGGTGAGCCGGCGGTTATTCAGCCGGTTGAAGATGGCAGCTTCAACCGCGCGCAATGCGTTTTTTTCAGCGGTTCGAGCGAGTTCACAAAAAGAAATTTACCCGCAGCCCTCAGTACCGGCGCAAAAATAATCGATTTGTCGGGTGCCGCCGCCGAACGAGAAGACGCGGTAGCGTGGTTCCCGAAACTTGATTGGCTGCGTGGCCGTGAATTCGCTACGGATGCAAAAGTGTTCGCGATTCCGTCCGCGTTTGCGACCGCGTCTGCGGGACTCGCTTTGTCGCTCTCGCGTGTTGGTCTGCGGCGATTGATGTTGATCGGATTTGAGCCTGTCTCGGAAGCCGGCCCGGCTGGAATTGAGGAACTCGAGAGTCAAACCACGCAGTTGCTTTCCTTTCAAGGCCTGGGGCAGCCAGTTTTCGACACCCAAGTCGCATGCAACATGCTTGACCGCTTTGGTCCCGCTAGTTCGCATAAGCTGTGCGTCACCCGCGAACGTGTGCGCACCGAAACTAAAGCGTCCATAGACGGCAAGTGCGCCATGCCTGCAATTCAGATCGTGCATGCGCCGGTATTTTACGGCTCCGTTTTTTCCGCGACTGGAGTTTTCGACCGTGGCAGCACTTCGGAAAATATTTCCAACGCTTGTCACGATGCTGGTTTTTCTATTCCGCCGGATCCCAATATTGGGCCCAGCAATATCAGTGTCTCGGGTTTAAATTCGATACAGCTTTCTTTACCGAAGCCGGACGCATCTAACCCGGAGACTTGGTGGTTCTGGGGTGCCGCGGACAACATGCATTTGCCAGCCGCTAACGCCGTGAAGCTTGCGGAGATGCTTTTGTAATGGCTGCGAACCTGGCGCGCCGTGCGGCGCTGTTCATTTCGCTAGTGGCGATGCTGCAAGCTGGATGCGGCTATCACGTCGCGGGTCACAGTAATTCTCTGCCGAAAAGCGTCCACGTCATTGCGGTGATGGCGCTTGAAAACAAGACCACCAGCTATCGCATTGAGCAAAAACTCACCTCCGCAACGGTCCACGAATTCCTGGCCCGCACGCCGTACAAAATCGTATCCAACGCCGCGGATGGAGACGCGGTGCTCCGCGGTAAAGTCGTGAGCCTCGAAGCTGTCCCGTTGCTTTTTGACACTCAGTCGGGAAGTGCCACGACGATGTTGGTCACCGTTAAATGCGAAGTTTCTCTCACCGACGCTGCCACCGACAAGGTGCTCTACCACAGCGAGAATTTTGTGTTCCGCAATGAGTATGAAATCTCCACCAATGTCCCCAGTTTTTTTGAAGAGCAAGACCCCGCGCTGGATCGTCTGGCACAAGACTTTGCCAAAAAGTTAGTGGCGGCGGTAATTGAGAATTATTAATCGGGAGCGTTTTTGATGGCCAGGGTTTCTCCACAGGAATTATTGAGCCGACTTGAAAAAGGAAAAATCATTCCGGCAATACTTTTGCTTGGCGACGAGCCATACCTGCGCGACGCTTGCCGCGAGCAACTCACTGAGAGATTTGTACCCGAAGCCTCGAGGACTTGGGCTGTTTCGCGTTATTCGGCCGATCGAGGGGAAACGGAAGCCGCGCTATCGCAGGCGCAGAGCTTGCCGATGCTGTCGCCGCAGCAGGTAGTTTTTCTGGAGGATGCCGAAGCCATCGAGAAATTGGGAGACAAAAACCGCGAAGAAACTGTAGCGCAGTTGGAGCTGTACCTCGGCGATCCCGCGCCCTTCACCGTGCTGGTGATTGAAGCGGCCAGGCTCGACGAGCGCATGAAGTTGGCGAAAATACTTTCGCAGAAAGCCTTCGTGGTGGAAGTCGGTCTGGGCGAAAACCCCGAGCAGCGGCAATCTGCCGCCGTGCTAATGGCGGAAACCTTTGCCAAAACGATTGGCGTGCAATTCGAAAAAGGCGCGGCTGAGGATCTAGCGGAGCGGGTTTCCGCGGATTTGATGCGCCTTAAAACGGAAATAGAAAAGCTGGCAAACTACCTCGGTGAGCGCAAAACAATTACTCGCGACGACGTCAACGCCATGGTCGCTTCGGAAAAAACAACCAACGTTTGGGCCTTGGCGGATTTGCTGGCTTCACGGCAGGGCCAGAAATCCATGGAATTTCTGGATCGCTTGCTGCGGGACGGGGAAGCGCCCCTCGAAATGCTGGGTGCACTGACCTGGATGTATCGCAAATTGATCGAAGCCAGCGAAATTAGAGGCGCCATAAATGGCTGGCAAGCAGCCCGTACTCTGGGGATGCGCCCGGAGCAGGCGGACATTGCCCTGCGTGCCGCGCGCAAAACTTCCAAGGCTCAATTGCTGGTGGGATTGCGAGCTCTCGAAAAGGCGGACGACCGCTTGAAGAGCAGTAAAGATTCCCGCATGGTTTTGGAATTTTTGGTGACGGAGTTGACCAGCGCAAACGCGCTGACCGCGTCCCGCTAATTCAAGACGCGTACGCCCCCCAGAACAAAGCAACGTTGAGGCGCACTTCGACAACCGAAGCTCAAATCTATCTTGAATCGTTATTTCGCGGTGTTAGCTTTGAGTCCGTTATGGGCCAGCGCCAGACGGGATTTGTAGCGGTTCCCAGTATTTTCGTGCAGCACGCCCTTGCTGATGGCGCGATCGATCGCGGAAAGCGTGGGTTGCAGCAAATTCCCGGCGGCCGTGGCATCGCCGGCGGTAACCGCGGTGCGGAGCCTCTTCATCAGTGTGCGCACACGAGTGCGGTTCGCGCGATTCACATCAGCTCGCTGGCCTGATTGCGCTGCGCGCTTTAGAACTGACTTTTTCTTCTTCTTGATTTTGGTACCTTGACCTGGCATTTAACGTGCTCCTTTTTTATTCCTCAGGAAATTCTACCATCAAACACCGGCCAGCACTTGCGAAAGTAAGCCGTTCACTATGAAGGGTCGAGTTTTGGGCGGCTAGCGGCCCGGTCTACGGTTACAAGCTCCGTCTGTATTAAAAAAAAGCCCCGCTTCGCGCGCGCGAAGCGGGGCTTTTGGCTGAGTGAGCCTGCGTTTAGTTATCGTGGTTGAAAGAAAGTGGAAATTCGTAAACGAGATCACCAACCGGCACGCGCAGAATCATTTCCTGCAGCTTACCGTCTCGCTCAAACCACGTGGAACCCGAAATATGTCCACTTGGCAATATCGCCGCATCCTTCAGTGCCACCGTGTTGATCTCTGAGTGCGGATTGAACTCCGCCTTGCTCTCAACATCCACTTGATGTTGCGCAAGATAATTCTGCGTTCTGTTCAATCCATCACTGTCGGAAGTTCGATAGCCGGCATTCACCAGGTATCCGCTGGCCGAGGGCGCTGCATCGGCTTCCGTCCACAGTATCTGATGGTTGACTGCGGTCCTTAGTTTTTGCGGCTGTTGGTAAGGCAACGACTTCTTAACCTGTCCCAGAGTAACAAGGGTGATCTGCGACGGAACGACATGGACCGCCTGCAAGCCCCCGTTGGCCACCGCGATGTTGGCCAGCAGCTTCCAACCGGTGTCCTGCAACGATACCTGTACGGTCACTCCATTCACGGTCAGAGATTCCGCCTCTAGTCCTTCGCTATAGAATCGCTGCGAACCTTCCGTTCCCGCCAGCCACCGGGCCTTGCCATCTTTAATAACCGCGGGTTGGCGCACACTTTTCGTTGGGGCGATGACCGCACCCTTCGCGACGTTCATCCATTCCACGTAGCCACTTTTGCCATCCGCAGTGCGCACCTTGACGGTGTACCCTTCGGTGCTGGAGAGCAACGAGACCGGCTGACCGCAATCCAACTGGGCAACAAGTTTGAGCGGCAGAGCTTGTTCCGCGTCAACGGTCATCGGAACTTTCGCGCCACCGCGGCAAAGAACGCTGCCAGTCAGTGGGTCGGCTGCAAGGTTCGACAGCGGCTTAGCGATTTGTTGAGCCGAAACAGCGTGTGCGAGCGCGAGACTCCCCACAATTGCGGAAAATCTAAGCTTACTTGTCATGTTTGATCCCAACGCCTTTCGCTACCCTCAGATTTGGAAGTTCTAATATTCCCTTGACATATTCTTGCCGGGACCTCCGTTTCCGTCGATAGGAAGTCAGTCATGCTTGCGGCGGTACTAAAGTCAGGTGAGCCTTTGGACACTTCGGTCCGATACGGATTCTTCGCAATTCAGCCAGAAAACAAAGACGGCCGTAGGTGCGCCGAACGATCAGCGGGGTGACATCGATGCCTCTCCTCGACGCGATCGCTAATCGGTAGACGCGGAGGAACAGTGGGTGTCAGATAAACTGGTGCGGGCACCGGTGAGTCAAGCAGGCTACCCTTCTTGACTCACCTGCGCTTTGCAGTTCAAATGATTTGCTCAAATCCCAGCGGTGACGTGACCCAGGGGATCTAAGAATTGTTGCCGATGGGAATCAGCGTACTCGACCTCTCCGCTTATATCGGTTTAGTCGCCGTTGCGGCCGTGACCTTGAACATGGTCCTCGGCATAATGATGGCCTTTCGGTACAGCCCTGTTCGTTCCTGGCCTCATCGAAGATTCAACTATTTCCGTCTGCACAATTGGTCGGGATACATCGCGCTTGCTGCCTCATTGCTGCATCCCGCGCTGTTGCTGCTCAATAAAAAACCGGTTTTCCGCATCCGCGATCTGCTCTTCCCAGTGCATTCGCCGAGCCAGCCATTAGAAAATACCGTTGGAGCGGTGGCGCTATATCTCCTCGCTTTTGTCGTGGTTACGTCGTACTTCCGCTTGCGCCTCGGGCGCCGCCTGTGGAAAGCATTTCACTTCGGCATTTATATCGCCGCGCTCCCGCTGTTCTTCCATAGTCTGCTGACCGATCCCAACCTGAAAAATTCCGTGGATTGGCTTGATGGTGGGAAAGTATTTATTGAGTTAGCTCTTCTAGCGATCGTGGTCCTAACGGTGCTTCGCTTTCGCAAAGCGCGCATTCATCTTTGATTTCGTTTCCCGTTAGTTACAGCATGATCAAGCCGTGGCGAATTCCAGAAGTAACCGCTTCGGTGCGGCTGGAGGCGTTCAGCTTGCCCATTATCGATGCCACGTGGAATTTTACGGTGTGCTCCGAGATGCCTAGCCGCGTGGAAATTTCTTTATTTCCCCAGCCCTCAACCATCATGCCCAGGACTTCAATTTCGCGTGGGGTCAACGCCTCAACCAGCGGCGGTGACACCGCCCGGTGCGATGCGGTGCTTTCTCGCAGAAGAGTGTCGACGCCCTCGGGCAGCAGCACAGCCAACCCAGCGCCGACAGCTTCCACCGCCGCGACGATTCCAACTGGGCTCATGTTTCGCGGCAACACGGCTCGGACGCCGTTACGCAAAGCGTCCAGGTCCCGCTCCGAATTTGCATCGTCGACCAAGAGGACAACCGCCACCGGAGCTTCTTCTGAAAGCTTCAGGATTTCTTCCGGCAGTGTTCTATCTTGACCCGCGATTTCGGCGACGAGCACGTCGGGTTGCAGCTCTTCGAGGTTCTCGGAAAGCTGCCTCAAGTCCGAAAGAACACCCACAACCTGCAAGGACGTGCTGGCCCGCAACAAATCTTCCAATCCACGCTGTGAAATGGAAGACGACGCCACGATCAAAACGCGAATCATGCTGCGACGCGACGCGCCATCCCGAGTCTGACAGCAACCCGGCGAATATTTCGTCTGTCCCCTCGAAGAAAGAGCAGATGCAAAATGCGTTCAGCGGTTCCCTGAAGGGCGATCTCCAGGTCGTTGACGGAACGGAAAAGCACGCCATCGGCTCCGACCAGGATGTCGCCGATCATGAGTGACGCCATGTTCGCGGGCCCTCCAAGAGTGACGCCCATTACCAGCAGTCCAATTCTGTTTTCGTCGCGTACAACAACGCGCACCGGACGGATCTCGACGCCAAGTACTGAATGCGAAGGCCCGTTGGCGAGAAATCGCGCGATGTCATTGCTCGGAATCGCGAGCGCCAAGCCACCGGCGACCATTGTATTGATGCCCAAGACTTGACCTTGGGCATTCGCTAGCGGCCCGCCCGAATTTCCCGGCGCGAGTTTTACATCGGCTTGCAGCCACGAGCTCATGCCCAGACCATGCACCGAGCCTGCAGCATGAATTATCCCGGTGCTCAACGCGCCGACAAATCCGAGCGGATTGCCAACCGCCAACACAAGTTCTCCGACTCGTGCTTTGCTTGAATCCGCCAGAGTCGCTGATGGCAGACCGGAGGCGGAAGCAAGCAAGGCTGCCAAATCTCGCGCCAGATCACGCGAAGTTACGGCAGCATCCAAAGTGCGGCCATCCCAGAGTTTCACCTGGGCGTGCGAAGACCGCACCACATGCGCGTTGGTAACGATTAAACCGTCTGCACTGAGGATAACGCCGGATCCGAGTCCTCGCCCGCTGCTGCTTACTTGCACCGTGGTGCGCCGAAGCGCTTCCGCAACTTCTCCAAATCCATCTTGTGCCATGGGGTTAACTCCTGCGCGGCCGTTCTGCGATTTGGACGGACAACTCGACGAGTTTGCCCCCACGAATAGCTTGAACTTTCCTGGATTTTCCTACCGCGTCGGCATTCAAGACCGCCTGCAAATCGTCGGTCTGTTCCAAAGCGTGGCCTTCCAGAGTGAGCAGGATGTCGCCGATCATCACGCCGCCTCGTTCTGCGGGACCGCCCGACTCGACGCTCAGCACAATTATTCCGTTCGTATTGGCCAGCGCGAGTTTGGTCTTCAAATCTGCGGGAATCGAAACCGGCTGCAAACCGATTCCAAGATAACCGCGTGGAATGTGCCCTTTTTCCAGCAACGTCGCGGTTACGCGGTTCACCGTCGAGACCGGAACTGTAAGCGGAGCCACGCGCGATAGTGCTGCAGTGGCCATGCCCATAATTCGTCCTTCCACGTCAACGACGCTGCCGCCGGATGAGCCTGGATACAGCGCGACATCCAGGCGGATGTAGCGATCAAGAGTTCCGCCCGCCCACGTGCGGCGAGAATCAGCAACCAGGCTTACTGCTCCAAGTGACGCCATCAAGCCATTTTCCTGATGGCGGCCCAGCACTAACGCCAGATTGCCTACGCGAGCCGTTGATGCGTCGCTAAACTGCGCGGAAGATTCACCCAGCCCCTCAACCTTTAGGACTGCGACATCCGTGCCGCCATCGCGGCCTACCAGTGTGGCCTTTAACGTCCGGCCGTCCGGCAACGTGACGGCGATATCCTCATCACGCTTCACGGTGTGGTTTGCGGTGACCACCACATCACGCCGCCAATGGATCCCGCTGGAACTTCCGTGCGACCGTCCACCGACGTTAACCACCGAAGTGCCGGCACGCTCCGCAGCGGCCGCTAATTGGTTAGAAATCTCTACTAGTGCGCTTCCCATTTCTAATTCCTCCTGAGCCCAGTCTGCAGAAGTTTGTTGGCGCGCACATCAGTCGAATAGCTAGGCACGAGACCGGAAGAAAGGCTGGGCAGCAGGGAAGTAACGCATTAGTTCGATGCTCCGACCGAGCGTTTTATAGAGGACCCGCGCCGCCCGCGTCACCTTCTGTGGCCGCACCAGCTTCCGTATGTTTCCTAGAGCGAACAAGTTCCCACGCTGACGTGGCGGCGATCGCGGTGAGCAGGCAGAGCACCGGGTCAATCGGGTGGCGATAGCGAAGGTCCGCGTGCGTAACGTAATACAAGCACGGAAAAATTAACGGGAATACCGCGAGTGGAAAAGCTGCTACGCTTCGTCTTCGCCACAAGACCAGTACTCCGACAAACGCGCCGAGGCCAGTAAGCAAACTGCACAACAATATTCCTCTGATCAAGATGGAATCCGTTTCGCGAAAGCTTTTAATTGGAGATTCCACGCCGGTCCAAAAAGCGTTGAACTTTCTTCGCGTTAACCGCAATTCCAAACCAGCGTGCGATGCCATGAAGGAAGTGGCTATTTGCCATTTCTCTTCCATGTACGCCGTCTCTCCGAGCTGCGCATATCTTCTTGTTTCTTCCGTCCTGGTGATCACCTTTCTGCCGTTCCGGGCGTGCTCGTCGAAAATGTCATTGTTACCGAGCCACAGCTCGAAAGGGAAGTTTGAACGCAGGGGGATAAAGCGATGGAAGGCAGAATAATTGCGAATCGTCCAGGGCACGCAACACAGAACGGCGACGCCAGCTGCCAGCGCTACGCGCTCCCATCGCTGACGGCTTTCGCCCAGACCGCGACAGGATTGCCCACCGCGGCAGGCAAGCCATCCCAGCATAAATGGCAGCAGCGTGCCGAGCGCTGGATTGGTCAGCAACGCAAATCCCCATAACAGCCCGTATGCGCACCAATTGAGAACGCGGTCTGATTCCGCGATCGCCAGCGTCGCCCACAAAATTGTGGCGGCTAGCAGAGCTGACAGGGAAGTATCCCAAATCCACTCGAAGGGGATCATGATGGCATTCGGAAAAAGCGCCCATAGCCATGCCACCAGGCTAGCCACGATCAAACCGCCGACTCGTTTTCCGGCAAAGAAGACCGGCACGCAAGCCGCCGAGGAGAAAAGAACATTCAGGGAGACCGCCGCAAAGAAAGCTGTCGTAGTGAAACTTCCCAAAATCTTAAATATCCCCGCGACCATCAAGGGATAAATCGGAGCAAGCCAGGCGGTAGGGCCAGTATCCGCGCGAAACACCGAGCCGAAGCCTTTGCCTTGAGCCAGCGAATAGGCTATGTTCCCGGTTTCCTGCTGGAACGGAACAATCGCCAAAACTCCAGGCGGAATTTTGCGAGCCTGATCCCACGCGAAAGTAATTCGCGCAGCCATCGCCACCAGCACGATGAACGCAAGGGAAGTCGTGACCCCTCGAATGGCCTTTTTCATACGCAATTTCCCGTGGTCAGCATTATTTCCCCTGACGTGAAATTTTTATCCCCGTTCCCACGTATCATTGATGGAACTCAAGATTGACGCCAAACTCGTGCTGCTTCCCGCTCCCGCCATCCAACTCGATCATATCTCTCGCCACTACACCATGGGCGCGAGCAGCGTGCGAGCTGTCGATGATCTTTCTATGGTCATCGCCCAAAATGAATTTCTCGCTCTTCTCGGCTCTTCAGGTTCCGGCAAATCAACACTGTTGAATTTAATCGGAGGGCTGGATCGCCCGACTTCCGGCTCAATCGTTTCAAATGGGCGGAATATCGCCACGCTTTCTTCTCTGGAGCTGGCGCGCTATCGCCGCAATACCGTCGGAATGGTTTTTCAGTCCTTCAACCTGCTCACGCGCATGACACTGGAAGAAAATGTTGAGCTGCCGCTTCGCCTTGCGGAAGTTGATCGCGCGGAACGTGCCGGGCGCGTGCGGGAAGCATTGGAACGCGTGCGACTGACCCATCGGTTAGGTCACCGTCCCGCGGAACTATCAGGCGGCGAGCAGCAGCGCGTGGCCATTGCGCGTGCGCTGGTCAACCGCCCGAAAATTCTTCTCGCCGATGAACCAACCGGGAATCTTGATTCCGCCACTGGTGAAGCCATTCTCACTTTGCTTCAGGAACAAACAAAGTACGGCATGACCATCGTGATGGTGACCCACGAGCGTGGGCTGGCTGAAAAATTCGCTGACCGCCTCGCCATCATGGGCGACGGGAAGCTGCTGTCCACGTCGCCAGCGAAAGGTCTCGCGCAATGAAAGCACGGGACCTCACCGATTTGGCGCTGCGCAATCTGCGCGAAGCTTTGTTTCGCAACGCGCTCACTACTCTCGGCGTCGCTGTGGGAGTAGCTTCTCTCGTGGCGATGCTTTCGCTTGGCGTCGGCTTGCAAGAACTCGCTTCCAAGCGACTGTCGCAGAGCGGGCTGTTCGATACAATTTTGGTGACGCCCAAGAACAATTTTCGGGGAGGGGGTCGGCCGCAGCGCGAAGAGCAACAGCCGGGTAAACCTGTCCGCGTACTTGATGAAGACGCCCGCAAAGAGATCGAGAAGTTCCCAAATGTAGTGGAGGTCTATCCGCAAATTCGTTTCTTCACGGAAGTGCGCTTCAATAACAAGCCGTTCGCGACCGTAGTCGCAGGAATGCCGGAATCCTCTAAGAATTCCGGTTCTTTCGATGGCATGAAGGGGCATTTTTTTTCGTCGCCTGCCGCCGATGAAGCCATTCTGCAAATTGAATTCACAAAAGAAATTTCTGAAAACACCGATTCGCTGATTGGGCAGGAACTAATACTGCGTTACGCGGAACGTCAAGCGCTGCAAGCGAATGGCGTCGGTTCTGCGGATCACACAGCGGAGCCCTCGGGCGGTTTTTCAGTAGTTCCAAAAGAGCTGCGCCTCAAGATCATCGGTATCGTGGAAACGGAACCTGCTCAGGGATACGGCGGATACGGCAACGCCAGGCTGCTAATCCCTCTGGAAACTGCCGCAACGCTGCGCGCTGCGCAGGTGAATGATTTGCGCGACATCGTCCGTGATTCAGCCGCGAATAAGACCACCTATGCTTCGCTTTCCGTGCGCGCGAGGTCGCCCTCGCAGGTTGAGGCCGTGGAAGCCTCGATCAAGAATTTCGGCTTTAATGCGTTCTCTCTACTAGATGCGTCAAAATCGCTGCGCACTTTTTTCTCCGTCTTTGATTCACTGTTGGGAATATTTGGAGCCTTGGCGCTAGCAGTTGCCACGCTTGGCATCGTCAATACCCTGGTTATGTCCATTCTTGAGCGGCGCCGCGAAATCGGCGTACTAAAAGCCCTGGGAGCCGCCGATTCCGATGTGCAGCGGCTTTTTTTTGTCGAAGCCGGAGTCATGGGTTTGCTGGGAGGAATACTTGGCGTGACTTTTGGCTGGTTGCTCGGTCGGGCCGTCACTTACGGAACTAACGTGTATCTGCACCGCCAAAATCTCAATTCTATTGAGCTCTCTTCCGTTCCGTGGTGGCTGGTGGTGGCTGCGCTCGTCTTTGCGGTGCTTGTGAGTCTCGCCGCTGGCCTCTATCCTGCTTCCCGTGCAGCCGAACTCAATCCCGTTGATGCTCTCCGTTATGAATAGACTGGCGCGACGATTTGTCGAATTGTGCTTACTAATTTGCGTCGTTTTTCTGCCGCGACAGGCTTTGGCGGCCGGCCGCGTTGAATGCAATTCTCTGTCCAGCAAAATCCTGGCCCGTGCCGTGTCTTACTGCATCGTCCTTCCGCGCTCTTTTGATGCTGACAAAGCGCGGACTTTCCCCGTCTTGTATTTCTTCCATGGTCTGGGAGATAACGAACAATTCTTTGTCCATTCCGGCGCATGGAATCTTCTGGAGGACATGCGCGACAAAGGCGAGCTAAAAGATTTTTTAATCGCCACGCCCGATGCCCGCTCCACTTTCTATATCAATGCCCGCGACGGAAAAGAGCGCTACGAAGATTTCCTGTTACAGGAATTTTTCCCCTACGTGGAAAAGCATTATCGAGCGGCAGCAGGCCGGTCCAATCGAGCGATTTCCGGAATTTCGATGGGCGGTTACGGCGCTCTGTATTTAGCGTTTCGGCATCCACAGCTTTTTTCCTCGGTAAGCGCGCACAGCGCCGCATTGATAGATAAGCTTCCCAATTTTCTGGCTGGTGCGCTGCCAAATTCGCCCAGGGCTCGCGTGCTGGGGGACGCGTTTGGGAATCCGCCCGATCCCGTTTTCTGGCAGGCACACAATCCCATCGTCATTGCACGGACGGCAAATTTGGCGCATCTAAATATTTATTTTGATTGTGGAGACCGGGATGACTTTGGCTTTGAAGCCGGAGCGATTGCTCTCGATAAAGTACTGACGTCTCGACAAATTCCTCACGAATTTCACATTTACCCAGGCCGCCATGACGCGTCGTACTTCGCCGAACATCTTCCGGGATCACTGGAATTTCACTCGCGCCATTTTCCGAAGTAGCGGCACAAATGCTTCATCGACAATTTCTTCTAATTCGCCGGTTATTGTGGCTCGGGAGGATGCGGAGGTTCTGATGGTCCGACAGCGGGTGTATCCGCGCCACCTTTTGGCTTGCCCACGGTGGATATGCTTTCGACGTTGAATCTCCTATAGTCCGAGTAGCGGATCACCGCGTTTACCTTAAAGCCTTTCACCAGCAAGACGCGAACGCCAACATGAACTTCTGCGTACGTCGGCAGCCATACTTCGTTGTTGGTAAACGCTTGCTCAAAAACGAAGCTCGTACCTTTCTGCAAATCGGCCAGCATTCCTGCCGCTAACTTGAAGTCGCCTATAAAATAAGCTTCGAGGCGCGCCACGTCGTGGCTCTTTTCGTCTATCCAAACAACGCCCGCGAGCTTCTGTGCCAGTTTTTCCGCGAGTTTGTGGGGTTTAAACTCGGGATTCGGCTCGAAATCAAAAACCAGTACGTCCTGTCCGCGAAAGCGCTCACGCCTGGGATTCACAAACTGGCACGCCCGCAAGAAAACCTCGATGCCGGGGTCGTCATCTTCTTTCTTTGGTTTTTCTTTATCTTTGGCGTCCTTTTTCTCGTGCTCGCGAATTTCTTTCTGTGTTTTTTCGTTTTCTTTCTTTTGTTCTTCCTCACCAAGTGGCTTGCCATCTTTACTGATCAGGGTGGAAATCTCGTCGCCGTCCAAATAGAAGAAGGTGTACTCCTTGGCCTCGCGTTTGGTCACTTTTCCGGTTTTGTCGTATTCGGTTTCTTCTTCCGCGCGGGTGCCGGTGTAATTTTCTTTTATTTTGTCGATGACTTTCTGATTGTCGTCGATTTCCTTGAACAGCGCTTTGAGATCGGGCAACTGTACCTGCGACTTCTTCGGAAAATCGAAAACTCTCTCGCCCACCGTGCCGTTCACAACCGTGCGCGTGACGGTGATGTCGTAAACGTCGCTTCCACGGTGTAGTTCGATTTTGAACGGAAGCTTCACGCGGTCCTGGGTGCGGTAATCGTCGTACAGGATCTGCTGATCGATGCCACCGATCGGCGCTGCTTCTTTCACGATAAGGTGCGTCTGCGGATCGAAGAAAATCTCCCGCTTCAAACCTGCGGAGGTGGTCACTTCAATCTGCAGTGCGTCCTTCCCGCGCACCTGTGCATGGCCGATAAGAGCGATGCCCAGTTTGTTCTTTTTTGCATTGACCAGCCGCGAATTGTAGTACTGACCTGCGGCTTCCAGTTGAGTGCCTTCCGGCCCCACCAGGGTCGCAAGCTCGCCTGCGTTCTGGTGCCAGGCGGATTTCCCGTTGTAGGCCTCGATTGAAGTTCGAGCGCCATCGACGAGTTCTGAATAGTAGCGGTTTGATTGCTTGGTAATCAGGGTGTACGTGCCAGCCTTCTCATTCGCGCTGTTGGCAAACGTACCTTCGAGCGTCAGGGTATTAACCTTCGCTAAAACTTTTGAACCGCCCTCGGCTTTGATGTACTGGTCTACAATCTTTGCAGCGTCCTGCGCACGGGCAGGAGTGGTGATACACGCCGGCATGAGCGCGAGAATTGCCCGAAGCAGGTGCGTGCGCATAGGTCTTACTGGTATGAACGCAGAAACGCGTGAAAGGTTTCATTCCATGCGGCATCGATTGATTAGGAGGCATATTTGTGGCGACCGCAACAAACAACGGGATAGTTAACAAACCCAGTAAACACTCTGTGGAACAAACGGTCGAAGCGCTCAGCAATATTCTCAAAAGCAAGGGAGTCGCGGTGTTCGCGCTGATCGACCACAGTGGCGAGGCGGAAAAAGTGGGCTTGAAAATGCGGCCTACCAAGTTATTGATTTTTGGTAGCCCAAAGGCAGGCACGCCATTGATGTTGGCGTCGCCCAGCAGCGCCATCGACCTACCGCTGAAATTGCTCGTCTGGGAAGACGCTCAAGGTAAGGTCTGGCTTTCGTACAACAGCTCCGAATATTTAAGGGAGCGGCACGGGCTGCCTCAAGAGCTGATGCAAAACATTGCCGTCGTGGAAGGTCTAGCGACGAAAGCCGGGGAATGAATCCGCGAAGATTCGGCGCCGTTTGAACAGGGATGTCGACGCGCCGACAATTGAACAAACTGTCGGCGTGTCGACAATTGAACCGATGTTCGCTGACCGCAATGTCGACGTGTCGACAATTGCACAAATTGTCGGCCGCAGAAATGTCAGAAGGCCGACAATTTGTACTTTTGTATCGAGAGTCGGCAGAAGTAAGACAAAATTATTGTTTCACGTGAAACAGAAATCATTCGAACGGGGACTGTCATTCGAACGCGGACGTAATTCGAATGGGCCAGTCATTCGAACGGGCGTCGCAGTTCGAAGCGCGGTTACTCGGCGTAGTTAAACGGACGGCGACGCTGAATAGTCTAGAGATCGTAATAGCGTCCGTTTGCTTCATCGCCGATGATGGCAAAGTCACATTTGGAGGTTTCGAGTGGATCGGACTTCCACGAAAATCCGGCGGAGGGCACTTCAACTTGTGCTTCCAGTTGGCAACTCGCCGCCGTGTCTGAAAAATGGAAATGCCGGGAAGCGTCTTCATAGCGCACGGTCTGTCCATTCGATTTCCAAATTATCTTGAAGGTCATCCGTGCCGGAGTTGCCACCGAGTCCAGCGCCGGCCAGCGCGGTTGATCCACGACTGCGACGTCACGCATCTCCACTGTGCAGGTATTACCATCGGGACTGAATTTAGCCCCACCCTCGGGAACCGCAACAACCCAGTAAAGTCCTGATGGCGAAATGGGAGGATGAAAGTCATGAATCTGATTGGCAGGGACAGCCTGTCCCTGAAATAGCGTAAGTCAAATGTGCGTGAAGGTGCCTTGCTGTGTTGTTCGGCCGGCCCAATACTCGCCCTGCATCAGGCCATAATCGGTAGTAGCGCTGCCAAAGGCGATTCGATTTCCGTTGTTATCCGTGCCCATCCCATTGAAGGTGCTGCAGCGTGCTACCCGGCCCTTGAAATGATAGATGTGTGACGGTTCGAGGTTTAGGCCCGCAGGCTGATTGTGACTGCCGTTTTTATCGAGCCAGGGAATCGGATACGGATCGGTTCCACCATTCGCGGTGGGATAAAGATTGAACTTCAAGAGCATGAATTGCTCCAGGAATTGCGAGCGGCACAAGCAACGCTCCGCTGGCTTTGAGAATATTTCTACGAGTGCATAAAGCACAGGAAGTTATAGACGATGTCATTGTGTCCCTCCGCTGTGGATGACGCGGGTGCCACGATAGCGCACTGGAAACAACGGCTACAACCTGTTTGTGGTTCGAGACGTGAAAAGGGCCGGGCTCCTTATGGAGAACCCGGCCCTTTCTGATCGATCATGTTGCAGTTGCCGGAACTCGCGGTGTGCTCGGAAGTTCCAGACACGCTCTAATTTTGCGACTTAGAGTCCCCTGCGAGCTTCGTCGGCTTCTTCAGCCAAGCGCATGAGCACAGAGACGATTCCGGTGTTTTTTCCGGTCGCAGGGTCGAGGAACAGTCCGTCCTGAGCAAAGCTGACGACGGACGCTACGGCTCCGCCCTGTGCGGTGGACGTTGGACGGATGATCGCTACCGGCCCCAGCTTGGGATCCAGGAATATCGTCGGTTCAGGCATGATCAAGTTGGTCTGGAAGGAATCGGCGGCACCGGTTGCTCCGGTATTCGGGTCGATCCCCTTGTTGAGGTCTGGGAAGGTCAGACTGCCGTCAGTGAGCGGGGTGGCGTTGCCGGCTTTGTCGTGCCAGGTTTGGAAGTGCATGATTTCGCTGCCGCCGATGCTCAGCAGCACGCGCAAAACCTCCACGTCCGTCACCTTTTGGGCCAGCGCGGGATACAAGCTGCTGCCGCCTTGCTCGATGAATGCAAAGTGGAAGCCCGCGGTATTGGCGATGGCTTGGAGGTGGTTGGAAATGTTACCCGATTTGTCCACACCGAGGTCAGCGTCGCTTAAAGGAATAGCGGGATGTTGTCCCTTGGCGAGATCTGGAACAGCATTCTCGAAGGTTCCTCCGAGATCCGGATTGGCGCTGTCGCTGCGGTAACGGGTCCACCAGGAGGTGTCGACGGTTAATTGCTTTAAGTTGGTAAGGCGGCCATTTTGCGGAACCCCGGATACCTCGCTCGGCGGCAGTATGGCAAAACTGCTCAGATCGATGGTTTTTGCGCCTTTGGACTGCAGGTAATTGTTCAGGAATCTGTGATGGCTGATTTCATCGTCGGTATTGTCGGCAATATATTGGGGCATATCGCCGTCTAACACTAGAAGGCCGGTGATGTAATCGGGGGCGAGTCCGGTTTTGAATGGGATATCGATGGGAGACAGCCCTTGATTGGTGGCACCGCCAAGTTCGGCGTACTGTATCCACAGATCGGCTTCGACCTGCTCGAGGGCGCTTAGAAACGTGAGAATGGCAATATCCCCTTTTGTGACACGGCTTTTGCTTTCATCGGCGAACGCGCTGGTGGCGGTGCCGGCCAAGCCGGCTCCGATGGCGACGGCACCACCTGCCAACGCGCCGGTCTTGAGGAGCGACCTCCGATTCACTGAACGGTTCATAAGACTTTTTTCTCTCTCCATTTCACTCCTTTCTTTCTGTTGTTTGAAATTTGTGCTGCGGAGGAGCTACGGTAATTGGATCTGGGTGGAGAAGTGCCACGGGTTGGTCACGCGATTGTCCAATTTATGTAATGTTTCTGGTAAATCCGGTCTGCAGATAGTTTTGCTTTTCAAGCGACCGGCGCGGCGAATTTCAGAGTTTTGGCATCCAATAAACGCAGATGATTGACCTGCTGGCCACTTTGATTATCAAGATTCGTATACAGATATGCAGTGTTCGCTGAGTCGGCAGTACCGCTTCCCGCTGCTCTGTAATCTGGGAATATAAATTTCGTAGCGATCGTCCACGAGCAATCACCGTCGTCAAAGAGGATCACCATGCAAAATAAACGGCGCTTCCGAATTCATTTCGAGCTCATTGCGATGACAGCACTTTTTGCCTTTTTGCCGCTTGCGGCCAGATGTCAAAACGCTGCCACTTCTCCAACTCCAGCGTCGACAGAGATGGCCGCCGACATAAAGGCACTGGTAGCGTCGGTGAACCGCCTGCAATCGCAGGTTGAAACCTTGAATTCGCAAATGAGTGAGTTGCGGAATGCGCAGCAGGAAGCGCTGCGAGGGGCCGAACAGCTGCGAACCGAACTTAGTCAAACCAAAGAGCAGTTGGCGGCCAAAACCGGCAGCACCCCGGCGCTTTACGAGGCGCGTCCGGCACCATCGCAGGTTTCGTCTACATCCGTTCCGTACTCGTCATCATTGTCCTCAACTTCGGCAAGTTCAGCGGGGCAAGCACAGCGGCTTGACGATTCTTCCCATGGAGATTTGCAACAGAGAGTCTCCAAGCTGGAAGACGAGCAGGAATTGATGAATGACAAAATTGTTGAGCAAAGCCAGACAAAAGTGGAAAGCGGTTCAAAATATCGCGTGCGGCTGTCTGGCCTCGTACTTCTCAACACCGCGGTCACCCGCGGCTCGGTGGATAATCTCGACATCCCGCAATTTGCATTGCCACCCGAGGCGCCCGGAGTAGCGGGATCTTTTTCGGGCTCACTTCGTCAATCGCAAATTGGAGTTGAAACTTTCGGGCCAGATATTGCCGGGGCCCGCACCAGCGCCAATGTGAAATTTGATTTCGCCGGAGGCTTCCCGAACGTACCAAATGGCGCGGCATTCGGAATCGTTCGTTTGCGCACCGGTACAGTTCGCCTGGATTGGGCGAATACCTCTATAGTTGCGGGACAGGATGGTATTTTCTTCGCGCCGCTTACTCCCACGACTCTGTCTTCTCTGGCAATTCCGGCGCTGTCTTATACCGGTAATCTGTGGAGCTGGACTCCGCAGGTGCGCATCGAGCATCGGTTCGCGCTCTCCGAAAATTCGGGAATTCGAATTCAGGCGGGCATTCTTGATTCGTTGACCGGTGATATTCCGCCGTTTCAGAGTTATCGTTCCCCCAGCGTGGGTGAAGCATCGGGGCAGCCGGCTTATGCAACGCACATCGGCTACAGCCAGCGCATTTTTGGAAGGGATTTGAATGTTGGAATCGGCGGTTATTATGGACGTCAGAACTGGGGGTTTGGGCGAGCCGTCGATGGGTGGGCCGGCGTTACTGATGTGACTGTGCCCCTCGGAGAGTTCCTTGATTTCAGCGCGGAGTTTTATCGCGGACGTGCGGTCGGCGGATTGGGCGGCGGAGTCGGACAAAGTATTCTGCTCTCAGGTCCCGTCTACAATCCAAACACGGCGATTTATGGCCTGGATTCAACTGGCGGCTGGGTGCAGTTGAAGTTCAAACCGAAACCAAATTTCGAAGTAAACTTCGCCTATGGCGAAGACGTACCGTTTGCCAGCGAGCTGAAACGGTTCCCGGCCAGTGCGCTTTATTATGGTTACTCGATTTCCAGGAACCAGAGCCCTTTTGTTAATTTTATTTATCGGGTGCGGTCAGATGTGCTCGCCTCGGTCGAATACAAACGTCTGCAGACCAGTCCATTGAATGGCAACGCCTACATTGCTAATCAGGTGATCATGAGCTTAGGGTATGCGTTTTGATGTGGGCCGCAAGATGAGCAAGTTTTTCAAGGCGCTCGGCGGCATGATCCTGCTGGCAGGGTATTTGGGCGGGTCGCAAATTTGCGCGCAACAAAAAATAGTTTCCGCGAAAGTTACGGTTACGCGGTCCGACTCGAAAGATGCCGCGAAAGACGGGTCGAAAACCTCGGGAAGCAAAGCGCCGGATATCTCCAACGTGGCGATCTGGCTCGTGCCTCTCGATCCCGTAGGCGCGGCTGTGCCGGTCTCCAGCAGGTTGCCAAATTCCCCGCAACTAGTGCAACGGAACAAGACCTTCGAGCCCCATGTGTTGATTGTGCGGCTCGGGACCATGGTTGAATTCCCGAATCAGGACCCGTTCTTTCACAATATTTTTTCGCTCTACGATGGGCGGCGTTTTGATCTGGGGTTATATGAATCAGGGACCAAGCGCACCGTCAAATTCGATCGTCCCGGTGTGAGCTTCCTGTTCTGCAACATCCATGCGGAAATGAGCGCGGTGGTGTTGTCCGTCGATACGCCCTATTTTGCGCTTTCGGACCGCAACGGAAACGTGGCTATACGCAACGTTCCGGACGGGCGATATGAAATGCATGTGTGGTACGAACGGAGCGCGACGGAGCAATTACAAGAGTTGACGCGAGTGGTAACGGTTTCGGAATCATCCCGAAGTCTGGGACTGCTACACCTTGCGGAGATCCCCAATTTCACGCTGGCGCATAAAAACAAATACGGACTGGATTACGTTCCGCCTCCTAATCCTGACTACGACCACCCCTGATTCAAGGCCGTAAGTCTGAGCAGGCCACGCGCCGCCGAGGACTGTAAGCTCTTCTAAAAGCGCGATTTTACAATTTGTTGACAATCTCCGAACACCGTCCTGACAAGGCGCCAGCCGGAATATCTTATCTTTCCTGTTGGATAAGCTGTGACGGCTACGGAATAAACTTACCTGCTTGGCCGTCTAATTGGATGACTGAACGGCATTTGCGGCAATGGTGTGAAACTAGAAGGGAAAAGGAAGTTGTATGGAGCGTAGTTGTATAATAACGCTACCCTTCAACCGCAAAGCATAGCGGCGGGACAGGTGTTTGACGTCCGGTCCCAAAGGAAACCATGGATACGGTACTGGTAATCGAAGATAGCCGCCCGATGCAACGAACTTTGCAGCGCCTGTTCGAAGCTGACGGTTTTACGGTGCAGATCGCTTCGGACGGTGTTGCCGGGCTGGAAAGCTTTCGAAAGCAAAGCCCCAACGTGGTGGTGCTGGACCTGAAGCTTCCATACATGCCCGGTAAAGAAGTCTGCCGTGCGTTCAAAGCTCACTCCGCATCTGTCCCGGTGATTGTGCTGAGCGCCAATAATGAGGTGGAAGACAAGGTGCTGTTGCTGGAACTGGGGGCGGATGACTACGTAACCAAGCCGTTCAGCCCCAAGGAACTACTTGCGCGGGTGCGACGCGCGATGCGCCGGAGTGGCCAGCCGGCAGAGGCGTCGGGGCCAGGAAGCCAACATGATGTACTGGCCTTTGACGAAGTACTGGTGGACTTTACCAGCATGGTGGCTACTCGCGGCGCAAAATCGCTCACCTTTACGGCCCAGGAATACAAACTGCTGAAATACTTCGCAAATTCTCCTTCGCGCGTCATTTCCAGGGAAGAATTGCTGAACGAAGTGTGGGGCTATCAAAATTATCCGACCACACGGACCGTGGATAACCACGTGCTGCGTCTGCGGCAAAAACTCGAACCGGATCCGGCCAATCCACGCTACTTCCTCACCATGCACGGCTCCGGGTACAAATTCTCACCGACTGACTCGGGGCTCGCTTCCGAGAAGTAATGCCGCCCGCCTGGAGACTCATGGCGCGCCTGCGATTGCGCACCCAACTTCTCGTTGGCACCCTGCTTATCATCTGCGCTCTATTGGGATCGCTGCTGGTAATCGTTCGCCACATTGTGCGCGCGGAGATTGCCGATGGCGTGCAACAAAGTACGGACGCCTCGCTGCACGCTTTTGAAAATGTGCAACGTCAGCGGGATATTGAACTCTCGCGGACCGCAGCCTTGATGGCTGAATTGCCGCCCCTCAAAGCCGTACTGGCAACGCAGCACGCGCTGACCATTCAAGACGCTTCGGAGCCGTTCTGGAAGCTGGCCGGCAGCCAACTCTTCGTGTTGTCCAGTCCAGATGGACAGATCTACGGTTTTCATGTGTCAGAGCGCGGATGGGATACTCGGCTCGCTGAAGCTAGTCTCAAAAGATCCATTGAGCAGGGCGACGATTCGGCGTGGTGGTACGGCCAGGGTCAACTGTACCGCGTCTTCCTCCATACCATTTTTGCGGGAGCCGGGAATAACCAGAGACAGGTCGGGATCATTGCGCTTGGATATCAAATTGATTCGAGCGTTGCGGCACAGTTGTCGGTGGCATCGGGTAGCCAGATCGCGCTGGTTACCGACGATCAAATCATTGCTACAACTCTCTCTCCGCCGGAACAGAAGGCGCTCAGCCAGATGCGAGCGGATTGGGTCGGGTCCACCAAGTCTCACGAACTGGAGCTAGGCGCAAGTTCCTACCAGGCTGCGGATGTGTTGCTGCACGCAGGGCCGCCGGCGGATGTGCGGTGTTATGTACTTATGTCACTCGCGCCTGCCAATGCCTATCTCCGGCGGTTGAATCGGACGATTATCATTTTGGGGGTGTCTGCCATTGTGTTGGCCGGACTGCTACTCAGTTTTGTTTCGCGCACCATCACGCATCCTCTCGATGATCTTGTCGCGGGCGTTCGAGCATTGGCGGGTGGCGACTACGTTTACTCCATTAATCCCCGTGGCAGCAGCGAAGTCGCGGAACTTGGAGAAGCTTTTTCCAAAATGCGTGGCGAATTGCTTGCTGCGGAGCAGAGACGATTCGCGACCGAGAGAATCGCCGCGCTTGGTAGAGCCGCGAGTTCCATTTCTCACGATTTGCGGCATTACCTGGCCGCCGTAGTGGCTAACGCCGAATTCCTTTATGAAGCGGAAAAGTTAAAGCTCAATCGCGACGACATCTACGGCGAAATTAAAACCGCTTCCGAGCAAATGACTGACTTGCTGGATTCGCTGCGCGAGCTTTCTCGAGGGGAGGGTTCGATTTCGCCACGTCCCGCCTCCATAGACAATACGATTCGTCACGCTGTGGACGCCGTGCGCGCGCGGCCGGAAATGCGTAACCGAGAAATTGTGATTCGAACCACTGGGGATATGCGTGGCACCTTCGATCCGCAAAAGATTGAACGCGTCTTTTTTAACCTGGTGCTGAATGCTTGCGAGGCTTCCGTCACCACGCAAGGTGAAATCGAGATTGAATTACACTCCTTGCCCACGTTGTTTGAGATTCGCGTAATCGATCACGGTTCCGGCGTACCGTCCGCAATTTGTCACACGTTGTTCGATCCATTTGTGAGTTCCGGCAAATCAAATGGAACCGGCTTGGGGCTAGCCATAGTTAGCAAAGTAATTCATGACCACGGCGGTTCCGTGGCGGTGCAAGAGACTTCCATGTTAGGAACCACTTTTTTGGTCAGGCTGCCCCGCGTGCCACAAGTCCTGCACGAAGCCGCCCACGCAATTAGCCTTTAAGATTCCTTCCGGCGTAAACATTCGAGTTTTTACATCTTTCGGTCCAGCGCGCCTTGAGACAATTTAGTGGCCGCTTGTTGACAACGTTTTTGCCAGACCGCGACAACCTTTGCCCTCCCGCCAAGGACAATTCTTAATAAAGAGAGCCGGCAGTTGGGCGAGTTTCGGGCCTCCAATCAATCTCAGAGAGGAAACAACTAAATTATGTTTTCACGATCACTAGGTAAAATCTCAGGTGTTGTCTTGTTTTGTCTCGCAGTGGGCACTACCGCATCCGCTCAATACGGCGGCGGAACCACCGGCATGCCAGTAGCGCCTGGAACAACCGGAACGGGTAACATGGGCGCGACTGGAACCCCCAACTACAGCTACGGCAATGGTAAAGCGATTGGCGTCGGCGTGGGAGCAGCAGCGGGCGCCGCTGTCGGCATCGCCTTGTACATCCATCACCGCCACGTCAAGGCTAACGAAGCCGCTCAGGCAGTGCAAACACCCAAGTCTGAAGCGAGCATCATCGGCTGTACACAGTCTTCGTTAACTGGAGTGACGTTAAAGAACGAAAATGACAATCTGACTTACACCATTCTTTCCAGTGGCAGCACGAAAGTGCAACCTGGGCAGCGCGTTGAATTGCAAGGCGCGGTGTTAAACCAAAAGTCTGGCGTCAACGCCTTCAGTGTTCATCAGCTGGTCGATAATTACGGAGCTTGCGGATCGTCCACGGTGGTCGCGCAGAAAACCGGCGACGACAAAAGCACCTTGGTGTCAAGGTTGAATTAGTAACGGCAGCGATCAAAGTACAAGTCTTACCCGGCCCTGCGTATCACATCGACTGTTTTTCAGAGAGGGATGGATCTAGAAGTAATTATGTAAGTCCATCCCTCCTGAACGACAGTCGTATCGTTTTACTCTCTTTCCAAACCCCGCACTCATTATTTCTCCAGCATCCTCACTCAGGGCATCCTTCAATCCCGCGAAGTAACCGTCATGCTTCGGTGTAGACGGCTGCGATATTTAGTAGGCGGACTGGCCGTGGGCTTAAGGCTCAAAAAAATGGACGACCGGGAAGAGTCTCCCGGCCGTCCGTATTCGTTGAGTAGTACGTTTGATTACTCTACGGAATCGCCCTGCTCAAGCGGGTTTAGGGTTCAACCGTGATCTTGCCAAACAAACCGTTGGCGTAGTTATTGGGACCGGCGGTAAAGAAAAGCTCGGTGGGCTTGCCGCCATTCCCGCCGTTGCCGAATTGAAGGGCCCAGACCTGATTGATGACGATCGCCTGCCCGCTTGCATCGCGCAGAGTGCCGAGGAAAGCGCCGGTGGCGGGATCGAACGCGTTGATCCGCCCGTCAGGAACGTTGTTGGCAACCAGCAAAGCGTTGCTGAACGGGCCGAAATCGCCCGGGGCCATCGCCAGCCCCCAAGGTGAATGCAGTGGGCCGGTGATGCGCAAGAGCACCTCACCCGAGGGATTAAACTCGACCACAAAGCCTGCAGACGATTTGTTGCCACCGAAGGTCACCCAGAGATTGCCCCCGATGTTTTGAATGCCGTAAGGAGCAAAACCGCCATGGATTTGGGGATCGGTAAAAGACTTCACCAGCTTGAAGTTCTTGTCGAAGACGTCGACGCGGCTGTTGGGGCCGTTGTCGGCGGCATAAAGAAAGTCACCCGAGGGGTCGCTGGTGATCGCCAAGCCTGTGTAGACGGCACCGACGGCACCTTCGTTCGATGGCTTTACAGCGATCAGGGCGTTGGTAGGGTCGAGGTTAGGATTCCAACCGCTGATGGTGCCGTCCAAGGTGGCAAAGAGGAAGAGGGCGGGAGCAGACGCGTCACCTTTTGAAACGGAAAATGAAGGTGTGGGATTTGCGGTGGTGATGTTAAAGACAGTGCCCGTCGGCGTGCCGATGGCGGTACTTCCCGGGGCGGGCGGAATGGTAACCACGAGAGGCGACCCCACCGGAAACCGTTGACCGGCGCCATTGTAGAGAGTGGACTTGCCGGTAACGTTGTCGCTGACCCAGAAGGGGCTACTGCTTGAACTAGTAAGGCCCCAGCCATTGACCAAGTTAGGGTCTGTGGCGTTGGTGACCAGGTCGGTCCGCGTGTAATGCTGCGCAGTAGCGGCACCTGGGTATAGCAGCACGGCCGAAACCATTACCAACAGCAGTTTCATAGATCTGAACATGAACTTCATGATTGGTGTTGCCTCCTGATTGAGATGTTGGATCGCGAGAACCTTGGGATTGATGGTCCGTACTTGCACCGAGTAAGCGTGGCTAACGCTTGAGGATTGCTCGCTGGATAAGGGAACTAGCGGCGCGCGTGAATGACGAGCGACCTGAGCGAACTTTCATGCACTGCGTCGATCCGATACACCGATGCAAATCGGGACATTCACGATGATCGAACCTTGCAGGGAGTACTGCCAGTGCGGAGTTGTAACTTCTTAAGTACGTTGGAAGTGACAATATTTTTGCAATTATTTGCTGGCAATTTCTTAATGGTTGGCTTGCAATTACCGGTTAACGTGTTCCGCGAACACCGCACGCTGAGTGAGTTCAAATATGTAGCGGGCGGGCCGAAAAATCCGCCACATTATTACCAGCTAACATTCATAGGTCAGGGTTTGTTACCGACTCACCTGTGTCTGGAGACGGCCGCCAGGATTAGTTGGAGAAGAAACCCTGAAGCTGCTGGAGGTCAGGGGCTGAGGCGTCGGAGACGGCACAGAATTCCATGCCTTGCTTGCGCCAATCGATCCACTGGTAGCCTTGTATCGAGCCTGAACGGGGAGCGGCGTCCCTCTCAGAGGTAGGCCAAATGAAAACGTTCACGACATGTTTGCGACGGCCGTACACCAGCGCCGCAACGGTGCGGTTGTCGACCACATCAAGACGCCCGCCCTGTAACGGAAAACCCTGCTCGGTAAAATCACGAACCGGCGGAGCAAAGTCTACCTTACCGTCGAACCAGGGTTTGACAGTGTGTTGATCGGTGGAGATGACATCTTCCAGGTGCCCTGGTTGCAGCGATCGCAAGTGGGCATCGACAATCTTGCTGGCCAGCAGGGTTTCACGGCTATCCACTCGGTTAAGAGATGCGACTCGCCACCCACCGTAAATCAACAGGAGAAATGCGGCCGCAACGGCTAGCCATCGCCAATCGGTGGAGGCACGCGTCGGGAACGACACCGGCGCACTCTTGACATGAAGGTCGGCCAGAATTTTCTTGCGGAACGCCGGAGACATCTTTTCGTAGGGATGCGCAACGTTTATGCTCGAGCGTAGAGACTCCAAAGCATCCAGTGCGGCAACGCATTCTGAGCACTGTTCGAGATGACTCTCGAATTCGGCGGCCCTGAGGGCGTCCAATTCATTATCGAAGTAACCGTGAACCAAGGTATCGGCGCGTTCACACGCCATGGGTGGCCTCCCTGGGCGCAACATTACTTAGTGCCATCTGAAGCTGCCTACGGGCGCGGGAAAGCGTGGACATTACCGTCCCGATGGGAATCGAAGTGATCGAGGCAATTTCTTTGTAGGAACATCCTTCCAGCTCTCGGAGCACAATAACCTCGCGATAACGCGGCGGCAAAGACTTCAGCGCCTCGGACAGGCGGTCGCGGTCATTGCTGGCGATGGCCAGTGTTTCAGGTGAAGGGCTTGGCAGCCCGTGCAGTTCTTCATTGAATTCGGTCATATCTTTGGACCTGCGATTTTTGTCTAGCCAGGTGTAACAGGTATTGCGGACGATTTGCAGGAGCCAAGCCCGGGCATCCCCGCCATGAAAACCATAAAAGAACCGGTACGCCCGCAACAGTGCTTCCTGCGCGGCGTCCTCGGCATCGGCGCGGCTGCGCAATAGCCAACGGGCCAGATTGAAAGCGGCATCGAGATGAGGCAGCACCAACGTCTCGAAGCGCACCTGCTCCTGTGAGTCCAGCACGTCCGAACCTTTCCCTTGGACAGGATTGCTCACCGTTAGGAACTCCCCGAGCCCTGACTTTATTCCCATTTCGTCCTTATTTCGTAAAAGTTTCTAAACTTTGTAAAAACGATCACCGGAGCGTCGGTGGAATAAAAGGCGGACCCCTCTGGTCTGCATACATGAAACACGTCCGAGGGCGGCGCAGAAAACCCCTCGATTCCAGAACCCTGCGCCGCTCTTTTCACAGCGCCACATCCGGACGATGCCGATATCGAGCAACGCAAAAAATTATAGAAGCGTAAGTCCAGGAGGAATTAATGACTGCAAAGCTTAAAGATGAGCTGCTTCACGATCACAACCACGATGGCGTCGACCGGCGTGGGTTTTTGAAGTGCATGGCATGGGCGGGAACAGGCGCCTTCTGCATCATGCAAGGTGGTGTTTTGAAGTCCTATAGCATGAGCCAGATGTCGCAGATGGCCGGGAAAGTAAGCGCGGGCGAGTTGAGCTTCGTGCAGATCAGCGATAGCCACATGGGCTTCAACAAAGCTGCGAATCCGGATGTGGTGGGAACGTTGAAGACCGCAGTGGACAAAGTTAACGCTCTGTCGACGCCGGCAGAATTCATGTTGCATACCGGCGACATCAGCCATCTTTCTAAGCCGGAAGAATTCGACACCGTGGACCAAATTTTGAAAGGCGCCACCCCTAAGGACATTTTCTATGTCCCCGGCGAGCATGACATGCTGAACGACGACGGCAAGCAGTACCTGGAGCGTTACGGAAAAAACACCAAGGGCGCCGGATGGTACAGCTTTGACAAGAAAGGTGTCCATTTTATCGGACTGGTCAACGTGTTGAACTTGAAGGCCGGCGGGCTGGGGACGCTGGGACACGATCAGCTGGAATGGATGGAAGATGACGTCAAGCATCTGAAGAGCAGCACGCCGATCGTGGTGTTCGCGCACATTCCGCTGTGGTCCGTTTATCCGGAGTGGGGTTGGGGAACGGAAGACAGCGCGCAGGCGTTGGCGTATCTGAAAAAATTTGGATCCGTAACCGTTTTGAACGGGCACATCCACCAGACCATGCAAAAGGTGGAAGGCAACGTAACATTTCACACCGCCGCGTCGACCGCGTTCCCGCAGCCGGAACCCGGCAAGGCCCCGTCACCCGGCCCGATGAAAGTACCCGCTGAGCAATTGAAGAGCGTGCTCGGAATCACAGACGTGAGTTACGTGCACGGCCAGCATGCGTTGGCGGTAGTGGATTCTTCGCTGGCTTAAGAAGCGCCGCAAAAAAAGTTCCAAAAAAGCAGCTAAATAAGAGAGAGGAAAAAACATGAGGAGAATTGTGTCTACTGCAGTCTTATTTGCGACCACGTTTGGAGTTGCATTCGCGGGTTTGCGTGCTGGGGAAAGCAATTTATCCGCTGCCGCGCAGCAGAAACCCGATGCGACAGAAGTAAAGATCGACAATTTCAGTTTCGGACCGGCGGAGCTGAAGGTTCCGGTGGGGACGACAGTGACCTGGACAAATCGCGACGATATTCCACACACCGCTGTGAGTACCGACAAAACTTTCAAATCCAAAGTGCTGGATACCGACGAAAAGTTTTCGTTCACCTTCAGCAAACCGGGCACCTACGAATATTTCTGCTCCATTCACCCAAAGATGACCGGAAAAGTCGTAGTGCAGTGAGGGGTCGATGAGTGTAAATCCGTTCGACCTCAAAACCGTTCTGCTGGCTAAACACGCTCAGCATGTGGTGCTGATTCATTTTCCCATTGCGCTATTTACGGTGGCCGTGGTCTTCGACTTTCTTGCCCAGGGGGCGAAGAGTCGAAGCCTGGCCGCAGCGGCGTACTTCAATTTGATGCTGGCTGCATGCTTCACCATTCCTGTGGTAGCCACCGGTCTGGCCGCGTGGCAATGGGCATTAGAGGGCCAAAAGCTAAAAGGAATTCTGCTGATGCATCTGGTACTCGGCTGTATATCCGCCGTGGTTATCTGGGTAGTGTTTCTAATTCACTTGCGGGCGCGGCGTCGCCCCGAGAAGTCCTTGCCCACCTATCGCCTATCGCTGGAAGCCATCGCCGTCCTGTTAGTGGCAGTGACCGCGCATCTCGGCGGCTTTCTCAGCGGCGTAAATGGGCCCGGCTAGTCCAGCCGGGACGTAGAACTCACATGCGGCCTTAAGCACCAAGGAATTCGTTCACAGCTACAAGTGTCGACAGAAACTTAAAAGTAAAGGAGAACAGTTATGAAAATGTTATGTGCAATGATCGCTCTGGCCACAGCTTCCGTGGCGGTCGCAAACAATACCGCGTCTTATCCCAAAGGCGAGGTCACAAAGTTCGTGGTTGAAAAACTGGATGTCACGACGCTGCCATCCGGGATACGGCCAAAACGCGATCACAACAAGAAAACCTTCAGCGACTACGGCTACATGACGAGCTCGCTGGACGAGAATCAGGCAGTTGTGGCCACCCCGGAGGGAACGCAAATCAACATCAAATTGTTGGAGCAGAAATCCTCCAAAGTCTACGTGTGCGTTGCCGCCCCAAGCGGGAATGCAAGCAGCGGCAAGATTCAGCGGGTGTTTCTGGTAACGCTGAAAAACTCAGGCAGTCTTTTAAAGGGCAGGGAATCGTGGAAGGAATTTGACGCTTGCCCTGTGATGGGTGGGACGGACCATGATTCCACGGCCGACGCGTACGGCGGAGATTAAAGCATTTCGCCACCGGCACCGGCGCACGTTTCGAGATATTCGGATCGGACTAACCGCGGCCAGACTCGGAATAGTCCTTTGAGCGGCCTGTCAACTGCCGCCCCTCCTTACGCCAATCTCGTTTTGCTTTTGGAACTGCTGATGGGCGTTGGACTGCTTGTTGGAGCGCTTCTGGCGCGACTGAAGCGTTTCACGCAACACGCGTGGTGTCAGTCGGTCGTCGTGCTCGTCAATCTTTTATTGATTGTGCTCACAATGGTTCCGTCATTTCGCGCTCACGTGGCTCCGCGTATTCCGTTGAAACTTGGCAAAGCTTATTACGCCCTGGCTACTGCGCACGCCGCCCTAGGGACCCTGGCAGAAGGCGGAGGTTTGTACATCCTGCTGGCGGTCGGCACGAGCCTGTTGCCGGTGCGATTACGCATCAGAAACTACAAGCCGTGGATGCGAACCGTGTTAGTGCTGTGGTGGGTGGTTCTCTTGTTGGGCGTGGCGACGTACGCCCGCTGGTACGTTCCGCATATGTTCCGGAAATAATCCGTGAACACCCCTGGCGATACAGGTCTGTCCGAATTGTGACCCCGAAGTGAAATAAATCCGCGCCGTTCTGGTCTATGTCACTGCAGGTGAGGTTACTGCTGGTACGCGCCCGCGCTATTCGCACACTTCGCTTGACAGCAGGCTGCCGACAATTTCGATTCCCAGGAGATCTGAGTGAATAGCACATTGCCAATCACGTTTTCAATTTTGTTGAGTATGTTTGCACTCAGTTCAGGTTCTGCCACTCCACCGAATGGCCCCCAATCGGATCAGAGCGTACAAGTTATAGAAGTGACCGCGAAGAAGTATGAATATTCGCCCGCGCCGATCCGCGTGAAAGTGGGTGCGCCAGTGCAGTTGAGGTTCACATCACTCGATAAGACTCACGGCTTCAAGATCAACCTGTACCCCGACGGGGCGGACACCAAAGGCGAGCCTGGGCTCGTTTTTAGTACGAATGAGGACTGCTTCAAACTCGAGAAGGGAACTCCCACTGCGGTGCAATTTGTGCCGCGCACGGCGGGAACCTATTCATTCCACTGTTGCAACCGTTGCGGACTCGGTCACGGCGGAATGAAGGGTCAGCTGGTTGTCGAACCGTAGGGCAATAAGGTTCTGTAGCTTGTTCTGCGGTCGCATTTATCTCGCGCGGACCACAGAGGCTGGCGCGCGGAATAAATCGCACCGAAGTTGGTCTATGTAGCTGAAGACCGGATGTTGAGCCGGACACGAAAGTGGGGACGAAAACCATGGCCAAATATCGAATGACTTTAGTTGATCGTCAACAAATTGCCTCGGGCACCATGGCTTTCTGGTTCGAACCCGATGAAGGCTACTTTGAATTCCGAGCCGGGCAGCATGTTGATCTTGTCTTTGCTCGGCCACAACAAGGATGCGAAACCGACAATTTCAGGACCTTCTCTTTGGCAAGCTGCTCCCAAGAAAAGAAATCGATCATGATCGTCACGCGTATGCGCAAGACGGTCTTTAAAAACGCTCTGAAGGCTGCCGCTCTTGGTACAAAGTTCGTGGTAAGCCGCGCCAGAGGAGCGTTCACGCTGCACAAAGACGTCACCAGGCCCGCGGTATTTCTCGCTGGCGGTATTGGAATAGCTCCTATTCGAAGCCTTCTGCAACATGCCGCTCAGGAACACTTGGGGCACCAACTATATTTGTTCTACTCCAATCGAGCCACAGATGACGCGGCTTTCCTGGAAGAGTTGGAAAGTCTCGGCGCACAGAATCGCAATTTCATCTTCGTTCCGACAGTCACTGGACAAGGAACGCGGGCTTGGCCGTATGAGAAAGGCCACATCAGTCATGAAATGCTAAAGCATTATTTGGTAGAGCTCAAGGGACCTGTTTACTACATCGCAGGGCCTTCGGGAATGGTCACCGCCATGACCACCCTACTCAACAGCGCCGGCGTAAGCGAAGACGATATAAAGACTGAAGAGTTTGGCGACTACAAGTCGTACGAAAACGCTGAGCATGCAGCTCAGCCAACAACCGACCACCACTTAGACTTCAGACCGCAACGTTGAAACGTATTAGTAGATGTTCTTCCGCAATCGTCGCAAGCCCTCTGCATTCTGCACATCTGTCCTGAGTAATTTCTGTTTGATTAAGATTTGCATTCCCTTACCCAGATGGTGGCACGTTCAGAGCGGCTCTGTCTGGAAAGTGCATTCCTCCCAAAAGATTCCTGAATCGCGGAATTATCCAGCCACTAATCCGGTCTTATATCTAGAAGACACGAGAATGTCTTGACATCTAAATACGAAGGAACAAGGAGATTTCACATGAGTTCGGCTCGCTATTTGAAAGTGATTTCGAAGTTAGGCCTCGCCGCGTTGGCATTGGGAATTGTGGCTGGTGGCGGAAATGCGGCAACTGTTTACCAGGGCAAGTTCACATTGCCATTCGAAGTGAACTGGGGAAGTTCCACTCTACCCGCTGGCGACTACACCTTTGAGATCTCATCGTCCCAGACTTCGCCCTATACGCTTTACATTCATGGCCAAAAATCCAATGCCATTATCCGGGCTACTTCAGCCGACACTGGAGTTGTCTCCAGCACTGCGCAATTGGATCTGGTGGACATCGGGGATGTGCATACCATCAAGAACTTCGAAGCGCCGGAACTAGGAGTTACTTTCAGCTACTACATTCCTAAAGAGAAGCATATGGCGCCCAAGGAAGTTCGCCACATTCTCCACAAGGGCTCGTCACAAACGGAACCTGCAACGCAGGTGAGCCAAAACAAAATGTCGATCGCGGTTCAATCCTCAGGTCGCTGAGAAAACGTCATGCCAGCTACTGCAAACGCCAGGTGCAGGAATACAACAGCTCAATCGCTGGCGCCGCACGCCATACCAAAGCGGCGCAGCTTCAACGGGAGTAC
Source organism: Verrucomicrobiia bacterium (assembly GCA_035568155.1). Taxonomy (GTDB): domain Bacteria; phylum Acidobacteriota; class Terriglobia; order Acidiferrales; family UBA7541; genus Acidiferrum. The sequence continues at coordinate 150,519 of DATMOS010000023.1, read as the reverse complement.
GCGTTCCAGATTGGAATCGGCCTCGAGGAAGTCTGCGCCGATCATTTCTGGCACAGACAAAAATAATTTGACTGAAGCAGAAATTATCAAACGCGCCCAGAATGGCGATCACGCCATGTTCGAACAGCTGTACCGGCTGCATAGCCGGCGTGTCTATGCCGTTTGTGTGCGCATGGTAAAAGATCCCATCGAGGCTGAAGATCTCACGCAAGAGGCGTTCATGCTCTTGTACCGCAAAATTCACACGTTTCGGGGCGAATCGGCTTTCTCCACGTGGCTGCACCGCTTAGCCGTCAACCGCGTGTTGATGTGCTTACGCAGGAAGTCACTATCGGCGGTGTCACTTGACGAGCCACTGGATGCGAACGAAGTCAGCGGTCCGCCGGCCATCGACCTTGGTTGCCGCGACTCACTTCTGGAAGGAGCGCTGGACCGCATCAATCTGGAGCGTTGCATCAAGCGCTTGCCGACCGGCTATCGCACCATATTTGTTCTACATGACGTGCAGGGGTATAAGCACCAGGAGATTGCAGACATCCTGGGACGCTCAGTGGGTGATTCGAAATCCCAGTTACACAAAGCCCGCGCACAATTGCGCGACTTTCTCAATGAGTTTCAGCGCGCCAAGGCACGCGATGGCCGCTTAGCTGCCAAAGTTTCACCGCGAGAGATGCATGGGCTTGCTGGCGATCTTTGCAGTAAGGTGCGTCAGGAATGCCTGCTGCACGCGGCTGAGGGACCGGCCGTTTAAAGTAATCGCGCCGATTGCCCGCGTGGCGCGACCGTCGGCAAGTGGAACGAACCGACAGCCATTTCGTTTTTCGAGCGCCATGGCCGGAATGATCGATACACCCAGCCCGGCGCATACCATGCTGAGTATGCTGCTAAATTGACCACTTTCAAAAATGATCTTCGGTTGTACCCGTGCTCGCTTACATGCCGCCACCGCCGTTTCGCGAAAACAATGACCATCGCGTAACAATAGAAAAGGTTCGTCATGCAGTTCTCCGAGCGTGATGCTTCGCCGCTTGGCCAGCGCATGCTGCTTGGGAAGCGCGGCGTAAAGTTTTTCCTCGATCAACGGGAATGTCTGAAACTCGTGCCCACGTGCCTGCAATGGAACAGCCACAACTGCAACATCTATAGCCGCGCTTCGCATTCTCTCCAGCAACAACGGCGTAATCTCCTCGACAACGGTTACCCGCGCTTGCGGATATATCCGAGAAAACGTTCCCAGCAACGGGGGTAGAACGTACGGCGCGATGGTAGGGATCACGCCCACACACACTGAGCCGGTGATCGATGTGCTACCTTCCGCGACGGCGCTGCGCGCTGCTTCCAGGTCAGATAACAGTGCTCTGGCGCGCGGAAGAAACGCCCGTCCCAGGTCCGTAAGGCGAACGGTGCGCCCTATGCGATCAAAAAGCTGTGCTCCCAACTCTTCTTCCAGTTTGTGAATTTGTTGCGAAAGCGAAGGCTGGGACACGTGTGTTAGACGCGCGGCGCGGCTGAAGCCGCCACTGTCGGCGATGGCGCAAAAATAACGAAGTTGGTGAAATTCCACTTTACAGTCCTATAGGCAATGCCTATCCATTCTATGTGAACAATGTATTGGATGTATAGGTTGCCGCGCCCTATTCTTCAGGCGGAAGGAGAAACAATGTCAGAAAACAAAAGAATGACCACCGACGCAGGGCGCCCGGTAGGCGACAACCAGAATTCCTTGACCGTGGGGCCGCGTGGCCCAGTAGTGTTTGAAGATTTTTTATTGTTCGAGAAAATGGCGCACTTCAATCGCGAACGCATTCCAGAGCGCGTCGTGCACGCCAAAGGTTCCGGAGCTTATGGACACTTTGTGTGCACCAATCCGCTGACGCAATACACGACTGCCAAACTGTTTTCCAGTGCTGGAAAGAAAACCCCGACCTTTTTGAGATTCTCGACTGTAGGTGGCGAAAAAGGCTCTGCAGACACCGAACGAGACCCTCGCGGATTTGCTCTTAAGTTTTATACCGAGGAAGGGAATTGGGACCTGGTTGGGAACAATACACCGGTCTTCTTCATCCGCGACCCGCTGAAATTTGGTGATTTCATCCACACTCAGAAGCGCGACCCGCAAACCAATCTAAAATCTGCCACGATGATGTGGGATTTCTGGTCGCTTTCTCCTGAATCGCTCCATCAGGTGACCATCCTGTTCTCCGATCGCGGCACTCCCGATGGTTACAGGCATATGGACGGCTTCAGCAGCCATACGTTTAGTTTGATCAATGCGAAGAACGAACTGTTCTACGTGAAATGGCACTTCAAGACCAAGCAGGGCATCAAGAATTTTACCCGCGAAGGCGCCGACGATATGCGCGGGCAGGATCCGGACTACGCGCAACGGGACCTTTTTGAAGCTATCAAGAATGGCGAGTTCCCGAAGTGGCGCGTGTGCGTGCAAGTTATGGCCGAAAAAGATGCCGACACTTACCGCATCAATCCGTTCGACCTCACAAAAGTGTGGCCGCACGGAGATTATCCGCTGATCGAAGTGGGCGAAGTGGTGCTCGACCGCAACCCAGAAAATTATTTCGCGGAAGTGGAGCAAGCGGCGTTTGATCCCAAGAATATTGTGCCCGGTATGGGCTATTCACCGGACAAAATGCTGCAGGCTCGCTTGATTTCTTATCCGGACGCGCATCGCTATCGCTTGGGTGTCAACTACGATTCGCTCCCGGTCAACAAACCGCAATGTCCGTTTCACACGTACAATCGTGATGGAGCCATGCGCTTCGACGGGAATTCTGGGGCATCCGTGAACTACGAACCGAACAGTTTCGGCGGCCCCACGCAAGATCCCGCGTTCCGTGAGCGCCCTCGGCCTGTCAGCGGGACTGTCGACCGGCACAACCACCGCCTGGACGCTGACTACTACACGCAACCGGGCAATCTCTTCCGCCTTATGAACGCTAACGCCCGCCAACGCTTGATCGGTAATATCGCGGCGAGTCTGAAAAACGCCCCGCGGCGTATCCAGGAATTGCAGGTGCAGCACTTCTTTCAGGCAGATCCTGCTTACGGCGCCGGCGTAGCAAATGCCCTGGATCTGAGCACGGCAAAAGCGAACAGCGCTGAAGATAACTTTGTGGCAGCTGATTAACAAAGCGAAGAACCAAATATAAACGTTCCGCGGGTTGGCGCCTCATCTCAAAATACTGGGTGAGGCGCCGCTCTATTTCGGGGCACTCAAAAAACGAGACACTTTGGCCGCGTGGAAGGGATACGCACCGGTACGCCCTGTCCTCCGTGCATAAGTCCCTCCCGCGTCGTAACAATTTGACTTGTGGCGGCTGAGTAATTTATATTTCCATTGCTTTGGAAATATGAAGACATCAGACGCTATCGATTTGCTCGCTGCACTGGCGCAAGCCACGCGCCTCGACATTTTTCGTTTGCTAGTTCGACACGCCCCTCACGGCCTTCCGGCAGGCACGATAGCCCGCCGGCGTCGCTTACCCGGTCCAACGCTTTCGTTTCATCTGAATGTCCTGGCTGCGACGGGGCTTGTGCGCGCACAAAAAAACGGACGATCGATCTCGTACTTTGCCGATTTGGCGGTTGTGAACCGCCTGACGGATTTTCTTACTGAAAATTGCTGTGGCGGACGAGGCGGATGCGAGCCGGTTGCGAAGAAGATCCCAGCCCGGAGATGACAACTCCCATGCCAGGGCATTACAACGTTTTGTTTTTATGCACGGGAAATTCCGCGCGCTCCATCATGGCGGAGGCCATCCTGAATCGCAAAGGCGCGCCAAACTTCACGGCGTATAGTGCCGGGAGCCAGCCGAAAGGCGCGATACATCCCGGCGCGCTCCGGCAACTGGAACTTGCCAAACTTCCGATCGCGGGGTTACGCAGCAAGCCATGGGAAGAATTTGCGCGACCCACAGAGCCACGCATGGATTTCGTTTTCACGGTTTGCGACAACGCCGCCAAGGAAGTCTGTCCGATTTGGCCTGGTCAGCCCATGACCGCGCACTGGGGCATTCCAGACCCTGCAGCCGTCGAGGGTACAACTGAACAAATCGAGAGAGCGTTCCGTGACGCTTTCTTGATGCTCGATAGAAGAATCAGCATTCTGCTTTGCCTCCCGCTCGCTAGCCTTGACACACTCGCTATAAAGAAAGAAATCGACCGCATCGGTCAAGAATGAATAGATCACTGCCGCGTCGCGCCGTTGCGGAATTCACCGGAACGCTTTTTCTTGTAGCTACGGTGGTCGGTTCCGGGATGATGGCCGAACGTCTCGCAAACGGCAACGCGGCCCTGGCGCTGTTAACAAACACTATTGCCACAGGCGCGGCGCTGGTAGCGCTCATTTTTACATTCGGCGGAATTTCGGGCGCGCATTTCAACCCAGTAGTTACCGTCATGGATGCCCTGGAGCGCGGTTTGCCGTGGCGAGAAACGCCTCACTACGTCGCGGCGCAAATACTCGGCGGGATAACCGGAGCGGTCGTCGCAAATTTGATGTTTGGACTCCCACCGATTTCCTTGTCGCATCACACACGCAGCGGCGGCGCGCAGGTTTTCAGCGAATTTGTGGCAACGTTCGGTCTGATGTCCGTGATTTGGGGTTGTTCTCGTTTAAGGTCCAACGCCGTTCCGTTCGCGGTCGGCGCGTACATCACCGCTGCCTATTGGTTTACGGCTTCCACGTCGTTCGCGAACCCGGCTGTCACGATCGCGCGCTCCCTTAGCGACACGTTCGCCGGAATTCGGCCAATCGACGTGCCGGGGTTTGTAGCCGCGCAATTTCTTGGCGCCTTTGCGGCGACGCTATTTTTCCGCTGGCTTGTTCCCAATCTTCAAGCTGGAGCCAAGGGAATTATTTTGCCTCGACAATCAGAATAGCCTGTGACGGGGCCTCTAATCGTTCGGGGAGTGAACCGGCGTGGGATACCTCTACAGCTTTCGTTTCTGATGTAAACGCCCTGCCAACGAAGCCCGCCGGTATGCAGTAAACTAAGACCAGCAGGACAGTGGTTTCAGGGACCCACCAATTATGCGATTGGCGTCCCCGGCTAATTGTCAGGAGAAGCTTGTGGATGGCGCTGTAAGTCAGGATGTGCAGGTTAAGCCGGAGATAGTGGATTTCCAGACCGAACCATCGCGCTATAAGCACTGGCGTATGTCGTTTGACGCGCCAGTGGCTACGCTGACGATGGATGTAAGCGAAGACGGCGGGATACGGCCCGGCTACAAGCTGAAGCTGAACTCCTATGATTTGGGCGTAGACATTGAGCTGCACGACGCGCTGCAGCGAATTCGGTTTGAGCATCCGGAGATCCGTGCGGTGATGATTACTAGCGCCAAGCCACGTGTCTTTTGTTCTGGCGCGAACATTTACATGTTGGGGCAGTCGTCGCATGCGTGGAAAGTAAATTTCTGCAAGTTCACCAACGAGACGCGCAACGGAATTGAAGATTCGAGCCGGTCCTCCGGGCTGAAATTTTTGGCCGCTCTGAATGGCACGACGGCCGGAGGCGGTTACGAATTGGCGCTGGCCTGTGATGAAATTGTGTTGGTGGACGATCGCTCCTCAGCGGTCAGTTTGCCGGAAGTTCCGCTGCTGGGCGTGTTGCCGGGTACCGGCGGATTGACGCGGGTGACGGACAAACGGCGCGTGCGTCGGGACCTGGCGGACGTTTTTTGTACTACCTCGGATGGAATTCGCGGGCAGCGGGCCAAAGACTGGGGATTGGTGGACGAGGTGGTTAAGACCCAGCAGTTTGGCGAACATGTGAAGAAGCGCGCAGCCGAGTTAGCGAGAGGGAGTGACCGCCCGGCGGATGCTAGAGGTATTGTTCTTTCGCCTTTGAAACGGATCATCGATGAAGATGGGTTGCACTACGAGACGGTCGACGCTGTCATCAATCGCAGCAGCCGAACGGTCACGATTACCGTGAAGGCCCCCGAGAGAGTTCCGTCGCAAACTGTGGAAGAGGTGACAGAACTCGGGGCCAAGTGGTGGCCTCTTAAGATGGCGCGCGAGCTGGACGACGCGATTCTGAGCCTGCGCACCAACGAATTGGAGTTGGGACTTTGGATATTGAAAACCAGCGGGGATGCGAAAGCCATCCTGGCGATGGACGAATTCATTTTGAAACATGCGCAGAACTGGTTTGTGCGCGAAGTTCTGGGGATGATGCGGCGGACGTTTGCGAGACTGGATGTGACTTCGCGGTCGATGTACGCGGTGATTGAGCCGGGATCGTGCTTTGTGGGCACGTTGCTCGAGTTGGCGATGGCGGCGGACCGTGTGTACATGCTGGACACGCAGGAGGGTGAAGAGCGCGCGATGGTGATGTTGTCGGAGATGAACTTTGGGCGGTTGCCGATGGTTAATCACCTTTCGCGATTAGAAGCACGTTTCTATCAGGATGAAGGGCGCATCCAACAATTACGCGGGCATATCGGCAAGCAACTTGCGCCCGCTGAGGCGGTGGAAGCTGGCCTGGTCACGTCCGCACCTGATGATCTCGACTGGCAGGATGAGTTGCGTACCGCGATCGAGTCGCGGGTGGCGCTTTCGCCGGATGCGTTGACGGGGCTGGAAGCAAATCTGCGATTTGGTTTGCCTGAGACGATGGAGACGCGCGTTTTTGGAAGACTGTCGGCGTGGCAGAACTGGATTTTTATCCGGCCGAATGCGGTGGGGCCGAGCGGAGCTTTGAAAGTATACGGCAGCGGTTCGCCGGTGAAATTCAACTGGGAAAAAGTTTAGGCCATTTGTGAGGCGGGGAGAGTCGCAATGATCGACTACACGGAGAAAATTCCCAATAACGTGGACCTGGGGCGCGATCGGGTGTTACAGCGTGCGCTGGAACACTGGCAACCAGCGTATATGAGTTGGTGGTACGACGCGGGCCCAACGGAGAGCCACAACTACGAAGTGTATTTGCGTACGGCGATAACCGTTGAACCGGATGGCTGGGCGAAATTTGGTTACGTACGCATGCCGGAATATCGATGGGGAATTTTTTTGCAACCGCGAAGTGCGGAACGCGCGGTGAATTTTGGAACCCACAAAGGGGACCCCGCTTGGCAGGAAGTTCCCGGAGAATATCGGTCCACGCTGCGGCGCGTTATCGTTACGCAGGGAGATACAGAGCCTGCTTCCGTGGAGCAGCAGCGCATGCTGGGGATGTGCTGTCCCTCGTTATATGACCTACGAAATATTTTTCAGGTGAACGTGGAGGAAGGCCGGCATTTGTGGGCCATGGTGTACTTGTTGCATCGCTATTTTGGTCGCGATGGGCGTGAAGAAGCTGAGGCGCTGCTGGAGCGGCGGTCGGGGGACGTTGATAATCCGCGGATACTTGGGGCGTTTAATGAGCCGACGCCGGACTGGTTAGCGTTTTACATGTTTACGTTTTTTACCGATCGCGACGGCAAGTTTCAACTGAGCGCGCTTGCGGAATCGGGATTCGATCCCCTGGCGCGCACTTGCCGGTTCATGCTGACCGAGGAAGCGCACCACATGTTTGTCGGCGAAACGGGAGTGAGCCGTATTCTGCAGCGTACGTGTGAAGTGATGCGCGAGCACAAAGTGGAAACTCCTGGCGATGTGCGTGCTCTCGGAGTGATCGACCTGCAAACGATGCAGAAATATTTGAATTTTCACTACAGCGTGACCATCGACCTGTTTGGCTCGGACGCGTCTTCGAATGCGGCGACGTATTACACCACCGGGTTGAAGGGTCGGTACGACGAAACCAAGATCGAAGACGATCACGTGCTGGCTGATGAGGTTTACCCGGTTTTCGAGGTGGTGGGGAACAAGATCGTGGAGAGGAAAGTCCCGGCACTGACTGCGCTCAACGAGCGGCTGCGCGACGATTACATTCATGAAATTCAGGCGGGAGTGGATCGCTGGAACCGGGTGATCGAGAATGCGGGAATTTCGTTTCGATTGAGGTTGCCGCACAAGGGATTTCACCGGGCGATTGGAAATTTCGCCGGGCAGTTTATCAGTCCTGACGGTGAAGTGTTGACCAAAGAGGCCTGGCACAATCACGAGCGGGATTGGCTGCCTGCACCGGAGGATCACGCGTTTGTGCAATCGTTAATGACCGGGCGGGTAGTAGAACCGGGAAAATTTGCCAACTGGATTGCGCCGCCGATTCGCGGGATTAATGGGCAGCCGTTGAATTTTGAATATGTGCGGTTTAATTAACAGCTAACGCAATCTATTCGGAATGATTTACGATTCTTTGGCCAGCGCGGGATCGCGAAAAAAAGAGGCCGCCTAAGCAACTCTGGCGGCCCGGTCAACGATAAAAATATCATTTGAATGGCTAGTTAGGTTTTCTTGGAACTTTGGCGCCTTTCTTGCGTGCCTCCGAGAGACCGATGGCGATCGCTTGCTTGCGACTCTTCACCGTGCCACCTTTCCCGCCTTTCCCGGATTTCAGGGTGCCGCGCTTCTCACGGTGCATGGCGCTCTTGACACTCTTGCTAGCGGCTTTACCGTACTTGCGGCCACCGGATCTGCTTCGCGAACTGGCTGCCATTTCCCCCTCCTACTTATTTAGGATGTGGGCTCGGGACGGGTTGAGTGTAGCGCAGCGAGAAAATAATCGTTTCAGTGAAATCGTGCAGAGCGGATACGGAGTTCTTGTAGTTCGAGGATCAGGGTCGTACGCGAAATCATAAGGTGCCAATCAGTGATCAGGCGTTCCCGAGGAGAAAATTGATCGTCGAAAGAACAATTGCGGAACCCGCGAAGCGAGACCCCTATTCGGAGCTAATTCTCGACAGCGCGTACGTTCCTGAGGTGATTTGCAACTAATGCAAATCTACTATTGACCCTTTGGCCGCACACATGGGATGGTACGGAAATCGACGTAAGTTAAGTGTTTTCTGTTTGAAGGGGAGTGTTCATGGCTGTGTCCGCTCCGAGCCTCACAAGTAGTCACGTGCATGTTTCCGGCGACTCAATCTACGATAAGTTGAATTCACAATGGCACAAACCGGCGCTGCTGGGATTCATGGCCATTGTCTTGGCGCACTGGGGCGAACACCTAGTGCAGGCTTACCAAATTTACGTGATGGGCTGGCCGCCGGTGAAGGCGGGCGGGATATTGGGTTTGTGGTATCCGTGGCTCATCAAGTCGGAAGTATTGCATTACAGTTATGCGTTGGTGATGCTTATTGGCATTTGGGTTTTGCGTAAAGGGTTTACGGGAACCTCACGCAAGTGGTGGACCGCTGCGCTGGTGATTCAATTCTGGCATCACTTTGAACACCTGCTGCTCATCACGCAAGCGACCATGCATCACAATTTTTGGGGCAAGCCCGTTCCGGTAAGCATTCTGCAGTTGGTAATTCCACGCGTTGAACTCCACCTTTTCTATAACTCGGTTGTGTTTGTGCCGATGGTGATCGGCATGTACTACCACATGTTTCCGCCGGTCGGTGAAGAGCAAGCGGCGTGCAACTGTTCGTTGCATCAGCACAGTCTCGCCGACGCGCGAGCCGTTTAATGAACGCTCGGCGGCGAGCCGCGCGGGCAAATTAGCCTGAATCTATACGGGCGGAACAACACGTTGGTCACCCCTTCTACCCACGAGTCTGCAGCAACTCTCCCATTCTCGTCAGAATTCGATTTATTGCGAGTACCTGGAGTGGGCCGTTTTATGAAGTGGCGGCATTCCCGCACGGTGCTGCAGATCCCGCTGCTGCTCATCAGCATAATCATGATCCTGCAGGGATTATTCGGGCCGACGCTTGCGCCGAAAAATCTTGCCACGGTTTTGAGCTGGGTTCATTTTCGTGGCGCCCTGGTATTGGTGTTGCTTTGCGCGGGGAATTTTTTCTGCCTGGCCTGCCCGTTCATGTTGGTACGCAACGCGGCACGGCGATTATTTAAGCCGTGGATGAATTGGCCGCGTGCGCTTCGGAATAAGTGGGCGTCCATCGGATTATTCGTGTGCATTTTGTTTGTCTACGAGCTATTTGGTTTGTGGAATTCGCCGTGGTGGACAGCCTGGCTGATTGTGGGCTACTTCGTCGCCGCGCTGGTGATTGATGGTGTTTTTAAACACGCCACGTTTTGCAAATTTGTTTGCCCCATCGGGCAATTTAATTTTGTGGCTTCCACGGTGTCGCCGTTGGAAGTAAAAGTGCGCGACCATACGCTTTGCGCGCGCTGCTATACGAAAGATTGCATCCGTGGGCGACGCAACCGGCCAGCCATGCCTGATTTTGTGGTGCTGCAACGTGGTTGTGAGCTGGCACTTTTTCAAGAACTTAAAGTGGGCAACATGGACTGTACGTTTTGCCTCGATTGCGTGCACGCCTGCCCTCACGACAACGTGGGAATACTCAGTCGCGTGCCCGCCGCGGAATTGATGACCGACCCGATGCGTTCTGGAATTGGTTTGTTTTCGCGCAGGACAGATATAGCCGCACTGACGATGGTGTTCTGCTTTGGGGCGCTAGTAAATGCTTTCGGGATGGTCAGTCCGGCCTATGCGGTAGAAAAATGGCTTGGCGGAGTGCTTCACGTGCAGGCGCAAGCGCCCATTCTAGGAGTGGTTTTTGCGTTATTTCTGATTGTTGAGCCTGTCGTTTTGCTGGGGCTTGCCGCATGGCTTACCAAAAGTTTACATGGTAGTTCACGGACAATGCTTCCGCTGGTGGTGAGGTATTCGTACGCCCTGGCGCCGCTCGGTTTTGGTATGTGGCTCGCGCATTACGGGTTTCATTTCTTTAGCGGGCTGTATACGTGTATTCCTGTCGCGCAAAATGCTGTCGCTAGTCTGGGTTGGCCGATCCTGGGCACTCCGGCCTGGCGGTTGACTGGCATACCAGCGCGATTCATTCAGCCTATGGAGCTTGGATTTCTCATGCTCGGGCTGGCTGGATCGTTTTTGGTGGCATTTCGCCTGGCTGAAGAAGATTCGCCGGGAAAAGTTATGCGCGCGTTCGTGCCATGGGCTTCGGTCAGCGTGATTATCTGGCTCGCTTCTGTATGGCTGATGTATCAGCCAATGGAAATGCGAGCGATGTTGATGGGCGGCTAGGTAAAAAGTTCTGTGATGATGAATCTATTGACCGAGGCGCGAAGGGCGGAACTGTTAGCGAGGGTGCCCGAGCATTGCAAGATTCCCATGCTGATGTTTGTCGCGTTTACTTTGCTATCCCTTTCGTTAGCTCCATCAGTGCGTGCGCATAATGGTCCGCCATTTCCGATCATCGTGGACCAACGCGTCGGGCCGTGTATTGTTTCGCTGTGGACGCATCCAGACATTGGTGTCGGAACGTTTTTTGTCATGGTGGATGCGGCGCCGGGCACCGCGATGCCCAGCGATTTAAAGATTGATCTCGGCATACAGCCGGTGAACGGGCGGCTCGCGGAGCTGATCTATCCTACGCGACGCGAGAAATTGCGTGGGCAAATTGAATACAAGACTGAAGTGAATTTTGATCGGCAGGAATTCTGGCGCGTGCGACTGATTGTACATAGCTCACAGGGTGACGGCGAGGCGACAGCAAGTGTAGAGGCCACGCCGGCAGGATTCGGCCGCTGGGACTTGCTGTTGTACCTGCTTCCCTTTGCGGGTGTGGGATTTTTGTGGTTCAAGGCCGTTACGGCTAAGCGCAGCTACAGAAAAAAACAACTAGACCCCGGGAAACCGCCGGTCGCGGTCTGCGTCCTGGCGATTTTATGCGGCGTGAGCTTGATGTTTTCTTCCGGGTGCGGAAAAAACAAATTGCCGCGAAAATCTTCGAAAGAATACATCGCGTTTGTATCCACTTTTTATACTGGGCTAGCTGCACTGCAAGTGGGCGACGATGTTCGGGCTGAAAATAAACTTGGGCAGGCCACACAAATCGCGCCTGGTGAGCCGGCGGGCTGGGCTGATTGGGGAATACTCGCACTGCGGCAACGAAACTTTGACGTGGCAGCCCAGAGGCTTGGTACTGCGCGCGACCTGGCGCCGAAGAATGATCACATTTATTACCTACTCGGACTTCTGGAGAGCAATCGTGGACGCTCCGCGGAAGCCATCGCCGACTGGCGCAAGGCTGTAGATCTGAATCCACAGAATTTGCGCGCTACATATCAATTGGCGGAAGAGATTGAACGACAAGGTGACGCAAATAACGCCGCAGAATTTCAAAGGCTGGTGGAAAAAATCCTGGCAGTGCAGCCGGATAATCTCGCGGCCTTGCTGGAATTAAGCCGCATCGCGGCCAAACGCGGCGACGCGGCGACACTAAGAGCCACAGTGGATCGCATTGAGAAGCAGTCTGCGGGTTGGGCGCCCGAAGCGAAACAACAACTGGTGGCTTTGCAGGCTGCCGTTGCCGACCAGGACAGTCGCCCGGCAGCGACGCGAACGGCATTTTTGCGAAATGTTTTGATGCGCGATTCGCATTACCGGCAAAGCCTCGCAGTTATCAAGGCGGCGGCGGGAGAGGAGGCGGAGCCATTCACGCATTTTGTCCGATTGGAAACGCCCGTTTTTACGCCTGCTGTTGCGGACATGGCGCTAACGTTCGAAGCGAAACCGCTGGAAATAGCGGCAGCTGATCAAGGCGCTTCCGAGCGATGGGATTGGATTGGCGCAGTGGGACTGAGCAGTGAAGCTGCCCCCACGGTAATCGTATCGAATGGGCGGGAAGTGCGGTTATCTAGCGGAGCAAAATTCCCTTTTCCGGGAGGCGCGTCTAATGAGCCGCCGCTTCCCGAAGGTATTTTGCCACTCGATTTTGATTATGATTTTAAGACTGACCTGGTGCTTGCAGGCGCGGGTGGGGTTCGGTTTTGGCGACAGGATAATCCGGATAAGTACACCGATGTGACGGCACAAACAAAATTACCGAGTGCGATCGTCAATTCCAGGTATCTGGGCGCGTGGGCCGTTGACATTGAGGCTGACGGGGACCTGGATGTGGTGATGGGCGCGAAAGAGGGAGTGCCGCTGGTTTTACGAAACAATGGTGACGGCACGTTTACTTTGATTCGTCCTTTTGCGAACGTGAGCGGGGTGCAGGGCTTTGCCTGGGCGGATTTGAATGGCGACGGGAATCCTGACGCGGCGATTATCGATGGAGCGGGCAAATTGCACGTTTTTATGAACGATCGCGCGGGAAAATTTCACGAGCGAGCACTGCCCGGTAACTTGCCGCGCATCAAATCCATCAACGTCGCGGATGCCAACAAGAATGGAGTTTTAGATTTGCTGGCCGTGCAAGAGGACGGAAACATTGTCCGGTTGGCAGACAATTTGGCCGATTCCGAAAGGAATGATGGATCGGATTGGGACTCCGCAGTGATCGCGCAGGTGCCCGACCCAGCCAGAAATCTGGCTGGCGAAGTACGATTGCGGGTCGCGGATTTGGACAACAATGGGGCACTCGATTTATGGCTGGCGCGGACTTCCATTGACCCCGCCAAGACAAATTCTGGCGCGCTGGTGTGGCTCGCGGACCAGAATGGCAAATTTGAACTGATGGCAAACCCGATGGGGCCGGCTCGGTTTTTTGATGCAGCCGACCTGGATAGCAAAGGACGGATGGATTTGTTGGGCCTGTCCGCGGATGGGCAACCCATGCGTGGCGTAAATCGGGGAACGCGAGATTATCACTGGCAAACAATTCGGCCGCGCGCGCACCAAGCTACAGGTGACCAGCGCATTAATCCCTTCGGCGTTGGCGGGGAAATGGAGATCCGCTCAGGATTGCTGGTGCAAAAGCAGCCCATCACAGGACCGCAACTGCATTTCGGCCTGGGCGAACAGAGCGGCGTGGATGTGGCTCGGATAGTGTGGCCGAACGGATCGGTCCGCGCGGAATTTGATCTGAAAGCGGATCAGCAGATTGTTACTGAGCAGCGGCTAAAAGGTTCGTGCCCATTTCTGTTTGCGTTTGACGGACACGGGATGCGTTTCGTGAAAGACGCGGTGCCGTGGAGCTCCGCGCTGGGCTTGCGTATCAACAACGCCGGAACGGCGCGCATTGCCGCGACCGAGGAGTGGTACAAAATTGCGGCGAACGAGCTTGTTCCACACGACAGCTTCTACGATTTGCGAATCACCGCGGAACTTTGGGAGACGTATTACTACGATTATCTCGCGCTCATGACCGTCGACCACCCAGCGGGTATGGATATTTTTGTGGATGAGCGCTTTGTGGTTCCCCCATCAAAGTTGGTGATTACCACGGTCGAGAAGCCCCACAAGATTGCCCGAGCGGTGGATGATGAAGGGCACGACGTTACTGACATTGTCTCCACGCTAGACGGAAAATATCTGGATACTTTTTCGCGCGGTCAATATCAGGGCGTGACGCGAGATCATTACGTGGAAATTGATCTTGGCGACGATGCTCCTATCGATGGCCCGCTGTATTTAATTGCGCAGGGCTGGATGCATCCGAGCGATTCGTCTATTAACGTGGCCATTACGCAGGGCCACCATGAGCATGCGCGAGGATTAAGCCTGGAAGTGCCGGACGGCCACGGCGGCTGGGTCGTCGCGCGCGACAATTTGGGTTTCCCTGCTGGACGCAACAAGATTTGTCTGATTGATCTTAGCCATATGTTTCGCCCAGGGCAGCCGCGCAAGCTGCGCTTGAGAACGAACCTGGAAATTTATTGGGATTCAATCGAGTGGGCGCGAGGTGCGAACGGCGCATCGATCAGGACTACCCGTTTAACCCCTGATTATGCTGATTTACATTATCGCGGCTACTCGGCGATTCATCAGGCGAACGACTCTTCGCCCGAAATTCCAGACTACGATCACTTGGAAACATCTAAACAAAAATGGCGCGATCTGTCCGGCTATTACACGCGATTCGGTGATGTGCGAGAGCTTTTGGCCAAGATAGATGACCGCTACATCATCATGAATGCCGGGGATGAGATGACTTTGCGGTTTGCGGAGCAGGCGCCACCGCCCCCAGGCTGGAAGCGCGATTTCGTGATCGTCGGCGACGGGTGGATCAAAGACGGCGATTACAACACTACGTTTTCGAAGACCGTCACGCCACTGCCGTATCACGCCAAACAAGAATATCTGACGCCACCGGGCCGACTTGAAGATGAGTGGGTGTACAGACGGCATCCTGACGACTGGCAGAACTATCACATCCGTTATGTCACGCCTGAGATTTATCAAAACGCCTTGAGAAGCGGAACACACCAATGAAGCGCGGACCACTAGCGCGCATAATTCTAGCGATATTTTTTGTGGCCATGGTCGTCAGCCCGCTGTTTATCAAGCATATGGCTGTCCGTCGGGAGGTCGCCAAGTCCAGACTTGATCTCCAAACGGCTTTGGCACGGCATGGTTTTTATCTCCAGGAAGTTTCGCACGCCGCCGGAGTGAATTTCGTTCATCAAGGACCCACACTCGATCACAAACTGGATCACATCATGCCGGAAGTGGCCTCCATGGGAGCTTCGGTTTCGATTGTGGATTTTGATCGCGACGGATGGCCGGATATTTATGTCACCAACAGCGCAGAAGGCAGCCACAACGCACTGTATCGAAACCGGCATGACGGCACGTTCAAGGATGTAGCTGAAGAGATGGGCATCGCGGATGTAAATAAGCCTGGCACCGGCGTTTCGATGGCGGCGGTGTGGGGCGATTATGACAACGACGGCTACGAGGATTTGCTGTTGGTCAAGTGGGGCCGCCCGGAGCTGTACCACAACGATGGCGGCCGCGGTTTCACACGGGTGACGGATACGGGTTTGCCTGCGTGGGTGAATGCGAATTCGGCGATCTGGCTTGATTACGATGGTGATGGACTATTGGATATTTTTATCGGCGGCTATTATTCGGAAGATATTGATCTGTGGCATCTAAACAATACGCGGATCATGCCGGAAAGTTTTGAATACGCCAAAAATGGCGGAAGAAAATATTTATTTCACAATCTGGGCAACGGCAAGTTTGAAGATGTGACCGAGAAAATGGGGATTAATTCCCGGCGATGGACGTTAGCCACGTCGTCGGCGGATTTACGCGGTACCGGGCGGCCTGATTTGTTCGTGGCTAACGACTATGGGGTCTCCGAGTTGTATTTGAACGACGGGAAACGCTTTCGCGAAGTAGGCGAGAAGACGGGTGTCGGCTTCGCGCCGAAGAGTGGAATGAATGTGGCGTTTGGAGACATCGGCAATCAGGGGAAGTATGCCATTTACGTGTCGAATATCTCCGAGGAAGGCGTGCTGATTCAGGGGAATAATTTGTGGGTGCCCAAAGAGGGGTCGGCCGGGGACGAACTCAAATACGAAAATCTGGCGCGCGACATGGGCGTGGAGCTTGGCGGATGGAGTTTTGGCGCGCAGTTTGCGGACCTGAATAACGATGGCAACCTGGATTTGTATTTGACCAACGGAAATGTGTCTCTCGATCATTCCCGGAATTATTGGTATGACTTTTCCAAAGTTGCCGGCGGTAACACCGCCATTATTGGCGACGCGAAAAATTGGCCGGCGATGGAAGGGCGAAGTTTGTCGGGCTATCAACAAAAGCGCGTGTGGATCAACGATGGTGCGGGGAAATTTGTGGATGTAGCTCAAGCCGTGGGTGTTACAGATACGTATGATGGCCGATCCGTGGCGATGGCCGATTTGTGGAATCGCGGCGTGCTTGACGTAGTAGTCGCCAATCAGCGCGGGCCTTTGCTAATTTATAAAAATACTGTAGCGCCCGAAAATAAGTGGATTGAGTTTGAGCTTACTGGAGCGACGAGCAATCGCTCCGCGATCGGAACGCAGGTCACGGTGTTCTGGAATGGGCAACGGCAGTTGCAGGAAGTTTCCGGGGGCAGCGGATTTTGCGCACAAAATCAACGAGCGCTGCATTTTGGCTTGGGAAAAACGCCGCAGGTTGAAAAAGTAGTGATCCGTTGGCCCTCCGGGAAAGTACAAACCGTCGAGAAGCCCAGCGTGGATGAAATTCACAAAGTGAAGGAGCCCGCTTGAGCGCCTCCGCTGCACCGCCCATGGAAGCGCCACACTGGAAGCGCTTCTTCAGCCTCGACAATCGTTATATCGCGCCCATTTTCATCACCCTGATATTGCTGGTTGGGCATTTGTCGTTCGGGATTCTCGAGAGTTATCAGAAGACGCTGCTGGCGATCGCAGCCAGCATCGGGACCGAACTGATTCTTTCCCGTTTATTTTTCGGGAAGTGGCCGAATATCGCCAGCGCTTATATCACCGGTATTAGCGTGGGCATTTTGCTTCGCTCGCCGGCCTACTGGCCCTACGCGGTGTGCAGCATCGTGTCGATTGCCTCGAAGTATGTGTTGCGGGTGAAGGGGCGGCACATCTGGAATCCCTCAAATTTTGGCATTTCGGTGATGTTGTTCCTGGCGCCCGAGACGGTGGCCAGCCTGAGCATTCAATGGGGAAATTATTTGTTGCCGATGGTAGTGATCTGGATATTGGGTTCGGTAATTATTTACCGGCTGAAGCGATTCCATATTAGCGGTCTTTATGTTGCTTCGTTTCTGGCCTTTGCTTTTCTGCGCAGTTGGTTGACGGGCAGTCCGTGGCAGTCGGAAATCGCGCCGATTACCGGACCGATGTACCAACTGTTTATATTTTTCATGATTACTGACCCCAAGACAACCGTGCGTTCAACGACTGGTCAGTGTATTACGGTGATGTGTGTTGCTTTGCTGGAAATGATCCTGCGGCTAAATCAAGTAGTGTATGCGCCATTTTATGCGCTATTTATCGTCGGACCGTCGGCCATGCTGATTGAGATGTGGCTGGATTGGCGACGCGCCAGTGCTGCCGGTGCCGCCGTTGTCGCGTGAACCGTTCTTGATTCGGGCAGCCCGTTTTACGTTGCTTTTCTTCCTTGCGTCAATCGTTGTGGTCTCCGGTTGGGAAGCGCCTCGTTCAGACGCACAGCAGCCGGCCAAGCTGCGTTCACAGCAACGTCCGTCAGGCCCCATACAATTCACTGACGTTACCGAGCAAGCGGGCATTCACTTCAAACACAACAGCGGAGCATTTGGAAAAAAGTATTTGCCGGAAACCATGGGCAGCGGAGTATGTTTTCTGGATTACGACAATGACGGCTGGCAGGACATTTTATTCGTGAACTCCATGGATTGGCCGGAACACAAGACCGGCAAATCCTTTCCGGTGCTGTATCACAACAATCACGACGGCACGTTTACGGATGTGACCCGCGTCGCCGGGATCGCCATAGAAATATATGGGATGGGGTGCGCAATCGGGGACTACGACAATGACGGGTATCCGGATATTTATATAACCGCGGTCGGATCGAATCATTTATTCCACAATTTGGGGAATGGAAAATTCGCCGATGTCACCGCCAAGACAGGTTTGAGCGATCCGGGTTTTTCCACAAGCGCGGTGTGGTTTGACTACGACAATGACGGAAAGCTGGATCTATTTGTATCGCACTACGTGGATTGGTCGGCCGCGAAAGATCAATATTGCTCGCTGGACGGGAAGAATAAATCGTATTGCACGCCGCAGGCCTACAAGGGGCAAAGTTCGTCGCTCTTTCACAATAAGGGAGATGGAACTTTCGAGAACGTCACCAAGCGAGCGGGATTATACGATCCGACCAGCAAATCATTGGGCATTGCGCTGGTGGACTATGACAATGACGGCTGGCTGGATCTTTTTGTGGCAAACGACACGGAGCCTAACAAATTGTATCGCAACAATCACAACGGAACTTTTACAGATGTGGCGATATTGTCCGGTGTGGCGTTGAGCGAAACGGGACGAGCGCGTGCGGGAATGGGCGTGGACGCAGGGGATTACGACGGATCTGGACAACAGAGCTTGATCATCGGCAATTTTACGAATGAAAGTATGTCGCTGTATCGCAATGATGGAAGCGGACTTTATACCGACGAGGCGACGTCGTCGGGGATTGGACAGATGTCCATTCAGTCGCTGACGTTTGGATGCTTCTTTTTTGACTATGACCTGGATGGCTTGCTCGATATTTTGGCGGTGAACGGCCACGTTTCGGATGACATCAGCGTGGTGCAACCCAATGTGAAATATGCCCAGCGGCCGAGCCTTTTTCGTAATAAGGGCAATAAGAAATTTGAAGAAGTGTCCGGCAAGCTGGGAGCAGCATTGCAAACGGAAATTGTCGGACGCGGAGCGGCGTACGGCGATTTCGATAATGATGGCGATCTTGATTTGGTGATCACCTCAAACAACGGTGCTGCGCGATTGCTGCGCAACGACAATGGAAATCAGAACGATATGCTGCGGGTGAAAACCGTGGGAACGCGTTCGAATCGAGATGGCATTGGCGCGAAGGTGACGGTGAAAACCAACAAAGGGATTTCGCAGATGCGGATGGTGAAATCGGGATCGAGTTATTTATCGCAAAGTGAAATGCCGCTGACTTTTGGATTGGGGACGCCGGAAGAAGGTAAAACTTTAACGCTGCAAATTGGTTGGCCCAGCGGAAAAACCGACTCGATGACGGGGATCAAGCCGAATCAGTTTATAACTGTGCAGGAAGGGAAGGGGATCATTTCGGCTCAACCCATTAGTTTTCAGCGAGCGAGTTCGCCAAGCGGAAAATAACGACACCTCTTTTTCAACGCTTAGGTTCAAGTTAAGGAGAAAACCCACCCTACAAACCGAGGGTGGGACACCCTCCGACTATTTGTGGTGGTTGCTATTTCCAGAAACCACACTTATCCAATAACTGCGACATTTCATGTTTCGTTGATCCCAGTTTGGCCGCGGAATTGAGAAGGTCATTTGCGTCAACCGGATACCAATTGCGGCGCTGAGGATTGTTGAGGCCTGCGATGTTGATGGGTTCGATCGCTCTCGAGACTTTGTCGGCCAGTTCGGTCATTTCCTGTTGCGTGGACGTCTGTTTGGCGGGTTGATAACATCGCCGTATAGCCGCGCCCAAGTGCGGATCATTGTGCAAAAGAAATGACCGGGCCAGGTCAACTTTGCCAAGTCGTCTCGCCGACTCCGAAAAACTGGCGGCAGCGAAATAAAGCATTGAGAGAGATGCGAAAACTGGAAACCGATCCATGGTGGTGTACAAAGCCGCGATCAAATCAGCCGCAGCAAGTAACTCGTTGTCCGTCTGAGAGGCGTAGGATTGGAGTCGCTCGGCGAATTCGGGCTTGTTCCAGTCGCGTTCGATGATTTCCCCGAGCCGCGAGACCCCTAATAATGTCAGTGGGAAGCCGGTGGAAAGCAGGGGATCGATAAATCCAGCGGCTGACGGGAGCAGAGCCCAACGTTTACCGGCGACAGCACTGCTGCGGAAGGAGACGCGCGGCAAGTATGTAAAGGGCCGAGTCGCTTGGGAATTTGTGAATTGCTTTTTCAAGGTAGGAATCAAATCGAGGAGGCGTTGCCAGGCTGCTGTTCCTTCTGACAAGCGCAACCGAGACGTGAGGTCGTTAGTGGCGGCTACACCTGCGCTGGTAATTCCGTTGTTGAATTTTAGTACCCAGATCCAGCCCCCGGCGAAAACGTGATGAACCGCTGCGTCGTCTACCGGATAAGGTGGAAGCTCCAAATCGTGGTCAGATATCTGTTCCGCGAAACGCGCGACGCCCGTGAAATGACTGAATAGCGCCTGGGTGACAGGAAAGTCAGGGAGCGGCGACTCCTGCAGTGCGAGAGCGTGGTGAAGAAAACCGCGCGGTCCAGTGGCGTCCACTACAAATCTCGCGCGAACAGAAAAGTCTTCGTTATTCCGGTGGCCTTGCAGGCGAATCTCGTTTTCCGATTCTGAGACGCTTTCCAACGTGACTTCATCCAGATATGGCACTCCAAGTTTTTGCGCTTCCTTGACGATCAGATGATCGACTTCGGCGCGATACCAGTGCGTGTCGGCGATGCGATCGTGCGGGCTGGCGGCGACTAACAGTTGACGCTGATGGTCGGGATCGCGCAGGTAGGGTGCGCCGAGGATGTGGTGATAGAACGTGAAGCCGCGTTTGAGGCCGCAGGCCACGTCCGGATAGGTCCGCTGCCAACTGCCCCATTTGGATAATGGCGCAATGCCCGGCAGGTTGTAACGGCAGGCCAAACTTTCCAGCAGAATGTTGGATAAAGGCGTTGAAGATTCGCCGATGGCAAAGCGCGGGTGCTTATTTTTTTCTATCAGGATGACGGAACGCCCCAAACGGTGAGCAATCATGGCAAGCAGGCTGCCGCCAAAACCTGAGCCCACTACGGCAATGTCATAAGCTTCGTTCAATATGCGGAATCGCAAGTGTCGCACCGGATCGGTGCGAGATTAAACTGAGCGAGATTCATGTGGCGCAAACGGGTGATACGTGGGATTCGGCAATGGGGGCACGATGGAATCCTTTCAGCATCCCACAAATCCGCGAAGACTCGGCCCCGTTTTAAGCCCAGGCCATGACTGAAGGATGCTTCCAGCATCTCCAGTCGAGGTGGTAAAAATTGCTGGTTAGCAGCCAGAGTTTCCATCGCACCGTTGCCGCCGCGCGTTGGAATAAGCGTCACGGCGGTGGCGCCGCAATCGAAAGCAAAGTCGACCGAGCGCTGCGCCCAAAGGACAGCTTCGGGAGGTGCCATGAATGGGGGCTGCACAAGAACGAAGACACGGAGATCGATATCATGAGCGCGCAAGAAGGCCGCAGCCGCTGAAAATTGATCCAGCGTCATGCGCTTGTTGAGTTTAGGCAAGATTTCGGGATGTACTGTTTCCAGGCCCATAGCGATTTCGAGGCGGCATTTCAAGCGATCGCGAAAGCGAAGGCAATGGTCATCAACCAGGGCGGGGTGATTTTCAACGATCAGCCGCCCGAAATTGTTGGCTCTGTTAGCGATTGCTGGATGGTCTTCGACAGGAATCGCGCGGGCGTCAAAAAAGCTTCCGCTGTTGTAAAGCTTCAATACGCGGGGTGCCGGAAGTTGCGATAAGGCGAAATCGATCTGCGCAGGAATTGCGCCTGGAGGGACCGACGCAGTCAAAGTATTGCGCCATAAATCGCACATCACACAACGCCACGGACACTCGCGATTGGTCAAAAAAATCGTCGCCACGGGAAGAATTTTGCCCGAAGCCGACAATTCCTGTTCGACAAAAAATAAGTATGGTTTCTGCGGATCCAGGGTTTGACGTCCGGCACGTCGCTCGAGAACCCACTTGTCGCGTTCCAGATTGCTCGCGGGATAAAACGATGTCAGTTGGCTTATAGACAAGATGCTCACAGATATAGCGATAAAAATTGTTTGCGGTAATCCGGTTCCCGCGAAGGCAGTTGGCGATGCATATCGACTTCCGGCAGCGCGCCATGTTGAAAACGGCGTTTAGGAAAAACCCGCATGCGCATGCCCGTTATGTGTTCGACTCCGCGCGAGACGATTTCGCCTTTTAGTTCGTACAGACGCGCCACGTCATAGCCGGTCAAATCGATAAAGGGAATCGCTTCCGCCACGGAAATAACATTGAGGCGTGTGAATGGGCTGAAACCGGAGAAGCCGTAATGATGCGCCGGCGCATACGTGCGCGTATACGACCGGCTCAGCCCCCCGCTGTAGGTGAGGGAATGTTTTATTTTCCCCACGCCCCAGCCTTCCTGATAAAGCATCTGGTTATTCACGACGCTGCGGATGGTGAGTTCAGGATTCTCCTCGATGGGATAATCCTTCAGATTTTCGTCTCCGCCGTCGCCGTCGAGCAGATGACGCCAGTCCGGATAGCGTTCGCGAATGCCGCGGCAGAGCGCCAATGCCATAGTGGCAGACTGGATATCGAGAGCTTTGTAGTCTTCAATGATCCGAATCGTTTCTCCAGCGTCCAGCGCAGACGGATCAGCTTCGATAGTCTCAAGAAATAACCCGAGATTTAGTGACTCGAGGAATGCGCGAGCCTGCTCCAGATCGGGGCCGCGGCCGAAATCCAAAACGAAGGCTTTCAGTCGTGACAGATTCATGCCCAGCTTGCGCATCACGTGATAGCTGGTTAGAAATACACTGCCGCTGTCGATTCCGCCGGAAAAGCACACACCAATCGGTTCGCCAGAAGGCACGTGCCGGAGCCAAAGGGAAATTTCTTCAGCCAGCGCGGAAATGTAAGCCGTGCCGATGTCATCCACATTCGCCGGCAGGGAATTGCTTTGCGGCGTGAAGAAGCGGGTATAAACGGGATCCGGGTCCGGGCAACCGATCAATTGAAGTTCGACGACGTGATGCGCGGGAACCATCCTCGTATAGCTGGGATGAAATTGCCCATCGAGCCGCTCGTTTTTCAGCCAGCCGTAGATGGCGTCGATACGATGGGCGACGATGAGGACTGGGCCTTCCAGCCGTTTCGCCAAAAAATAACGCATAGGGCGATCCAAGGAGCGGGCCATTTTTACGGTCTTGCCAGAGCGGGCCACCAGCGCAAACGAGCCAGAAATTTTATTTACTTCATGAGCTGGCGAATTGAGGATGATTTGTCGCGCCGCTTCGCTAGTCATCCCAAAAAGTTGGTTGGCTTCGGGTTCGGTTAAATCCACGACCCTTTCGACATAAGAATCTTGCATGCGGCCTCGCGTGGCAGAGAGCGATTTCTTGTGGAACAGAAATTATACGTCAGGACGAGCGGAGGGCAAGGGACGCGCAGGCTGGAGAGCCTGGAAGGAGCATCGCTCAAAAAAAATGGGCCATTCGAATATCGAATGGCCCATCTCGGAGTCCTACAAATGCGCAATTTATTACGGCTTTGCGTGTGGATCGCGACCTTCGGGCTTGCTTTCTTGACGAGGAGCACTGTGCTGTTGTTGAGGCGCAGACCGGGGCGCGCTCTGCTCTTGTCGCGGTGGAGGCGCCGACCGTTGTGGGGTCGAATGCTGTGCAACGGGCCTATCAGCTGTGTTCGGACGCGGGTTATTAGCTCTTGCCGTGTTGTTAGGTCGGTCTGAAGAAGTATTACGCGGAGAGACGGTACGTGCATCCGCCTGGCGGTTTGTTGAACTGGTGCGTGATGGATTGTTCGGCTGCGTGGTATTCGTTCGGTTCGTGTTGACGCCGCGAGAGGCGTTCGTTTGAGTCGCGTTGCTCGGTCGGTCGTTGCGACCCCCGTTGGTCCGCGCATTGCTCGAATTGACGGAATCGCGCGCATTCGCGCGAGTATTTGACGCAGCGGCGGCATTGGCGTGCACGACTCCGCGGTCGTTCAAAGCGCCTGGCCTCGGTGTGGCTGCAACATTCGGGCGGCCGTGATTCACGGAAGCGAATTGGGACCGATCCGAGCGCGCGGCGTGTTCGTGTTGCGCCTGCACATTAGTGGCCTGAATATGCTGTTCTCGGGCAGCCTGTCGTTCCTGCGCGCTCTCTTGCGCGCGAACGCCGCCGTTGCCCCCGTTATAGCTAACGCGGGTCGAATTGTTATAGTTGTTGGTGATTCTGGTGTTATAGGTATTGTGAATGACGGTCACATTGACGTTGTTCACGGTGCGGTTGTAAGCGAAATGCCCGCCTTCCCAGCGTCCGCCGAGATAGCCAACTCCAACGTATCCAAATCCATAATTCACACCGCCGTAAAATCCGACGTGCGGTCCCCAGTAACCGGCGTGCCAGAAGTAGCCGCCATCGCCCCAGCCCCAGTAGCCGGGAGTCCAAAGAACCCCCACGCGGGGAGCCAACACCCAGGTGCCGGGAACCCAATAATAATCATCATCTCCGTAGGCCCAATAACCAGGCGTCCAGATATAACCTTCACCGGGGCATATCGGTTGCTGATAAACCGGCAATACTGGCGGGGCAACCCGTACCGCAATGCCCACGCTGATTTGCGCGAAAGAGGCCGCCGGTACGGCGAACATAATGGCGGCAAGTAAGACCGTTCTTATGGAATGGCGCATGGTAGTCCTCTCTCCTAAGTATGCTTTCGGCTGCGAGTGATTCTATAAAGAAGTGAAGCTAGAGCACTGTAAAGATAAACCCCCACCGGCTCCGAAAGTCGCATTTGGGAGGCAGGCGAGTTTCGGGCAGCACGAAGATGTGGGCTAACCCTTGTGTTAGCGTTTACAACACGGAAATCGCTGCATGCGAGTTACAAAGCGGGTAACATAGGACGAAAATCAATAGGACCCAATCGGGTCCCGAAATGGGAAGGGGCCCCATTCTTGCGAATACTAATTGCGGATGATCACGAAGCTGTTCGAAAAGGTGTGTGCGCGATATTATCCTCACGGGCGGACGTGGACGTGTGCGGCGAAGCCGAGAACGGCAAGGATGCGATCGAAAAGGCCAACGCGCTTAAACCAGACCTGATTATTCTGGACATCACGATGCCGGTGTTAAGTGGATTCGAGGCCGCGCGCGAAATTCGAAAAACCCTGCCAAAGGTGCCGATTCTTATTCTTTCGATGCATGAGAGCAAGCAATTGGTCGGCGAAGCCATAAAGCTAGGGGTCCAGGGATACGTGACAAAGACTCAGGTCGGGAGCACGCTGTTAGAGGCAGTGGATAGGTTACTGCGTCACGAAACTTTTTTTCCAGAGCGGCTTGTTCCTTCGGAATCAGCGGTTCAAGCAGTCTAGACCAAACACCTCGTTGTGGTTGTCGGCGTTCCGGTTGGTCAACGCTCGCATAAGTGCTATAAGAGAATTGGGAATACAGGAGTTAGCTGGGTACTTGACTTGAAAGGCCAGGCTTAGCCGTGGAAAAACCACCTGTTGGAAGCGAACAGAAGTCGCTCAGGCCGCGTGGCGACGCGATGCAGATCCTGGTTGCTGATGACCATGACATTGTTCGTCGCGGTTTAAAGCAGTTATTAAATTCAAGGCCGGGCTGGGAAGTTTGCGCTGAAGCGAGCACCGGTCGGGAAGCTGTAACGCTCGCAGAGCAACTGAAGCCCAAAGTGGTAGTGATGGATATCAGCATGCCGGAGCTGAACGGACTGGAAGCGGCGCGAAAGATTTTGAAGATCTTGCCCAAGACAGAAATTGTAATTTTGTCACTGCATTTTTCGGATCAGTTGGTGCGCGAAATCCTGGCTTCGGGCGCCCGCGGCTACATTATGAAGTCGGACGCCGACCGGGACCTGGTGGCGGCAGTGGAAGCGGTCGCCAATCACCGGTCATATTTCACGGCGCGAGCCGCAGACATGGTTTTGAATGGATTCAACGCTGGAAGCCACGCACCCGACCCAGGGACGGTGCTACGAAACCGCTTGACCCCCAGAGAACGCGAAATTGTGCAGTTGCTTGCGGAAGGGAAAAGCAGCAAAGAAGTCGCAGTTTCGCTGAATATCAGCGTGAAGACGGCCGAAACGCATCGCGCCAACATTATGAGGAAACTGGAGCTGCATTCGGTGAGCGAATTGGTGCGTTACGCAGTAAAGAATCAGATTATCGAAGCTTGATATCGAGTGGTCTCTTCTTATCTACCTCCACATGTTACGGGCCAGTTTCGGCACAACAGCTTCGCTGGTGTGTGACTTTTCCCGTGCGAAGTTGCGTTATCCTAGAAAAATGCATCTCATTCAGTGACTATCAATAAGGAGTGGGCGGATGCTTTGTAACCTTCGATTGCACCAGGCGAAGACTTATGCGATGGGTGTGGCTATGGCTGCGGCTGCGTTGCTGGCCGTGTCATCGGTATGTTGTATGTCGCTTGGAGCGCAGCAACAAGGCCCTCTGCCAACTCCGCGTTCCAGCGAGGCTCAGAACAAGCCCGAAGCGACGGCTACGACTCCCGCACCGGCGGCAACATCCCAAGGCGCGAGTTCGACTATTTCCAATCAACCGCCCGCGCTGCCGGTAGACCAGATCATTCAACGTTTCGCGACGCGCGAGGCGGAGTTTAAGAAGGAACGAGATAACTACACGTATACGCAAACGTTCGTAATACAAACCATTGATGGTGACGGGATGGCCGACGGCGAGTACCAGATGAGGAGCGATATTCTTTTTACGCCCGACGGGAAACGCTACGAGAAAGTGACGTATGCGCCCGCTTCGACGCTGCAGAGAATTCAGATGTCCCAACAGGACCTGGATGACCTGGAGCACGTGCAGCCCTTCGTGCTCACCAGCGAAGAATTGCCAAAATACGACATCAAATATGTGGGACGCGAAACCGTCGATGAACTCAGAACCTACGTTTTCGATGTCGGTCCCAAGAAGCTGGAGAAGAACCAGCGATATTTTCAGGGGCGCATCTGGGTGGATGACGCCGATCTTGAGATCGTAAAGACCGATGGCAAAGCGGTCCCGGACATCAAGAAGCACGGGCAGGAAAATGTGTTTCCGCGATTTGAGACGTTTCGCGAAAATATCGAGGGGCACTACTGGTTTCCTACTTATACACGAGCGGACGATATGCTGCAATTCAGCACTGGGGCTGTGCATATTCGCATGACCGTGCGTTACGCGAACTACAAACGATTTGGAGTGACCATCAAGGTCGGAGCTCCAATACAGGTACAGCCGGAGCACCCGTAAGTTTCCTGCAATTTACATCTGCGTCGGATCAATGCGCTGACGTCTTAATGTTTGGTAAGCAGCACCATGGTCACACCAGCGCACACGATCAACACACCGATCCATCGTTGAGCGCTGATGCGTTCCCGCAAGAATAGCACCGCGCCCACTGCACCGGCTGCGTAGCTGAGGGCAGTAACTGGAACTACGAAGCTCACGTTTTCGAAGGATAACGCCGCCAAAAGCGCGAAAAACGCGACCGTCATCATGGCGATGCCGATCCACATCCATGCCACCGTCAGGGCTTTTAGAATAAAACGTACCAACGCCGAGGGCCGGAAGTCGGTGACTTCGCCAATTTGCTTCATGGCGCGCGTCACGCAAAGCTCGCCGCCGGTGCCGGCCACAACGATGACGCAGAGTAAAAGGAATTCGCGCACGTCAGCCTTGGACCGCGGTGGTTCGGGGTGGAGTGTGCCCCACGATCAGTACACCAAGGCAAATCATGGCAATCCCGAACCATCGGAGTGGCGATATCACTTCACCGAGCAGGAGATAGCCGAGTAGCGCGACCATGGCATAGGAAAAGGACGAAGCCGGCTGTACATAGCTATAATCGGCCCAGGTTAGCACCAGCATGTAAGCCACAAAAAACGTCATTAACGATGCAACGCCCAGCCAGATGTACCCGGAGGAGCATATGCGGACGAAAACGGGCCACAAATCAGCCACCGTCCAATGCGTCGCAGGGCCGACGGTTTTCATGCCTTTGCCGAGCAATACATTGCCCAGCGGGGCGAACACTACAATCATTAAAATCAGCAGAAAAGTCTTAAAATGTAAGCCATGTGAATCGGTCATTGATAGGCGATGCCTTTGAAGGCTCCGAATGTAAGAGTCTAAAGTTTACTTGATGTTCCTGAATCTCCCCAATCTTCGAAAACGCATTTCAGCCGCTCGGTGTCGTTTTTGCGGGATGCAGTCTCGGCGGTATAGAACACCCTTTTTTTGATATTCTTTCTTAGGGTCTGACCGGAACGGCCGGCGTCACGTAACAGGACAGCCTGGTCGCGAAGGAATCGAAATGCGAGAGGTGCGATAATTTCGCCAGTCTTCAAGTATTTCGGTCTGGTCTTCGCGGCCATTCCGTTTATTTATTATCTGATCGCAATTTATAGTTCTATAAAGTTTTTCGGAAGCGCTCCGCGTAATAAGACCCGAACACCCGATTTCACCCCTCCCATCAGTAATTTGAAGCCGGTCCGCGGTCTGGATCCGGAAGCCTACGAAAACTTCGCAAGTTTCTGCCGGCAGGATTATCCCGACTACGAGCTGTTGTTTTGTGTGCACGACCAGCTTGATCCAGCCGTGCCAGTGCTTGAGAAACTGGCTCGCGATTTTCCGGAGTGCAAAATCAAGATTTTATATGGTTCCGGGCGCAATGCTATCAATGACAAAGTGGCCAAGTTGGTGCGACTCGTGAACGAGGCCCAGCATGAAGTGCTGGTGATTAACGATAGCGATGTGCGGGTGAAGCCGGATTATTTCAGGACGGTGGTCGCGCCATTACAGGATCCGAAAGTGGGTGGAGTTACCTGTCTGTATGTTTCCGTGGATGACACAACCATGGCGCAGAGTTTTCAATCCATTGGGATGATTTCTGATTTTTATCCGGGGGTCATGGTGGCGTGGTTGCTTGACGGGGTTAAGTTTGCATTTGGGCAAACCATCGTGACCACCCGCAAACTGATTGAAGGTTTCGGTGGATTTCAGGCATTAGAGAACCGGCCCGCTGACGATTTGCTGACTGGCCGTTTGATTGCCGCACAAGGTGTAAGGGTGGAGATGCTTCCTTATGCGGTGCAGACGGTGGCGGATTATCAATCGCTGGGCGGACTGCTGATCAAGCGGTTGCGCTGGATGACGGTGATGCGCCATATGCGGCCATGGGGGCACGCTGGTTTGATTTTCACTCAGGGGCTGGCGTGGTCATTGCTTGCGGTGGCAGTGCATCCCACGCTGGCGGTTGCGGCATTTTATTTTGGAATGTATTTGATGCTGCGTACGGTGATGACTTTGTGCGTTGGGACCTGGGGGCTACGAGAGAAACACCTGTGGAAGACCCTGCCGCTCTTTGTAACCTGGGATGCGACGGCATTTTTTATCTGGCTGGCCAGCTTTATACGGCGTGGGATTCGTTGGCGAGGCGTGGATTATATTGTTAAGGGCGGGATGCTCGTGCCGGGTCGGCAGCCCGCGCAAAAACTAGATGAGGTTGGCGTCCGGATAAAGTAAGCCAGCATGCATTTGCAATTCATTCCCTCATAAGATGGGCGCAAAAATCGCTATAGCTGGGGCCGGGATTTATGGAGCAACGGCGGCAATCCGGTTAGCTGAGCGGGGACATCAAGTTACTCTGTTCGATCCTCTGGGCGTGATGCGTGCAGCATCGGCCATCAATCAGTATCGCGTGCACTCCGGTTATCATTACCCGCGAAGTCCAGAAACCATCGCCGAGACTCTGGAGGCCAGGCGTGAATTTATTCAAGAATTTGCGCCGGCCATCGTTCAAAACAGTCGCCATCATTACGCCATTCCACGTGAAGGTTCGCGCACGCGCCCCCCGGAATACGAGCAAATCATGCGGTCACACGGGCTTCCGCTGCGGGCTTGTCGGCCGGAGTGGATGGATTTTGGATACATCGATCAGTGTTACGAAGTCGAGGAAAACATATACGACCCTGATCTGCTGCGTTCGGTGATTGAGTCGCGCTTATATGGACTGGGTATAAGATTCGAAGAGCGCGCTTTTTTGCGGGAGATGCGGGGCGATTACGATTTCGTGGTCTGGGCAACGTACGGGATGGGACCAAGCCGCGATATCTTCAGGATTGCGAAATATCAAGTGGCAGAGAAAATTCTGATCGAGTTGCCGGCTGAGTTGCGGGGAATAGCGTTGGTCGTCGTCGACGGGCCCTTTACGGCATTTGACCCTTACGGCGGTTCGGATCATTCATTATTCGGTTCCGCGAAGCATACAAATCATTGGACTACCTCCAATCCCGAAGAGCCGATCCCTGAACGGTATTTAGGCGTATTGAACCAACGTGAATTTGTGCCATTTGAAGATACAAGATTCGAAGCCATGCAAGAAGATTGTTGCCTGACAGTGCCGGCAGCAAAGCACGCGAAGTACATTGGTTCACGGTTCACTTTGAGAGTGGTGGAAGATAATCCGGAACAGGACCGGCGGATTTTGTATGTCCGCGATGGTCTTCCGGGGGAAATTCATATTTTTTCGGGCAAGGTGGTCGGTGCGGCCAAGGCGGCCAGAATGGTTTGCGACAAGATCGCCGCTCATGGCTAACGCCAACAGTCCGGCGTATCTCATCGTGGGCAGAGGCCGTTGGGGCGCCCGAATGCATGCCATGCTGACCGGCGAAGGGCGACGCGTGGAATTTGCATCAGGTCTCCGCAGGCAGAGCAACGAGAGTAGTGGCGCTCACGAAGCGCGATTAACGCAAACTTTTTCGGATAGTTCGGCGCAGATTGCGTGGCTTTGCGTGCCTCCCGGGGCGCATGTGCCAACGTTAATTCGAGCAGCATTTGCCGCGGGTTTACACGTCATTGTCGAGAAGCCGTGGATATATACGCGGGCAGAGACCAAGGAGTTACAAGACGCTGCGACCAGAGCAGGCTTAAAGGTCGGCGTTCATTTCGAGTATTGTCTGTTGTCGGAAATTGAGAATTGGCGGCGGCAGTACGAGCAAGAGAATGGCTTGGAATTTGGCGGCACATTCAATGTACATACCGCCGATCATTTAGGGATTTCGGCGATGCAAAATCTCGGATCGCATCTCGGGGCCATGCGCGAGTACGCGGTTCCGCATTCACGCCTGTCGAAAATTAATTGCAGCTATGAGTTGCCAGAAGAACGAATGGTGTGGTTGAACTCAGGCGACCGGCGAGTTGCGAGCATCGATTTTCTAGGCAGTAAGGAGCCTATTGTTCAACGCTTTGTGACGCGCTTTGAAAATAGTTTGGGCGGGAAGCCATTCTCGTTTGATTTCGACTTCGCTCAACGCGTGAACGAAAATCTGCGTTAAGTAGTGGCTACCGTTTGGCCTTGCCGGTTTGGACCCTACTGTTCTCGGCGCCGCCAAGTGTGGCACGGGCGGTCATGCTCTTTTGCAGGCGGCGGTCATTGCGCGGTTCGCGCCAATTTACCTGCGGCATCATCAGGGAAGCGTCAACGCGGTCGCGGTACTTCATCGCGATGTTTACCAGAGAATCCAGCAAAGAATCGGAGAGCAAGTGTGGTTGCAAGCCGAGGTCGATTAGTTTGGAGTGTTTTGCATTGTAGTAATGCTGCTCGGACTCCACTCGAGGATCCGGCAGATGGTCGATTTCCACATTCATGGAAAGTTTCTTGCCTGCTGCTTCCACCATGCGGGCCAGCTCCAATACGGAAAACTGCTCGGTGAATTGGTTATAGACGCGGCACTCGCCGGCCTTTGCAGGATTCTCGCAGGCAATTTCAATACAACGCACCGTGTCGCGGATATCCAGGAAGCCACGGGTTTGTCCTCCTGACCCGTAAACGGTCAACGGCTGACCGATAGCGGCCTGGACGCAGAAGCGATTCAATACGGTGCCGAATACATCGTCGTAGTCGAAGCGATTGATGAGAGCCTCGTCTAACCCAACTTCGTCGGTCATGGTTCCGTACACCACACCCTGGTTCAAATCTGTCGCGCGAATGCCCCAGATTTTGCAGCAAAACATGATGTTGTGGCTGTCGTGAACTTTGGAGAGGTGGTAGAAGGAGCCCGGTTGCTTAGGGTAAGGCAGCACATCCTTGCGGCCGTTGTGTTCAATGGTAATGTAGCCTTCTTCGATATCAATATTCGGGGTGCCGTATTCGCCCATGGTGCCCAGCTTAATCAGGTGACATTGAGGGCGCAGCTCACGAATGGCAAAGAGCACGTTCATGGTGCCCACCACGTTATTTACCTGGGTGAAGATGGCGTGCTTGCGGTCGATCATCGAGTAGGGAGCAGAGCGTTGCTCCGCGAAATGCACGATGGCGTCGGGCTCAAATGCCTTGATGGTGGATTCTAGAAAATCGTAATCGGCCACGTCGCCGACGAACAGTTCGATAGTCTTACCAGTTATCTTTTGCCAGATGCGCAGACGGTCGGAAAGCGGTCTGATGGGAGTAAGAGTCTGTGCGCCGAGCTCATGATCCCACTGGCGGCGCAAAAAATTGTCGACAATGGCGACGGCGTGGCCTTTTTGCGACAAATATAAAGCTGTGGCCCAACCGCAATATCCGTCACCACCGAGTACGGCGATTTTCATATGGCTCCTAATACTGTGTTTTCAACTTAGACCCGCTGGCCGTGTACCGGATTTTTCTTAAGGCTAGAAATCAAAATATGGCATCAAGAATATAACGTTTGAAAAGCGTGGTTCGAGACGAACACAACTATTATTGCGGTTATTCGTCCAAGGTGTAAACACTTGATATCAAAATCGCAAAGAATTATTTAGGGATGAAAAACGCCGCTTTGTCCGGCAAAGGGTGATTGGTCAGCACGATTTTGCCGCCACTGTGTGCCACCGGGCTTAATTGCTGCCCGAGTACCGTGCTAATGCGTGGAAGTTGAGCATCTTCCGCGACCAGGTAATAACGGTCCGCATCGCGCCACAGCGATTGCATCCGTGCATCATCGATAAAAATGTCTGGAGCTCCCGGAGCGTAGGAGCCGTATTCCAAATTGTTATAGCGGCCGTTCCAGATTAAAGGGTCACGGTTGGTGTAGAACCACACGGATGAAAATTCATAGTACGGGTATGCGGAGATTAGCTTCCCGGGGGGAGAACGCAGAATCACACTGGCGAGCGGCCTGGTGGACAAAAAGGGATCGAACGCCACCATAGCCAACCGCGCAGCGTGGAAAAATACGACCATCATGACTGCGGTGGCTAGAAATGCTCGTTGGCCCTTCCACTTAAGATTTCCAACCACACCGATGAGAAAGGCCGCAACAGCCAAGGCTAGCGGAAACCGGAGATAGGCAAACGAAGGCAAGGTCAAGTCTTCCATGTGACCCAGCGAAAGAGTGTAAGCCTCCGGGTTGTAACTGAGCGCCACGGAGATGTCTGCCGGGGTGGGAACATATCGCACAGCGTACAGAATGCCGATGCCCGCCACCGCGCAACAGGTGACCAGCACTCCGAGCACTCGGGTGCCCACCCGGATCCATTTGTCACGTGTGGCCATGGCGCAGCCCAGCAGCAAAGCAAACGCTGGGTAGCAGGGCATGGAATAATATTCTTGCGTGGTGGAGAAGGTAAAAAATATCAGAAGGAAGCCGATCCAACATAAAGCCAGCAGGCGGGTTTGCCCGGCGCGATCGACGGGCTTGAAGGACAATTTAAAGACAGCGGGGATGTACACGCTCCACGGGAAAAGCCATATTAGATGGAAGAGCCAAAAGTATAAACGCGGGACAGTGTTGTAATCGCGCGGGTACCGAAGATTGAGGAATCGCAGGAACTGCTCATTCATGAAGAAAAACCACAGGAAACCGTGATACTCACCGGGGCCGCTATGGAGTGAAAAAGAAAAATATGGCGGATTATGAAGCGTAGCCAGCACGTGCCATGGTGCCGCGACTAGCAGCACGATAAGCGTGCCGCTGAAGGGATGAAGACGCTTCCAGGTTTGGCGAACGAATAATTGGTACGTCACTGCCAAATAAATCAGCGCGGTGAACACCGGAAAGACGATGGCTACCAGGCTTTTCAGAAGCAAGCCAAGACCGAGGCTTACCGCTAAGGTGATGGCCCATAAGCGAGGATTGGTCTCCTGCGGATCGAGGGCTCGAAGGAATGCCCACATCGCCAACGCAATCGTAAAGGTCAGCATTACATCCGGAATCAAAATGCGGGTGAATAGAAATAATCCAGTACAAGTGGCTATACAAAGACCAGCATAAAAGCCGGCCTTTTTTCCAAACGCCCAAATGCCAAACGCAGTGGTAAGCAACGCCAGTGCAATGGAGGAAAGTGCGTAAGGGACTCGCGCAGCCCAATCGGAAATTCCCAACAGCTCGTAAAAGACGGCATTAATCCAATAATGGAGCGGAGATTTTTCCAGGTAGATGACGCCGTCCAGGCGCGCCGTCACCCAATCGCCGGAGGTCAGCATGTTCCTGGCAATTTGCGCTTGCACGGCGTCCACATCGTCCATCAGGGAAGGAGGCGAGACGATACATCCCAGATAGATTGTGCCGGCGATTAAAAAAACTATTAGATAGATGAGCCAGTTTTTGCGTAAGCCAATACTTTCTGGGTCGCGCGCGGACTGGTTTGAATCTGCCATTTGTTCATCCACAGAAACAGAATCAGTAAACCCCACAGGTGGTAGCCGATATTGGCTTTTCTTTCGAGATGAAGACGAACAAATTTCAGAAGTACTTCAGAATTAAAAAGTTCAGCATGCTTAGTGGCCTCAGCTTGCAAGGTGTCTAGCAGGAGGTCACGGAGTGGGCCGCGCAGCCAGTCATGAGCTGGAATGTCAAAGCCGATTTTCTTACGGGTGAGGACGGCCTGCGGCAGCCTGTCGCGCATAAGTTCGCGCAAAATGAATTTTTGCTGCGAGCCTCGAATCTTGAGAGCGGCGGGCAAAGATGCGGCAAATTCCACGATGCGGTGATCAAGAAAAGGAGGGCGGACCTCCAGGGAATGAGCCATGCTCATGCGGTCACTTTTGGTGAGGATATCGTCGGCCAGGTAGTATTTTTGATCGAGCCAAAGAAATGCAGCCAAGGAGTCTTGGCCGGCTGGCAGTTTCGACATTTCCTCCAGAATCTGACGGAGCGAATGGGGAAGTCGCGCGCGCACGAGAGCGGCTTTTTCGGTATCTGAGAATGTTCCATTCCAATAGGTATGGGCGCGGCCAGGCCGCAGGAGACTGCCTTCCAAGAAACGCTGGAGTTTATATTCGAGGCCAATTTTTTCGTCTGAAACGGGCCACTGCCGAATCGCCGCTAACGCCAAGCGGCGGGCAATGGCGGGTACCGCGCGTGCATGCCGCGCAAGGTGATTGGCTCGATAAGTGAGGTAGCCGCCAAAAAGTTCGTCGGCTCCTTCTCCGCTGAGCGCCACAGTGGTGCGCGTTTTGCTGAGCTTGGATAAGAACCACACTGGCAATGCGCCAGCATCCGCGGTTGGCTCGTCCGCGTAGTAAGCAAATTCTTCTATCGCACCGCGTAGATTAGTCTCAGGAGGCAAATCCATTTCGTGGTGGTCAGTGCCGTATTGTTTTACGACTTGATGGATATATTTCGTCTCATCGAAGCTGCGACCGCGGAAGGAGATCGAAAAAGTCTTGAGCTGAGAGCTTGAGGCTTGTGCGGCATAGTGCAAAATCGCCGAGGAATCGATGCCTCCGCTCAGCCACACGCCCAGGGGAACATCGGAGAGCAAATGCTCGCGAAGCGCGCTTTGCATCAGACTATCCAGCTCCTCTTTGGCGGAATTCAGGGTCCAGCGTTCCGATGGGCCAAATGGCAGACGCCAGTACGAATCCGAAGTTACCTGACCATCGCGCCATTCCAGCCAGCAACCTGGCGGAAGTTTTTCGATGCCGTCGACCAGGGTCCACGGACAGGGAACATAGTTCAGAGACAGGTAACAATCCAGGCCCGCAAGGCTGATGCCGCGTTCAATTTCCGGGTGAGCGAAAATCGCTTTGAGTTCCGAGCCGAAGAAAAGATCTTCGCCCTGGTGGCTGATGTACAGCGGCTTAATACCCATACGGTCGCGTGCCAGGACAATGCGCTTCTCGGATTTACTCCATAGAGCGATCGCGAACATGCCACGCAAGCGCGAAAAGCACTCTTTGTCCCATTCGAGAAAGGCGTGCAGAACAGTTTCGGTGTCGGAGTGCGAGGTGAAACGATGCCCGCGCTCCTCAAGTTCGCGTCTCAGCTCCAGGTGATTGTAAATTTCCCCGTTGAAAACAATTCCGGTATCGCCATCATCGGAAAGAATGGGCTGATCGCCTCCGTGCAGGTCAATAATTTTGAGGCGAGTGGCGCCCATGGAAAATAATTCGGATTCGAAGACACCGGTCTGGTCCGGCCCGCGATGGATCAGCGTGCTGGTGGCAGCTCTAATGCGATCCGAGGGAGGTTCCCAATTTTTACTGGTAAAGCCGGTTATTCCACACAAATTCTGAGGCCTCTCATGGACAACGGACAAATGTCTCGGTTGGCCGGCTTCATCCAAACCCGCGGAGTTCGGGGGTGTTTGGCGAATCGGCGATGGTTCTGCCAATGATGGTATTGCAGAAGATCAATAGTGATTCGATTCTATCCGTGGAGGTTGCCTGTGAGCAAATCTGGCCATGCCCGTGAACCACGGGGCTATGAGGGTGTGGTGTCGAGCCGATCCATGGTCAAAGGCCTGGTCCACGGCCCGCGACGAGAATCTTTGCCGTCGTTATCGCCTGTCCCACATGTCTTTGGGTGTGATCGGCGATATGTACGAGAAGACCTGCAACGGTGGTGGCCAGATTCTCTCTGCCAACGGTGCGTGGTTGATTCAGAGTATCGGGCGGTTCGCTCAGCTTCAGAATTCGAGCGGAACTGTTGGTAAAGGCTGCCGACAGCTCATTTAAGATTTCAGCGCGCGAGCTGTGAGAGCTGGCCTCTGTGCTTAATACTTGTAGTTGTCGCTCACTGAGTTGGCTCCCTTCTGCATATGTCAGTAATCGATCCAGGCTGCGCGCTATGTGGCGAAGATGAAACGCGACGGACGGCAGGCCCGAAGGCGTGGCCATCAATTCCGGTTCACTCAATTCGCCACACCAAAAGGTTAGGTCTTCCTGGGCGAGTTCGAGAGCGTGAAGCACCGCGCGAGGTACAGCAGGGATTTCCAAATGAGTGCCTCGCAACCACGGTTCAGGCTGGGATTTTTGCATGGCTCACGCTCTCGGGGATTTTTCCTGCAGCATATCCTACAGTCTTCAGAAACATCGCCCAACCGCGTTCGAGGTCGATTGAGCGCAAAATGAAATAAAATGAGCCTGGGCGCGGCTTGCTCTGACAGCAAGGCGTGCGCTAGAGTCTCGATTCGGTTTGAATCCGTTCCATGACTACAAAACAAATGAAGACCAATGCTGCGCCGCGTCAAGTTGAGAATGTGCACGAAAGTGTGCGGGTGCTTATTCCCCGGGAGCGCATCAAAAAGCGCATCAAGCAGCTGGCTAATCAAATTCGCAATGATTTTGGGGATCAACCGCTACATCTCGTCGGAGTATTGAAGGGAGCGGTATTTTTTCTTGCGGACCTTGCCAGGCAAATATCGGGGGAAGTTTCCTTTGATTTCATCGCGGTATCGAGTTATGGAGACGAAATGCATTCGTCGGGTCAAGTGCGGCTGACCCGAGACCTGGACTCTAGTATTGAGGGGAAGATTGTCATCGTTGTTGAAGATATTCTGGATACGGGCATGACCATGCATTATTTGTTAAGTATTTTTCAGCAGCGCAAGCCCCTGCATTTGCGGGTCGCCGCGCTTTTGGATAAGCCGGAGAGGCGGATAACCGCGGTGCAGGCCGACTATGTGGGATTCAGGATTCCCAACGAATTTGTGGTGGGCTATGGGCTCGATTATGCCGAGCGTTATCGCAACCTGCTGGATGTTGGAATATTGACTATTGGGAAAGCGGAGAAGAAGAAGCGGAAAGGCACCAAAGAGTGAGCGGGCAGCCTACAAATTCCAGCAGTGTGGCCGCGCTGATCGACCACACTTTGTTAAAAGCAGAAGCAACGCCAAGTGATATCGCGCGTATTTGCAGGGAAGCGCTGCAATATCGTTTTGCATCGGTGTGCGTAAATTCAGTGTTTGTAAAGCAGGTTTTCGAAGCACTTCGTAATTCTCCGGTTAAAACTTGTGTTGTGGCTGGATTTCCTCTAGGCGCGAATTTACCGCAGGTAAAGCTTGACGAAGCCCGTGTGGCGCTCGAACAAGGGGCGCAAGAGATCGACATGGTGATCCATATCGGAGGGCTGAAGGCCGGTGACGATGCGTCGGTGCGAAGTGAAATTGAAGATTTGGCGCGGTTGGTTCACGAGCGCGGTGCCATCCTTAAAGTCATCATCGAGACGGCGTTGTTGACTGAGGAAGAGAAAGTGCGCGCGTGCCGGGCGGCGGGTGACGCGCGTGCGGATTTCGTAAAAACATCCACGGGTTTCAGCACCTCGGGAGCGACGATCGGGGATGTGGAATTGATGCGGCGTGAAGTTGGACGCGAAATGGGCGTAAAGGCCTCGGGCGGCGTTCGCACGTTAGACGATCTGCTGAACATGGTGGACGCGGGAGCCACGCGGATTGGCACCAGCAATGGCGTCAAGATCATGGAAGAGGCGCTGGCCAAGTTTGGAAGCTAGCGCAGCGAATCGTAATTTACTGTGGATACACGCCACGCCGTACGGTCATTGCCGCCTGCTATAATAATGACACACAATGAATCCAGGACAGGCACGGGTTGAAGTGGCGCCCGAAACGACTGATACTCCGCTTCCTGCCGAAGTGTTGGCAACCCTCACCGAAATTGGGGAAGGCGTTAACTCGTCCCTAGACCTTGACGAAGTGCTGGCCCGCACCGCTGCGCTGATCAAGCGGCACATTGATTACGAAATTTTTGGCGTGTTGATGGTCGAGGGCGGCGGAGCTTATCTGAAGCATTATTTCTCGATCGGCTACCCGCGTGAACTGGTTGATAATTTGCGCGTTCCGATCGGGCAGGGAATTACTGGAACGGCGGCGGCCACCGGGCATCCGGTTCGCGTGAGTGATACGTCCAAAGACGACCGCTACATCGCCGCGATAGAAAATGTACGCTCGGAGTTGGCCGTGCCGCTCATGCTGCAAGGGAAACCCGTTGGTGTGCTCGATATTCAGAGCCGGCACCCCGATTACTTCACGCCTGAGCAGCAAAGTATTTTGACTTTGCTGGCCGGCCGGCTGGCGGTGGCGATCGAAAACGCGCGCTTGTATCAAAAAGAACGCGCTCAAGCTGAAACGCTTCTACTGCTCAACGAGGTCGGACGCGAAACCAGTTCCATTCTGGATGTGGAAGAGCTGCTTCGCCGCGCGGCCGAGCAGATCAAACGCGTGATTGATTACCAGATATTGAGTTTGATGCTGTACGACGAGAAACAGAAGGTTTTTCGGCATCGTATCGATGTGAAACATGGGCAGCATGTCCAGGGGAAATTGCGCGTGGCGGTCAGCGAGGGAATTGTAGGCGCGGCCGCAACGTTGAAGGCGCCCGTGCGCGTCCCCGATGTTTCCGCTGACCCGCGGTACCTGATGGTCAATCCTGAAACACGTTCGGAGTTGGCGATTCCGATGATTCACAAAGGACAAGTGATTGGCGTGCTGGATCTGGAGAGCCCGCAGCTGAATTATTTTACCGAGGACCACGTTCAAACGCTTTCGATTTTGGCGGCGAACCTTGCGGTGTCGCTGGAAAATGCGCGGTTGTACGAAAAACTGGCGCGCGACGAAGCGCGGTTGGAAAGGGATCTGCAAGCCGCCAAGCGCATTCAGGGCGCGTTGTTGCAACCAGTGCCAAGCGACGATTATGGACTCGATATGGCGGCGCGATATCTCTCCGCACGGGAAGTGTGCGGCGACCTGTATGAGTTTTTGCGCTATGGACCGCAGCAACTGGGGATAGCGCTAGGCGACGTGAGTGGTAAGGGTACCGCTGCCGCTCTGTATGGGGCCGTAGCGATTGGAATCATGCGAAGTTTGGCGCCGCAGAAATTGCAACCGGCGGACATACTCAAGCAAATGAATCAGATTGTTGGCGAGCGACGAATTGAAGGGCGCTTCATGACCGCTTGTTTTGCGACCTGGCAAAAGGGCAAGCGCAAATTGCGGGTGGCGAATGCCGGGCAGTCGCAGCCACTGCTCTATAAAGACGGACACTGCGAAAAGATAGAGTTGACCGGATTTCCGCTGGGAATTTTTGAGGAAGTGAATTACGACGAGTGGAATGGCGTTTTGGAGCCAGGGGAGATACTGGTTTTTCATTCTGACGGCATCGCCGAG
Source organism: Verrucomicrobiia bacterium (assembly GCA_035568155.1). Taxonomy (GTDB): domain Bacteria; phylum Acidobacteriota; class Terriglobia; order Acidiferrales; family UBA7541; genus Acidiferrum. Next base: position 109,926 of record DATMOS010000023.1, on the reverse strand, counting down.
AGCACCAATCCTGAAGGGCAGTTCTTTGGTACAGAGAAACTGCGCAAGTTGATCGAACAGCACAATGAGTTACAGGCCACCGAGCTGGCCGACCTGATCCTGCGCGAAGTAGATTGGTTCACGCAGAATGCCCCGCTGGCGGATGATCGAACGCTGGTTATTGCCAAAGTTCGATGAGCGTTACCAAATCGCGTTCTAGCCTGAAAGCTGTAGATCCGACTACCTTCAGCCCGCACTTTCGCTGGAAGCGAAAATCTGGCCGGATTGCTCAAGGGGAAGAGATCTATTGTGAAGGTGTGTCTCTTGCCGACGCCGCAGAGAAATTCGAAACGCCCGCCTATGTGTACAGCCGAACGGCAATAACCGACGCATTTCGCGAACTGGATCGTGGGCTGACCGGCGTTCCGCATACGCTGTGCTTTGCGATGAAAGCGAACGGCAATCTTTCGATTCTCAAGCACCTGGCCAAGCTCGGCAGCGGCTTCGATATTGTTTCTGGCGGCGAACTTGAACATCTTCGACGCATTGGAGCGCGTGGTGACCGCATCGTTTATTCGGGTGTGGGCAAGACACGCGAGGAAATTCGAGATGCGTTGCAGTATCCCGGAACGCGACGCCGCGGACGTTCAGGGATCCTGCTATTCAATGTGGAATCGGAAGCGGAGTTCGACGTATTAGAGCATGAGGCTGCGCGCCATGTAGACCGTGGTGGCACGCCCCCTAGTCTGGCGGTGCGTGTGAATCCCGATATATTGGCGGGCGGGCATCCTCATATTGCGACCGGACTTCACGAACACAAGTTTGGGCTCGGTTGGAGTGAAGCGCGGCGGTTGTACCTCGCGCACCGGGACTCGAAGTGGATTCGCTGGCAGGGGATCAGCGCGCACATCGGATCGCAAATCGTTTCACCGCAGCCGTTCAAGCAGGCGTTGAAAAGGGTGATCGGCTTTGTTGGGGAATTGAAAACAAATGGAATTGAGTTGCGGTATCTGGATTTTGGCGGCGGATTGGGAATTCAGTATACGAATGAAAAAGTTCCCACTCGTGGTGCGTATGCGCGGATGGTTGCCAACATGGTCCGGCCTCTGGGTGTGCATCTTTTGCTGGAGCCGGGCCGCACCATCATAGCACCGGCCGGCGTTTTATTGACGCGGGTGCTGTACAACAAACGCAATGGCAAAAAGACGTTTGTGATTGTGGATGCGGGCATGAATGATTTAATGCGTCCGTCACTTTATGGTGCGGTGCATCCGATTACGCGGACCATGCGCAACCGGGAAGAATCGGGTTCGAACGGCGAGCGAGTTGATATCGTAGGTCCGGTATGTGAAACGGGGGATTGTTTTTTGCATGATTGGCAGCTTGGACCGGTCAAAACGGGGGATGTCCTGGCTATCTGGGCCGCGGGAGCGTATGGCATGTCGCTGGCATCGAATTACAACGGAAGGCGCCGCGCGCCGGAAATTTTGATCACAAGGAAAAAATCGCAGCTAATCAGGCGACGTGAAACGGTTAAGGATTTGCTTGGACCTGACGTTCTTTCTTGAAGCGAAACTCGGAATCTGACCGTTCTACGCTTCTCCCCACTTCAACTTGTTGCGCAGAATTTCGAAATACGATTTATTGGGAGTTTGAATAAGCTTCAAAAGCTGCTGAGCGCGAGAGATTCGCACTCGATCGGTGGCCTGCAGGGGAATCCCTTTTTGCCCATCAAGAGTTAAAAAGACCGATTCGGTGCCTGCTGACAATTTCACTTCAATGATGGAAGTGTCGCCGACCACCACCGGGCGGTCGCTGAGAGTATGCGGGCAAATCGGCGTGATGATGAAGGACTCGACCGAGGGATGCACGATGGGCCCACCTGCAGAGAGAGAATAAGCGGTGGAGCCGGTCGGAGACGCGACGATGAGGCCGTCAGCGCGATAACGGCAGACAAAATCCTTGTCGATGCTCAACTCCAATTCGATCATGCGAGCTAGCGCGCCTTTATTGATGACTACTTCGTTCAGGACGGTTTGCTTATCGAGAATTTTGTCGCCGCGTTGAAGCTCGGCATGGAGCATGACCCGTTCGCTGATGGTTAAGCGGCCGGCAAGAATGTCTTCCAGAGCGGGATAAAGTTCTTCCAACATAAAACTGGTGAGAAAGCCGAGACTTCCCATGTTGATGGGCAAGATGGGAATGCCTCTGGGTGCGGCCACGCGTGCCGCCGCCAATAGCGTTCCGTCGCCACCAAGAACGAGCAGGAGGTCAGAAGCTGCTGCGACCTGTTCGCGGGTGCGGCCTTCGGATGGCTGTGCCAGGGAGCTGGCGGTTTCCTGATCATAGGCGACATGAGTGCCATGGTCTTGGAGCCATGAGAGTAATGGGGGGACCACTTCGGAAAGATTGGAGCGCCTCGGGCGGGAAATGATGCCGATATTTCGAAAAGTAGGTGCTGGCTGCATGTGTGAGAGCGATTCTACCTTAGCGAATTTTTGCGTGCGTGCAGAAAATATTCCTGATTGCCTTCAGCGCCTGTTAGTTGGCTGGGTTGGATGCCAAGGTACTCCAAGCCTGCGGAAGCGGCGGCGTGTTTAACGATTGAAATAGCTTTTTCGTGCAGGGCCGCGTCGGCGACGATGCCGCCGGGGCCTATTTCCTCGCGGCCGAGTTCGAATTGCGGCTTCACTAATATTAGGAAGCCAGCGCCTTCCCTGGCGACGGCTACCGCTGGTGGCAACACTTTGCCGGCAGATATAAAGGACATGTCTATCGTCACCAAGTCCACGGACTCCGGAATGTCGCGGGAGCTAAGCTCTCTGGCATTGCGTTCTATGCGCAGGACGCGGGGATCCTGACGCAATTTCCAGGAGATTTGATTCACGGTGACGTCAACCGCGTAGACACGAATTGCGCCATGTTGCAGCAAACAGTCGGTGAATCCGCCAGTGGAAGATCCGACGTCGAGGCATATTTTGCCGGTGGGATCGACGCGAAAATCTCGCAGAGCTCCTTCAAGTTTGAACCCGCCTCGACTGGCATAGCGCTGCTCGCGGCTATTTATTTCGACGAGAGCATCTTCGGCGACAGGGGTGCCTGAGGTGCTTACTCGAACTCCATTTACGAAGACTTCGCCGGCAAGAATCATCGCTTGAGCTTTTTGGACGTTGGGGGCGAGGCCGCGCGCCATTAGCAAGGTATCGAGGCGCGTCCGTGGGGTCTTACTTTTCATGGAGACGCACAGCGTCCAATAAAAAAGAGATCAGGCGCGACGGTGCACAAGAAATTCTGCCAGAGCGCGCAATCGCGAGGCGCGGTCGCCAAAAGAATCCAGTTGCGCAATGGCGTCCTTGGCCAACTTTGCAGCGATTTCGTGCGACTGGGCAATACCAAACACCGCCGGATAGGTGGCCTTTTGTTGCGCGATATCCTTGCCAGCGGTTTTACCAAGGGCTGCGGATGATTCTTCCACATCCAGAATGTCGTCGGTTACTTGGAAGGCCCAGCCAATGGTTTCGCCAAATTTCCGAAGTCGCGCGACATCGGCGATTCCCGCGCCCGCGCTAATTGCGCCGGTGCTGACGGATGCGCGGATGAGCGCCGCGGTCTTCGAGCGATGAATGTACTCGAGGGTTTGCGGCTCGACATGCTTGCCTTCGCTTTCTAGGTCGGCAACTTGCCCGCCGACCATACCTTTCACAGTGCCAGCAGCGCTGGTGACTTCCTGCAGGGCGGCGAGAGTGCGCTCCGGAGACGTTGGACTTTCGCCGATGATTTGAAAGGCTAGAGTAAGCAATCCATCGCCCGCCAGGATTGCGGTAGCTTCGCCGAATTGTTTGTGGCAGGTGGGTTTGCCGCGGCGCAGGTCGTCATTATCGAGAGCGGGTAGATCATCATGAATTAAAGAATAGGTATGGATGAATTCGATGGCGCAGGCGGCATGCATGGCTGGGGAGGCGTCAGGCTGAATATCAGGTTCAAAAATTCGAGCGGCTTCGAGGCAAAGAATGGGGCGAATGCGTTTGCCGCCGGCGAAGACGCTGTAGCGCATAGCGGTGTGGATCGAGACTGGCTCCGTGGTTTGAGCGGGAAGCAAGCGATCGAGCGCCGTGTCAACGGCCAGGCGATCCTGTTCAAAAAAATCGGGAAGATTCATCGCGAGGGCACTGGAACAAGCGGGAGGATACTTGACCTCAAGATTCGTTCTCGGTTTCGGGTTCGAATGGCTCGGGTGCCAGTTTTCCGTCGGCCTTCTTCAGAAGAATTTCAACGCGGCCTTCGGCTTCTTCCAACTGTTTCTGACACTCACGAGAAAGCGCTACGCCCTCTTCAAAAAGCAGCATGGCCTCGTCGAGCGAGAGTTGCGGGCTCTCAAGGCGGCGAACCACTTCTTCCAGACGCGCGAGTGAACGCTCGAAATCGGGTTTCTTGGGTACCTCTGGTTTTTTAGGAGCAGGAGAATTCACGCCTCAGCCTTGTCTTTCGAATGGCAGAACTCTGGTGATTTAACGCCGGCCATTTGTAATCCGGATGCAGACAACATGTGAGCATTCTAAGGCACGCCCGAGAAAGGACACAATCGCTTTATGACGGGGCGGTGATTTTAATTTCGGACCAGGCGTGACGATTGATGAAAACAAATTTTATCTCTGGCTTTCCGTGTCGACAGTTACGATCCCGGCTTTAAGGTTAGAAGGTGTTTACGGGTAGTTTTTTCAGCTGCATCGCTGAAGGGCAGGATAATAGGTTTTCCTTCATACCAATAGGAAAACTGATCGGTGTAGTGCGCGCTTCCTACTTGCCCGGATTCTCCAGAGGTGATTAACAGTATCGAGTCATCCCAGTTGGCGGTGTTGGCGACGAAGCGCTCTGAAGGGCCGTGACTCTTGCTTGCGGCGCGCACGCTGTAAATTGTTCCAGATTGTGGTTTGTCGCTGACGCTGAAGACTAACTTAAGAATTCCGGTTCGCCCCATGGGATGCAGCATTTGAAGAGAATTAAATCGTTTCCAAGGCCAATCTTTAGTCCGCTGACTTTTTGTTTGCTCCGCTAGTTTCGAAACTGCGCGATCGGCGGCTGCACTTAGTAGTTCATCATAGTTTTGGTACCCGGGGGGAAGCCACTTTGCGGGCCGCTCAGTCAGAACTTTTTGCAGAAAAGTCATGCTGCGCCAGTTGTACAAGTCAGTATCGTTGCCGAGATAAGGCTCAAGAATCATTTGCAGCAGCGACCGCCGGACCGCTTGCAAGAAAGAAACATCCACGGAATCCGGGCCGGCCAGGCCATTCCAGTCCTTTAATTGCTGAATTAAATGTTGGGCCCGTGGGTCCTTAGGCGGCACGCTCTTGGCAGCTGCGGATAATTGTTCTGCCAGGAACATGTGTGGGTAACTATAGGTGTCGTTCTCGACTTTCAGCATGTCTTCAGGACGCAGATCGTGGCGGCCCTGCAGTAAATCAAAAATTCTTGCGGTGCGATATGGTTCTTCCCATCGATCGGTCAAATAGGGTTTGTAATCCGGGCCGACGACTCGTGCATTGGCGGTAACGATCAGGCCGCTATCCGGATTGAGAGCCTGGGGCAATTGGTCGAATGGAATGTAGCCCGTCCATTCGTATTCGTCGGTATCACCTGGCACCGGCACTTCGCCGTGGCCTTTCTTGCGAATGGGAACCTTCGCGGACATTACGTAGCCGATATTTCCAGCCACGTCGGCGTACACGGCATTTTGCGCTGGACCCCACGACTGCTTGATCGCTTTGCGAAACTCGTCCCAGTTTTTTGCGGCACCCAGCCAATTATAAGAATTTGAGAGAGCGCCCGGTTCAGTGGCTGTCCAGCGCAGGGCATATCCTTTAGTGCCGTCACGTCGAACGACTGGGCCGTGACGTGTTAACACAACGGCGAAATGTTCATCAGGTTGCCCTTTTACGTGAATCACTTCATCGAGGGTCTGCGCTTTTTTCCAAACGGCATTTACGCGGTATTCGTCTGGAGCGGCAGGATTGAAAGTCTCGATGTATAAATCCTGAACGTCCGCGCCGTTGTTGGTAAATCCCCAGGCAATGCGATCATTGTGACCGATGACCACGAGCGGCGCACCGGGGAACGTGAAGCCTGCAACATTCCATCCCGGCGCGGTGAGATGGACCTGGTACCAGATCGAAGGAATGCTCAATTCAAGATGCGTATCGTTGGCCAGCAACGGTTTTCCGGTGGCGGTGTGCGCGCCACTGACGACCCAATTATTGCTGCCCAGTGACTGCCGAATCTCGCGATTTGTGGCGGACAGAAAATCGCGAGCGGCGGGCCACAACATCGAATTAATGCTTGGCGGAATTTCGTCTTCACCGGCGGCGCCAGGTTTAAGATTTTGCGCTTTGATGACGTCATCGGATTCCATTTCGTCGTCATCATCGTCTTCATCGTCGTTGCTGTGAGCGTGTTGGGAACCGTCTTTCTTCTCATTCGGATCGCCGACAATAAAATGGTCCATCGCGCCTTCCTGGGAAAAAAGATCTTTCGCGCGATCCCGGCCGACACGTTCTGTTACTGTGGCGCGATCTAGTTCGCGTTCCCAGGTGTCGGCGAGGGTCGCGTACATATAGCCGCCAATGACAAAAGTGTCGGCGGGGGTCCACGGCTGCGGCTTGTAATGCAAAAGAGCAAATTCGAGCGGGAGCTGACTTTGGTGTTGTTCGATAAATCTGTTCACGCCGCGAGCGTAAGCCTCGACGATTGCGCGGGGCTCGCCGGTGGCTGCTGCTGCTTCACGTTCGGCGGCGCGACCGAAGCCCAGAGTGCGAAACCTTTTGTCGACGGATAGTAACGCTGGACCAAATATTTCGGAGAGTTGACCGCGGCCAACGCGGCGCAGCAGATCCATCTGCCAAAGGCGATCCTGGGCCATCACGTAGCCTTGGGCCTCGACCATATCTTCGGTAGAGCCTGCGCGGATGTGCGGGATGCCCCAGCGGTCGCGGTCGACGGAGACATCGCTGTGCAAGCCGTTTACCACTATGGTTCCGTCGACCTGCGGCAGCGGGCGATAGACAAACCACCAGACGACGGTGCCTGTGGCAATCAGGAGAACTAAAAATACCGAGAGTAAGACCCGTCGAACGCTACGCAATTTGTTCCTTAGCCGCTACACGTCTCCAATCGAGTGTAAAAGACGGCGCACCCTCAGGCAACGGCCAGCGGTTGGCAATTGTGTGCTGCTACAATGCGGCAGGGGACCGATTGTCTATGTTTGTGTTGCGCTTGATCGGTGTGCTGGCGCTGATTGGCCTGAATGGATTTTTTGCTGCCGCGGAGTTTTCGCTTGTGGCGGTGAGGATTTCCCGAGTGCGGCAACTGGTCGCCAAGGGAAATTTGCGGGCGCGCGTGGTGGAAATTCTGGTGGGCGACCTGCGCCGGGTGGTTTCCGGTGTACAGCTGGGGATCACGCTTTCCAGTTTAGCTATTGGCGCCCTTGGCGAATCAAGCCTGGCGAAATTGTTTCAGCAGATCTGGCCGGGCACCCTGGGTACGCACTCCGCTCTAATTGCGCACGCCGTCGCGCTGACGGTGGCATTCGTGCTGTTGAGTGCGCTGCACGTCGTGATTGGAGAACTGGTTCCGAAGACCATCAGCCTTGCGCGCGCCGAACGGGTGGCGTTGCTGATTGCGTTGCCGTTTCATTGGTTCCTGAAAACTTTTTACTGGGCGATTTATCTTTTGGAGGCGACCTCCAACGGGATTATCAGGGCGTTGGGAGTGACGGCGGCGCCCGGGCACGGCGTTGCGCATTCCACGGAGGAGTTGCAAATTCAGATTCAGCAGGCTCGCGAGCGGGGACTGCTGGCGGTGGGGGAAGAGAAATTCATCGTTAGCGCGATTGAGTTGACACAAGTGCAGGTGCGAGAAATCATGGTGCCGCGGCCAGACATGCACACGCTCCCGGTGGAGGCTTCGCTCGACGACGTGATGCGCGCATTCGCCACTACGCAACGCTCGAGAATTCCGGTTTATCGGGGATCAGAAGATCACATCCTGGGATTCGTGCACATTAAAGATATGTTGTGGGTGCTCCTCGATAGCGAGCGCCGCAGCGAGGAAAATTTGCCGCCGCCCGCGTTCGATTTGCGGCGGGTGCTGCGCGAAGTATTGATCGTGCCGGAGACCAAACCTGCCAGCGAACTGCTCCCGGAGCTTCGGGCGCGCCATGTCGGGATGGCCATGGTGGTAGACGAGTTTGGAAGCATTCTTGGGCTGGTTACGCTAGAAGACATCCTCGAGCAGGTGGTGGGCGAGATTCATGATGAATTTGACGTGGTCGAGCAGCCGCTGACGTTGGCGGATGGCGCGGTTGTTTTTGATGCGGCACTGAACGTGCGCGATTTAGACACGCAGTACAACATTTCACTCCCGGAAGACCCGGCTTATGCCACGGTAGGAGGATTCGTGCTCGCTCAGTTGGGATTTATTCCCAAGGGCGGCGAGACTTTCGAATACGGGAGCTGGCGTTTTACGGTTGCGGAAATGGATGGTAAGCGTGTGGCACGAGTCAAGATCCAACGTATCCGTTCTATATCGGAATCGGTCAAAGTCAGCGACGCACCGGATGGGACGGCTCGTCCACAAAAGGAAACACGAATTGCTCATAGTGATTCCTGAGTTCGCACCGGCATCGGATCATTAAATTCAAAAGATGCTGCGATATTTTCTCCAACGCTTTCTGATGACCTTGCCGGCGCTGTGGCTGGTGCTTACGCTGGTTTTTCTGATGATTCATATTGTTCCCGGCGATCCGGTGGAGCAGATGCTGGGTGAAGGCGCTGCCCCGGGAGAGCTCGCGCAACTACGGCATTCTTTGGGGCTTGATTTGTCGCTGCCCGCGCAATACGGGCACTACCTTTCGCGACTCGCGCACGGTGATCTGGGACATTCGCTGAAATTTCAGGCGCCGGTTCGGCAGATTATTTTTGAGCGTTATCCCGCGACGTTGCAGCTGGCTTTCCTGGCGCTCCTGGTTTGCGCGACGATTGCTGTGCCTGCGGGTGTCCTCGCGGCGCATCGGAGGGGGAGCGGCGCGGATCGCGCTGTGGGCGTGTTTACACTGTTCGGCCTCGCGATTCCCAATTTCGCGTTGGGGCCTTTACTGATTCTACTGTTTTCCATTGAGCTGGGACTTTTGCCGGTGTCCGGACGAGGTGGACCGGCCTACTACATCCTCCCGGCTGCGACTTTAGGCGCTGCCTTGGCGGCGATTCTTACACGCATGGTGCGCGGGTCGATGCTGGAGGAGTTGTCCAGCGATTACGTTCGAACTGCGCGGGCCAAAGGCTTGTCTACCAGTGCGGTTTTGTTTCGCCACGCATTTCGCAACGCGCTCATTCCTATTATCACTATTCTTGGGTTGCAATTCGGGACCTTGCTGGCGGGCACAATTGTCACGGAAACGATTTTTTCGTGGCCGGGGATTGGCCGACTGACGGTGCAGGCGATTTCTTCCCGAGACTATCCGCTGCTGCAAGGCTGCATTCTGGTCATCGCGGTTTCTTACGTGGTCGTGAATTTGCTCACTGACTTGCTGTATACGCTGATCGATCCTCGGGTGCGGCTCTCTTGAACGGTTTGGAATCGCTGCGGCAATTCCTGCGGCAAAGCGTGTTGGCTCGCGCAGGATTTATTGCCGCCGTTATCTTGATCCTTGCAGCTTTGCTGGCTCCGTGGATTGTTCCCGCTGATCCGGCCGCTCAGAATCTGCCCATTCGGCTTTCGGCTCCCTCGCACGCGCACTGGATGGGGACCGATGAGCTTGGCCGCGACATTCTTTCGCGAACTATTTTCGGGGCGCGGGTGTCTTTGTTAGTGGCGATTTCCGTGGTGTGCGGATGCGGCTCCATCGGACTGATCATCGGGATGCTGGCCGGTTATTCGGGTGGGTGGTTCGATCGTTTTGTGAACCTTCTGTTGATTAATGCGTTTCTTTCTTTTCCCGGGATATTGCTGGCCATTGCGTTTGCGGCTTTTCTAGGTCCTGGGATTGGGAAGGTTATTCTGGCGTTGATTATCACCGGATGGGCTGGGTATGCGCGACTGGCTCGCGCGCAAGTTTTGAAAGCCAAAGAACTAGAATTTGTGCTGGCGGCGCGTTCGCTGGGCGCATCGCACCGGAGAATTCTGGTGCGTCATCTGCTGCCAAATATTTTGCAGCCGATTTTGATTCAGGCCACCATCGGCATGGCCGGGGCAATTCTCGCGGAATCCACACTGAGCTTCCTGGGGCTGGGCGTGCTCGCGCCGCTGCCGAGCTGGGGATCGATGCTGAATGATGCGCGCAGCCACTTGTTTGACGCACCGCATATGGTGGTTTTTCCGGCGCTGGCGGTGATGACCGCGGTGCTGGCTTTTAATTTGTTGGGGGATGCGTGGAGGGACTGGCTTGATCCGCGCACCCGTTCGCAGATGGCTGCGCTGGAAAGCTCGCGCTGATTTTATTTCCGGCGGAGAATATTTACGATGCGACTCAATATGAGTGAAAAGTGTGGCGAGAATTAACTCTTGGGAAGAATCACGGCAGCGCCCCGAGCAATTGCTAATTTTCGCGCGGCATTTGCTTTGTTGATGCCGATCTCCAGGTAACCGCTCGAGCCCAAGTAGGCAATCGGTTCATCTGCGGCGCCATTCGCGAAGGTGTCCACCAGCTTCGCTATGGTGTGCGTACCTACCTTTAAATTCAGGCCGCCACCGTTTTTCGCGGATTCAGGCAGGTCTTCGGCGCGAAAATTGGTCATTACATTGCCGAATGCGTCGATGCGGAGCACCACACCCTGCGATCCGCCGTCGATTGGTTTAGGGTGGGGAAGAGTGAAGCGCTGAAAATCTTGAATTTCTTCGCCCATGGCCGAAGTTTGCCAGCCCTTGGATAACCATGCCGCTAGCGGGGCAAAAATATCGCGTCCATGGAATGTTTTGCTGATGGGTTGCAGGAAGTAATGTTCGGCAGTGGCGTGGCGAACGGCAAGATTGTCTCGCTCGCGTTCGTAAACCAGAGAGAGAACACCGTTGTCGGGAGCTACGAAATATTGATTTTGCGCAGTGACCAGTAGCGGGCGGCGAGCCGTACCCACGCCAGGATCCACGACCACGATGTGAATTGTCCTTGGCGGAAAGTAGGAGTATGCCGCGCCGATGGTGAGGGCTCCGTCAAGCAGGTCATAAGGATTCACGTGGTGAGTGATATCGATAATGGTGAGTTCAGGATTGATCTTAAGCAGAACGCCTTTGAGCGTGCCGACCAGATGATCGTTGGTGCCGTAGTCGGTGGTCAGGGTAATGATTGGATTAGCCACTGCTTCTCCCGGTTAATTCTGTGGGTTTACTGATTTCATTGGCTCACAACAAAAATATGTTGTGAGCGTGACACCTGCATTGACGCTATCGAAGGGGACGGCTGGCGTCAAGAAATCAGGAGCGAACTGCTGTGCAAGCTGCAACAGAAGCTTTCGGTACATGCGCTGACGTGCCGGGTCGTGCCGACAATTTTTTTTGTCTGGGCTATTTAAGATTGGGGTCCACGATTCCGATTTTGTCCACACCGCTGCAAGCCAGGTAGATGCGGCCGTCAGGCGTAGCGGCCATATTTCGAACCACTCCACCGCCGGATGGGATCGTGGCGCGGGCGAATTTCTCAGAGGACGCATCGAATTTGATTATGGTGTTGGGTTTAACGCCGGACTCGCTGTACCAGACGCTGCCGTCCTTAGTGATGGCGATTCCGTACGGGCCAGAATCGGATCCGCCGGGGGACGGCCACATCTTTACCGCACCAGTCGCTGGATTCAGCCGGCCGAGATTGCCGCTTTTGAAATCGGTGAAATAAACCTGGTCATCGGAGGCGATCGCCAGCCTACGCGGTCGAGCAGTTTCCGGCAGCTTAAACTCCGTGATGGCCATTGTTGCCGGGTCGATCTTGGCCATTTTGTTAGCGCCTAATTCGCAGAAGAACGGCACACCTTTGCTGTTGATGGCGATTCCGTAGGGTAATGCGTTTTCGGTGGGAACATTCTTCAACTCTATTTTCCCGGTCTTGGGATCGAGGCGCCCCACCATATTTCCGCCCTGAACGGTAAACCACAAAGTGCCGTGACTATCGAAGACCGGAGTGTGCGGATCGTCGGCTTTCTCGACCGGCATTTTGTACTGCGTGACTTTTCCGGTTTGCGGGTCGAGCTTTCCTATATATCCGCCAAAGTTCGCGGTGAACCAGATGTTGCCGTCGCTATCGGAAACCAATCCGTGAGGGCCAGCGTTTTCTCCGGTGACGGGATATTCTTTGAAATTTTGCGACGCTGGGTCGAAGCGGCCAATTTTGTTGGTCATCTGCTCGGTGAACCAGAGCTCGCCATTCTTGCCAACCGCGGGATCGTGAGGATGTGCGCCTTTGGTGGGGACATCCCACTCGCGGATGCTCACATGTAAATCGGTAACGGTGGGAGCTGCTGCCCACAATGTCACGGCTAGAGAAGTGGTTAAAACTGCGACGACCGCGATGCTGCTTCTGTTTTTTTTGCCGCTCATGGCATCCTCCATTACTTCCGGCATTGGTTCGAGGCGGCGTTCCCGGTCAGGTGGGTGACAGACGCGTGCGGGTAAACAGAACAATCTGGGGAAGCGCTCACGACCAACGTGCGATCAGTCCCCGAGTTTGCCTGCTAACACGGTAACGGACGCCTTCGGGAGAGTATACCTTGTAGTCGGATTGCCAGTGATGGTTGACCGGGCTGCTGGGCCATCCGGATCGGCAGTGCCTCCATTGATGTTGGAATGCCACTGATATTGTTCGCTGCCGAAAGTAACCATGCTGACGGGGCCGTGGAAATGGGCCTGTTTTGCGCCCAGGCCATCGAAGGCGATCTGGACGGAGTGCGCATTTTCCTGATCTTTATTGACGATCATCAGGGACCATTGCTTGTCGGGTCGCAGAACGGCGTAGACGGTCACGAGAGTGTTTCCCCCGAGGTCATGAATGTCACTGGCAGCAGAGAAGACCTGGTGCTCGCCGCTACCTGGCTGGACCCATTCAAGGTTGATCATTTGCCCGGCAAAGAATTGAGAATCGGGCTGTTTGATTTGAAAGTCGGGAGTGATGGTGAACATGCTGAAGGTGCCGGGAGAAGTTCCGCCGCAGGTGAGGGATAGCTGTTCAGGCGCGTAATGAAAATAGTAGACCGCTTTGCCGCCGGCTTCGAAAAAAGCGCCGATATAGTCGGTCCACCATAGCGCCGCAAAGATGTCGACAAAGGATTCGTCGGAGCCAGAAGCGATATTTGATTCGGTGATAAACATGGGGACGCCGGGAGGCAAGCCGTCATCACGCCACACTTGAAGGATGTGGCTTACCAGCTTTGCTTCGTCGTATAGATCGCTCCATTTAATTGCGCACTCTCGCAAAGGGTAGTGTTCGAAGGAAACGAAGGAGAGATCGGCCAGACGTTGGTGGGATTTCAAATAATCGAAGAAACGGCCCATCCAGGAAACTCTTCCCTGCACATCGGGCCACACCTGGATGTCTTCGTTTACGCCTTCGAAGATCGGGCCGCCTAACTTTAATTTTGGATCTACACGATGCAGGGCGGTGGCGAACTGCATATAGAGTTCGGCGTAATCTTCTGGCAGGCAATGTTTGCCGTCGGGCTCTTCGCCCATCTCGACGTAGGAAATTGGGTAGCCGCGTTTTTCGATGTAAGCGATTTCAGCGGCGGCGTTTTCCGGGGTGTCGTAAAGCATGGCGATCGGAATCATGGCGGGCAGGCCGCGGGTAATGCCGCTGGTAAAGAAAAGATCGAAGCCCACCTGGTCGGCGCGATCGTTGACGACCGACGCCGTATGCCAGGGATCGACTGAGGAGCATATGGTGTTGGTCTGCGCGCGGTCGGCGGTGTGATGGACCACGTCATGTAAGCCGCTGTCGGTCAATGTGCCCGCATATAGTTCGCGAATCGCGTAACCGACACAATTGCGCTTGTCCGCCGAACCGTGGGTGTTGCAGGTGTTGGAGGACTCGGTCATCCAGATGCGCAGGAACCGGGTGGCAACGGGCAAATGCGAAAGGGTGAGAGTGGATTCGCCGCCTGTTCCGTTGGCGATGCTGCCGCCCGGGAAAGTAATCCAGCTACCCTCAGCGGCGTGTCGAAGGGGATCGGGGCCGGTGAAGTACTGCACTAGATATTTGCGCGCGTAAGGATCGGCCCAATCGATGCGAATGGCGTTGATCTGTTGAATGGCGGCCAAGTCGACGACAACCCATTGGGGGTGCACGGAATCATCCTGGCCAGTAAACGCTTTGGTCAGGTAGGGATTGCTCTTCCAATAGGTGTTGGTGTCGCCGTCAGTGAGGCGCGAATAGCTGTTGCCGTCCGGTTGAGAAAAACCTGCGTGCGGCAGGGGATAGCCGAACGAGTGACGGATAGGTTCTGCGAGGGCGGAGTTGCCGACGAAGTAGCCTTTGTCGCCGTCGCTCCAGGCTCCTTCGGGATTCCAGTGCCACGCTTCTACGTGGAGTTCGGTGTTCTGGCGGTAGGTGACGGTTTGCCAGCCGGCTGAAAGCATCGGTTTGAGGATCGCATCGGTAAAAATTTTGTCGGTCGATACGCGCGAAATGCGATCGAGGCCAGCGCCCAATGCTTCGGTGGGACGAAAAGAGTTAACGGCGTGTTCTGGCGCGGCATCCACGTGGATGGTTTGGGTTCGACCCCTGGGAACCAGGCCGAGCAACAACTGTAAACAGACGAGCAACCTGCTCATCCAATGCCGAGTCATTTTCAGTGGAGCAAGCGTCGCATTCATCTTTTTCCCTCGACAGAAAATCACCTCAGGCCAAAAAATCGGCGACGGAACACCCGCAACAACTAATTTTAAAACGATTTAATAAACGGTTTAGCTCTTGGTGTCAAGAAATAAGTTGAAAGCAGGGTATTCAGAGTTAAGTCAATAAGATTCAATTGCCGCTCAGATGCGGCGTTGAGCGAGGTGTAGATCAGTCCTCCAGGGTGGGTAGAGTCTTTAGCACTTCAGTTGCGATTGGGCGGTTGAGCACTGGCTCATCCTTGCGAATTTTGCCATCGCGAAAGATCAGAGTACGTTTCGCAAAGTGGGCGACGTCGAGCTCGTGGGTTACCAGAACAATGGTCAAGCCTTGATCATTGAGTCTCTGGAAGATTTCCATGATTTCCACCGAGGTGCGGGTGTCGAGGTTACCGGTGGGCTCGTCGGCGAGAAGTATGGATGGGCGATTCACCAGGGCCCGGGCGATAGCAACACGCTGCTGCTGTCCTCCGGACATTTGTGAAGGGAAGTGTTCAGAACGGTTGGCGAGGCCGACCATAGCCAACGCTTCGGTGGCGCGTTTGGTGCGCTCGGATTTGTGAATTTTAGTGTAGAGGGTGGGCAGTTCGGTATTTTCGAGGGCGGTGGTACGCGCCAGCAAATTGAAGCCTTGGAAAACAAAACCCAGTTTCTGATTGCGAATGTGCGCGAGAGCTTTCTTATCGTGCTCGGATACGTCGATGCCGTCGAGGAGATATTTCCCGGAAGTAGGCTTGTCGAGGCACCCAAGCAAATTCATGAAAGTAGATTTGCCGCTGCCGCTGGCACCCATGATGGCCAGAAATTCTCCGCGCTGGATCTCCAGGCTGACTCCCCGCAAGGCGTGCACGCGCGTTTCTCCGAGATCGTAATACTTGTGAATATCCTCCACGCGGATAACCGCGCGGTCTGGAGCGGAAGACTGGAACTCAGTTGGTATCGCGGCGGCCATTAAATTATTTTCACAGAGTATATCCACGCGGCGTACAACTTAGCGTCTTATAGCTCCGGGAGCAGAAGGTTTGGAGCTGATGGAGCGAACCACGAGATCGTCATTCTCTTTCAAGCTGCCTTTGAGGACGGCGGTAATTTCCGTGAAGGCGTGGTCAGTAATTCCGAGAGAGACTTTCACGGGCTCCATGGTGTTATCCGCATGCCATTTCCAAACCACAGCGGTGGTAGGGCGGGGAACGCGAGTTATATTCGATTCGGGTGTGCCGCCGGGTTGCGCGCCTTGTGAAGAGTTTTCGGGCTGCGTGTCGTCGATGCCGTACTGCGCATACAGTCGCATCACGTCCTCAGGGGACATTGGGGGCTTGTAGCGCAGTGCGGTATTGGGGAGTTTCAGAACGTTTTGCACCGTAGCGACCGGGATGGTGACGTAGGCGGTCATGCCGGGGAAGAGTTTGAGTTCGGGATTATCAAACTCGATCATGGTGTCGTAGGTGACGACGTTTTGCACGGTGGTGGGATTCATGCGTACCTGGGAAACCGTGCCATGAAAAGATTCTTTGGGAAAAGCATCAACTTTAAAAGTGACTTGTTTGCCGGGCTTGATGTTGCCCACGTCTGACTCATCAGTCTTGGTATAGACCAGCATCTTTTTTAAATCCTGGGCGATGGTGAATATTGTTGGAGCTTGCAAGGAAGCCGCGACGGTCTGGCCCACGTCCACATTGCGTGCGACGACAGTGCCGTCGATGGGGGAACGGATGACCGTGTAATTGAGATTGGTTTGCGCGACCTGCAGCGCAGCTACCTTCTGACTGACTTGAGCGTCGGCCTGAGTGACATTGGCGGCGGCCGCCCCAACACTGGCGTTCATGGAGTCGTAATTGGCCCTGGCGAGATCAAGCTGTTGTTGGCTGGTAATGTTTTCTCGGGTGAGCTGATTGGCGCGTTCGAAATCGGCTTTGGTCTGGACCATGGAGGCCTTGGCCTTTTCTAAATTTGCCCGGGCGGCCAGCAGGTTGGCTTTGGCGCTATTTAGATCGGCATCGGCTTGCTGCACAGCGCCCTGGAATAAGGCTGGATCGATTAGGGCAATAAGGTCACCTTTATGTACGCGAGAGTTGAAATCGACAAAGAGCTTGGCGATGACCCCGGAAACCTGCGACCCGACTTGCACGGTGATTACGGCATTGATGGTGCCGGTGGCCTCCACGACGTCATGAATGTCGCCGCGCTCGACTTTGGCGGTAAAGTTCTGGTCTTGTGATTTACGAGTAAAGCCAAAGGCGGCCAGGACCGCTACCACGGCGAGGACGCCGGCCAAAATCAGCCATTTGAGGTTCTTTTTCATTCGTAGTCCTGCAAAAATGAAAATTCAAGCTGGTAGCTACAGCGCAAAGTTTCAGCATCACTTCGCGATACTCAGTTACTCGTAGCGCAGCGCCTCAATGGGATCGAGCAACGAAGCCTTGCGCGCGGGGTAGTAACCGAAAAACACTCCCACCGCAATGGAAAACATGGCAGCCACCGCGATGGCCTGCATGGAGGTTTCCATGGGCCACTTTAAAGTCTGGCCGACAATGTAAGAGCCGAGAACCCCGAATAACACGCCCGCGAAGCCGCCAACCAGGCTCAACATGACCGATTCCCCGAGAAATTGCAGTTGAATGGCTTGCTCTGTGGCTCCCACAGCCACGCGAACACCAATCTCGCGGGTTCGTTCCGTGACGGAAACCAGCATGACATTCATGATGCCGATACCGCCGACAATTAAGGA
The DNA here is from genome assembly GCA_035568155.1 of Verrucomicrobiia bacterium. Classification (GTDB taxonomy): domain Bacteria; phylum Acidobacteriota; class Terriglobia; order Acidiferrales; family UBA7541; genus Acidiferrum. The sequence continues at coordinate 92,363 of DATMOS010000023.1, read as the reverse complement.
GATGGAGGCAATGGCGATGAGGAGGACGGTCAGAGTTTTGCTCGCTTCCATCTGCGCCTGAATGATGTCTTCGGGATTGCGGATGTTGAAGTCGTCATCTTCTTCTGGACGCAGGTGGTGGCGATCGCGCAGGATGGCGGAGGCCTCCTGGCCGGCAAGTTTAACGGCGTCCTGAGAGACGGCGGAGCAGAGAATATCGTCGAGCCAGGCATTGCCTTTGATTTTTTTCTGGGCGGTAGTGTACGGCAAGATGATCGTGTCGTCTTGATCCTGGCCGGACATAGAAAGACCTTTGGAGTGAAGAACTCCGATTACTTTGCAGGGCAGACTCTTTACGCGGATAACTTTTCCGATGGGATCTTCCGCGCCGAAGAGTTGTTCGCGGACGGTGATGCCAATGTCGCAGACATCTGCTGAGCGATCTACGTCGTCGCTGGTGAAGGCGGCACCCAGATCGACATTCCAACGCTTGATGTCAAAAAATTCCGGGGATACGCCCCGATACTGGGTAAACCAGTTTTGATTGCCGTAAATGACCTGCACGTGATCATCGACATTGGGCGAAACCGTCTTGATGAGAGCGATCTGGTTTTTGACGGCAGCGGCGTCAGCCATGGAAAGAGAAGGGGAGCCGTGAGTGCCGGTGCGCACACCACTGACGGAGCGGCCTCCTGCTTCGATCCACACGAAATTGTCGCCGAGGTTGTTCATTTGTTGTTCGACGCGAGATTGGCCGGCTTTGCCGATGGCGACGACACAAATGACCGCAGCGATGCCGATCGTGATGCCCATGACGGTCAACATGCTGCGCATTTTGTTTCTCAGCAATGCCACGAGCGCGGAGCGAAGCAATGCGGAATAGTCCATGGCGGCTCCTATTACTGGCCAGACGAATAGCGGTCGGGACTATCTAGAATACCGCTTTGTGGGGCCGAAGCAGGATTCATGAGAACCTGTTCATCGTGACTTTTGCCATTTTAGCGCTAGATACAGGGAATTGAATTAAGCGACCATTAGTTTTCGTTTAGGTTACGAAAGAAAAGGCTCCGGATGCGCTAACAAATTTCTGTTCAGGCGCTTGCGGGGCCTTCGTTCTTGGTATGTCAGCGAGGCTTATTCGCCGATTACCAGCACCTGTATTGAGCCCTCTACCACCGACGGGCGTGGACGCTTGGAGGGGTCGCCTGTGAACTTAGCGGACGGCAGATAGACCTTGTGGGTGGCAGCGTCCAAGCCGTGAGTTTTTGATCCTACTGGAGTATCGATTTCCTGGACCACGGAGTATTTACCGGACTTATCCGCGTGGATGATTTGAAATTTCCCGGTGCTCGGGGATGCGAAGACATAACCGGTCCCAGGATCGAAGGTTACGCCGTCGCAATCATCGCCGATGGCGACGCTTTGGCGAACTTTGCCGCTGTTGCTATCGACGACCATGAGTTTTCCATCGCAGCTGGAGAACAGAGTGTGAGTCTTATTGTCGATGGCTAGTCCGGAAGGGCCTTCACAACCCTCCATGACCCAGGTCGACTTTAATTTTTTGCTGCTGGCATCGATTACCGCGATGGCGTGCTTATCTTCCAGATTAATAAAAACATTCCCTTTTTCATCGTAGGCGAAAAATTCCGGCTTGGAGTCGAGAGGAATGGTGGCGACGACTTTTTTGGTTTTAGCGTCGATCACCGACGTTGATTTGCTTTTGCCGTTCTGGACGAACACCTGATGAGTGGCGGGATGGTACAGGATGGAGTCAGGGTTCTCGCCGGTGGCAATCTGAGATTCGACTTTCAATGTTTTCAAATCGAAGACGGCAACCTTGGCGGCCCCGCCTTGGCTGATAAAACCGATGCCGAGGTCCGGAGCGACAGCGACGCCATGTACGCCGGGCGTGTCGGGGATGTCGCCGACGACGGCTCCGCTCTCAGAATCCAAGACGGTCACATGCGTGGCGCGCGCAACGTAAACGCGGTGCGCTTCTGGATCGACGGTGACGTAGTCCCAGCGCCCGCTCCCTTCGAGCGGGATTTTTTTCACGATTTTGAATTTGCCGCTGTCATCACCGGCGCGCAAGGCGCTGGGTGTTAACGCGATTGCGGCGACGGAAAAGATCAGAGCCGAATTTCGCAAGAATCGATGCATGTCTATTTCCTCGTTTGGCGTGCAAGGGCAAGTTTCTGGCGCCCTGGCCGTCATGATGTAAGAGCGTGGCGGTGATGGCCGCGGAGAGAGGCTAGCAGGTGATTGGCGTTCTGCCTATCGAAGATGCCGTAGATAAATGAAAATTAAGACTAATTTAGGAATTGAAAAAACCGCCGCCGTTAAGGTTAATGGTCGCATCCTTCGGGGCTAAAGCCCCGGGTTTTGCTGAGCGTTTGTGTCGCGGCGGAAGCGGCGACCTACAAGGCGGCGTCCAAAAGCCATGACGTCGAAGCTGCGACCTACAAAGCGGCGACGTGCGTGGCGGTGCGTTGGGGCCAGGTAACTTCTCGCACGGGCCCTACGATGAAAAGCCACGACGAAGCGCCGACCAACGCAACGAGAGCCGTAAGCGCGAAAGTCCACTGAAAGTGACTGGTACGATCCAAAATAAGTCCGGTGAGGGCCGGGGCGACGATCCCAGCTAAGTTTCCGGAGCCATTTTGCAGACCGGTCCAGCGCCCTGCGGCGTACGGGCCCGCGAGAGTTTGAGAGATGGCCCAAATGTTGGATGAGCTGATGCCTTGGCAAGCGATCCCCAAAACCAGTAGAGGCACATTCCACGCCGGAGGAGTGACGGCTGAGAGAAAAAGTAATACACCGGCGGCGGCCAGCCCACCGGCGACAAAAGGTTTGCGGACGCGAGTCGGTGAGCCTCCCGAACGGATTAAACGATCGGAGAGCCAGCCGGAAAATATGGCGAGAATGGCGCTGAGTGCGTATCCAGTGGCGCCGATTTTGGCCATGCTGACGATGGAAAAATGCCGGTCGCGTACCAGATAAAACGGCAACCAGGTGAGCAGGAAATAGCTCACGTAGTTGTAGCCAAATTGGGCGAAGATCGTGCCCCATGCGGAACGCTGCAGCAGGATGGCTGCGTAACTTGGCGCGGCGATTTTGTCCAGATGAATGGCGGCTTTTGCTGGAGGCATCCAGGTAAGCCAGGGGATCAGCCAACACAAGCTGAGAAGTCCGAGAACCACGAAGAAACCGCGCCATCCGAATCTGGCGATCAGTAATCCTCCAGCCAACAGCCCGAAGCCCGGGCCAAGCGCCAGGCCGGCCGAAATTATGGAATTGGCGATGCCGCGATGCTCCTCACGATAATGAAGGGCGATGATTTTTGAGTAGGAAGGATAAGCCACGGATTCGCCTACGCCGAGCAATAAACGCAACATCAAGAGCAAGAAAAATCCGTGAACGAGGCCAGTGACGATAGTGGCGACGGACCACAGAAAAAAACCGCCGGCAAAAACCCAGTTCACGTTGAGCCGATCGACGAGCCAGCCGGAAATAAGCTGCAAGAACGCGTAGGTCCAGAAAAAGGAAGACAGCAGGAGGCCGAGCTGGGAGCCGGAGAGATGTAGTTCGTCTTTTATCAGTGGGGCGGCGATGGAGAGATTGGAGCGATCGATGTAGCTGATAAAAATAGAAAGGCCCAACAGAATGAGAACGCGCCAAAGTTTGCCGGTCAATGGCTGCGATGGCGGCTGCGATGGCGATGGTGGCGTGGGCATTTCGAGGTGGCAGGGGATTCTCTCTTGTGGCGGCAGGAGATTGCAATCCAATAGGTCGGAATAGTCGGCAGCGTTGAAGCGGGAATTTTTTTGAAGCGCGATTATTAATTGCCGTGGAGCTGTTACTTGTGCTTAATTGTCCCCCGCTGTCTCGGGCGGCATGCCACACACAAAACTTACATCGTCACAAATCACAGGCTTCTGGGGAGCATGGTCGGGATGGACTCTCGATGGCATGGATTCGTTTATCTATGCTCTGGTGTTGAGTCCGGCGCTATCGGAACTCTTGCCTAAGTCGGGCTATGCGAAGACACCGGCAAACGTAGGACTCGCGGGGTCGATCTTGTTCGCGCTGTTCCTGGTTGGTTGGGGGTTGTCGTTTATGTGGGGGCCGATTGCCGATCGATTCGGACGCACGCGAGTGCTGGCGGCGACTATTCTGGCATATGCGGTGTTTACCGGAGCGGCGGCGTTGGCGCAAAGTGTGTGGCAATTAGCGTTGTTTCGGTTGCTCGCAGGTATTGGGATAGGAGGGGAGTGGGCGCTGGCGGGAACGTATGTCGCGGAGGCGTGGCCTGAGGACCGGCGAAAAATGGGGGCCGGATTTTTGCAGACTGGTTATTACTTTGGATTTTTTCTGGCTGCGGCGCTGAATTATACGGTGGGGGCGCGGTTTGGGTGGCGCGCGATGTTTCTTTGCGGATTGTCGCCGGTGATTATTTCTGCGCTGATTCTGGCGCGGGTCAAGGAGCCTGAGCGGTGGAGGGAAAAGGCAGGGCTGCCAGGGTCGGTAGGTAAGCCGCAGCGCTGGGTGGCGTCACTCGCGGAAATTTTTTCGGCTAAGTATCTGCGGAAGACGATTGTCAACGCGGCGTTGTTGACGGTCGCGATCATTGGTCTCTGGGCGGGAGCGGTGTACGAACCGACCGCAATCATCACTCTTGCGAAAAAGGCGGGTATGTCGCTGGCGGAGGCGTCGAAGACGGCTTCCATCGGGACGGCGATTCTTTCCATCGGAACGATATTGGGTTGTTTGATGGTGCCGATCCTCGCGGAACGATTGGGAAGGAAAATTACGCTGGCTATCTATTTTCTGGGCATGAGCGCGTTCATCTGGTCGAGTTTTGGATGGGCGTTTTATTTGGAGAATGGCCTGACGACGTTTATTGGGTGTTTATTTTTTCTGGGATTTTTTGGCGGGAATTTTACTTTGTTCACCTTATGGCTCCCCGAGCAATATGAGACATCTGTGCGAGCTACGGCATTTGCGTTTGCAACTTCCTTTGGAAGGTTCATCGGGGCGGGCGTGAATTTCATGATTGGCGCCATGGTGCGCAATGCGGGAACGATAGGGAAGCCTGTTGCTTACACAGCGATTGCGTTTGGACTCGGGCTGTTAATCATTCCGTTTGCGCAAGAGACGCGTGGTAAGTCTTTACCGAGCTGAAGGGCGGATATGATCACTGAAGTCAGCGGCCAGCGAGATAGCGATGTGCCCGAAAAGGGGCGCGGGTATGCAGTGGCGTCTGGAATATTGGGATGGACGCTGGATGCGTTTGATTTTTTTGTAGTGGTTTTTCTGGTTGATACGCTAGCGACGCACTTTCGGGTAGGTAAGAGCTCTATCGTGCTGACGCTGGGGGCCACGCTGGCGATGCGCCCTGTGGGCGCACTGCTGTTTGGGATGATGGCGGACCGTTACGGGCGACGAAAACCGCTGATGGCCGTGGTGGCGTATTTTTCGCTGATCGAAGTATTGAGCGGGCTGGCAGTGAACTACCCGATGTTTTTAATTTTACGGCTCCTATACGGAATTGGGATGGGGGGATTTTGGGGAGTGGGCGCATCGCTAACGCTTGAAAGCGCGCCAACGCGATGGCGAGGCTTGCTTTCTGGATTGCTGCAGGGCGGATATCCGCTCGGATATTTGTTGGCGGCAGTGGCGGCGCGTTTAATTTTACCGGCGTGGGGTTGGCGGGCGATGTTCTGGGCCGGGCTAGTCCCAGCGGCGATCACGATATTTGTGACGTATCTATCGCCGGAGTCGGCGGCGTGGAAACAACACCAGGTTCCTAGCATGAGCGGAATCGCGCGGGTGATGTGGGAGCATCGCAAGGGCTTCGCGTATCTGGTGGTGACACTGACGTTGATGATCTGCCTCTCGCATGGCACGCAGGATCTCTATCCGGACTTTTTGAAAACCGCGCATCATATTTCACCGAATGTGGTCGCGTACCTGGCGATGTTCTATAACGTCGGCGCCCTGCTGGGCACGATTTCCGTGGGCGCGATTTCCGAGCGGCTGGGAAGACGGCTGAGTATCATTGCTTCGTTGGGGATATGCGCGCTTGTAATACCGCTCTGGGCTTTCGGACATTCACTGGCAATCTTAGCTGCCGGCGCTTTTTTAATGCAGGTAGGAGTGCAGGGAGCGTGGGGAGTGATTCCGGCGCACTTGAACGAGCTCTCGCCAGACGCGGTGCGCAGCTTGTTTCCGGGTTTTATCTATCAGTTGGGAGTGCTGTTCGGTTCACCGACAAACACGATTGAATATGCGTTACGGGATCGGGTTGGGTATCAATGGGCATTGACGATTTTTGAAGGGTGCACGATTGTGGCGCTGGTGATTGTGTTTGCGTTGGGGCCGGAACGTAAAGGTAAGGATTTTTTCCGCAAGACGCTGTCGCCGTAAGGGGCTGAAAGCACGTCATAACACGTTTGGTACCGCTTCGACCTAAAAGAAACTTAATTTAGAATTAACCGCCTCTGGAAGTATTATGCGTGGAGAAACCGCTGGGTACGTCGTCACGATAGATGCCAATAAGCCGCACGGAGATGGTCCGGTCAAGGAACTAAGGTCACGGTGAAGTCATCATTTAATCGGATGGAGTTCATGGGATTTTCTTGCGCGAAATTCGTCAATAAAGCAGCGATTGCGTTGATGATGTTGGCGTGGAGTATGCCCGCCTCGCCGCAGGGTAAATCTCAGGCGAGCGCAGCGGTTCACAACGGGACGACGCAAGACCAGCAAGCCCAAGAGCCGCAGCCTCAAAATCCGCCCTCACAAAGCCCCACGGCAGAAACTCCTGTGGTACAAACTCCGGCACCGAAAACCAGCGGTTCGGAAATTCAGCCGCTGCCGCCACCAACGGATGCCACAGCGGCGGCTCGGCAAGCAGCACCTCAGCCGAACGGCGAGTTACTACATTTAACATTTCAACAGGCGCTGGATCTGGCGCGTAAGAACGCCACGCAATTTCAGGCGACGGTAGTGAATGCTGGCGTTTTGCACGAAGACGCCAAGCAGGCGCGGAACACGTTGCTGCCGACGGTGACATACAACAATTCCGCGTTGTACACACAAAGCATCCCTGGTGCAGAGACGGTAAGCACCGCCGGAAGGGCGGAGCCGGTGGCAGCGCCGCCGGTGATTTACATTGCGAACAATGCGCCGCACGAGTACACCAGTCAGGCAGACATACACGAATCAATCGATATGTCGGCGTTGTCGAATTGGCGGCGTGCTTCGGCGGCAGCGGCGGTGGCTCGGGCGCAGGTAGAAATTGCGAAGCGCGGTTTGGTAGTTACCGTGGCGCAGAATTATTACAAGGTGGGAGCGGCCCAACACAAATTGGGAACCGCACAGCTTGCCGCAGGAGAAGGCGATAAATTTTTCCAGCTTACACAAAAGCTGGAGGGCGGCGGCGAAGTGGCACACGCAGATGTGATCAAGGCGGAGCTGCAGATGCGGGATCGACGCCGGCAAGTTCAAGAAGCACAGTTGGCATTGCTGAATGCGCGGCTGGATTTGGCGGTTTTGATCTTTCCAAATTTCAACGACAACTTTGAGGTAGCGGACGATATACATGCGGCCGCTCCCTTGCCGAGCATTGAAGAGATACAGCAGCAGGGAACCAAAGATAATCCTGATTTACGCGCGGCGCTGGAAGCGGTGCGGCAGTCGAGATTCGACGTTTTTGGCGCGCGGATGGGTTATCTGCCGTCGCTTAGTTTCGATTATTTTTACGGTATTGACGCCCCACGCTTCGCAGTGAACGCGGAATTGGGGAACGGTAGGCAGTATTCCAACGTAGGTTATTCCTGGCTGGCCACGCTGAATATTCCCATCTGGAATTGGGGGACTACGCAGAGCAAAGTCAAGCAGGCGGAATTGAAGCAGGCTCAGGCGAAGCGGGAATTTTCGCTGGCACAAAGAAAACTCATAGCGGAAATTCAATCGCTATACGCCGAGGCCAGCACGGCGTTGAGCGAATTGGAAGATTTGAAACGATCTGGGGAGCTGGCGGCGGAAGCTCTGAGGCTGACCACACTTCGTTATCAAAACGGCGAATCCACGGTGCTGGAAGTGGTGGACGCGCAGACGACTTTTACCACCGCAAATGCCGCTTATCAGGATGGGGCGCTGCGCTACCGCGTGGCGCTGGCGAGTCTGCAAACTCTAACAGGTGTATCCACGAATCCATGAAAATAAAATCATCGTACGGCACGCTAAAATTTTTCAGACACGCGGCAATGGCCGCTGGTATCGCTGTGGTGTTCGGCTTTGGGTCGGGTTGCGCCAAGGAAGAAAAGGAGAAAGAGCCCGAAGTAAGTGTGCAAACCACGCCAGCGGAGAAAGAAGATATTTCGCAGATTGTGAATGCGGAAGCGGTGATTTTTCCGCTACAACAGGCCACCGTGGCGCCCAAGATTACTTCCACGATCAAGCAGTTCCTGGTGCAACGCGCGAGTAAAGTGAGAAAGGGTCAATTGCTTGCGGTACTGGAAAATGCCGACCTGTCAGCGGCCGCGGAATCCAGCCGCGCGGATTTTGAACAGGCTGAGGCAGCGTATACAACTACGGTGACTTCGAGCTTGCCGCAGCAGATTCAGAAAGCGCAACTGGACGCGGATTCTGCGAAGTCCGCATATGAGGCGGCTGACAAGGTCTACAACAGCCGAAAAGATTTGTTTCAGCAAGGGGCACTTCCTCGTCGCGAGCTGGACGCGGCGGAAGTGGCCCTAGTCGCGGCGCGCAGTCAGAACGAGCAGGCACAAAAGCAACTTGCGGACTTGCAGCGTGTGGGTAAGGAACAGGCGCTCAAATCGGCGCAAGCCCAAAGGCTGTCTGCAGAAGGGAAGTACCGCGGGGCCGCGGCACAGCTCAGTTATTCGGAGATTAAGAGCCCCATCGACGGAGTGGTCACGGACCGGCCGCTTAACCTGGGAGATCTGGCCATGGCCAATCAGCCGCTTTTGACGGTGATGAATATTTCAAGGCTGATTGCCAAGGGACATATTCCCCAGTCGGAAGCGGCGCAACTGAAGGTCGGAAATCCGGCGCAATTGAAAGTTCCGGGCATGGATGATCCGATTGAAGGAAAAGTGACTTTGGTCAGTCCAGCGTTAGATCCCGGGAGCACTACGATTGAAGTATGGGTCGAAGCAAAGAAAGCGAATCCGAATTTGCGACCGGGCATAACGGTGCAAGTCGCGATGGTGGCAAAAACAGTAAAAGAAGCGGTGGTGGTGCCCGCGGCGGCCGTGTACAAAAACCCTGAAGGAAATGGCAACTACGTGCTGGTAGCGGGCACGGATGACAAGGCCCATGTGAAGCCTGTTCAAGTGGGGATTCGTAACGGCGAAGACGCGCAAATTGCGAGCGGCATCAACGCAGGGGATCCGGTGATTACCTCCGGCGGTTACGCGGTACCAGACGGGACGAAAATCAAAGTTGAAAAACCTGAAGCGCCGGAAAAAGCGGAAGGGGATAAAGCAGGAGCGGATAAAGCGGACAAGAAGGATGCGGACGATCCGGACGACAAGGATAAGAAGGATAGCGGCGAGAAGAAAGACGTCAAAAAAGGCGGCGCAGCGGCAAAACCCGAGAAGGAAAAGGAGTAGCCTCGCATGAATCCCCGGACATCGTCACCGCGAGGCGAAGAGCTGGCTGAGCAGGAGCAACAACCGTGGTTTCACCGGCTGTCACGACCGATCCTTTTCCTGATTGTTAGCCTAGCGTTGGTGGGCGTTTATTACGCATTCACAATTCCCGTCGCCGTATTTCCCGAGACGGATTTTCCACGCATTGTGGTGGGCATCGATAACGGTGTGATGCCCATCGACCAGATGCTGGTCACCATCACGCGCCCCATTGAGGAAGCCGTAAACAGCGTACCCGGATTGCTCAAGGTGACGTCCATCACCAGTCGAGGGTCGGCGGAAGTCGACCTGTTTTTCGACTGGAATTCGGACATGGTTCTGACACTACAGCGTGTAGACGCGGTGGTGGCGAGGTTACAAGCGGAACTTCCGACGACAGCAAAGGTGGATACCCACCGAATGACCTTTGCGAGCTTTCCGATCATTGGTTACAGCCTGACATCGGATACCGTGCCGCAGAAAAAGTTGTGGGAGGTTGCTACATACGATCTGAAGCCCCGCATTAATCGGCTCGAGGGTGTGGCTTCGGTACTGGTTCAAGGCGGGAGGGTACCGGAGTTTCAAGTCACGCCCGATCCGGCGCGACTGCTGGCGGCAAGCGTAACGGTGCCCGAAATATTGGATGCGCTTAAACGCACCAATCTGGTCGATTCTCCAGGATTGTTGGAATACAACCACCAGCTAGTTCTGGGGCTGGTAAGCGGACAGGTGCGCAGTCCCGAAGAAATTGGCCAGATCGTGATAAAGACTTCCGCTGCCGGAATACCAATCCGTATCGGAGACATTGGCACGGTGTCGCCTTCGGAAGCGCCGGTTTATACGGTGGTCACCGCGAATGGCAAGCCAGCGGTGCTGCTCAGCGTTAACCGGCAACCGCAAAGCAACACGATGGATGTGGCGAACGAAGTCCACAAGCAGATCAGCGATCTGTTGCCGTCGTTGCCACCGGGAGTGCACGTAGAGCCGTTTTACGATCAGTCCACTATCGTGCACGACTCAATCGCCAGCGTGCGCGATGCCGTACTGCTGGGATTGGTGCTGTCTTCGATCATTTTGGTGTTATTTCTACGTGATTGGGGGACCTCGCTGGTCGCGGGGTTAGTTATCCCCGCCACGTTGCTGATTACTTTTATCGTATTAAAACTGACCGGCCAGAGCTTTAACCTCATGACACTCGGGGGGCTTGCTGCGGCAGTAGGGTTGGTGATTGACGATGCGATCGTGGTGCTTGAGAACATCGTTCTACATCGTGACGCCGGGCAAGGGCGCTTCCAAGCGATAGCAAGCGCTCTTCGTGAACTGACCATTCCGCTTATCGGTTCGACGATCACTCCCATCGTCGTATTTCTGCCGCTAATTTCGATTACCGGTGTCACGGGAAGTTTCTTTCGAGCGTTGGCGGTGACTATGACCGTCTCACTATTTACCTCGCTCCTTCTCGCGCTCACCTGGACTCCGACATTGAGCCAATATTTGGTGAGGCGCAAAGATTCGGCGAATACGCCAAGCGGTCCGGAGCACGGGGACGATGTCGCGTCACTACTTGCCGCAGAAGAAGCCCATCTATCGGGATTTTTTGGGCGGATTGTAAAAGTTTATGGACAGGTGATGGAATCGGTATTGGGCCGTCCTTTGATTCTGGTGATCAGCGCCGTGTTGATCGTCGGTCTTTCCGCGCTTTGCTACAATTTTTTGGGTACTGACCTGCTGCCCGAGATGGATGAAGGCGGATTTAGCCTGGATTACTTTACTCCGCCAGGGAGCTCGCTTGCCGAATCGAATGCCATTTTACAGCGCATTGAAACCATTCTGCATGCCACGCCGGAGGTAGAAAATACTTCGCGGCGCACAGGGCTTGAACTAGGGATAGCTGCAGTCACGGAGGCGAATCGTGGCGACTTTACGGTGAAGCTGAAGAACGACCGTAAACGCGCCATCGATGAAGTTATCTCCGACATCCGCGGACAAGTTGAGGAAACCGAACCCGCGGCCAAGGTGGAATTCATTCAGAAGCTCCAGGACATGATCGGGGATTTGACGAGCCAACCTGAACCAGTGGTCATCAAACTGTTTTCCGAGGACGCCAAGCTTCTAGAGGAAACGGCGCCGAAAGTCGCGGACACGATCACCAAAATTCACGGCGTCGTAGATGTTCTAAACGGGATTGAAAATACCATCAGCGGACCGGCGGTCACATATCAGGTTAACCCCACGGTGGCAGCGCGGGCTGGATTTACGCCGGAAGAAGTAGCCATGGATGCCTCCGCGATTTTGGAGGGTGAGCCTGCTGCGCTGCCAGTTATTTTGAATGACCGGCCGTATACGATTCGAGTACGTTTTCCCGAATCGAGCCGGTCTTCATTGGAAAGCATGAGCAACACATTAGTCGCGAGTTCAGCGGGACACACCGCCACGCTGGGATCGCTGGCGACGGTAGTACAGGAAGCCGGACAGACGGAAATCCGGCGCGAAAATCTGCAGCGACTGGTGGAAGTTACCGGGCGATTTGAAGGCGTAGATCTAGGGACAGGAATTTCAGCAGTCAAAAAAGCGGTCTCAGACATGCATCTCCCGAGCTCGATACGAGTGGAGTATGGCGGCATTTATGAAGAGCAACAGAAATCATTCCATGACCTGCTGATGGTGTTGTTTTTGGCGCTTTTACTTTTGTTTGTGGTGCTGTTATTTGAGTTTCGGACGTTCTCCGCCCCTATCGCGATTCTTTCTTCCGCATTGCTGTCTACCTTCGGCGGCTTTCTGGCCTTGTTGGTTACGCGCACCACCTTCAACGTGGCTTCCTTCATGGGCATGATCATGGTGATTGGCATAGTCGCGAAAAATGGTATTTTGCTGCTGGACGCCGAGCATCATTTTCAGCAACTGGGCTTTTCCTCGAAAGACGCCATGATTCAGTCGGGCCGGCGCCGGCTGCGGCCCATTGTGATGACCGCGCTTGCCACCATTGCGGGCATGCTGCCGTTGGCTTTCGCAATCGGAGCCGGATCGCAAATGTTGCAACCTTTGGCTATCGCGGTAGTGGGTGGCTTGCTAAGTTCGATGGTGCTGTCGCTGGTGTTCACGCCGGCCATTAATTACTATTTACAGCCCAAGCCTGCTGCCGAGCCGGTTAGAACCTCGATGCCGGAGCGCAATGCGCCAGGACTCTCTCTTCGTTAAGCCTGCTTGGCCACGCATTACCGCTCTTCTTTTTTGGGAACGTTGTCCGTCCTTATATACGGCCCTATATAATGGTTGATCACGCGCGAGGCACCGACTTGGGCTTGCTGGACACGATGAAGGCGAAAACTTTGCGGTTTCACATGATTATTTTGTTTTGCTCTGTAGTCGCGGGGCTTCTAGCAGTTTCCTATCTGGCATTCTGGGCGCTATTAAGTAGCGAAGTAAAAGCTCAACTTAATAACCAGCTGCAGCAAACCGCTGGTCCGATCATTGCAGACTTAATTGCCGAACCTGATGTTGAAGATGTGAACAATCTCAACATTCCCGATGAATTTTTTGAGCTACTGAATGCGGACGGTGTGGTTCTACAGCGTTCCAAAAATCTGTCGTCGCCGCTCAATTTGCGAGGAATGAATGCTCGGGTCACTAAACCGACATTCGGCGCTGGGGAATTGGATGACGGCCGCCACGTGCGGGTGGCGCTGATTCCATTTCAAGTTGCTAATGGGCTGCGGGTTCTGGCCGTAGCCGTTCGAACCTCGCGGTTCGGCAGTACACTGGAAAATTTTGGCAGCGTCGCTCTGCTGATATTTCCGTTGAGCTTGTTATTGACCGCGGGTATTTCCACGTTTTATGTGGGAAAAAGCCTGGCACCCATTACGGCACTCACGAATCACGCCGCGTTGATGGCGAAACGCGTGACTAATCGCGAAGGTTTCTGGACGCCGCTGCCGGTATCGCCCCGCCACGACGAGTTAAACCTGCTGGCTCAGACGATTAATCAACTGTTGGAACGGGTGGATTCCTCAGTTCGCCCGCTGCGCCAATTTGTTACCGATGCATCGCATGAATTGCGCACTCCTTTGTCTGTTCTTCACGGTGAAACTCAATTGCTGCTGTCCAAGCCACGCAGCGCAGAAGAGTATCGAAAAACGCTTTGCGAATTTGATGAAGAGTTCAAGAAGCTCACCCATATCGTCGAAGGATTGTTCACGCTTTCGGTGGCTGATGCGGGCCAGTTACGTTTGGCCAAAGAGCCGCTGTATCTGGACGAAGTGTTGGAGGAGGCATGCGCGTTGGTCAAATCGCGCGCGGACGCAAAGAATATTGCGCTGGTCCGAGATTTCAGGCCGGACGTACCGTATGTGGGCGATGAGGCATTCATGCGCCAGCTTTTTTTGATTTTTCTGGATAACGCGATCAAGTATTCAGGTAGCGGCACTTCGATCAGGGTGCGTCTGGAAAAAGACGACCGCGCAATCAAACTTCATTTTGAAGATAAGGGCATCGGGATATCCACCAAGGATTTGCCATTTATTTTTGAGCGATTTTATCGCGCGAACTCATCGTCAAATAATGGAGGTCCTCACCAGAGTGGCGGGCTGGGGCTGGCCATTGCCAGTGCCATTGTGGAAGTTTTGAAAGGATCAATTGAATGTAAGAGCACGCCCGGGGTCGGATCAAATTTTACAGTGATCCTGCCTTCTAGTGGCGCGACTGTTAGTGCGGTGGTTTGAGGAAGAGCGCCACACAGCAGTTGGTTGCGGCGGGACGCATCCTTTTTACAAAAGCCACACTACGCGGTTCTTGTCGAGGTTCGAAAAAAGAGTGCCCAACCCGGTCTCGCCGTGGCTTAACTTCGAGGCGTCTCTACAGTGAATACCGTAGGCACACAAGTGCGCCACCCATGTTAGATATTAGATATATCTAAGCTGTTTCATTGGAGCGCAATACGGTCATTTTGGTGGAGGGCAAGGCTTGGCGGTGTCGCGGAGGCCGAGCGATATCGTCGACTGCGGTATCGGATTCGAACAACGGGCTAGGAGAATCAGAATGAAGCGAGCCACGCAAGATTTGGGTCCCACAAAAACCGAGACCCTTGAGCCACGTAATGCCGCTCGAAAGAGTAACTCCGATGGGATTGGCGGGAAAAACGCAAGGACTACTGCGACATCGAAAACTGGTGGAGGCACCAAGAGCAGCGCACTACCCAATGCGAAAACTGTGACGAATCTGGGAGAGGGCAAGAGCAACGGCGCGCACTCTAACGGGCAAGCGTCAGGAGAATTGGCGGCGATACTGGCAAGTTTGCGAACGATGCGCGATGGCGATTTCTCGGTGAGGCTACCCGGTGCGTGGACCGGTTTGCCCGGGAAGATTGCAGATACGTTTAATGAAATTGTGGCGGCCAATCAACACATGGCCAACGAACTGAAGCGCGTGGGACTAGTAGTCGGTAAGGAAGGGCGAACCAGGGAGCGCACACGTTTCCACGAATCGAAGGGCGCATGGGGAGAGATGGAAACGTCCGTTAACACGCTGGTGGAAGACTTGCTGCGGCCGACCACGGAAGTGACTCGTGCGATCGCGGCCGTGGCGCAAGGGAATTTGACGCAGACGGTGCGGTTGGACGTGGATGGGCGGCCATTGGAAGGCGAGTTTCTGCGGTCGGCGACAATCGTAAACACCATGATTCAACAGTTGGGGGTATTTACCGCGGAAGTGACACGCGTGGCGCGCGAGGTTGGTACGGACGGAAAGCTGGGAGGACAGGCGCAGGTTCCGGGCGTTGCGGGAACGTGGAAAGATTTGACCGATTCGGTGAACTCCATGGCCAGCAACCTTACGGGCCAAGTGCGTAACATCGCGGAAGTGGCGACTGCGGTGGCCAGCGGCGACTTGTCCCGCAAGATTACGGTGGACGTGCGCGGCGAAATTTTGCAGCTCAAAGAAGCGATTAACACGATGGTGGATCAGTTGCGGTCCTTCGCGTCGGAAGTCACACGCGTGGCGCGCGAAGTTGGTACCGACGGAAAGCTGGGCGGGCAAGCGGTAGTGCCGGGCGTGGCGGGAACGTGGAAGGACTTGACGGACTCGGTCAACGCTATGGCCGGCAACTTGACCGCCCAGGTTCGCAACATTGCGGAAGTTACAACGGCGGTAGCGCGCGGCGACTTGTCGCGCAAAATCACCGTGGACGTGAAGGGCGAAATTCTGGAGTTGAAAGACACCATTAACACCATGGTGGACCAATTGAATGCTTTCGCGGGCGAAGTAACGCGCGTGGCGCGCGAAGTGGGTACCGAAGGGAAACTCGGAGGACAAGCGCAGGTTCCCGGAGTCGGCGGCACCTGGAAAGATTTGACCGACAACGTGAACTTCATGGCTAGCAACCTGACTGGTCAGGTGCGAAACATCGCGGAAGTGGCGACGGCTATCGCGAGCGGCGACCTTTCGCGCAAGATCACCGTGGATGTGCGCGGCGAAATTTTGCAGTTGAAAGAAACCCTCAACACCATGGTGGACCAGCTCAACCGGTTCGCCGGCGAAGTAACGCGCGTGGCGCGCGAAGTCGGCAGCGAGGGGCGGTTGGGAGGGCAGGCGAACGTACCTGGAGTGGCGGGAACGTGGAAAGATTTGACGGACTCAGTAAATTCGATGGCTGGGAATTTGACCGGCCAGGTGCGAAACATCGCGGAAGTGACTACCGCCGTGGCGCGCGGTGACTTGTCGCGCAAGATCACGGTGGACGTGAAAGGTGAAATTCTGGAGCTGAAGAACACTATCAACACGATGGTGGACCAGTTGAACGCGTTCGCGGGGGAAGTAACGCGCGTGGCGCGCGAGGTTGGTACGGAAGGAAAGCTGGGTGGCCAGGCGCAGGTGCCTGGCGTGGCCGGTACCTGGAAGGATTTGACCGACAACGTGAACTTCATGGCCAGTAACTTGACTGGCCAGGTGCGAAACATCGCGGAAGTATCGACGGCGGTGGCGCGCGGCGACTTGTCGCGCAAGATCACGGTGGACGTGAAAGGTGAAATTTTGGAGTTGAAAGACACCATTAACACCATGGTGGATCAATTGAGGTCGTTCGCTTCAGAAGTCACACGCGTGGCGCGCGAAGTTGGAACGGACGGTAAGTTGGGCGGTCAAGCGCTCGTGCCGGGAGTGGCGGGAACGTGGAAGGACCTCACCGACTCAGTTAACTCTATGGCCAGCAATCTTACGGGCCAGGTGCGAAACATCGCGGAAGTGGCGACGGCGATTGCCAGCGGCGACCTTTCGAAGAAGATCACGGTAAACGTCAGCGGCGAAATTTTGCTGTTGAAAGACACCATCAATACGATGGTGGACCAGTTGAACGCATTCGCCGGCGAAGTAACGCGCGTGGCGCGCGAAGTCGGCAGCGAAGGGCGTTTGGGAGGACAGGCCAACGTGCCGGGAGTGGCGGGCACGTGGAAGGATTTGACGGACTCGGTTAACTCTATGGCCGGGAATTTGACCGGTCAGGTGAGAAACATCGCAGAGGTTACGACCGCCGTGGCGCGCGGAGACTTGTCGCGCAAGATCACCGTGGACGTGAAGGGCGAAATTCTGGAGTTGAAGAACACTATCAACACAATGGTGGACCAGTTGAACGCCTTCGCTGGCGAGGTAACGCGCGTGGCGCGCGAAGTTGGTACGGAAGGAAAACTGGGAGGGCAAGCGCAGGTTCCCGGAGTCGGCGGCACCTGGAAAGATTTGACCGATAACGTGAACTTCATGGCCAGCAACTTGACGGGTCAGGTGAGAAATATCGCGGAAGTAGCGACGGCTATCGCGAGCGGAGACCTGTCACGCAAGATCACCGTGGACGTGCGCGGCGAAATTTTGCAGTTGAAAGAAACGCTGAACACGATGGTGGAACAGTTGCGCTCGTTCGCCGCGGAAGTCACCCGCGTGGCGCGCGAGGTGGGCAGCGAAGGGCGGTTGGGAGGGCAGGCCAACGTGCCTGGAGTGGCAGGAACGTGGAAGGATTTGACGGACTCGGTGAATTCGATGGCCGGAAACTTGACCGGCCAGGTGCGAAACATCGCGGAAGTGACTACCGCCGTGGCGCGCGGTGACTTGTCGCGCAAGATTACCGTAGACGTGAAGGGTGAAATTCTGGAGTTGAAGAACACCATCAACACCATGGTGGACCAGTTGAACGCCTTCGCCGGGGAAGTAACCCGCGTGGCTCGCGACGTGGGCACCGACGGAAAACTCGGCGGCCAAGCGAAGGTACCCGGTGTGGCCGGCACGTGGAAGGATTTGACCGACAACGTGAACTTCATGGCCAGCAACTTGACCGAACAGGTACGCGGTATTGTGAAAGTCGTGACCGCAGTGGCCAACGGAGAATTGACGCAGAAGCTGACGGTAAACGCGAAGGGCGAAGTTGCCGCGCTTGCTGAAACCATCAACAACATGACGGATACGTTGGCGACGTTCGCTGACCAGGTGACCACCGTGGCGCGCGAAGTTGGTGTTGAAGGCCGGCTCGGTGGACAAGCGAATGTGCCCGGCGCTGCCGGAACGTGGAAGGACTTGACCGGTAACGTAAACCTGCTGGCGGACAATTTGACCAACCAAGTGCGCGCCATCGCGGAAGTGGCGACGGCGGTGACCAAGGGAGATTTGACGCGTTCGATTCAGGTGGAAGCGAGCGGTGAGCTCGCGGAACTGAAAGACAACATCAACACGATGATTGATAACCTGCGCCTGACCACGGATCGCAACGCCGAACAGGATTGGCTGAAGACGAACCTCGCTCGGTTTACGGGCATGTTGCAGGGGCAACGCGACTTGACGTCGGTGGGACGCATGATGCTTTCGGAATTGGCTCCGCTAGTGAATGCGCAGCAAGGTGTGATCTACCAGATGGAAACGGAAAATTCGGCGGGCATGGTGCTGTTGTCTGCGTTCGCGGATGACGGGCAAGAGGGACACCGGCAACACTTGCGCGTTGGTGAAGGACTGGTTGGACAATGCGCGGCCGAGAAGCGGCGAATGTTGATTTCCGACGTGCCCAAGAATGCCGTGCCGGTGCGATCCGGATTATTCGAAGCGGTACCAAAAAATGTGATTGTGCTGCCGGTTTTGTTCGAAGATCGCGTTAAAGCGGTCATCGAACTGGCTTCACTTAGCGCTTTTACCGCGTCGCACCTGGCCTTCCTCGAGCAATTGACGGCCAGCATTGGCATCGTGCTGAACAGTATTGAAGCCACCATGCAGACGGAAGGCTTGCTGAAACAATCGCAGCAATTAGCGACCGAACTGCAAACGCAGCAGAAGGAATTGCAGCAGACCAACGAACAGCTAGCGCAGAAGGCGCAGCAGTTGGCGGAACAAAACGTCGAAGTGGAACG
The DNA here is from genome assembly GCA_035568155.1 of Verrucomicrobiia bacterium. GTDB lineage: Bacteria > Acidobacteriota > Terriglobia > Acidiferrales > UBA7541 > Acidiferrum. Next base: position 73,357 of record DATMOS010000023.1, on the reverse strand, counting down.
CAAGAACCAGGAAATCGAGCAGGCCCGCCGCGCACTGGAAGAAAAAGCCAAAGAGTTGGCGCTTACATCCAAGTACAAATCGGAATTCCTGGCCAACATGTCGCACGAGCTGCGCACCCCGTTGAACAGTATTCTGGTTCTGGGCCAACAATTGAGCGACAACGCCGACAGCAATTTGACGCCCAAACAAGTGGAGTTCGCACGCACCATTCACGGCGCCGGCACAGATTTGCTGAACTTGATCAGCGACATTCTGGACCTGTCGAAGATCGAGTCCGGGACGGTTTCGGTCGAAGCGGAAGAGGTATTTTTCGCGAGCCTGCTGGAAATGATTGGCCGGCCGTTCAAGCACGAAGCAGAGAATCGGCGGTTGTCCTTTGAAGTTGCCGCCGATCCGCATCTGACGCGCAGTCTGGTTACGGACTCGAAGCGATTGCAGCAGGTATTGAAAAACCTGTTGTCTAACGCGTTCAAGTTTACAGAACACGGCGGCGTGCGACTGTCGGTTGCCCCCGTGGATAGCGGATGGAGCGAAAATCACCCCATTTTGAATGGTGCTGCGTCGGTGATCGCTTTTGAAGTTTCCGATACCGGTATTGGCATACCAACGGAAAAGCAGAGGATTATTTTTGAGGCCTTCCAACAGGCGGACGCAGGGACCAGCCGCAAGTACGGTGGGACCGGTTTAGGATTGGCCATCAGCCGCGAATTGGCCAGCTTGTTGGGTGGAGAAATTCAACTTCGGAGTCAACCGGGCAAGGGCAGCACGTTCACGCTGTACTTGCCGAAAACTTACGTTGGACCGTCGAACGCAATGGGCACGCTCACTGAGCGCAAAGCCTCGGCGAGCGCGGCGGCTATCCACCTGGCGGGCGCAGCCTTACTGGAGCATCCCGCGGAGACGATTCCCGACGATCGCGAGAGCCTCGCGCCGGGCGATAACGTGCTGCTGATCGTGGAAGATGATCCGCATTACGCGCGTGTTCTGGCGGATCTGTCACGGGACAAAGGATTCAAGGTGCTGGTCGCCTCGCGCGGCGCGGAAGCGCTGGCGTTGGCGCGCGAGTACAATCCGACCGCTGTGTCGCTGGACGTTTTTCTACCAGACATGTTGGGCTGGACGGTGCTGAATCACCTGAAACAGGATCCAGCCACGCGGCACATTCCGGTGCAAATGCTGACCATGGATGAGGATCGTCATCACGGATTGGCGCGCGGAGCATTTTCTTTCGTGACCAAGCCGACCACCCCGGAAGGATTAGAGTCGGCACTGGAAAAAATCAAAACGTATTCCGCGCCACGCCGCCGGCGTTTGCTGGTGGTGGAAGACAATCCCGCGGAGCAATTGAGTATTCGCGAATTGCTGACACACACAGACATTGACGTTACCGTGGCGGAGACAGGGACGGAAGCGTTGATGAGCGTGAATGAAAATACCTTCGATTGTGTGGTGCTGGATCTGCGGCTTCCCGACATGTCGGGTTTCGATGTGCTAGAGCGCATCGGTAACAGCCCCACGTTAAGCGATTTGCCGGTAGTGGTGTTCACCGGTAAAGACTTGTCTTCCGAAGAGGACGCGCGCCTGCACACGCTGGCACGCAGTGTCGTCGTCAAGGACGTGGAATCTCCGGAGCGCTTGCTCGACGAAACAGCATTATTCCTGCACCGAGTGGTTACCGACCTCCCACCCGAGAAACAACGAATGCTGGAGAGGTTGCACCGCTCGGACGAAGCGCTGGTGGGTAAGAAGGTGTTGGTGGTGGACGACGACGTCCGCAACATCTTCGCACTGAGCAGCGTCCTCGAACGCCGCGGCATGATGGTGCTCACGGCGGGCACTGGACGGGAAGCGATCAAAACGCTGGAATCCACAAAAGACGTGGCCATCGTGTTGATGGACATCATGATGCCCGAAATGGACGGCTACGAAACCATGCAGGTGATCCGTCAGAATGCCGCACTGCGACGCTTGCCGATCATCGCTCTCACTGCCAAGGCCATGAAAGGCGACCGCGAGAAATGCCTTGAAGCGGGCGCATCGGAATATCTGGCCAAGCCCGTGAATACCGACCAACTGCTTTCCGCGTTACGCATGTGGCTGCACCGGTAGCTGGTGAAATCATTCATGAGCTATGCGGTAAGTATAATTGTGGGGTTTTTGGAGCAGGACGCGGTTTGAATATAAATTCCGGAGCCTGGCAGATAAAATATGATCGTGTCTGACAAAGTAAACATTTTGATGGTGGACGATCAGCCTTCCAAGCTTTTGACCTACGAAGCTATCCTCGCCGAACTAGGCGAAAATCTGGTCAAGGCTAACTCGGGACGAGAAGCTCTTGAATTGCTGTTGAAGATGGACATTGCGGTAGTGCTTATGGACGTAAGCATGCCGGAATTGGACGGCTTCGAGTTGGCGGAAATTATCCGGCAGCATCCGCGATTTCAAAAGACCGCGATAATTTTTATTTCCGCGGTGCATTTGACGGATCTGGACAGATTGAAAGGCTACCAGCGCGGAGCGGTGGATTATTTGTCCGTGCCAGTCGTGCCGGAGCTGCTACGAGCCAAGGTAACCGTCTTCGCGGAGTTGCATCGCAACGCGCAACAACTGGAGTTGCTGAACACGGAGTTGCGCGGGCTCTCGGGAAGATTGCTAAGCACTCAGGACGAAGAACGACGGCGTATCGCGCGCGACCTGCATGACGGGCTTGGCCAGGAACTGAGCGCGGCCAAAATGCTGGTGGATGGAATTCATATGGGACAGCAGTCAGTCGAGGCGAAAAATCAGGCCGCGCTGCAAGCGAGCGGATTGCTGGAGCGGGTGATGCAGCAGGTCCGTAGCATTTCGCATCTCTTGCACCCACCGTTGCTGGATGAAATCGGTTTGCAATCAGCGCTGCGTTGGTATCTCGATGGATTAACGGAACGCAGCGGGATCGAGACCAGTTTCGACGTACAACCGCAGGAATTTCCGCGACTGGCGCCGGAGGTCGAGACGGCAGTGTTTCGCATCGTGCAGGAGGCGCTTACGAATGTTTTTCGTCATTCAGGCGCAATGAAGGCCTGCATTACCTTGACGAAAACGGAGCATGAGGTGTCGGTAAGCGTGCGCGATTTTGGTAAAGGGATCGCCGGACATATTGTGGAGTTGCGTCCTGGGAGCGTAGGGATCGGACTCGGCGGGATGCGCCAGCGCGCTAAGGAATTTGGCGGTGAGTTACGATTGAAAAATGCCGATCCGGGCACACTGATCGAAGTGACTATCCCCCTAAAAATGAGCAATTCAGAAGTACAAGTGACACAAGCTACTCTGCGCGGATCTCGCCCCTAAGCTCCGCTGAAGGCTTCACAGTTGTTGAGCGCGTTCCTGCAAAAATAATTTAAAGGCGCTTAGATCTTCAATAAATCGGCTGAGAAGCCTGGCATTGTCGGGAGATGAGAATATCCCTACACCGGCAAGGACTTTTGTGCGAAGTTGGGAGAGCGTGAAACGATTTCGGACAATGGGCACGTCTAACCGCTAAAGATATAGGTGTGCCATCGCGCGGAAATATGTGATTGAGGAAGGACTCATGAAGTTCCCGGAACAGCACGTTTTCCAAAAGCGACTGAGCTTCAGGCTAGTGCGTTGGTGTGTTGTGGCCGTTGCAGCAGTAATAGCGGCGTATGGTGGTGGCTCAGTTGCCGGGGGAGCCGCAGCGCCACAAGAGCGGGTACAAGTTACTCAGGGAGTGGTGGGAACTATTAAATCGATTTCAGGGAATAGTCTCGTATTGGCCAGCGATGCGGGCGCTGAAATAACTGTCGATGTTCGGGACTCCACCAAAATCGTCCGCATCGCTCCTGGTCAAAAGGATTTGAAGGACGCACAACCCATCGCTCTGACAGATCTCCAAATCGGGGACCGCATTTTGGTGCGCGGGAAGGCCGGCGACGACAATAAGACTTTCTCGGCGACTTCCATTGTTGCGATGAAGAAGGCCGACATCGCGGAAAAACAAACCCGCGAGCGAGGCGAATGGCAAAAAAATGGTGTGGGAGGATTGGTAAATAACGTGGATGCGGCCGCCGGGGTAATAAGCATTACCTCGCCGTCCTTGCGGGAAAAGAAAACCGTCGCCGTGCACGTGACGAAAGATACTGTCCTGCGGCGTTACGCACCGGGCTCGGTAAAGTTTGACGATGCCAAGCCCGCGCCACTGGCTGAAATCCGGTCTGGTGATCAATTGCTAGCGCGGGGTGAAAAAAGCGCGGATGGCAACGAGCTAACGGCTCAAGAGATTGTCTCTGGCAGCTTCCGAAATATTTCCGGCACGATTTCATCGCTGGACAGCGCCCAGAGCACCATCACCGTGCATGATCTGGCCACGAAAAAAAACGTTGCGGTGAAAATTACTTCTGAGTCGCAGCTTCGAAAATTGCCGGCGCCGATCGCGCAACGTATTGCGCAACGATTAAATGGGTCGAGTGGCGCAAATGGCGGCCCTACTGGGGATCAACCGGGTTCTGGGCAGGCGGGCTCCACAAGGCCCGGTGCAATGTCCGGAACAACCAGTGCGCCAACGGCGAAGGAATCGGGTGCGGGGCAAGGGTCCGGAGATTTTGGCGGACGCGGACGAGGCATGGGTGGTGGTGCCGGCAGCGGTGGTGCCGATTTGCAGCAAATGATCAGCCGCATGCCGGCGTCTACGGTCGCGGATTTACAGAAGGGCGACGCAGTGATGCTGGTGGGGACGGAAGCAAGCGGCAGCAATGCGGTGACGGCGATAACGCTGCTTGCTGGAGTAGAGCCGATTTTGCAAGGCTCGCCAAATGGCGGGGCATCGTCAATTCTCTCCCCTTGGAGTCTGAGCGCGGCGCCCAGTGGAGAAGCCGGGATACCTTAGACGGCACCGCTAAACAGACTCACCTGCGGCAATTCATTGTGGAGAGTTGATGAGAGTTCGGGCTCTATACATAGCTATTTTATTTTCATTTGCAACGGCTTTCGGTGTGAACTTCGCGTTCGGAGCACAGGTTCCTTCTACCGGAACGCTGCGCGGACAAGTGACCGACCCTTCCGGCTCCACGGTTAGCGGAGCAGCGGTATTACTGACGGCCCCGAATGGGAATTCGGTGGATTCAGTTACGAATAAGGACGGCTCTTATGAGTTGACGGGACTGGCGCCCGGAACCTACACCGTTAAAGTTGTAGCGGAGGGGTTCGGCTTATTCACGGCGCAGAACATTGCGGTGAAGGCAGGACAGGTCCAAACACTGAAGATTGCTTTGACGCTGGAAGAGCAAAAACTGGAGATACACGTCGAGGATTCTCCGACACAACTGGATGTAAACCCGGAAAACAACGCCGGCGCCATTATTTTGAAAGATAAAGATCTGGAAGCGCTGTCGGACGATCCGGATGAATTGATGGACGAGTTACAAGCGCTGGCCGGGCCATCCGCCGGGCCTAATGGCGGGCAAATCTATATTGATGGATTTACGGCCGGGCAACTTCCGCCAAAAGCTTCAATTCGCGAGATTCGAATCAACCAGAACCCGTTTTCCGCGGAGTACGACAAACTCGGCTACGGACGGATCGAGATTTTTACCAAGCCAGGCACGGACAAATTTCACGGGCAGTTATTTCTTACCGGGAACACTGCGGGATTCAATTCGCGCAACCCCTTCGAAGTGACTCCGCCGGGCATGCAGCCGCCGGGTTATGAGTCCACGCAGTTCAGTGGGAGCATCGGTGGACCATTGACCAAAAAGGCGTCGTTTTTCTTTAATTTCGAACGACGGGATATTAACGACCTCTCCATTGTTAGCGCAACAATTCTCGATCCCAGCTTTAATGTTGTTAATTTCAGCGATGCGGTGGCTAATCCACGGGTACGCATGAATCTTGGCCCGCGATTTGATTACCAAGTCAGTAAAAATAATACCCTTACGGTGCGCTATCAGTACGAGCATAATCGGCAGGACAACAACGGTATCGGACTCTTCAATCTGCCCTCTACCGGATACAACGCCCTGGAAACCGAACAAACTCTCCAAGTAAGCGATACGCAAATTTTAAGTCCCAAGATAATTAATGAGACACGATTTCAGTTCATTCGCGAGACGACCAACCAGACCCCCATCAGCACCACGCCAACGGTAAACGTGCAAGCGGCGTTCATAAATGGGGGCAGTGCGCTGGGAACGGTGCAGAACGTTCTCGATCGCTATGAATTTCAGAACTACGCTTCCATGGCGCTGGGCAAACACTTTCTGAAATTTGGCGTGCGGCTGCGCGTTAACCGTGACTCGACTGTGGAGACCTCCAATTTCAACGGCGACTTCACATTTGGATCGCGACAAAATCCCGGTTGCCCGCCCAATGCTACGCCAGCAACTTGCCCGTTTATCAGCGGCCTGCAAGCGTATCAGATTATGGAGCAGGGACTAGCCGCTGGGCTTACTTTTCCGCAAATCACGGCCATGGGTGGTGGCGCTAGTCAATACTCGGTGACCACCGGAAGCGCCAGCGCAGACGTCACGTATTTCGATTCTGGACTGTATGTTCAGGACGATTTTCATTTGCGGCCGAATATGACTCTGAGTTACGGTTTGCGATTTGAAAGCCAGAATAACCTCGGCGATCATGCTGACTTCGCGCCGCGATTTGGATTTGCGTGGGGCTTGGGGGCGGGGGCAAAAAACAGCGCTCCGAAAATTGTGCTGCGCGCGGGCTACGGCATATTTTATGAGCGCTTCACCTACGATTTGGTACTACAGCAGGAGAGGCTGAACGGCCTCACACAACAGCAATTCGTGGTCACCAATCCAGAGTTCTTTCTTAATAACATTCCGGAGCCGGGCGCGCTGCCCGCCAGCGCAACGGCGCCTACGATATATATACCCAACCCAAATTTGAGAACCCCGTACATCATGCAAACGGGAATCAGCGTAGAGCGGCAACTCACCAAGAATGCCAATCTGGCTGTGACTTATCTGAATTCCCGGGGCGTGCACGAATTCTTCACGGAAAATATTAACGCTCCGGAATGCTCGGTTTTTCCCTGCAATCCGGGCACCGCGCCTCGGCCCCTGGCCTCGACGGACAATATTTACCAGTATCAGTCAGAAGGCATTTTCAAGCAGAATCAGCTGATTGTGAATAGCAGCGTGCGAATAGGATCGAAGCTTTCGCTGTTCGGTTACTACACGCTGAATTATGCCAACAGCGATACCGGCGCCGGGGCAGGGAGCTTTCCCTCCATTAACAATAATATCAGCCTCGATTACGGACGGTCGGCCTTCGATATCCGCCACCGTGTATTTTTCGGCGGAACGATTGGGCTGCCGTATGCCTTTCGTTTGAGCCCTTTCATGATGGCCAGCTCCGGCACACCGTACAACGTTACGACCGGGCAGGATCTGAATGGCGATTCAATTTTTAACGACCGGCCGTCATTTGCGACTCTGAACGCGGTTCCCGCTAACGTGGTGATTAACCGCTTCGGAGCCTTCGACGTGGCTCCACAACCTGGCGATCCCCGGGTTCCGATTAACTACTTAACGGGGCCGGGACGCTTTTCGATGAATTTGCGATTGAGCAAGAGTTTTGGATTCGGCAAGAAGACGGAAGCCACAAATACTTTGGGCGGACCCGGTGCGGGTGGAACGTTTGGGCGCGGACCCGGCGGCCCGGGCGGTCGCGGTGGGGGCGGGTTTGGCGGTCGCGGCGGGGGCGGACCCGACGCGGGTGCGACCAATCATCGCTACAGCCTTACCTTCAGCGTGGCCGCGCGCAATATTTTCAACAATGTGAATCTCACTACGCCCATCGGCAATTTGGGTTCCCCTTTATTTGGACAATCGAACGGCATAGTGACCGGGTTCGGTGGCGGCGGGGCCGCCGGAGGACCTGGCGGCGCATCGGCCAACCGAAAAATCGATCTGCAGGTTTCATTTAATTTCTAGAATTAATTCTGTCCAAAAACTACTGCGCGACGTTTTTGTAAATGTCTCCACCTTTCATCACAAAGGTCACTTTTTCCATTACGGTGATGTCGGAAAGCGGATCGCCGTCCACGGCGACGATGTCCGCGTATTTTCCAGGCTCGATGGAGCCAATGTCTTTAGAGAGGCCTATTAATTCAGCCCCGTTAATCGTTGCGGCTTTCAAGGCCTCAATCGGAGTCATTCCTCCGCGAACCAGCGCTCCAAATTCTTTGGAAACGAAGTCGGGATCGTCATCGAGGCCGTAGGCGATTTTCAGATGATGATCCAGTGCACGCTTAAATGCCGGGCCCTGCTCTTTTATGATGGCGACGCCTTTCGCGAAACTGGCGGGATCGCGGCCCTGCGATAACCCGGTCTCCATGTCGTGTTGAAAGCAAAACAGGGTGGGGACCAGCCAGGTGCCGTGTTGTTCCATTAACTTCGCGCCTTCTTCATCGAGCACGGTGCCGTGCTCGATGGAATCCACGCCGGCTCGAACGGCGGCTTTAATGCCTTCGGAGCCTTCCGCGTGAGCCATAACTTTTTTTCCAGCGCGGTGAGCAATCTCAACGGCCTTGGCCATTTGTTCCTGGCTCAGTTCCTGCACGGTGTAGTCGCTGATGGGGTCCATGACGCCGCCGGTGGCCATCAGCTTGATCCAGTCCGCGCCGAATTTAATGTCGCGGCGAACCGCGACGCTGACCTGGTCTACCGTGTCAGCCATGTTTGGTGCACGCGGCAGGGATTTATCTGGCGCGAGTAAATCGGCGTCGCCGTGTCCGCCGGTAAGCGAGACGAAGTTGCCGGCGGAAACGATTCGGGGGCCGCGGATCAGTCCGCGTTCAATGCTGTTGCGCAGCGCCAGTTGGCCATAACCGATATCGGACTCGCCCGCATCGCGTAGCGCGGTAAATCCATGATCGAGCCAGATAGTTACGTTGTGCACGCCCCAGATAGCCGCTTGCCCGGAGGACATCCGCAAGCCAGACATGGCGGATTGATCCTTGGGATTGCCGAGCAGGTGTGCGTGGCAATCAATCAGGCCGGGCACGACCGTGTATTTAGAGAGGTCGATGAGTTTCATGCCTGCTGGAGCTGTTGCGACGATGCGCGATATGCGATCCTTTTCGACGACGATATAGGCGTTGGCGGTTACGTGGCCGCTTCGCACGTCGATGAGGTGCCCAGCCAAGATTGCGACAGGCGGTGCTGAATTTTGCGGGCTCGCGGTCGTTGCTGCCGGCACGGACTGCGACTGCGCTTTGGCAGCGCCACAGCTGATCAAAAAAAATGTGCCGACGAGTATTGGAAATTTTAAGCTAGTGTTCACATGGGCTCCGGGATCGTAGAATCGTCCGGCCAAGAGCTTACGAAGCGAAGGGTACGGAACGCAACGGTAATATGATGTGCTGTGGATGGCGGGGCATATGAGAAAAGTGGGAAAGAAGAAATTTGAGAAGGGAACGGAAGCTCGACGGGCGGCCCGGAAGTCAGGGATCGTGCCGGCGAATACGCGGGTGATTGAGGACAAGAGGAAGCGTCCTCCGAAACACAAGAAGAAGTGGCTGGAGAAGGAAGTTGTGGAAATAGTTTCGTAGCGGTTAGTTTAGCGAAGATCGAAGTAGAACAGAGTCGAAGAAGAGTTAAAGATCGAAGAAAAACCAACGACCAAAGACAAGACCGAAGAACAAAAGATAAAACCCAAGACCCCCGGTTCAACCTCAACTGCGAACCCGGGGCACCCTACTTACTCTTGGTGAAGATCGATTGGTGAACTTTGATTTTGTTAGGTTCGACCGAACCTAGTTTTTCGATCCTCAACCAGGACGATTGGTTGGGACTGTTTCGTCCGGGCGAAATAGCGCTGAGAGTGGGATTTTGCGGCGCTCGGAAAGTTCCGCAGCGACGGCTTCCAGATCTTTCTTATTAAAACCCATGCTCGCAATTTTTACTGAGCCGTCGCTATCGATCAGGAAGCTTGTGGGCACGTTGGACAAGCCGTAGGCATTGGAGGCGGGATAGCCTTCGGCGTCGAGCGCAATTGGAAATGTGACGCCGTAATCATCGGCGAATTCCTTGGTGGCGCGCGCGTTGTCCTGGGAAATACCCAGGAAGTTGACGTCTTTGCTCCCGTAGCGTTTGGAGAGGCGCTCCAAAAATGGAAATGTGAATTGGCATACCGGGCACGATACTTTAAAGAAGGAGACGAAAACCGGCCCCCGCGATAAGAGTTCTGGAAGGGAATATTTCGTCCCATCTATTGATTTCAGTGAAAAATCCGGCGCTGTTTGGCCGGCGACGATAGTGGTCATTTTTTTGCTTGAACCCGCCCAGCGTGAAAGGCGCTGCAAGATTCCCACGCGTATAGTTTATCGCAAGTCTTGTTGAGCGCGAGGCCCTGCGCTGAGTTTTAATGGATTTGCTTGGTTTTGCGCTGCATGTAGTCCATCAGCAGGTACTGGCCAAGGGTATAAGGTGTAGTGAAGTAGGCTTTGCCTCGGCACATTTCGGTGATTTTCTGCACGAAGTGCACCAGGCTGTAATCAGTGGCCAGCATGAACGTATTGATCAGGATGCCGGCGCGTTTGCACTTGTTTACTTCCTCGAGTGTTTGGCCGACTACGAAAGGATCGAGCCCGAAGGCATTTTTGTAAATGCGCCCGTCTTCCAAAGTGAGCGCCGAGGGCTTTCCATCGGTAATCATGATGATCTGGCGCATGTCCTTTTTCTGGCGAAGCAAAATGCGTTGCGCCATGCGCAAACCTTCACGGGTGTTGGTGTAGTAGGGTCCGACCTGCACCCGGGCTAACTCGCCAAGCGGAACTTCCTCGGCGCTGTCGTGGAAAAGCACCAGGCTCAGGGTGTCTCCCGGATATTGCGTGCGAATTAAGTGCGACAGCGCCATGGCCACGCGCTTGGCCGGTGTGAAGCGATCTTCGCCGTAAAGAATCATGCTGTGGCTACAGTCTAGCAGCAGCACCGTGGCGCATGAGCTGTGATACTCGCACTGATGAACCATCAGGTCCGAGTAGGTCATCTCGATGGGTACTTTGACACCTTCGCGCCGCACCGCGTTGAAGAGCGTTTCGCTCACGTCCATATTTAAAGTGTCGCCGAATTCGTAAGGCCGGGAGACGCCGCCGGATTCCACTCCGGTCGAGAGGTCGCGAGTGTCGTGACGGCCAAAGCTGCTGCGTCCTACAGAACCCATCAAATCCTGCAATGTTTTGAAACCAAGAAAATCGATGGTCTTGTCGGTGATTTCGAAGCGCGCTTCGGTTTGACGTTCTTGTGGCTGACCGAGGCTGCCGCGCGCAGAATTCTGATGCGGCGGCGTGACTTGTGGAGGCTGTTGAGGATTGATGAAGCCTTCTTGCGCGAGACGGTCCATCAATTTTTCCAGCAAATCTTTCACCGCCTGGCTGTTCTGCGCTTGCGGGCTTTGCAGCCTCTTGCGTAGCTCTTCACTCATCGCGTCTTCGGGCAACAAGTCGCCCTCCTGCAGCGCGCGCAAGATGGCGTCCTTCAAGGCTTCCATGGAACGTTGGTTGTCCATTTCCGAGACGCCGTAAAATTGCGATTCAAAGCCGCTTTGCAGGAAGAAGTCGCCCATGCGCTTGACCAGTTCGTCCAGGTCGACGGCGTCGGCCGGCTCACCAACATATTTTCCGTAGCGAATTACTTTCATAAATATTCCTTGGCCCCGGCTGACTTCTTTTGTTGCACGTTTAAGCTAATTGAATTGGCGTCGTGGCCCGCGCGACGACTGGGTGTCGCGCGGCTCCTGCGGCTTTTGTTTCTCGGCGAAATACCCGCGCTCCTCGCTGCGTCCGATCCGGCGATGGGCCCAGAGGCCTTCCAGGATCATTTCTGAAGCGGCGGCAACCGCGCCATGATTTTTGGTGTCTGCTGCGCCGATACGGCCGACGTGCTCGCCGAGGCCCTGGATTTTAGATAATTGGCGGTAGCGTTCATCGGTGGGGGCGAGCTCCGGAAGTTTCAGCTCTCCGCCCAATTCGAACCACTGAATCACCGGTTGAAAGTTTACTTCGCCAAAATACTTGGTGAAGACGCGACCGACCGCGGTGCGAATCAATTCACGGGCGATGGAGTCGGCGCCTTTCAATTCGCCTTCGTACTCCAACTCCATTTTTCCGGTGATGGCGGGAAGGGCAGCATAAATGTCTGCGACGCTGGCGTAGCAGCTATCTTCCCCCGTGCGAGCAGCGCGCTGTTCGGCGCTGCTGACCACGCTTTCCAGAGTGGTGATGGGCAAGCGCTGGCTAACTCCCGAGCGGCGGTCGACGCGCTTATCTTCACGGGCCTGGAAGGCGATTTCTTCCACGGTTTCGCGCAAGTAGGAAGGAACTTCGATCGCGCGGCCAGCCGTGCGGCACACCCACGCTTCCTGCGCGGTGATGACCATGCCTTCCTTAACGCTGGCAGGGTAATGGGTACGAATTTCCGCGCCGATACGGTCTTTCAACGGGGTGATAATTTTTCCGCGAGCGGTGTAGTCTTCGGGATTGGCGGTGAAGACCAGCAGTACGTCGAGCGGTAAACGGAGTGGGTAGCCCTTAATCTGAATGTCGCCTTCCTGCATGATGTTAAAAAGTCCGACCTGAATTTTTCCCGCCAGGTCCGGAAGTTCGTTGATGCCAAAGATTCCGCGATTGGCGCGGGGAAGCAAACCATAGTGAATGGTCAATTCGTCGGATAGATCGCGGCCGCCGCGAGCCGCACGAATGGGATCAACGTCGCCAATGATATCCGCCATGGTGACGTCCGGTGTGGCCAGCTTTTCGACGTAGCGGCTATCGCGGGGCATCCAGGCGATTGGCGTGTTGTCGCCCTCAGCAGCGATTTTGTCGCGGCAGAAGCGGCAGATGGGTTTCAGCGGATCGTCATTAATTTCGCAACCCACCACGACGGGAATTTCCGCGTCGAGCAAATTGATCAGTCCGCGCAAAATGCGGCTCTTGGCCTGGCCGCGTAGTCCCAACAAAATAAAATTGTGACGAGAGAGCAGCGCGTTGACGATCTGCGGCACAACGGTGTCTTCATAGCCATGAATGCCGGGGAAGAGCGGCTCGCCGCGTTCGATTAACCGCAAAAGGTTGCCGCGAATTTCATCTTTGACGGAGCGAGAGACATGCCCGGCATCAAAATCGGGAATACCTTTTAATTCGCCCAGAGTACGAGGTTTCGGGTGTTGCGGGTGAGACTTCATTGATGTGCTAACGGTCATTAGATCCCCAAATGGTTTACGTTACGATTGTTATTGCTGGATGAAAATCGATTGGGCTCAGAGATGAAATGAGTTCTCCCACCTTGATTAATTCAATCCATGCCCGTTCCCGGCCGATTGGGCGCGCACAGACCCTACTTTCTGTAGATGCGGGGCCCAGCCACGAAGGTAGCCTATTAATCTTTCCTGGCGTTCGGTTTCCGTCCGAAGTTCCAAGAGCTGCTGTTTCCACATCAAATCCATGGGCAAGGCCGCGGCCACTTGAAAAGAAAAACATGCCGCGGGGTCGGCGGCTAGATTTTTTGGGTAATCACCGAAAATCAGCGTATGGCAAGTCTCGTAAAGTTCGATCAGTTCAGTCTTGGGAGGCTGATTGCAAATTTCCCGGTCTTCCAGGTAGTCAACCTGGCCTTCGAGTAACGGGTTCTCGGTGAAAAGTTCCACGGCGCGGAAAGGAACCCGCCCAACGGAAATAATATCCATTCTGCCGTCGGGATAACGCTTGAGCACTTCCATAATTTCAGCGGTGCAGCCGACGCGCGCGACGCCGTTGGGCATGGAAAGCAACATTCCAAACTCGGAACGCTCGCTCATACATTGGTTGACCATGTTCCGGTAACGGGGCTCGAAAATATGCAGAGGGAGTTCAGCGCCGGGAAGAAGGACGACGTTAAGAGGAAAGAGCGGGATGCGATCTGGCCGCACTAGCACCATAGGAGATGATACCAGAGCGAGTCAATGGTTGCTGATTTACGCGCAGATTCGTACATGGGGTGGGAATTGTCTAGAGCTCAATTTTCCGTGTAACCGCCTGGTTAGCTGATGTCGGCCAGCAAGGCCTCCATCTCCGACGCGGCGTGCTGATCGCCCTTTCTGCCAGCGGCAGTAATGCCGGTTGTAAGGATGTGTCTAGCTTCGTCGGGCCGCGACTCGCGGACCAGCAACTGACCGTACATTAAGTAAGCGGGGATGTAGTCGGCGTTTTGCTTGAGTAGCGCATCGAAGTTGAGAATAGCTGCTGCGGCATCGCCGGTGCTCATGCATTCCATAGCGAGTCCGTAGCGTGAAAAGGCGTCACCCGGGGACTTCTGCACAAATTCTTCCAGGACCTGCCTGCGGGTTTTCTTTTGGTCTGTCATCATGGCTACCGTAGTATACGGATGGAACGCCAGGTTCCAAAATTGCGTGGTGCGGGGACGAATGAAGCGAGAAAAAAATAGGACTATAAATTTGACACTAGATTCGAAGTTGAAGCCGAAGCCGGTGAGCGCTTCGCGGTCAGAGATGGCAGAAGTGGTTCTGCCGGCGCAAACGAACCCGTTGGGAAAACTTCTGGGCGGGCAAGTAATGCACCTGGTGGATATGGCGGCGGCGATGGCTGCCGCCCGTCATTCGAACAGCTATGTGGTGACGGCCTCAGTTGACTACATCGATTTTCGCAACGCGGTGAACCTCGGTGAATTGGTAATCCTGAAATCGCAGGTAAATCGAGTGTTTAACACCTCGATGGAAGTGGGCGTGGAAGTTTTTTCCGAGCAAATTCTGACTGGGCAGCGCAAGCACACCACCACCGCTTATGTAACGTTTGTGGCTATCGACGAATATACCAAGCAGCCTAAAACGGTGCGGCCACTACTGCTAAAAACGGCGGAAGAGAAGCGGCGCTTCCGAGAAGCAGCGGAGCGTAGGAAAACGCGCTTGAGGCTGCGCTTCGGAAAATAATTCCAGCGGAACACTTTAAACGACCTTTTAAGTCATGGCTCCGACCCACTTTGGCTTCGTGGTGGGCGCAGCGCTGCCGCCAGCCGGCTCTTCGGTGATGGCCAGCGCCTTGGTGTCGCTGCCAGCAGCGGGTGGATTGGAAACCAAGATTACGAAGTTTCCGTCGGCGTCCGGGCGCACCGTCATGGCCGACATAGGCTTGCCGCCGGGTGTCTTTGGTATCAGCCACAATTGCAAAACGCGGTTTCCAGACGGCATGGGGACCTTTTGTCCGGTAAGCACAATGCCGTACTTGGCGTGCCACATGGCGACCATCTGAGGGGCCTGAATTTTTTGCGCCGCCAGCATTATTTTGACCGAGGCAGGGTCTGTCAAAATGGCAGTTTCACGGTGCATTTTGGCCATTTGTTCTTGCATGGCGGTTAACTCTCGCTGGGAAACGGCGCGCTCGTTTTCCGTGCTGGCGACTATTTGCTCGGTTCGTTGATTTCGCTCGTTGGCCGCGCGCAATTCTTCTTTCAGGTGGTGAACATCCCAAGCGAAATACAGAGTCAATAGAAGCAGAGCCGCGATTCCCGCTGACAGCCAATAAGGAATGCCAGAGGGCGTAGTTGTCGATGCAGTCGCAACCCGCGATGATGGCTTTGATTTTGCCTCTGACCGCACGGTTTGCATCAGGCGGCCCTTCAACATGGCGGAGGTCGCAGCTTCCGGGGCCAGGTATGCCAACTGAGCGACGAGCCAACGCGCCTCCGCGACGGCCTTTGCGCATTCCGCGCAGCCGGTAGTGAGATGAGCTTCCAGCGCGGCGCGTTCAGGCGGATCGAGCGCGCCCAGCGCGGAGGCTTCATACATCTCCCGGAATTGGTCGCAATTGCTCACGTCGCGGTGCGCAATCCCTCCTTCAGCTGTATCAACCCGTTGCGAATCCAGCTTTTTACGGTGCCGAGCGGTTCTTTTAATTCCGCGGCGATTTCGCTGTGGCTCAGGCCCTGAAAGTAGGCTAGTTCAATAGCGCGTTTTTGCTGCGGATTCAATTCGCCGACCAACGAGCGAACACGTTCGGCACGGCGCTTTTCGTCCAACTCCTTTTCATATTGTGGCGCTACTACGACGGAAAACAATTCGTCGGTCTGATTTTCCAGGCGGCGCTGACGCTCGCTCTTAAGTCTAAGGGTATCGAGCGCGCGATTTCGCGCCAGGGTAAGCAGCCAGGGGACAAACGGGCCGCGAGCGGCGTCGTACTGCGCGGAATTCCTCCACAGCTGCAAAAAAACGTCCTGCACAACCTCTTCGGCAGGTCCTGACTGCTGAACGATTCTTAGAACCAGCGAATAAACGATGCGGGAATATTTGTCGTAAATTTTCTCGAACGCGCCCACGTCGTTTCGAAGAAGCAGACGCACCAGCGCAGCGTCGGGAGACGCTTCGCGATCATCCTTTGGGCTAAATGCCGCAAGGAACACGAGGTCTAGCTTCTACTCCTACCTGAGAATACGGGATACCCGATTAACTGGATGAGCGTGCGTCGCGGGTATCCCTCATGGCGCTCGATCTCTTTTAATTGGTCCCTGCCCGACGGTCAAGGCTTGTTCGACACAAGCGCCCAATGCAGGGCCGCCAAGATAATTGCCGATGAGCCGGATCGATGGATACTCCCTCTGCATTTGATCAAGCCTACCTATAAGCTGAGTGTGGCCGAGGTTGTATTGCGGTATGGCGTGCTGCCATGGCTGAACGTGCGAAAACGATGGCGGCTGGGAGATGCCAAGTACGAATGCCAGCTCGCGATGTACGATTGAGACAATTTCGGATTCAGGCAGCGAGATGGCGCTCGGGTCGGTGGCGCCACCCACGAAGCTTGTCAGCAAAACGTGTCCATCGGGAGCGCGGTTGGGAAACAGCGAGGAGTTCCAAACTGTCCCCAGGATTCGTAATCCGGACGAACGCGGCACGAGAAAACCAAAACCCTCGAGCGAGTGGTGAATTGCACTTTTGGGATAGCCCAGCGACACTACAGCAACCGGGGCGGAAGCGATCGCCGATAACGCAGATTCGAATTGCGGATCAACATCGCGTAGCAACGTGGCGGCTTGCTGAGCTGGTGTGGCGATGATCACACGATCTGTGATGAGAACTTCTTCTGTGCCGTTCGCTATAACCGTTACTTTGTAGGTCGGTGTGCCTGACGATGTCGTCGTTAGGCTGATGCGTTGGGCGGTAACGCCGCAACGGAGATTGGGTCCCAGATTCGCAGCTAGGGCCTGGATTAATGTTTGATTGCCTTCCCGAAAGGTTTGCAAGGTAGGTTTTTCGGACGACGCAGAGCGCGTTCTTGCTGAAAACAATAAACCCCGGATAACGCTGCCCGCGGATTTCTCCGCCTCGTATAACTGAGGAAACGCGCTTCGCACACTTAGCTTGTCTGGATCGCCCGCAAATATGCCGGAGACGAACGGGCCTACCAGCTTATCGAGGAGCTCATCTGAAAATTTGCGGCGGGTAAAAGCAGCGACGGATTCGTCCTTCTGAGGTGGGGAAGAGCGACCGAGAATATCGCGCAGGACTCGCAGCTTGGTGAGTGGGCCGAACAATGATGAGGCGATGAATGCCGGTGGGCTGAGTGGAACTGGCCGCAAAGTACCTTTGACGAGTACGTACCGAGGCGCATTAGCTGGCGCCGGGAGGAGTTGATCGTCGATGTGCAATTCGCGGCAGAAATTGAGCAGCGCGGACGTAGCGTTAAAGCTTTGGGGACCAAATTCCAGCAAATAGCCGTCACGACGTTCACTGCGAATCACTCCGCCAGGAATCGCGCTGGACTCGATGGCTTGTGCGTCGACGCCCGCCTTACGCAGCGCGTAGGCGCACACTAAGCCCGAAATTCCCGAGCCAACAACCAAAGTTGGGAGGTGAGCAGTCACGGGAATGATGTGCGCATGGAGGTTGATTGCTACAAAGTTTTTGAAAATAACGGTATGGCGTTCAAGTGCTGCTTTTCGAGATACGGATCGAAAATCATTGCAAGATTGCGGATGAAGATTCTGCCGAGCCAGGTGGTGCGCACTTCCTTATTGTCCAGCACTACCAAGCCATCCTCGCGCGGCGGCTGGAGCTGGCTAATCTCGTCGGCGAAGTATTGATCGAAGTCGACGCCGAATTCGCGAGAGATTTCATCTTTCACGATTACTGTGTGGCAAAGAAGCCGATTGATGACGGCGCGGCGCAGGCGGTCCTCGTCTGAAAGGCGATAACCACGCATGGTGGCGATGCCGCGATCCTGCACGGCTTTTTGCCAACTTGGCAGGTCGCGATAATTTTGCGCGTAGGCATTTTGAAACGCGCTGATGGCGGTGACGCCCATGCCGTACAGGTCGGCTCCGGCTTTGGTGGTGTAGCCTTGAAAATTGCGGTGCAGAGTTCGTTGCTGTTGCGAAACGGCCAACTCATCGCCGGGTTTGGCGAAATGGTCCATGCCGATGTAGAGATAGCCGGCCTCGATAAATTTCATCAGGCCGGAGCGGAAGATTTCAAATTTTTGCATGCCTTCCGGCAAATGAGTGGCGAAGGCGCCTTGCTGCTTTTTAAGCCACGGGACATGCGCATAGCTGAACAGCGCGATACGGTCGGGCTGCAGCTCAAGAATCTGGTCGACGGTGTGGCTGAAACGTTCCGGCGATTGGTACGGCAAACCGTAAATGAGGTCAACGTTAATGCTATCGAACCGTAACTTGCGCGCGGCGAGCAGCAAGTCGCGCGTCAATTCGAACGGCTGGATTCTGTTGATGGCCGCCTGCACCTCGGGATGGAAATCCTGGATGCCCATGCTGAGGCGGTTAAAGCCCAAGCGACGCAAGGCTTCAAGGTGTTCGCGAGTGGTTACCCTCGGGTCGATTTCAATGCCGATTTCCGCGTCCGGCGAAAAATTAAAATGTTCCCGCGCGAATCCGAATAAGTCCTCAAGTTGTTGCGGGGTGAGATACGTAGGTGTGCCGCCGCCCCAGTGGAATTGCACTACGGGGCGGTCGCGCGAAGCTCCTCGTGCCACCTGTTCGATTTCGCGCTTGAGTACATCGAGATACGGTATCGCGACGCGTTTGTCTTTTTGAATAATTACGTTGCAGGCGCAAAAAAGACACAAGCTTTCGCAGAAGGGAAGATGCATGTACAGCGAAATGGGTGTCTGCGTCCTTTGCGCTTCGGCGTGTACGGATTTGAGATCATCAGGGCCGAACGCGTCATTCCAGACTGGCGCAGTGGGGTAGCTTGTGTAGCGAGGTCCCGGGCGATTATAGCGGCCGAGAAATTCTTCACTGATTTGCAATTCCTCACGCATGCGTTGGAGGCTGGGAGTGGTGAGCGTCACGTCATGATCCTCGGCGCGAATACGCAGCGGAAGTTGGCTGATTCGTTTTGCCCGCCGAGCCGACCACCGTTTGCTGGCCGATTTCGATAAAGAGTCGCGCGTTTTCGACTGGTGTCTGTTTAAAGATACCGTGACCGAGATTAAGGATATGACCAATTCCGTTCAATGCGGAAAGGGCACTTTGCGTAGCCTCGCGAATTTCGCCGGTCGGCCCGAGCAAAATAGTGGGATCGACGTTGCCCTGCAGAGCGATTTTGGGGCCAAGTGTTTTTCGCAGCGCGGCGAGATCGGCGCGCCAATCGACGCTCAGCACGTTGGCTCCAGCGCGTGCTACCGCGGACATCAAGTGATTTGAAGCCTTGGTGTAGTAAATAACCGGAACTTTGCCCCAGATACCTGAGCTGATCCCTGAAATGACCTGTTGAACTGCCGGCAGCGCGAAATTTTCGTAGTCCTCCAGGTTCAGCTCTCCGCACCAGGTATCAAATAGTTGTACGGCGCAAGCACCCGCATCGATTTGCGCGCGCAAATAGGGAATGGTGGCCAGCGCGATTTTGTTGAGTAGTTCCCGAAACGTCTCGGGCTCATGGTAGAGAAAGCTCTTAACCGTCGAGAAGCCTTCCTTAGTTTTCCCTTCGACCATGTAGCAGGCCAGCGTCCACGGGGCGGCCGCAAAACCAAGGACCGGCACATCCGGTCCGACGCTCTTTACGATGCCGCGAATGGCCTCCGGCACGAATTTAGTCTCCAGCTCTGGGTCGAAGATGCGCAGGCTGGCGACGTCGGCGGCGCTGCGTATGGGACTGGGAAGACTTGGACCCTCGTCGTTTAACTCTAGATGCATGCCCATCGCTTCCGCGGGAATCAAAATATCCGAGAAAACTATAATGGCATCCACTCCCAGGATGCGAAACGGCTGCAAAGACACTTCGGCGGCCAGGTCGGGAGTTTTACAAACTTCCAGGAACGAGCGTGTGGCACGAATAGCGCGATATTCCGGTAGATAACGTCCGGCCTGACGCATCATCCAAACAGGGACGCGAGTTAGGGCTTCACCGTGGCAAGCGCGGAGGAAGAGGTCCGTGCGGTCGATCCCGTCGCGTTCGCTGGCCGTAAGTGTGTTTAGTGGCGGCATATCACCTGGATTCGGCTTGCCTGGGGTCCGCAGAGAGAATAGCAAATCCGGCGCGACCTTGCTGCGGGGCGGCTGCGTACGCTATGTAAGTGGTTGTTCCCGTGGGCTATACTCAGGATACAGGGCTCCTGACATTTCTGCGCACTTCAGAGAGGTGACGCCGGAAGGTTGTGGGCCGCGGCTGGCATGGAATCAAGATGAGCCATCTCTATTTCATACTGACACTGACGGCATACTCGCTGAGTTGGGGTTGCTACCTGGCTTTTCTGAATACCGGCAGGGAGCTGTTGGGAAGGTGCGGGTCAGTGCTATTGGGCCTTGGGCTGGTGGCGCATTATTTTGCGCTGCTGGAGCGGTCACGCGGGTTGCACACCGTTCCGTATCACGACCTATACGGCTCGATGTCGTTGTTCGGATGGCTGCTGGCGCTAACCTACCTTGCTCTCGAGTTTTATCACCAGCAGCGCTCCGTGGGGGCGTTCGCCGTGCCGTTTATTCTTGGATTTTTTTTGATTGCGCACCTGGCGCCCGCGGACCGGCTATCGCCGACAGTGGCGCATGGCGTGGTTTTCGCCTTGCACGTCACGCTCAGTATTTTGGCGTATGCGGCCTTCGCGCTGTCGTTCGTGTTGAGCGTGATCTATCTCGCAGAAGAGCGCTTGCTGCGAAACCACAAGCTCAGCAACGTAGTTTGGCGCTTGCCGTCACTGGAATTGCTGGAGCGCATGAGCCACTCAAGCGTCCTCGTGGGCGTCATTTCTATCGCCATTGGCACGGTCCTCGGATTCATCTGGGTGGACCGGCTCACTGGGCAATATTGGTTTTACGATCCGAAATATGTGATCACGCTGGTGGTGCTGTTTCTTTATTTGCTGTACTTCCAGTTGGCGCGTAGCACCGCATGGCGTGGGGCGCGCGCTTCAAAGCTGTGCGTATTCAATTTTTTCGTGGTGGTGATGAGCTTCACGGTTGTGAACCTGTATCTATCGCATAGCCACAGGTATTTCTAGGGAGCAGTGCTTGGATACGTGGCCATCCTGATGGAAATTGTTCTCGTCGGATTAAATCATCGCACCGCTCCGGTGGAGGTGCGGGAACGCGTGTCGTATACCGCGGAGCAGGCCAGCCGGGCCGCAAGTGAGCTGCGTTCACGAGGAATCCTCGAAGAGACTTTGGTTTTGTCGACCTGCAATCGCAGCGAGATTTATGGTGTGCCGCCTGAAACTTCGCACGAGAGCGCGGCGGGGCTTTCCTCTTTTCTAAGTGAATTTCACAAGGTGCAGCCCGATATTTTGAGCGTCTCGCTGTATCACCACTATGACCGGCACGCGGTACGCCACTTGTTTCGAGTTTCCGCTGGGCTGGATTCGATGATGTTAGGTGAAGCGGAAATTCTTGGCCAGGTTCGCGAGGCGTATAAATTTGCATACGAACAAGGAGCGACCGGCCCGGTATTGAATCGTATGTTTCAAGCCGCGCTGGAAGTGGGGAAGCGCGTACGATCGGAAACTGAGTTGGGGACTAGGCCAACGTCGGTGGCCTCCGCGGGCGTTAAATTGGCGGAACGAATTTTTGGAAAACTTGGTCAACGCACCGCGCTGGTCTTAGGAGCGGGAACGATCAGCGAGCAAGTGATGCTGCAATTGCGCGATCGGGGCGTCGGGCGATTGTTGCTGATGAACCGTTCGCTCGAGCGCGCCGAGAAACTGGCGACGGAATTTCACGGGAACGTGGTGCCGTGGGGTCAATGGGGCGATGCACTGCGGAGTCCCGACGTGATTGTTTCGTCGGTCGCCGCCGAGGAACCAATTCTGGAGCGCGCCGCTCTTGAGGAAGCCATGGCTGCTCGTGGCAATCGCGCGCTGTTTATCATGGACCTCGGTTTGCCACGCAATATCGAGCCGTCAGCGGCTGAGATCTACAATGTGTATCTCTATAACCTGGACGATCTCGGTGGCATTGTGGAGCAAAGTCGAGCCATGCGAGAAAATGAAATTCCACGCGCAGAGACGATTGTCGACGAGCATGTTGGCAAATTTCTTTCCTGGCAGGCCAGTGTTGAGCTGGTGGGCTTGGTCGATGAGTTGCGCGCCCGCTTGCAGCACGAACGTACGGCTTTCGTCCGCGACCGCATGGAGGCGATGAAACACCTAAGCGCGGACGACCGCCAACAGATGGAAACGTTGATGGGCGAGCTGCTGGAGAAATTATTGCTGGAACCCGCCGAACGCTTGCGCGGCGAAAAAGAACTGCGGCGGAAAATCCAGAACGTGGAAGCCTTACGCGATCTGTTTCTTTCGAATCGGGAGAAACAATGAAACATTTGCGCATCGGAACACGAGGAAGTCTGTTGGCGAAATGGCAGGCAGAATCCGTGCGCAAGCAACTTTTTGCGCTCGCGGGCGTGGAAGCGGAAATAGTCATTATCAAGACCTCTGGCGACAAAATACAACAATCGCCGCTGTCGCAGATTGGCGGAAAGGGAATTTTTATTAAGGAATTGGAAGACGCGCTGCTAGATGAATCCATCGACCTGGCAGTGCACAGCGTCAAAGATATTCCCACGGAAGTGCCCCGCGGATTGAGCTTTCCGGCGGTGTGCCGGCGCGACGACATTCGCGATTGCCTGATTTCTCCGACGGGTTCAACGCTGGAAACTCTACGGCAGGGCGCGCGAGTGGGCACCAGTAGCTTGCGCCGTCGAGCGCAGCTTCTGCGGTTGCGCACGGATCTTGATATTCGCGAATTGCGTGGCAATGTCGACACCAGACTCCGCAAGGTCGGCGACGGAGAGTATGACGCCATTGTATTGGCTAAGGCAGGGTTGGACCGCCTGGGATTGAGCCAGCGAATATCGGAAACTTTTGCGCCGGAACTCTTCATGCCCGCCGTGGGACAAGGCGCCATCGCTGTGGAAGCGCGGCTAAACGACAACGAGACCGGCGATCTTCTGTCCAAATTGGATGACCCAGAAACGCGGGCCGCAATTATTACCGAGCGCGCATTGCTGGGAGCGCTACAGGGCGGTTGTCAGGTGCCCATCGGCGCTTGGGCTCGCATCGAGCGCGGCGAAATGGTACTGGAGGCATGCGTCACCTCCGTGGATGGCCAGCAACATGTGAGGCAGCGCTTGACCGGGCCGCCCGACCAGGGTGTCCAGCTGGGAGAACAGATGGCGCGATTGCTGATGGAAACTGGCGCGCAAACGATTCTTGAGGAAGTGGGGCGGCAACGTGGATAGAATCGGCGTCACTTCGGAGTCCGTGCTATCGGGCAAACGCGTAGTGATTACGCGTGCGGCACGTCAAAGTGTTGAACTGGTCGAAAACCTTGGCAGGCTCGGCGCTCTGTCGATTCTGCTGCCGCTGGTGGCCTTCTCTGCCCCAGAGGACTTCGGGCCGATGGACGAGGCGTTAGATCGACTGGAAGAATTCGATTGGATTATTTTTACCAGCGAAAATGCGGTGCGCGCGGTAGTGAAGCGCGCCGAGGTGCGAGGCAATTTGCGAAATGTGGCTGGAAGACGTTCGCGCGCTGCAGCGGTTGGACCCACGACGGCAATCGCAGCGGAACGCGCTGGTTTTTTTGTGGACTACCAGGCCCAAACGCACAGCGGGGCAGCGCTCGCCAACGAACTGGGAGAGAAGTTGCGGGACCAAACCGTGTTTTTACCGCGGAGTGACCGCGCCAACCCGGACTTGCCGCAGCTTTTGAGAAATTATGGCGCGGAGGTCACGGAAGTCATCGCCTACAGGACCGTCACGCCCGTTAATCTCGACGATCAGAAAATCGCGGCGATCGTGAATGGCGAAGTCGAGGCGGTTTTATTTTTTAGCCCCACCGCGGTGGAACATTTCGTTGGAATTGTGGGCAAGGAAAAACTCCGAGATTTGCAAAACCACTTGGCGATTACCGCCGTCGGCCCTATAACCGCGAACGCGTTGCGCCAGTCGGGTGTGGATACATTGCTGGTGGCCGAGGACACCACGACGGACGCCGTCATCGCGATATTGAATCAACACTTTACAGGTGCGCGGAAAGCCTCCGCTGTCGGAGTAGTTCAGGAATGAGCTTTCCGACGCACCGAGGGCGGCGATTGCGCCGCAATGAAGCTCTGCGCGGACTGGTTCGCGAAACGCGATTAAGCGCTGCAGGACTAATCTATCCGATGTTTGTGTGTCCCGGGCAAAAGGTGCGGCAGGAAGTCAGCTCCATGCCCGGAATATTTCAGCAATCCGCCGATCAGATTGTCGAAGAATGCCGCGAAGTCGAATCGCTGGGTATACCGGGAGTGATTCTGTTCGGGCTTCCAGAGAAAAAGGACGCCCGGGGCATGAGCTCGATTGCCGCCGATGGCGTAGTGCAGCGCGCCATAGAGGATATCCGCAAAGCAAAACTCAAATTACTGGTAATCACTGACGTTTGCCTTTGTGAATACACGGATCACGGGCATTGCGGCGTAATCGAAGACGGCGAAGTGGCCAACGATGCCACGCTGGATATTCTCGCTAAACAAGCCGTGTCGCACGCTCGAGCTGGTGCGGATATTGTTGCTCCTTCTGACATGATGGACGGACGCGTCGGTATTATTCGCGAAGCGCTAGACGAACATAAATTCGAAAACATTTCGATTCTGGCCTACGCCGCGAAATATTCTTCCGCATTCTACGGACCTTTTCGTGAAGCGGCACAGTCGACGCCCCAGTTCGGTGACCGCCGCGGTTACCAGATGGATCCCGCAAATGCGCGCGAAGCATTGCGAGAGGTGGAAATGGATCTGGACGAAGGTGCGGACATGGTGATGGTCAAGCCGGCGCTGCCGTATCTGGATATTATCAGGCGCGTGCGGGATGAATTCGATGTACCGGTGGCTGCCTATAATGTCAGCGGAGAGTACTCGATGGTGAAGGCCGCGGTACAAAAAGGTTGGCTCGACGAGCAGCGTGTGGTCACGGAAATACTGACAAGCATTCAACGTGCTGGCGCGGAAATTATTCTGACTTATCACGCCAAGGACGCCGCGCGGTGGCTACGCGCGTGAACATCCGGCAGGCGCAGCAATGAACCCCGCACAATCGCATGCTAAACGGAAGCGCGAGGGCAAGCGCTCGCGAGAGATTTTTAAGCGCGCGGAACAGGTGTTGGTCGGCGGCGTAAATAGCCCGGTCCGCGCGTTTCGTTCTGTCGGCGGTGAACCGTTCATCGTCGAACGAGGGCGTGGACAATTTCTGTACGACGCCGACGGCAATGAACTGCTCGATTATGTATGCTCCTGGGGCGCGATGTTATTGGGCCACGCGCATCCGGCAGTAACTGCGGCAATTTCCAAGCAAGCAGAACGCGGCACGAGCTTTGGCGCCACCACGGAGTTGGAAGTTGAGCTGGCCACGCTGGTCACTAGCGCGGTTCCGTTCGTCGAAAAGATTCGGTTCGTTTCCAGCGGCACGGAAGCCACCATGAGCGCGCTGCGGCTTGTGCGCGGGGTGACCAAAAGAGACCTGCTCGTTAAATTTGAAGGCAATTATCATGGGCACTCGGACAGTTTTCTCTCGCAATCGGGCTCTGGTCTGGCAACTCTGGGCATTGCGGAATGTCCCGGCGTTCCAGAAGCCCTCGCAGCGTTAACCTTGAACGCGCCGTACAACGATTTGAACGCGGTGGAGCACCTGTTCAAGCACCACCAAAATAAGATCGCGGCGATTATCGTTGAGCCAGTCGCTGCGAATATGGGTGTGGTTTTGCCAGAACCGGGATTTCTTGCGGGTCTACGCGAAATTTCGCGAAGGAATGGCGCATTGCTGATTGTGGATGAGGTCATCACTGGCTTTCGTCTGCATAACGGCACGGCCCAGCAGCTTATGGAAATTGAAGCGGACCTCACGACGTTTGGCAAAATTATCGGTGGCGGCGTCCCGGTAGCAGCATATGGCGGCCGCGCGGAGCTGATGAACAATGTTGCGCCCCTCGGACCCGTCTATCAGGCTGGAACATTGGCGGGGAACCCTCTGGCGATGAGCGCCGGAATTACGACACTGAAACAACTGAGCGCTCCGGGTTTCTACGAAGCCATTGAGAAGCGTGCGCGACGGCTTGCCGACGGGCTGCGTGATGCGGCGGAGAGAGCCGGTGTGCCAGCGCAGGTGAACGCCATCGGCTCGCTGGCTACGCTTTTTTTCGCACCACAGCCGGTTCGCAATTACAACGATGCCAAGAAATCGGATGCGGAACGTTACGGCGAATTCTTTCGAAACATGCTGGAGCGGGGAATCTTTCTGGCTCCATCGCAATACGAAGCGGCTTTCGTCTCCGCGGCGCACACCGATGCGGACATCGATCGCACGCTGGTAGCGGCAAACGAGTCGTTGAAGAATTAACTAACAAGGAGAGTTATCGCATTGGCCGAGGATTTTGAATTACCGGAAACGGTGGAAGAGCACGGCCACGACCCGCACGTGCTGCCCGTTTCTCTGACCATTTCGATTCTGGCGGTGCTGGTGGCGGCGGTAACTTTGCTGGGACATCGAGCGCACACAGAAGAGCTGCTGCGGCAGTCCCAATCTACCGATCAATGGGCCTTCTACCAGGCAAAGAATATTCGTCTTCATGAAATGCAGGGCATGGTGGACTTGTTGGGGACGATCACGCCGCTGGACAGGGAAAAGAATGCAGCGTTGCGTGAAAAATATGTAAAGGAGGTCGAGCGCTACAACAGCGACAAGGAAAACATTAGTGAAAAAGCCAAAGATCTGGAAAAAGAGCGCGATACTATCAGCCGCCGGGCAGACCGGTTTGATGGCGGTGAAGCGCTGCTGGAAATTGGACTGGTGATTTGCTCTATTACTCTTCTGACCAAGCGTAAAGAATTCTGGATAGCCGGCATATTAGTAGCAATAGCCGGTCTTATTTTCGCCGCGACAGGGTTCTTAGTGCATATCAGTAGTTGATTCTGCTAGGCGTTGGCGGGCGGAAGTTCGCCACGAAGTCGAACAACCTCCTCCATTAAGTTTTTCAACCGCTCAACCACTTCCTGATGGCGGATTTCATCCGTGGCGGGTTTTTTGCCGATAAAGGTCAAGTTTCCCCCGGGTTCAAGAATACATTTCTGCACATCGCTCAACGATTCAAAGCCCTGCCTACGCGCGGCCGCTTCCAACTGCGTCGGGCTAATCAACTCTTTCTTCAGCCGGTCCAAACGCACAGCGCCATTCTCGATGAGCACGTCGGCATCGCCTTCCACGAGTTGGTCGATCCGTTTGTGACCATAAAGAAATCGAACCACCAGATAATTGACCGCCAATAGGGAGGTCGCGCCGATGATTCCCCCGCTGACGCTGTTATCGTCGCCGATGATGGCGTTCTGCACGGTATTGGAAAGCGTCAGCAACACCACCAAATCGAAAGGGTTCAGCTGTACGAGCTCACGTTTGCCGGAGAGCCGCAAACTTATAACCAGAAAAGCGTACACAAAAATTGGTCGAAGAACCTTCTCGGCTAACGGCAGGCCCAGAACAAACATATCTTTCCAGGTGTCATGCATTTCTCGCGCTCCTCTGGTTCAGAAAATTAGACCGCTATGATTACTCAAGTTAAGCCTCACGCGCTACGCGCGCGAAGCTACGCGCCTGTACCTCGGGACAGTCATCAATTCGCATGAGGATTCACTAATGTTTCCTCCCGCTTCCGGAACAGGGTCTATCATCAAAGAAGTGTGTTTGCGCGTCCCGCCCTTCTATGACCTTTTGCCAAGGCGAGAAAATACACCGTTAACGACACTCAATGTCACAGCTGCCATCTCCGGATGTCGTCCTGATGAACACCAGCGGGCAGCTCCCGGCGTTATTGGAATGCGTGCGTGAGCTTTTGGCCGTATTCGACGCGGATGGCACGATACTTTTTGTCAATTCCGCGCTGCACACTGTTCTGGGGCATACCCCACTCGAGATAGTGGGCAAACCTGTCGCTGAATTTATCCATGAAGACGATTTTGATTTGTTTCTTGCAACGCTCCGGCGCTTAAACGCGAACCTCGAAACCACCGTGAATGTACGGTGCCGGCTGCGCAGCGTCGACGGTGTCTGGCGGTGGTTTGACGCCGAGGCACGCCGCAATCCAAGCAATGACCAGGGTGGAATCGCCGTCAGCCTGTTAGACATTACAGATTTGCAGCGCATGGAGTCCGAGCGCCAGGTAATTATCGAAGTGGTCCATGCCCTGAATGAAACCTCCAACCTGGACCAGTTGCTGCAACACATTCATCAGTCCCTCAAAAAAGTTTTGTATGCGGAAAATTGTTTCATCGCCTTGCATGACGCCGATAAGGATTCGTTTCATTTTCCGTTCTTTGTGGACCGCTTCGACGTGGCCCCGCCGCCGCAGAAAGTCGGTAGAAGCTGCACCGCTTTCGTATTTCGCACCGGACGTGCCATGTTGATCCCGCAGCCGGAATTCGACCGCCTGGCTGAAAATGGGGATGTGGAATTGGTAGGCTCGCCTTCGCCCACCTGGTTGGGTGTTCCGCTGAAAACACCGACGGCTACGATTGGCGTGCTGGTCGTCCAGCATTATGAAAATCAGAACGCCTACGACGTTCGCGATCTGGAGTTCTTAGATTCCGTCGGCGGGCACATTGCCCTGGCCATCGAGCGACGCGGCGCGGAAGACGCTCTTCGACAGAGCGAAGCTACCTTTCGCCTGCTCTTTTCGCACAATCCGCTGCCTACCTGGGTCTTCGATTGCGAAACATACAAATTTATACAGGTGAATGACGCGGCGGTCCGCCAGTACGGTTATTCTGCGGAAGAATTCGCGGCCATAACCGTTTTTGACATACGCCCCCCTGAAGAACACGCCGCGCTCCGCGAGCATCATCAAAAAGACTGGGACGCTCCAGGCGAGTATCACGGGGTATGGAAGCATCGCAAGAAGGACGGTAAGATTTTCGAAGTGGATATTATTTCTCACCCACTGGAATATGGCGGTCGCAGGGTGCGCATGGTCGTCGCGCAGGACATCAGTGAACGCCAGGTGCTGGAAGAGCAGTTGCGACAGGCGCAAAAGATGGAGGCCGTGGGCCGATTGGCGGGCGGCGTGGCCCACGACTTCAACAATTTATTGATGGTAATCAAAGGTCACACGGAGCTGCTGTTGAATGTAACTCCCGTACCGCCGCCAATACTGAAAAAAATTGAACACATTGATCGAGCTGCCGATCGTGCTGCGGCGTTGACTCGCCAACTCCTGGCCTTCAGCCGCATGCAGGTTTTGCAGCCGCGAGTCATGAACATTAACGGTGTGGTCGAAGAAATGGGCAAGCTGTTGCCGCGGCTCATTGGAGAAGACATCGAGTTGATCCTGCGAACCAGTCCGGACTTGGGAGTTATTCGCGCCGACGCCAGCCAGATGGAACAGGTCATCATGAATCTGGCGGTAAATGCGCGCGACGCTATGCCTTCGGGCGGCAAGCTCGTGATTGAGACGTCGAACGCTGATCTGGATCGCGCGTACAGCTCGGTGCATCCGCTGGTCCAGCCAGGCCGCTACGTGCTGCTGGCGGTCTCGGACACGGGGACGGGAATGGATGCACAAACACAGGCGCGAATTTTCGAGCCGTTTTTCACGACCAAGGGGCAAGGAAAGGGAACTGGATTAGGGCTTTCGACGGTCTACGGAGTTGTGAAGCAAAGCGGCGGCTACGTGTGGGTCTACAGCGAGATCAACAAGGGAACCTCTTTCAAGATTTATCTGCCGCGTGTCGATCAGGCCGAAGACGAAGCTTCCCCGGTGCCATCGTCCGAAGCACCTCTCGGTGCGGGAACAATTTTACTTGCCGAGGATGAGCAGGAAGTTCGCGAGGTCGCGCGCGAATTTCTGGAATCCGGCGGATACACGGTTTTGGAGGCTCGTGACGGAGCCGACGCCTTGCGCCTCGCGGAACAACACCCGGGCGTAATCGATTTACTGGTCACCGACATGGTCATGCCCGGCATGACCGGTCAGGAATTAGCTACGCGCATACAGGAAAAGCGCAAGGGTCTGCATGTAATCTTCATGTCCGGTTACAGCGAATATGCCGCTGTGGAAGCCGCGCACTCCGATCCTGCGCTGCGATTGCTAACGAAGCCGTTCAGCCGCGCGGTGATTTTGCGCGCGGTGAGAGATATGTTGAAGGGCTCGCGAGTGAATTAAATTTCGCGGGCTAAGCGGTGTCAAAAAGTCTGGCTTAGGAGCGCCTCAAGAGTCCGAGCTACTCAGATCCACTCCCAAGCAAAATTAATTCGCGTTGATAAGTGTTTGGATTTGTTTTTCGAGTGCCTGATTATATTCGCGCTCGAGCTGCAATTCGGTTTGCACTTTTCTAATCAGCAACTCCAGCCGCGCGACTTCTGCACGGAGCATTGCCATCTCTCGGGATGAGGGTGCACTGGAAGATTGCTGACTTGGTTGTAGCACTGGTGGTGTGGGGGCTTTTTGATTTTGGCCTTGCTGCCCGCCATTAGCCGAAAACGGCGTCAACAGTGGCGAAAAGGCCTCGGCGAGTGCACGCGGCCACGCCGGCTCGCTGCTCGTTTCCGTTGCTGCCGAATTCATACCGGGCGACACGGGTGGGGCAACCGTCGGGGGCGCTGGCGCAAACAAATTCTGGAGCGCGTTCGAATTGGCCCGCTCGCGGGTAGCCTGGGTCGCCGCCGATTCCTTGGGACCCAGCAAAGTTCTTACCCGCCCTATCAGCTCCTGCGGTTGAAATGGTTTGCGAATCAGTTCGTCTGCTTTCACCGCAACCGCTTTGTCGGCGACGCTCTTGTTGACCACGCCGGACATCAACACCACTGGTATGCCGCCAAATTCCGGATGCTGTTTAATCTGACTGCAAACCGCATAGCCATCCTGGTTGGGCATGATTACATCGGTAATCACCACATCAGGGCGATTCTGTTCGAATTGCGCTATGGCGGATGCAGCGTCGGCGCAGGTGATGACGTTAATATTCTCTCGGCGAAATGCGATCTTGATGACTTCGCGCATGGTGGCGCTGTCATCGATGAAATAAACCGTGGGTGCGCGCTTCACTGCAACTTCCCCGGCCGGTGGCATGATGAGCGCTTCGCTCATGGTGCGTTCCTATCCGCCATGTCGTGCGTAGCTTCATCAAATTCGCGCATGGCATCGAGCATCAGGTCGGTCGCGGTTCGCAGCACGGTGCGCTGCAGAGAAGTCGTGCCGTAGGAAAATTTGTAAACGCCGTCGCCGCCGTGCACGCTCTTAAGAATGTGAATGACCGCTTCGTCGCCAAAGTAATTGCCGCTTTCCGCGTGAGTTATTTCTCCAGCATCAAAAAACATCAAGGCGTCAATCTCGCCGGCATTGATGTGCAGTGCGCCGGTTTGGCGGGCCTGCCCCAGCATCTGCATTACGCCTGGAAGATCATGATGCGCCAGGCTTCCGCTGAGGCTGGTGTTGGATTGATCGAGCATTTGTGTGGGTTGAAAGCCTTCGGCCTTGCTGATGATGATTTGTTTCACGTGCGCGGCTATCGTCGCTGGCGAGCGGTGCCTATCGATATAGTCGTCGCACCCGGCTTGAAAAGATTCCAGCAAGGCGCGCTGGCTGCCATCTCCTATAGCAATGATCGGCAGAGCCGCGTTCTTGGGGTCGGCGTGAACAACGTTGGCGATTTCCAGCGCGCCCATTTCGCGCATGTTGGTGGCGCAGAGTATCGCTACCGGCGCGTCATATTCCAGGGTGGTCAAGGCAAAAGCCGCCTGGTTGGCGGAAATGACCTCAAAACCTTCTTTTCGCAGCGCATCTCCCAGGCGCTTTGAAAAGTAAACGTTGCTGTCAATCAGCAAAATCTTGGCAGGGCGGCCAGGCACCATCATGTTATGGCCTCCTGCATCTCAAGTGGCACGCAAACCGCAGGTGCGGTAACAGGTCCAGGCGTGAGCGCGTCAATATTCAAGACTTCGATGACGTTGCCGTCGTAGGAAATCCAACCTGCCACGTATGGAGCATCGGCTTCTGTTGCGGGAGACATTTCGGTGGCGATCAATTCACATTCCCCGGTCACCGGCAGCGCGACCCACTCGGATTTTTCTCCATAATTGCGGACAGCGATCAAATAAAAGCGGCGCGTAAGAAGATTCTTGCCGATTAATTTTTCGGACATATCACAGACCGGCACGATGCGGCCGCGACGAAGGATTACACCCTCCACATTTTCGGTTCGGTGCGGAAAGCGAAATACGCGGCTGGGTGCCACCAGCTCGGCAATTTGACTGGCGATCATCGCAAAGCGCCGGTCTCCCAGCCGCAGCAGCACGAAGGACTGCGAACCCTGTTCATTACGCGGGTTCATGGATCGATCCTTTGGAGTTTGCGGCAGCCTTTACGCTGGAGGCTGCGGGGGTCTGGGACTGTTCGAGTAACGCGATTTCTTCAGAGGTCAAAAAACCTTCGGGATTCACGACCGGGATAACATTTTGCTCCAGCGCCGTGACACCGCGATACCAGATGCGTTCCTCGTTGCAATAGGCCTGCGGAAGCGCCTGCAATCGCGTCATGGTGGTCATTTTTTCTATGCCATCGACGAGCAGCGCCGTGCGCGTGCGGCGCAGCACGAATACCAGGAGTCCTGCAGTAACCGGCAGTCCAAAATGTAAAGCTGCGTTCACCACGAAAAGCGATTTATCGCCGCGGCGCACAATGTGCCGCACCTTTTTCAAACCCGCCCCGGTAATTTCCGCGGCTGAACCAGCCATGCTATCCACGCTCCGAACTTCCTGCACGGATCCCGAGGACACCGCGAAGAGTTGTCCGCTAACGCGAAACAAAATGATTTGTTCCGTGCGCACCGCCGGCGATTTGCTGGGAGCAGGAAATTGCATCAGCGCACCCCCACCGTAGCGATGCGGGAGATCGCCAAAACTTGCTTCTCGATCGCGGCATAAATATCGTCGATGCCCAGAACCTGGCTCACCGCTCCAACTTTAATAGCCTCAGAAGGCATGCCAAAAATTACCGAAGTGGCTTCATCCTGCGCCAATACCATTCCACCGGCGGATTTTATGGCGCTGGCCCCGGCCGCCCCGTCATTTCCCATGCCGGTCAGAATTACGCCGATACTCAACGCCCCGGCAAAGGCAGCGACGCTTTCCATGGCGACGTCAATACTTGGGAGATAACCGTTAATGCGTCCGCTGCTGCCATCGAGTTGAATACGGCCGGTGTTCATCACCCGCAAATGCTGACCACCCGGACAAATGTAAAATGTTCCAGAAGTTAACGTTTCGTTATTTTCGGCTTCTTTAACGCGCGCGCCTGTGAACTCGGCCAGTTGCGCCGCGTATTGTGTAGTGAACGCCGCCGGCATATGTTGCACTAGAATTACGGCTGCGGGAAAATCTCGCGTGAACCCGGGAGCCAATCGCATCACCGTGGCGGGCCCGCCCGTGGACGCTGCGAGAACCACTACCGGAAAGCGTTGATCGTAAGTCGCTGTGGCAGCCGGCCTGCTCGCGGGAGCGGGAAGCGACGAAATTGCTTTGCCGTCGGCATTCGTAATTGCGGATGCGATTCGCGAAGCGCTACGCACCACACGCACTTTCGAGGCAAGGCGCACCTTGCGCAGCAAATCTTCGCGAACGCTATGCATATCCAGATCAATGCCGCTGGAAGGCTTGGCAACAAATTCGATGGCGCCGAGTTCCAGCGCGCGCAAAGTGCTAGCCGCTCCTTGGCGTGATTCGGAGCTGACCACCACGATAGGTCGCGGATTGGTGGTCATAATTTCGGCGGTAGCCTGCAGGCCGTCCATGACCGGCATGTTGATGTCCATGGTGATGACGTCTGGCTTCAATGACTCCGACAGCCGCACAGCCTCCCGGCCGTCTTTGGCGTGCCCGACCACTTGGACGCTTTCGTCAGTGATGAGAATGGTCTCCAATACTTTTCGCATGAACGCCGAATCGTCCACGATCAACACGCGAATTTTCTTGAGGGTGCTGGCGGCCATGGTCATTTAACTAACCGGAACGAGGTGCCGTTCCGCTTCCTTCCCCATGAGCTGTTCCACTGCTGCCAGCAACTGATCTTCCTGCACCGGCTTGGTCAGAAAAGCGGCAGCGCCTTCTTTCAAGGCGCGATCTCGATGCTTGGCCCCGGCACGCGAAGTCACTACCATCACCGGGATTCGCCGAGTGCCGGCGTTCTGGCGCAGTTGCACCATCAATTCGTAACCGGTCATCCGTGGCATCTCGAGGTCGGTGATCACCAGGTGACAGCCGTGTTGCGTGACCAGCTCGGCTGCTTCCAATCCGTCGGCCGCCAGTTTCACAACGTAGCCATTCTTTTCGAGCATGCGCCCGACAAACTTGCGCACGCTGATGGAATCGTCGGCCACCACAATGAGGCGCTCGTGCGTAACGCGGTCGATAGCCTCCGCGGGAATGCTGCCGTGAGCCACGGCTGCGGAGCCCGGTGCAAATATGCGTGCAGCACTGGCTGTGGCTTGCAAAGTACGGCGCTCGGTCGGGTCGGTGGCGACCATGCGGTTCAAATCCAGCAACAGGATCAAGCTGCCGTCGGGAGCAATAGTCGTTCCTGGGAAAAGTTTTACGCGGCGCAGATATTCGCCGAGGTTCTTGATAACAATTTCGTCTTTGCCAATTACTTCTTCAACGACCAAACCAATCTGCCGATTGCCGGTGTTGGCGACCACCATGTGGAAATAACCGTTGATAGCTTCCAGCGGCGGCAAGCCGAGGTAACCGTCGAGCCTCACAACTTCAGTAACCACATCGCGAACCTTGGTGAGCAGCTTGCCCCCCACATTTTCGATCTCATCGGAGCGCAGCCGCCGAATTTCCTCGACGACCGCCAAGGGCAAGGCAAAGCTGGTGGCCCCGCACCGAACGAATAAAGCCGGCGAAATGATCAAGGTCAGGGGAACTTTCAGAGTAAAGGTGGTGCCCAATCCAGTCGTACTTTGAATATCGATTTCGCCATTCAGCGTATTGAGATTGGCGCGCACTACGTCCAGGCCGACCCCGCGGCCTGCAAGCTCGGTCTTCACCGGAGCGGTTGAGAATCCCGGATGGAAAAGCATTTCGCGCAAATCGCGCTCGGTAAGGCGATCGGCCGTTTCCGGGGAGACCAGCCCGCGCTCAATGGCGCTGTGCCGCACGCGGTCATAGTCGATACCTCGTCCGTCGTCCTGAACTTCGATGTAGATGTGATTTCCCCGGTGATAGGCCCGCAAGCTGACCTTTCCAAATTGCGGCTTTCCAGCGGTGACCCGATCCGCGGCGGATTCGATTCCATGTGCGACCGAGTTGCGCACCAGGTGAACCAACGGATCGGAAATCTGCTGGATGATGCTGTTGTCCAGTTCCGTTTCACTGCCGCCTAAATCGAGTTCCACCTGTTTGTCGGCGGACTTTGCGGCGTCGCGGACGGCCCGCGACAACCGTGAATACAATGTGCCGATGGGCACCATGCGCGCAGCAGTAAATTCATCCTGCAAATGGTGAGCTAGCTTGGTGAACTCGTCGATATCTCCTTCCACCCGTCCGATGTACCCCTGCAGTTGCGAGAGTACTTCGTTCACGTCGGCAGAGATTTCCGCCATGGAGCGCGACAAAATGTTGAAGTCGTCATAGCGGTCCATTTCCAGTTCGCTGAAATCGGACCAGAAAGAGGTATCGCCGGCAGCCGCGCTGGTGAGCCTTTGCGAAGCTGTATTGGTATTCCAGTCCGCCGATTTGGCTTGCGAACTGACGCGATTGAATTCGTATTTTTCCTGGAATTCGGAAACCTTCCCCTGCAGGCGTTCTTTCGAGAAATTCAGCGTATCAACCAGCTTTTCAAGTTCCGACACACGGCCGACCATCCGTGTACGGTTTATGACCAATTCGCCGACGGTGTTCATCATGCGATCCAGACGATCCAGTGCGATGCGCACTGATTTGACTGCCGCGGTCGGGCCCGCCTGGAATTTCGCGGCAATCATAGCTTTTACGTCGGGCTTGATTTCTTCGAGTGCAAGATTTGGCGCGACTGTTGTTGTGGCGGTATTTGCGGGTACCGTTAAATCCGTGTCTTCGGAGTCCAGCGGAGCGAATTCCGCGATACGACCAAGTAGCGAATCGACGCCGGCGCGCATTTCACGCTCATCGGCCCACTGTTTGTGCAGCGTTTTCTTCAACGTGTCAATGGATTCCAGGCAAACATCGACAACCATCGGAGAGGGTTCAATTTCGCCGTCGCGCAAACGGCCTATCAGATCTTCGACGCGATGAGCAATGGCGCCGAGGCGTTTCAAACCGACCTGGGCCGCCGAGCCTTTCAGCGTGTGGATCGCACGGAAAAGCTTGTTAATTTCTTCAGGATTATTGTTGCCCTCCAGCGAAATCAAACAGTCGCTGACGACTTGCAAGTGCTCTTCAGCCTCGGGCTGAAAAAATTCCAGAATCTCGTTGGGGACCTCATCGTCGGGCGGCAACAGGTCAAAATAGGATCCGGTAACAGAAACGGTGGTTGCTACATTCCTTGGGGCGGCGGAGGGAATATCAGTTTGCGCCGGAGTCGCGTAGGTGTTTTTCGCTGCCGCTTCCGGAAACGCGAAGCTGTAACGCTCCTTAAACGCGTGAATTTCGTCGATAGTTTCAGAGCCTTTATCGCTGATTTCCAGCAAATCCGTTTCGAGCAGGGAAATTGCATCGGACAGAAATTCCGCGAGTGGACCGTGAAGATCGTCGCCCAGCGGGGCGTTCATGGCGTATTGAAAGACGTGCGCCAGTTTGGAGGCGATCTCCGCAAATCCCGGGAATTCGTAACTCGCGGACGTCCCTCCCAGAGTGTGCGCCGCGATGTACAAACGTTCGAGGTCTTCGTGGCGCGGCCCAATTTCTTGTAACACCCCGACATACTCACGAAGGTATTGCAGGTGCTCGGAGGCTTCCTGAAGGAACAGCTCCATACCCTCACGTATCGGAGAGCTCATGAGCGGCCCTCCCTCGGCGCGTCCGGCTTCTGCAATTCCTCCGCGGTAGGCTTGCGGTACAAAATGCAATCGTTCAGCACAATGGCCTGGAACTTCACTGGCATTTTGGAGATGGATTCCGAATGCCCCAGAAAGAGATAACCGCCCGGCTCCAGGGTGTCGTAAAAGTGCTGCACCAGCGAACGGCGGCGCTGTTCTGAAAAATAAATCAGCACGTTCATGCAAAAAATTACATCCATGCGTCCCACGTAAACAGTGGAAGCCAAATTCATCTGTGTGAAATTGATCATCTTGCGCAGTCGCGGCTTGATCTGTTGTCCATTTTTGGCGGGGTTAAAGTGCGCGACCAACTGCGTCTCGCTGACCGAGGAAATGCTGCGTCCAGAATAGTTGCCATTTTCGGCGTGCTTCAGCGCCACACGGCTGACGTCGGTGGCCAGAATCTCCACATCCCAGGAGTCCGCAAATGACAAGGTATCCGCGATGCTGATGGCGATGGAATAAGGCTCTTCGCCGGTGGAACAGCCTGCGCTCCAGACGCGCAAGGTGCGCGGATTCTTCCAAAACTTTTTTATATGCAATTCTGGCAAAGCCCGCTTCTGAAACGCCTCATAAACCGCCGGGTAACGGAAGAAAGTCGTCTCCTGCGTAAGGAGCCGCTCCAGAAGCGCTTCGTATTCCACGTTGGTCTTGCGAGCAGCCCGCAGGAAATCCGTACCTCGTTCGAAGCCCCGAGCTTGCAAGTGTTCGCGCACACGAGTAACCAGGAATCGCTCACGCGACTTATCGAAACAAATTCCCGTACGCTCTTCAATCAGCATGCGGATCTCGCTCAACTCATGCTCACTAAGTTCGAGTTCTGTTATCTGGCGCTGGTTCGCGGCTCTCACGCTTGGTTATTCCGTTCGGCTTCGGCCCTTGCCAAAGCTAGAAATCGTTCAGCAACTCGCTAACTACCTTATTCAGGAAATTCCTACCGCGACGCTCCTACTGGAACGCGCTCCGATTCTTCCTGACGAGTGCCGCCCTGTTTGGAAGACGCGCGGAATTGTGCCAGACCGTCGTTCAGCTGGTCTGACAGCTTTACAAGCTGACTGACCGTGGCCACCGTTCCGCGGGTCCCTTGCGAAGTCTGCCGCGTAATGTTGGAGATGATTTGCATCGCATGCGCGACGCCTTCTGTCCCACGCACCTGTTGTTTGGAAGCCAGAGAAATTTCTTGCACTAGTTCGGCCGATTGACGCACCACGTTCGAAATGGCGTCGAGAGCGCGGCCGGCTTGATCCGCCAGGGTCGCACCGCTTTCCACTTCCTTGGTGCCTTCTTCCATAACCACCACCGCTTCGTTGGTCTCGGCTTGAATGGCCTTGATGAGTGCCGCGATGTCCTTAGTGGCGCTGCGGCTGTGTTCCGCGAGCTTGCGAACTTCATCGGCAACTACCGCGAATCCGCGGCCGGCATCGCCTGCGCGTGCAGCTTCGATGGCCGCGTTCAAGGCCAACAAGTTGGTCTGCTCGGTGATGTCGTTGATCACGTTGATGATTTCCGAAATTTCCAACGAACGATCGCCCAGCGATTTAATTTTCTTGGCCGTGGCCTGCACTGAAGACCGAATTCGTTGCATGCCTTCGAGCGTGTCGCGCACGGCGCGGTTGCC
Organism: Verrucomicrobiia bacterium; assembly: GCA_035568155.1. Classification (GTDB taxonomy): domain Bacteria; phylum Acidobacteriota; class Terriglobia; order Acidiferrales; family UBA7541; genus Acidiferrum. The sequence goes on along the minus strand of DATMOS010000023.1, from coordinate 34,262 downwards.
TTGCTCCGCAGCGTCCAAAGCGCGGCGTGCCGCTTCGGCGCTGGCTTCCGCGTTGTTGGAAACCTGTTTCATGGAGACCGTGAGTTCTTCCACGGCGCTCGAAGTATTGGTAATTTCCTGATCCTGCTGCGTTGCGCCGGCCTGCATTTGATCCGCTGCGACCAGAATGTTGTTAGAGCACGCGGTAACTTCCATGGCCGCTTTGCGGACGCGTTCGAGAACCTTGGTGAAGTTGTCCAACATGTAGTTCACGGAATCGGCAACGTTGCCGAGCGCATCATTGGTCACTTTGCCGCGCAGTGACAAATCTCCGCGCGCAACCTGATTGATGACCGTCAACAGTTCCGTGATGCTACGTTGCAGCGCGTCGCTGGACTCCTGATTGTTCGCGGCCTTAGACACCTTAGCTACCGCGCGATTCAAATTGTCTGCGATGTAGCCGAGCTCGTTCGTGGAAGTGACTTCCGCGCGCGCCTTAGGGTCCCCGACGGCCAGGCGTTCAGAAAATTTGGCCAAGTCGTCGATGGGAGCCAGCAGTGACCCGCCGAGTCTCCACGCCATGACGATGGTCATGAGCAGCGCAAGAGCTAGCGCCAAAGCAACACTGCCGACCGCACCACTCGGCAAGGCCGCGAAGTCCAGGATAGATGCATTGCCGGATTGGTGCCCAGCGTTATAGGCCAGTGCGATAACGGCGGCCAGCACGATGCCGTTGAACACCACCAGCGTCCAGATCGTAGAACTCAGTCGCGATTTCATACTTCCTCCAAATTCGTTTTCACCGTGCCGTCAGTGATCGACGGATCATGCCCACACAGAACTAAATACTTGGTCCGGGAAAAGCTTCCAACAGTCTGCGTAAATCAATCACCAGTGCGAGCCGGTCATCGTGCCGCAGCATTCCGATGCAATGCGGAACATTTTCAGGAGCCTGTTCCAGCACCTCTTCGCTATTCACCGAATAAGTGCCGATCACTTCGTCGGCGGCGATTCCTACGCGAAGAATTTCGTGATGACCGTCGGCAGGTAAAGACGCCACCACAACATGGCGCGGCAAGAGTCCCGGCCGCCGCCCTTCGGTCATGGCAATGTCGATCAACGGCACGATGGTGCCGCGCAAATTAAAAATACCCACCAAGTAGGCCGGGCTCAGCGGCACTTTGGTCAAAATCGGCCAATCCAGTACTTCCTCAACGTCCAAAACAGGAAGGCACAAACGTTCGCGCCCGCTGCGAAACACGCAGTACTGCGACTGCGGCCGGCGCTCTTCCATAGGACCGAGCGCTTCCAGCAAACTGCCGGTGCTTTCGTCCGCCGCTAGCGGCTCAAGGTGCAGAAAAGGATTCATCGCGCTTTAGTAAATCTCCGCAAAAATTGTCATGCGAACCGCCGCACCGCGCTTAATAGTTCCTCGGACGTAAAAGGCTTGGTGACATACCCGTCGGCGCCTTGCTGTTCACCCCAGAATTTGTCGCTGGCGGTGTCCCGCGAAGTGACCAGGATGACCGGAATAGTTTTGTATAAGTCGTGACCTTTTAATTCGCGACACACCTGGAAGCCGTTCTTGCCGGGCATTACCACGTCCAGCAGAATCACATTGGGCTGTTCGAAAGCGACCGTTTCTTCCACACGGGTGGAGTCATGCAGATCGACAAGTCGGTAACCTTCGCGTTCCAAGACTCCGTGCATCAGCAGGACTTCCGCTGGTGAATCGTCGACAATGAGCACTTTTTTCTGCACAGCTAAAACCTCGGACTTATCCGGGAAACAAAGGTGCACGCCAGCGGCCAGCTTTAAGCGCGGTCAAGGGAATGTTGCGTATCGAGTAAGGGCCGGTAAAACAAGGAGTTACAACGAGGTATGTAGCTCTAGCGTCTGGACGGTGCTGAAGCATCGGCCGCTTCCGTCTCAGCTTGAGAAGCATTCTCAGCCTCGCGCATCTCGCTGGCAAGCGATGAGAATCGCTGCATGATTTCGTTCATGCGCATGGCCATGCTATGGATGGTCCTGATCTGTCCAAGGGACTGAGACGAAAGCTGACCGGGTTCCAGTAATAGCAATTCGGCATTGCCCAGCATGGAGGTCAAAGCGTTATTCACGCTGTGTTTCATGTCTGTCATGTAACGTCCGAGAGTGGCCAGGCGCTGACATTTAGCGGCTTCGCGTTCCGCCTGTCTAGCGGCATTCAAAGCCTCCATACGCCGCAATGTTTCGCCAGCCAGCAGCAATAGGGTGCTTGTCCAGTCTTCTCGTTGCTGCACGTGAAGAACTCGCGGGTAGCGAACGCGCAATTCCTCCGACTCGCGGGCATCCGCGGAAATACACAGAATGACAGCCGCGTGACGATCGAGCGAACCAAGAATTTCGTGATGTTTCCGGCCGCTGATGGGGCCAACCACAATGAGGTCGTGCGCCGCCGCGTCGTAATTGCGCCATAACTTGCTATTCAAAACCGTAATGTCGGGAGATTTGCGCTGCGCCTGCCAACACCCGGCCACTATTCGCGCGAATTCGGTTTCATCAGTCAGAATCAGGACGCTGGTGTTCGGCAAAGGACAATCCATCCCAGAAGTATTCACCCGCAACGGCCGGGGAAAATATGTTGCACGCTACAATCTTTCTGCTTCATCCAGCGCGGACAGCAATCGCTTGGTGCTGATGCCGAGATTGACGGCCGCCTCGGTATCTTTGGCTTGCTTGGCAACGTCCACGCGCTCCTGGAGCCGCGAAGCCTCCACGCGCCCAACTGCGAGCGCCTTATCGAGGGCAAAAGTGTGACCTCTGTCCTTCGCATTGGTGGTAGCGGTGGAGACCATCGCTCGCGCCGCCACAGCGCGACGCAGGTCTTCCGCAGCGGTCCCCGTTTCACTGACGAATGCGGCCACTTCCCAGGATGACAACAGAATGCGCGTCTCACCGAGTTTCACGGTGGTCATGGACCGGCCATGCAATGGCGGTGTGGCGATTAATTGCTCCCAGATCTTCTCCATGCACGCTTCGAAATCCAGGGCCTCGGGCGGTTGATCTTTCTGCGCAGACTCAATCTTTTGCGAAGCGTTGCCTATTCCCTTAGACAGAGCGGCAGATACGATAGTTGGCGAGCTGGCTGTCTTTTTCTGGGATTCAAGGTTAAATCCCTTCGCGGACTCGATGACCAGGCGGTCGGACATTTTCGCGGCGCTTTTCTCCAGCGCATTTTCCACATCGGCGCGCAGCCCGAGCAACTTCTCAAAAGCTTGGTTGACGGATCGCTCCGTATATTCTTTTTGGAAGGGTTGTTTCCATTCGTCGGCCAGTTTCTTTATTTTGGTCAGTGGTTCAGCCCCGGACAAACCGGTATTGCGGCAATCGATGACGTGGACATCCGACGCCTCGAGCTTGGCTATACCTGCGCGAGTGGCGATCAGGTCAGCGTGCATTAACTCGATAAACGTGCGGCGCAAAATAAAATTAAACCGGATGAACGCCAGCAGCGCGGACGGGTCGTAGAACATTCCCCCGGCGGCCTCTTTGACCTTGCGCCCTTGCTCGATGAAACTAGTTTTCAGAATTTCCCGCAGGCTTCGAAAACCGTGGAGGGACTTGATCATGCCTTCCAGAGGTTCACACCACGCCAGAGTTGCAGGCGCTACTTCACCGAGAATCGGCTTGATGACCTCGGCCACGTCTGCAAGCTCAATGCGTTTGTGATAAATCTTGGCCGGTGCGCAGAGCGCAAAGTATTGCACCAGCAGGAAGTCGATTTTGTCGCGGTCGAACGTGCTTTTCGTTGGTTTACGCAGGTGTCGTTCAATCAGCGATTTCAAGCTGTTCTCGCTGGCGTTCATCGTGGTCATCTGCAAAAGATGACGTAGTTGGTAGACCAGCACGCGCAGATCCATGGAATCCAGCCAGCTCTGGACCTGACTGGACAGCTCTGCATCCGGCATATCCGGCAACTTCCGCTGCGCGAAGGGAATGGCGATGCCTAGCTGTTTTGCCAAGGCCAGGTAAATCGGGAACACCGACACCGTCTCGGCCCAACGGCTTTGGCTGGTCTCGGCAGTTCCGGGCGCCGAAGGTGAAGTCAGATTGCTCATGAGTGCATCATCCAATGATTCGGACCGCGCAAGAATCTAACTGCCACGGCCTTTTGTCCGCCATGATATTGCACGGCAACCACAGTGGCGTCCGCGGTATCAGCTTTGCGGCTTCCTTCCAATCGCACCTTATCGTCGAATTCCAGCGGCAAGCCGGAAATCAGAATGGCGTGCTCCAGGCCTGCAAACTCCACTACGCTGGCTTCTCGCAGACGGGTCGTCCCACCGCGCAACGCGGTCACCTGTACTGGCAAGCGAACGGCCGCAACTCCAGGAAAAAATCGTGCCAGCTGTTCCGTGCAGCCTTGCTCATCCGCGATAAGCGACGTTCCGTCTAACCGTCTCACGTGGCCTCACCAGTGCTTGACTGCATCATCAGGCGTCTCTCGCAGCCCTCCAGACGCAGGTACACGAAAGAATCCCCAGGGAAGAGAAGCACGCCTGGCACCAAAAAACATGCCCGTCGCTTCCCGCGAATCACTAACAATCAATGGCAGTTAAGATTTGGAAAAAGAGTGCTGGTAGGCTCATCCGTCTCAGGCTGCAACAAATCTGTCTCAGCCTCGTGTTTGTTGTCTCCAACAAGCAATGTTTACTGAGACACCGCTTGCGGTTCGTCAACGTGAGATTCAGGCTTAACGGCGATGTTGTAGCGTTTGAGTTTGCGGTACAGCGTCGCGCGACTGATGCCCAGCATCTTCCCCGCAAGTGCCTTGTCGCCGTTGGCTTGTTCGAAGACCCGAAGAATCGTCATCCGCTCCATTTCCGCCAAGGCTGTAGTGGAAACGGAGCCTCCATCTTGGGCCAATGCCGTTCCGGAGTCCGCTTGCTCCGTGCGAATCGACGGAGGAAGGTCCGCTACGTCGATGGTCTGCCGATCTCCCAAAGTTACCGCACGGGCCACGCAATTTTCCAGTTCGCGGACATTGCCCGGCCAATCGTAATGCAGCAGGCTTTTCATCGCTGCGGCAGTCACTTGAATATTTGCTCCGTGCGCATAGCGGTCCAGGAAATGATGCACCAGCATAGGAATGTCCGAGCGTCGCTCCCGCAGTGCCGGAATGTGCACCGTGACCACGTTCAAGCGAAAATATAAGTCCTTGCGAAACGTTCCATTGCGATAGGCCGCTTCCAGATCCCGGTTGGTTGCCGCGATCACCCGCACGTCGACATTCACCTTTTCGTTGCTGCCCACCGGACGAACTTCTTTCTCCTGCAGCACCCGCAAGAGTTTGGCCTGCATCTCCAACGGCAGCTCGCCAATTTCATCCAGAAAAATTGTGCCTCCATTGGCGGCCTGGAAGAGTCCCGCTTTAGTTTTCATCGCTCCCGTAAAAGCCCCTTTTTCGTAACCGAATAGCTCACTCTCCATCAAAGTGGGCACTAGCGAACCGCAATCCACTGCCACAAAAGCGGTCTGCGCCATGGCCCCGCGAAAATGAATAGCGCGCGCTACCAATTCTTTTCCGGTGCCGCTCTCGCCAGACACCAGCACCGGCGTGCGCGTATCCTTGAGCCGTGAAATCATACGCAGCACATCTTGAATGTTGGCGGATGTTCCGATGATGCCGTCAAGGTTTTCTTCCGTGTTGACCCGCTCGCGCAGGAACTGGTTTTCGGTAACCAGACGAACTTTTTCCGCCATGCGTTGCAGCAACATGCGCATTTTTTCAACACGAAAAGGTTTCTCAATGTAGTCGTAAGCGCCCAGTTTCATGGCATCCACGGCCGATTCAATCGATCCGTGACCGGTCATGATCGCAACTTCAGTGCGCGGCAACATCGCTTTGGTCTGCTTAAGCAACGCCACTCCGGTTTGCGTAGGCAACTTCAAATCGGTAAGCACCAGGTCGGGTGTATCCGCTTCCAGGCGCGGCAGGGCGGCTTCCGCGCTTTCCGCTTCGGTGCAGGAAAAACCCAGCGCTGTACCGATGGTCATACACAGCCGGCGAATGCTCTGCTCATCATCCACGACTAATAAACGTGTTTTCAGTTCGTCGCTCATGGTTTCCCGAAGGTTTTCTCCACTACAGACATTAATTGCTGAACGCGGAAAGGCTTTTCAATACACGGCGTGCCACTCTGAGCCAGGAGAGTTTGCGTTTCACTATTGGCCGTGTCTCCGCTGATCAAAATGATGCGCGTGCGGAGCTCCGGGCGGTTTTTCTGAATCCAGGCGTGCACGTCCGCGCCGTTCACTTTTCCAGGCATGCGAATGTCGGAAATTACGCCCGCGAACCTGCCCGCGGAAAGGCGTTTCAAACCTTCACTGCCGGAGCCGGCGTTGACCACCGAATATCCTCTCCGCTCCAACGCCGCACGCAGAAACGCAATCACCGAAGGCTCGTCCTCAATTAACAGAATTGGCCCACCGGTCCACATCGTGGCTTGCAAGCTCATCGACCGGCCTCTTTCGCGGAGACTGTGGGAGCGGCCGATTCCGTGTCCGCCAACGGAATGCGGACCATGAATGTGCTGCCAGCGCCTGCTTCGTTGTTCCAGCACTGAATTTCGCCGCCATGAGCGCGCACAATCCCGTAGCAGATGCTCAGCCCCAAGCCCGTCCCTTTGCCGGCATGCTTAGTGGTGTAGAACGGGTCGAAAATACGTTGAGGATCGACGATGCCAATGCCGTTGTCAGTGATGTTCACTTCGATGGCGTTGTAGTGATGACAGGTTCGAATAGTGATCCGCCCGTGTTCACTCGATTCCTGGACAGCGTCGTAGGCGTTATTCAAAATATTCAGAAAAACCTGCTGCAATTGCTGCGCGTCTCCGAGCGCTGGAGGCAACGCTTCGTCAAATTCTTCCAGCACTTCCACGCCATGACTCGCAAAATCATAGCTGCGCAGCTTGATGGTCTGGCGCAGCACATTGTTCACACTGACAAGCTCGCGTTGTACCGGGCGCTGCCGCGCAAAACTCAGCAGGTCCTGCACGATATCCTTGGTGCGTTGCGTCTCCTGCAAAATAATCTGTAAATCCTCGCGAGCAGAGGCCGGCATTTCGGGATTCTCCAGCAGCAAATCCGTAAATCCCAGAATCGCCGCCAGCGGGTTGTTCACCTCATGAGCTACACCGGAGACCAGCCGCCCGATAGTGGCCATTTTTTCACTGTGGGCCAGCTTGGCCTGCAGCAACGTCGCGTCGGTTATGTCGGTCATCACCACCACTACGCTGTTTACCGTTTTTTGTTCGTCCCGCATGGGGCTCAGGCTGATGGAAAAATGTCCCATCGAACTATCGCTGCGACGCACGCGTAGCTCGATGTTTTCAACCTGTTGTCCATGCGCGGTGGTATCCAGCGCGTCTTCAAAATCCTGGCGATGACTCGGCTCAATCCAGTCCACCAACCGGTGTCCGATAAGGTCGCTTTCCTGATAACCCATTTCATAGCAGCGGCGATTCGCATAACTGATGAGCCCGGCGGTATCGAGCACCAGGATCATGCTTTGCGTGGTGTTCAGAATCTTCTGATTGAAATCGCGCTCGCGTTGCAACTGCGATTGAAATGTTCTTTGTTCGGTGACGTCCAGCATCAAGCCACGAATCTGAACAATGCGGTCGCTGGCATCGCGCACAGCGGTGATGTTTTGCAGCGTGTGCAGCAGTGTGCCGTCTTTTCGCCGCAGGGTCTCTTCGTAATTTCGCAAGACACCGTATTGAGCCAGCTTCGAAAGAAATCGCTCCCGCGCAGCAGGCGCAGGATACAAGTGAGGGCCCACGTCGGCGCGTAGCAACTCATCTCGCGAAGCGTAACCAAGCATCCGCACCATCGCGTCGTTTACGTCCATAAACCGCCCATCGGGCGTAGCGAAGAAGAGTCCTTCCTGAATGCTGTCGAAAAGCTCCCGGTAGCGGCGCTCCGCCTCGCGGCGGTCGGTAATGTCCTTCAGCACATGGATCGTGCGGATGTCATCGTCGGTAAGGCCGGGGGTCCGTGAGGTGGAGATCAAAAAAATGCGGTCGGCCGACGCAGCGACGTATTCTTCGCGCACGCGCTTGGTGTCCCGGCAAAATGGGCACGGCAGATCGCTGCCGGCTTCGACGATTTGCCGCAAGCTGGCCATGGCTTCGCCCACTAGTGCGACCGGTGGCACGCCGAGATGCGATGACAAAGAGCGATTGGTGCGGACGATGTTCCAGCTGCGATCATGAACCACTATGTAATCGCTAATGGCGTCAATATCCTCGACCCATTGGCGCTTCGATCGTTCCAATTGTGAAAACCGGCGAAAGTTTTCGAGTGATAGCGCCGCATGGCTGGCCAGCGCCTGCAAGACCCGGCTCTCATTGTTGGTGAACGGCGCTTTCTTGCGAATGAGGCATAGCGTTCCCAGGCGTTCGCCGTCGCTAGCGGCAATGGAGACAAACGCCACCATAGGTCGGTTCGTCTCGCTCGCTGTATAACTCGTGGCGTCGATTGGAAGGTCGCGAAATTCGATGCCCAGCCGCGGTTCGCTGGCCGCGGAAATCAACCAGCCGCGTCCTTCGTGTGAGAAGAGCGGTTTACTTTGTGGAGTTTCGTAAAAGTCGGTTTCTCGGCCGCGAAACACCAGCACCGCACCCCACGCGGCGTTTAACATCCGCGCCGAGCGTTGCGCGAAACGGTGTAGAAAATCAGGCAATTGACGCGACTGCGCGGCATCGACGGCAAGCTCCATTAGCTCGTCGGCGTGGCGTACCGAGGGCGAATCTACGCTCTCAGCTTTACCTGCGCGACGCGGCACAGATCGACTTACAACTTTAGACTTTGTTCCACGCATGGGTTCAGGAGGACTGTCCGCGTCTCAACTTGACGCATTCACAAGCACCACCAACGTAACGGGGAGTCTCAATGTGAGTCAACCATTCTGGCGAGACGTGTTTCTAGAATCACTACTTCGAATTCGGGCCCGTTGCTGACCCGTCTCAGCCTGAGACCCCAGTGACGGGTCAGCCGGCTGATGAGACGATTTTTCGCCCTCCGGAGAAACCTCTTCACCAAGTTCCAACAGATAACTTCACAGTTCTCTATCACTTGAAAGAAAGGCTCCGTCCTCGCTCCAGTCGCTCTAAACCCTGAAGCCGTGGCCCTGCACGTGCCTTTCTCTTCTCGGGGTTATCTACGTACACGGGATGGGTATTCAATGACAACGGGCCATTGGAAAAAACTGGTGCTCACAGCGGGCGCTCTCACTGTCTTTAGCGCAGCGGGGCTGTCAGCACAAAACGGCACCACTGATGAAAGCAAGCGAAAGGTCAAGACCAGGGTTGCTCCGACTTACCCGGAATTGGCAAAACGCATGAGCGTAGGCGGTAAGGTGAAGATCGAAGTTGTGATTACAGCTGACGGCCATGTACGCAGCACAAAAGTCGTCGGCGGACACCCGCTGCTGGTGCAGGCCTGCCAGGACGCCGTGAAGGAATGGAAGTTTGTTCCCGGACCAGAAGAAACCACCCAAATCGTTGAATTTAGTTTTACGAATTCAGGAACTTAGAGCAAAGAGTATCGGGCTGCAGCCGAAACTTTAACTACGGGCCCACAGGGAAGCACCCGGAGGGGTTTGGTAATGAAGATAGGCAAGAAACTATACGTGGGGTTCGGCGCGGTGCTGGCCGTCCTGGTGTTGCTGCTGGTCGTCAATATCTTTGCTGGTTTGCGCCAGCGCTCGGCGCGGCTGGACGCCTCTACGGCACTCGACAGCGTTCGCACCATTGAAGCCGTGCGTTACCAGATCATGCTGAACCGCCTGAACCTCAATAATTATCTTCTGAGCGGCGACCCCCGCGATGAAGAAAAGGTGAACAAAGGTCTCGTGGACATTGCCGATGCCATCAAGCGCGGCCAAGCTCAGGATGTGTCTGACAATCTGAAGTCCGCACTCACGCAGGTGGAAACCACTGAAGCAAGCTGGGCCGACAACTTTGCGAAACCTCTCTTGGCCAAGCGCCACCAGGTGGATGCCGGTGACGCCACCGTCTCAGATCTCCAGATTTTCTATTTGCAGAAGGATCCCAGTTCATGGCTCACCAAATCGTCCGTGGTCCTCGATCGCACCAATGAGGACATCAGCAAGGCGCTCGATGAGACCTCCAAGTCCGCTAACACGGCCAGCAACGCGAGTACCTATGCGACCTTAGGCGGTACGTTTTTCGCGATGCTGTTGGGATTGCTGATTGCTTACTACACTGCGAAATCCATTACCGATCCGCTGACGCATTTGATCACCGTAGCCAGAGAAATTGCCGATTCCGGTGACCTCAATCAAAACATCGACATTCATCGCACCGACGAGATCGGAGCCTTGGCTACCACCTTCAACAATATGGTCGCGTACCTCAAAGAAATGGCCGCCGTGTCCATGGCGGTCGCAGAAGGGGATTTGACCATCGAGGTCGCGCCACGTTCGAAGCGCGACACTCTAGGCAATGCTTTCTCGCGCATGTCCCACGGGCTTCAGGATCTGGTCCGCACCACCCGCGATTCCGCAGGACAGGTTTCTGCCGGTTCGAATCAAGTGGCGGGGGCTGCTGACGAGTCCGCGAAAGTCAGCGTGCAAGCTTCCTCGGCCATCGAAGAAGTTACCAGCACCATGCACGAAATGAGCATCAACGTGCAGAACGTGGTGAAGAATACCCAGGTGCAGGCCTCCAGCGTAGCGGAGACTTCCGCATCCATCGATCAAATGGTGACTTCCATTCAGCGTGTGGCAGATACCGCGAAGGTGCTGCTGGATATCGCTAATCGTTCTCGAGAAGAAGTTGTCACCGGCATTAAAACCATGGAGAAAGCGACCGACGGCCTGAATCGTACCAATCACGCTATTCAATCGTCCGCGGAAATTATCAATGTATTGGGCCATCGCGCCGACGACATCGGGAAAATCATCGAAGTCATCGACGACCTCGCCGAACAGACCAATTTGCTGGCTCTAAACGCGGCCATCGAAGCGGCGCGAGCCGGCGAACACGGTTTGGGTTTCGCAGTGGTAGCCGACGAAGTGCGAAAGCTGGCGGAAAAATCGACGCAATCCACGAAGGAAATTGCCGACCTCATTCAAAGCATTCAGCGTGAAGCACGCCAGGCCGTCGAAAACATGGAGCGCAGCACCCGCATCGTGGAAGAAGGTCTAAGCCTGGGCAACGATCTTGGAGCCGCATTGCACAAGATCGAAAATGTCGTCACTGAAGTTTATAAGTTCTCGCAGGAAATTGGCGCAGCCACCAACGAACAGTCCGTCGGCTCGTCGCAAATCGCCAAGGCCACCAGCCGCCTCACCGAGATCACCCAGGAAATCAATTCTGCTGTCGAGGAACAAGCTTCGGGTGCCCAGGCAGTCGTTCGCGCCATGGATAAAATGCGCGAATTGGTGCAGCAGTCCGCATCCAGCTCCACGGAGCTTTCCGCGGCCGCCGAGCAGATGTTGAAACTCTCCCGCAACCTACTGGACAGCATGGATCGATTTGTTCTCGACCGTTCTGTGCACCCCAAGGGTCGCCGGGGCGAAACGCTCGGCACCCGACGTTCGGGCGAATCCTCTCGGGACTCGGAAGAATTCGAATACGCTGAAGCCGTTCGTCCCTGAAGCGCCGGAGATGATGGGATGGAAAAAGATCTACAGGTCGTAGGGTTTCGCATCGGTAATGAAACGTACGGAGTACGCATCTCCTCCGTGCGTGAAATCGTGCGCGTCCCTGAAATCACCGCGGTGCCCAGCGCACCGGACATTATTGAGGGCGTCATAAACCTGCGGGGCAAAATTATTCCGGTGATGGACCTGCGCAAGAGATTCGGCCAGGTGTACACCGTCGCCGACAAGAAAAATCGCATTCTCGTCGTGGAGATCGATAACAAGCTGGTCGGTCTGATCGTGAACGCGGCATCTGAAGTCTTGAAAATTCCGCCTGCGGATATCGAGCCGCCTGGCTCGGTTTTTGCCGATGGCGAATCGGGCTACGTCACGGGAGTCGGAAAGTTGAAGGGCCGCTTAATCATTTTGCTGGACATAACAAAGTTGATGTATCGAAAAGACTTGCGAAGCCTGGAAGCCGCTGCGGAATCGCTGGCGATGTCGTCGAACTAGCTTGGTAGTCAAACCATGAAAGCGTTTTAGAAAGGCTGTATAGCCGAAAATGGGAACGATCGCCGTACCGCCGGTCCAACTGACGGAACCCGAATTGAAACTGTTGCAGACCCTTGTGTATCAGGAATGCGGCATGTTTTTCGATGAGCGCCGTTCGCATTTCCTGAAAGACCGCCTGCAACGGCGCCTGAAAGTTTGCCAGCTCGATTCCTTCTATTCCTATTACCGCCTGCTAACCAGCCGTGAAGGGCGTCCGGAACTGGCGCTGCTCCTTGAAAATCTTACCGTCAACGAAACTAGTTTCTTTCGCAACCGTCCGCAACTTGATTTGCTGCAAAAATCTGTGCTTGAAGAGATTCTTCACCGCAAGCAAGAACGCCGCGATTTTCATATTCGCGTGTGGAGCGCAGGTTGCAGCGCCGGTCAGGAACCATACTCCGTGGCTATCCTGATCGCCGATGCCCTGGCGTATTACTATCTGCGAAATCCGTTGCCTTTCGAAATGCCCACTCCCAAGCCCCTGATTCCTCCTCCCTGGAAATTGGAAATTGTGGCTTCGGACATCAGCTATGCAAGTTTGCGTACCGGTCAGGAAGGAAAATACACCGAGCCCCAGATGGAGCCCGTCGATTACACCTGCCGCCTGCGCTATTTCGAAAAATTGGGCGACAAGTACGCCGTCAAGCAACAGCTGAAAGACCTCGTGCAGTTCGATTTTCACAATTTGAAAACCGAATTTCTTCCGCGCCGCAATGACATTATTTTGTGCCGCAACGTCATGATTTATTTCGACGAAGCAGAACAGAAGCGCCTTATTGACAAGTTCTGGCATTGCTTGAATCCAGCCGGCTATTTGTTTGTCGGTCATGCCGAGAGCCTGTTCGGCCTGACCCAAAAGTTCAAAATGATCCATGAAAATAACGGTACCGCGTACCAGCGCCTGGAGGCTCGCACATGAACCGGCCACCTGACGATCGCGGCGCTGAACTACGCGCGCTTTTTTTCGAGAGCGCCTATGAATTGCTGCAAGCCCTCAATGAGGGCGGGCTGCAACTGGAAACTCACCCGGGCGATGAAGAAGTTCTTCGCGGAGTTCGCCGCGCCGTGCACACCTTAAAGGGTGATGCCGCTGCATGCGGCTTTGCGCAATTGAGTGAGCTGGCTCACGCCTTGGAAGAAGTACTCACGCCCGAGGTGGTGCATTCGCGGGGAGCCGGGATTGCCGAGATCGTGTTGTCCGCCGCCGACATCTTTGGCGCCATGCTCTTTGCTTACGAGCGCAGTTCCGAGCCGCCCTCCGGCGTGCACCTGCAGAAGATGATTCGAGACTTACTTGAGGGCCCCTCTGCGAAAAAAGATCCCACCGCGCACGAAGCGCATGGCTCGCAAGTCGCAGCGATATTCGCCTGGACCGAATATGAGCAATTGATGATCTCCGAGGCTGTGCACCGCGGCGAATCGGTTTACAACCTGGCGTTGCGCGTCGATCCCAACAGCTTGATGCGCGCCGCTGCGTTTCAATTGATTCGTAATGTACTTCATGGAAGCGGTACGGTAATCGCCCTGCGGCCGGAAGATAACATCGCCGCCGCCACTGTGGAAGTTGTTGAAGCGGCCTTGGCTACGAAATTTACAGCGGAGGCACTCGCGCAACGCTGCCGCATTCCTGCGATCGTATCGGACGTGCGTATCGAGCGCGCGGGAATCGCCGAGCATGAATTATTGGACGATCTCCTCGAAGTGCAGGCCAATCTCGCTCATGCCGAGCATCCCGACGACCCAACCCCCGCCGCGGGAATTGCGATCGGCACCGCGGTAACAGCCATAACCGAAACGTCCCTACGAGTCGACGCTGCGAGAATCGACGCGGTAATGAATCTGGTCGGCGAGTTGATCATCGGAAGATCGATGCTCAATCGCACGCTGGCCGAATTCGATAAGAGCCATCCCCGTGATCCGGTGAGAACGAAACTCGCCGACGCCATGGCCTTTCAAACGCGAGTTCTCGATGAATTGCACAAATGCGTTCTGAAGATTCGTATGGTGCCCGTCGAGCAACTGTTCCGGCGCTTTCCGCGCGTCGTGCGAGACGTCGCGAAACAATGCGGCAAAGACGTGGCCCTGCAAGTTACTGGGCAAAACACGGATCTCGATAAAGGCATTCTCGATTCGCTCGCCGAGCCTTTAATGCATCTGGTTCGCAATGCCGTTGACCATGGCATTGACCCCGTCGATGAACGGGTCGCCGCGGGCAAACCTGCGCGTGGGACGGTTTTTCTGAACGCCTTTCACCAGGGCGCCCAAGTGGTCATCGAGGTACGCGACGATGGCCGCGGGATGGATACCACCAAGCTGCGGGCCCTGGCGGTGGAAAAAGCAATTCTCAATCAAGAGGAAGCCGCACGTCTTAGCGAGCAGGAAGTTTTGAATCTGATCTTTGAGCCGGGCTTCAGCACCGCCTCAGCGGTCACCGAAGTGTCCGGCCGCGGCGTTGGCATGGATGTGGTTCGCTCAGCTATGGGCAAGCTCAAAGGCACTGTACAAGTGAGCACTCAACTGGGCAAAGGCACCACCATTCAACTGCGCGCCCCGTTGACCCTCGCTAGCATTCAGACCTTGTTGTTTCGCGTGGGCGGCCGCCTGTTTGCCGTCCCATTGTCCTCTGTCGTGGAAATCACGCGAATCCGCGAAGACGAGATTCACATGGTCGATCAGCGCGAAATTTTGCGTCTCCGCGATCAGCTTCTGACCTTGGTGCGATTAAACCGTTTGGACCACATACACGCCGTTGCTGCTTCGCCGGCTTTGCCAACAAAGAAGACCCGTTTCGTAATCGTGATTGGTGCAGCGGAAAAGCGTTTTGGTCTACTCGTCGATTCTTTGGTGGGCGAAGAAGAATTGGTAATCAAAGCCCTACCTAGCGACATTGTGTCCAGCGATCTGGTAAGCGGCGCCTCCATACTCGGCGATGGCACCGTCGTCCTGATCTTGAACGTACCCGCAGTGATATCTCGATTCTCAAAGGCCCTTCCCATGGAAGCAATTGCATGAGCGAACGAATCAAAGTTCTAGTGGTTGACGACTCCGCGTTGATGCGCAAGCTCATCCCCGCGATTTTGGCGCGCGATGCCGCCATCGAAGTGGTGGGTACCGCCATGGACGGGGCCTTCGCCCTTAAAAAAATTCAGGAGCTGCGCCCAGACGTCGTTACCCTGGACCTGGAAATGCCGCGCATGGATGGGATGGAAACGCTGCGGTTGATCATGAAGAGCGCGCCCGTCCCGGTAATTTTGTTCAGCACCCATTCCAAAGAGGGCGCCTACTCTACATTTAAGGCCCTGGCATTGGGTGCTGTCGACTTCGTCGCCAAGCCGCAGGACGCCGCCGTCGGCCATTTGGACGGCATCGCCGACCAGCTTATCGAAAAAATCAAAGTTGCCAAGCGCGCTTCCGGCCATCGCCTGCCGCCCGCAGTCGTCTCGGAATCTCCGGTGGGTGTGAAGAAAAAGCCCGGCCTCGCTGTGCCGCCTAATCGCATCATCGCCATCGGTATTTCCACCGGCGGGCCAAACGCCTTGCAGTTCATGCTTTCGCAGCTTCCCGCGGATTTTCCATCTTCCATTTTAATTGTGCAGCACATGCCCGAGGGCTTCACGGAAATGTTTGCGAAGCGTTTGGACGAATGCTCCGCGTTGAACGTTCACGAAGCGCGCTCCGGCGATCTTCTTTTGGCAGGTCGCGTACTTTTGTGCCCCGGAAACCGTCACATGATGGTTCGCCGCATGCCCCGCGGTGACATGGTGGTTTTGAACGATGCTGCCCCCGTAAATGGTCATCGTCCTTCCGTCGACGTGCTGTTTCATTCGGTGGCCCAGGAATTTGGCCTTACCGGAGTCGGAGTCTTGATGACCGGCATGGGTGACGACGGAGCTGCAGGGTTGGGGGCCATTAAGTCTGCCGGCGGAATGACTATCGCACAGAGCGAAGAGAGTTGCGTAGTTAGCGGCATGCCTCGTGCCGCCATTGCCAAAGGTTACGCCAACAGGATTGTACCGCTCGACGGCTTAGCCACCTATTTGTCGAGCCAGTACGGCACGGAAAAAACGAATTCTGGAAAAAAGGAAAAAGATAAGTTGGAAAAAGCCGAGACCATTTCCGTTTCTCATCGAAACTGAACGGCCCCGGCTCAAGGAGACTCTCATGTCACAATTTGCCGCACTTCAACGCAAAGATAATAAATCCGTCCGCTACCTGGTGGTAGACGACTCGGTATTCGCGCGCAAGAACCTCATCAAAATGATCCAGACTTTCGGCGGGGAAGTGGCCGGCGAGGCTGGCGATGGTCTCACCGCCATCGCGGAGTTTAACCGCACCAAGCCCGATATCGTCCTGATGGACATCACCATGCCCCAGATGGAAGGCATCGAAGCCGTGGAGCGCATCGTCCGCCAACACAGCGACGCGCGCATCGTCATGGTTTCCTCCGTCGGCTATCAAGAAAATATCTTGGCCGCCTTGCAAAAGGGTGCCAAACATTTCGTGCAAAAGCCCGTAAAACCGGAAGTGCTGTACGAAATTTTGCGCTACGTTTTGAGCGATGACCCAACGGCCGCTGGCGCGCCCACCGTGCTGGCAGGAGAACACGCATGAGAATGGAGCTGATCCAGCCTTTCATCAACGCTGCCGACGCCGTATTTTCCGATTTGCTTCAATCGTCGGCGAAAATAATTGATCTCACCATGGACGAGGACACCTATCGCCGTAAGGGTGTGGCCGCGCTGATCGCCATCAAAGGCGATATCGAAGGCCGAGTAATTCTCGATCTCTCGCCGGAAGTCGCGGTAAAAGTCGCTAGCCATCTCGCAGGCTCTGAGCTCACCACGAGCGAGCAACTAGTGCGCGAAACCGTTTGCGAGCTGGCCAATATGGTTATCGGGAATTCCGTGACGTTGTTGAACGACCAGGGTTTTCGCTTCAAAGTCTTTCCCCCGGAAATTCACGCGGACGAAACCGGCCTGTCGAGCACCGTCGATACCGAAGCCATGGTCCTGGGATTGGAAACGCCCTGTGGTGAGATTTATTTGAATATTGCGATGCACTACCTGCACCGGCGTCGTAGCGAACGAGGATCTGTGGCCGTCCTCGACTAATTATTTCCTGCGAGAGCGACACTCCGCTGATTGGCCGTTTCTATACGAATCAAAACCTTCAAGCACCTGACCCCGACAGTGTTTTTACGTACGCCCCGCCGTGCTTGAAAAGACCAGCGCCGGGCAGTGCCACCGAAAACACGATTCGAACTGGGACAAAAATGGCGCCGCTCCCGGGGGTAAACGGTACCGCAACCTCCACGCGGGTGCCTTCCGCGTATTGATTACGGCTGCGGAAACTAAGCCCACCCTTGGATAAATCTTCACACACCGCAATTTCTTCCTCAAAGCCTCTTCGCCGGATACACGCCAGCACTCGCGTCTTGACCCGTGCGCGTTTGCGCCGCGGAACGACGTGTTCTTCGATTTTTGCTACATACCCTTCCACCGTCGGCGTGGCTATTTCGGATTGCGCTTCGATCCAGATGGAGGGAGCGACGCACTGGCTGCAAACCCGTGCAACACACTTACGCATTTCAAAGGATTTAAGCTCTAACGGATTTAAATACACCACTTCCCGCCGCTCGCAAAAACTGCACTCCATCAACAGCCGCGCGACTGCGTCGTCGGCTTTACTGAGTGCCGGAAATTCGATGTCCCAGAAATCTGCGCGCGGCTCTAAAATTTGAAACGCATAAAGAAAGCCTTCGGGATCCTGGTCAATTTCAGCTATTATTCGTGCCCGCGCGGATTTCCACACCTCGCCGTCTTGTTGGCGGCGCAGCGTCACTTCCTGACCGGCAGGCAGCCTCTCCGCGAGCCTCAACACCCCACCGTTCTTGCTCACCAGCATGGTTGTGGCGGTGCGCTTGAACGTAGTCCCGTTGTTCCCGAACCACGATGCCTCCACCGGCATTCGGAAATTTACACGATCGCTTTGCCGCAGCCCATCCGCGCGCATTTGTAGGTTCGCCTGAAAAGATAGAAGTACCGGTGCAGGATAGCATTCGATTTTACGCTTCTATGGACTCGGTCTTGTAGGCTTGTCGTAGCGGCTAATAACGATAATTCACGGGCGCCAGCGCTGAGCGTACGCCCAGCTATTAGCTGTTTCGCAAATATGAGATTTGAAACTGCTGCACATCCGGCTGTTCCAAGAGACAATTTGGATAGCGAGGGAGCTTCCCAACGGCTTTTTTAGCCGCTCAGACCTCATCCGACTGTGAGTAATGTAATCTTCATGCAAGACCCATCATCAACTGGACCGTGGCGCTCCATCGCAGTGCGCGACCGGCGATATTCCATTCGTTATCCTTTTGCCGCCGACGCCACATTACTGGATTTGGAAACCGGCATGACCGCCAGTGGCATAACCTCCGATCTTTCCATTGCCGGCGCATTTATCTGCTCCAGTAAGACTTTTAAAGTGGGTTGCCGAGTTCGCGCGACTCTCATGCGTAAAGATCAAATAGTCGAAGCCCTGGCGGTAATTCGTGTGCTGAAGCCGCGTGTCGGCATGGGCGTCGAATTCTTGGACGTGGAAGGGCCCTTCGATCAAGTACTCTTCCGTTGGGTTGAGCAGCTCCGCCGCAGGTAACGCCACCACAAAGAAAACTCACTCGCCATGTTCCAGTAGTTTGTGGCCCGTCCCGATTTTTAATCCCTCAAAACTAGGGTCGTGTATCGAGCGGATGCTTACTCTTCTCGTAAAATTCGTTTTGTAGCCGTAGGCTTTGATCGTCAGCTTGGGCGGCGCGAATAGCCGCTGTAATGGCATTAATCCATGCATTCATTTCAAATTCACCAAGTTCCTTGGTGGCCAGCGTGCCGTCGCCAGAGTAGTGATTGGGAAAACGCGCGTACCACCAAATCCCGGTGTAAACATCCGCGGGGAGGTTGACCCGTTTCTGGTCCGCGCCCGATTCACTGGCAGCTCGATCCAGATGCACCAATTCCGGATGAGAAATCATCATCGTGGAGGTTTCCGATTGCCCAGCGTGCATGTCCAGTGCGTCTTTCTTTTGCGGGCCGCCCTTAGGTTCGTCACGGCCCCATTGAACGTACACCACGTAGTCATGCGGCTTTTCCAGCTGGGATTGCGCAAAGAAGGGCAGCAAGCTTTCGTTTCCTCCATGACCGTTAACGATCACAATCTTCTTGCAGCCGTTGCGCGCCATCTCATCGGTGGTCTCCTGCAACAGTTTTAACTGCAGGTCTCTGCTGTAGGCGACCGTTCCGGGCTCATGTTTGGCTTCAAAAATCTGGCCAAAGTAGTATTCAGGAAACACCACCGCGTATTCTGTTTCCGCTGCATGCAGCGAGGCATACCGCACATTGAACAAGTCGGTGCCCAACGGAAGTTGCGGCCCGTGTTTTTCAAGGATGCCAAAGGGTAGCAAGCAGGTGCCCTTGGATTGCTCGATGGCCCGCCTGAAATCAGCCGCAGTAAGCTCTTCCCATTTGACGGAGAGCTTAGTTTGCGCGCGCGCGCCGTGCACTCCCACCAGAAAAATTGCAAGCACCGCGATCAAAGTTCGTTTCATATCTCCTCCGGGACAAAGGCGTCCTAATACCTGCTATGTGTCCAAGCCCATCCGCAGCGCGGATCTCTTTGCCGTGATGGACCCTTTGCTATTCGGCAAGCCAATCGTCAATTCTATTGTTTAACGGGGCAAGCGAATCGGTTTGCTCTCTCTGCAACTAAGCGAATCGATTTTACGGCGTACTGAACATCGGCCTGTTCAACTCTTCCGCCGATGCAGTCTCCGGATGTTCAGCCTTCCAGCGCATCGCAGCAGTAATCCGCGTGCGCCCGCTGGGGTGATCGAAGAACACAAACTCCTCTATCGGTCCGGGGTCCATTTTGCGATATTCGCCTAACAGCAGGTCCACGTTAGCCTCGCCATCAGGCTGTCGTGCCGCATTGAGTCCATACATGTCGGCCTCAAATTCCATGGTGCGCGTGATGGTGTTGTTGATCGGTGTTGTAAGAAAAAAATAACTGGACAGCACGATCACCGCCAGCGGCAGGACCGCGACATCGCCAATGTCCCGGACGCCCCAACTCTCACCCCATCGCGACCGAGCAAAATTTATCCCCCAGCTCAGAAATGCAAAGCCAATCACGATCACCACGCCATTCATCACCAAACTTTTATATATATGGTTTAGAACGTAATGGCCCATCTCGTGGCCCATAGTGGTGGCAATCTCCGGCAGCGTGCAGCGTTTCAGCAGATTATCATTCAGCGAAATTCGCAACGTCCCCGCGAACCCGCTCACGTTGGCGCTCACACGATTGGATTGCCGTGAAGCATCGAACTCATACACGTCCGTCGCCGGAATTCCATTAGCGCGCGCCATGCTGAGGATCGGATCCTTAATGCTCGGGTCTTCCAGCTTGCTGTACTTGTTGAATAGCGGGGCAATGTAAACCGGTGCGATCAGTGCAACAAAAGCGATAAACACTACGGTCGTGACAGCTCCCCACACCCACCAGTTTTTGCCCAGCCGCCGCACCAGCCCGAATAGCGGCACCATGAAAATTGCGCCCAACACTATGCCGACGCCCAGCGCCACCCCTTGGTCCCGCATCCACTGACCAAATGCTTGGTTCGACAGGCCATATTTATGTTCACGAATATAGCCTTCATAAATCGTTAGCGGAAACGTCACGACGGTCACTAGGACGATGAACTGCACCCAGTAAATCGCGGTTTGCAACGGGCGAAAGCGCGTGATGCGTTCGGCTAAATCGCGCATGCGCATGGACAAGCGAAAACGCAGCAGTAACCACATCACTAGTACCGTCGACAAAAAATCCCACAATTGCAGCCAATATCCCCCTTCAAAATAGGCATTCGATCGCGCGCGTTCCGCCGACGGCATCTTCGCCAAATAAGTTTCAACCGCGGCGTTGACATCGAACGCAGGTGCAGCCTGCCCGGTAACGGCCGCGTCAGATGTTTTCGGGTTATTGGAACCCTGCGCTCGCGCCTCGCCAGTTGCAGCCATACCCATTGCGACCACGAAAAATAGGCAAAGAAGGCATTGCGTAAGACGAACCATCGGTCCTCGTTTCGCTAAGCAGTTGTTCGAGCGAGAAGTATAACTGCTAACCCCTGCAAGTAACGCATTGAGATACGTCCCGAGCCAAAATGTTTGGCGGATCAATATTTAAAGATCTCGTTCTTGAAAATTATAGAGTGCAACCGTGAGCGCGATGAGCAGATAAAACGCGGCGTAACCCACCATCGCGGGGCTTGGCGCCGATGCGTTTGAAAATGGAGTGAACTGTATGGATCGCGTCAGCGAAGATTGCATTTCGAACGAAGCCCGGCGCCACATCGACTCGCTGGGCATGATCAAGCTGGAAACGATGCCCAGCGTCACCAGACGCGGACTGGTAGTCATTGCCCCGATCTGCTCAATCCACCCGCCAATAAATGCCAGGCCGTGAAGGCCCAAAACAATCACTCCGTTAGCCAACGTCGAAAATCTCGTTCCGCAAGCGAACGTAACCGTCAGAAGTAACAAGCATTCCAAAAAGACCAGCAGCGCGCCGCGCTCCGCATTGTGGGGGCGCACGCCGGCGATGAAATATCCAATCGCGGAAACTCCCCCGAACATCGCGCTCACATAAATGGCAATCATGCCCGCAAAGCCCAGCCATTTGCCCATCAACACTTCCCATCGCGAAATCGGCTTGGTAGCGATGGCTTGGATCGTTCCCGAGGATATTTCGCCCGAAAGCGTATCCACGGAAGTCAAAATAGTCATGACCACCGCAAGAAGATCGACGGCGTAAAATCCCACCTGAAGCATCGCCACTTGCACTTGGTGGCCAATCAACGGCGGCACGTTGTGGCTAGCTAGATCCTTGACCTGAAAATGCATTCCAGTGCCGAACAGCGCGAGAAATCCCGCGCCTGCCGCCACCGCCGCCCAAAGAATCTTTCTCCGCGCCGCTTCCTGAAACGTAACGCCCGCCATGATCCATACGCCCATCAAAGTCCGCTATCCTCGCCCATAATCTTGAGAAATTGATCCTCCAGTGACACGGTTTGCGGCCTAAATTCAAATACTTCGCCGCCGCATGACACCAGGTGACGAAGAATGTGCGGCAGGGAAGAAGTGGAAGCGGTAGTAAGTGTCAACAGTTCTCCGTCGAGTGCCGCCGAGGCGCTCCATCGCGAAAGTCCCGCAATCGTTTCTCCGGATACATTGCGCACCCGCGCTACGACGTGGACTTGCCCCTCGGGCTTCGCTAACAAATCGCGGCTGCCGACCACCTGCCCTTCCTTGATAAACACCACTCGGTCGCAAGTAATTTCAATTTCGCTGAGAATGTGAGAGTTCAGAAACACGGTGGCGCCCCGGTCGCGTTCCGTACGGATAATGTCGCGAACCAGCCGCCGCCCCATGGGATCAAGCCCGGAAGTAGGCTCATCGAGAAAAACCAGCTCTGGTTCGTGAATTAACGCCTGGGCCAATCCAATCCGCTGCAGCATGCCCTTGGAGAAATCGCGCAAGCGTTTTTCACGATGGGGAGTCAGTCCCACTAGCTCAAGTAGCTCAGGAACGCGTTCGCGCAGACGTGCCGCACTCATCCCGCACAGCCGGCCATGGAATTTCAGGAGTTCGATCGCGGTGAGCCAGGTGTAAAACCGAAAATCCTCTGGCAGAAAACCAATCTTCCGCCGGACTTCCACATTGTCGGAGGGCGCGCCAAGAACGAAGGCTTGCCCGCTGCTGGGCTTCACCAGTCCCAGCAACATTTTAATGGATGTGCTCTTCCCCGCTCCATTCGGGCCCAGGAAGCCGAACACTTCGCCGCGGCGCACCGTCAGCGAGAGATTACCTACCGCAATCTTGCTCCCAAATACTTTGCGCAGTCCCACCGTTTGAATGGCAAAGTCGGCCGCTTGATCCAGGTGCCCCTCCAGGAGCCAACGGGATTTAGCTCAGCGAGTTCGCCAGCGCCACCGCATTGCTCGAATCACCGCGGCCGACCAGCCCGTAGATGATCCCATTCTTTACCCAAACCAATACATAGTCAGGCCCACGACGGCCGGAGCCCTCGATCAATGTGCCTTGCACGCCGTTCACGGTGACTTGACTGTAGGAACTCGCGAATCGCGGAATCGGCAGCACCAGCGTCGATTTCCAATCAATGGTCTGTCCAAGACTACGTGCCTGTGTGGCGCTCATCCCCGCAAGCTGAAACCCAATTTCTGCTAACTGCTGAAGGTTGAGGTCAGATGGCATATTGACCAGCGGACTTGGCACTTCCTGTAGCGCTAGGCAATTAGCCCATGCTCCGGAGTGTGCTTGTGCAGGAGCCGTTTGCGCGGCGCCCGCCGGGTGCGCTTCTGGGCAATCGCCATACTCCACCATGATGGATCGCGGTACATTCACCGAAACATTTGCTCCATCCAAGGTAGCGGGCAACAAAAGGTCGGTGCGCCCAGCCTGATCGAAAATGTCCTGTAGGCGCGTGCGATCGATCGTCATATGGAAAGCGTGCTGACCCCCAACGATAAATTTCGGAGTATCCGTGCGTGCGCCCAGCACACCTGCAGAGAATCCCGCTAGCTGGCCCGCGTCCGCGGCACTGGAAGCCGGTTGCGTTTTTTCATCTGCGGTAACCACCACTTTGTCGGAAATCATCTGGCGTAACATTTCCAGCAGCGGCCGGTTACCCTCAAGAGCGGAAAAATCCAGGCGTACCGGCTGTACTTTTTCAACCCGCAAAGTCCCAAGAAAGTGCTGCGCCAAGCCACGCCCGAATGGAAATGCCAGGCTGCACAACAAAATCGTCGCGGCCACAGCACCAATCCACAACGGACGCCAGCCCCTGCCCCGAACATTGGTTTCATGAGCAACAAAATCAGATTTCGAAGGCATGGTCTCTATCTGGGCACCTTGCTGCTCCTTGAAGCGAGAGAGCGCGGCTTGCGCATCAATTTTCATGTCCGCTGAAGAAGCGCCTAAACAAACCAGTTGCTTCTCCACACGTGCGACTGCAGCCGCTATTTCACTCAGGCGCGTTGTGCACTCTGCGCAACCGGCGACATGCGCCTCAATCTCCGCATTCTGCACGGCATTCAACTCAGCATCGTGATACGCGCGCAAATTGTTTTCTGAGACACAATTCATACGTCCTCCTCTGATCCAAAAAGCTCCCGATAACGTTGCTCGAACGCGGCCTCTGCTCGAACCAACAGCGTGCCTACAGATCCAGGTTCAATCTCCAAAGCTGCCGCCAGCTCTTTATAGCTATCTCCCGAAGCGCGCAATAGGAGCAATTGCGCCTGAGCCGGTTTTATTTCCGCCAGAACTGTGCGAACCCGGCGTTCTCGCTCAAACCGAGTCGCTCGCTCAAATCCATTTTCTGCGGGTTTGTTCTGCCAGGCATCCTGACCTGCGGCCTGTTCGAATCGGCTCCGGCGAGCCGTCGCACGCAGCGCATCAATTCCCAGGTTCGTCGCGGTTCGATAAAGCCAGCCGCCCACATTGGCGTCTGGCTCCTGTGCTAGGGGCCGGCGGTAAAGTTTCAAAAAGACTTCACTGGCCAAATCTTCAGCCCGCCCATGATCCCCGAGAATACGCCGTAAAATCCCTACAATGCGCGGATAGTGTTTGACGAACAGGGTCTCAAATTCTCCAACCCTGGACCCTTCATCCATAACACCGCGCTCACCAATCGCCCGCGTAGGGAGCACGGGCCCGCAAGCTTTCAGCGCCTCTGGTTGCGGCTCGCGCACCGTGTGGTTTTGTGCCGGAAACCCTTCCAACACGTTTTCTGACAAGACTGTCACCCGTTCTTACACTACTTAAACGTCTGCCATCGTTAAATTGTGACACCGCCGCGCACGATAATAACAACGCTCAGGCATTTCCTCCCGATGTTGGCGCTACTCCAGGCGGTGGTTCCGTGGGCCACCGGAGCTTTTGTACAGTTAAATTTTTCCTGGGACCTGTACCTGGGGCCGTTCACAACCGCCTATCTCGACTTTAAACTTCCCTCATAATCGGGGGAGCGACCCACATTCGGTCTCTCGCAGCGTAAAAATCACCAGACTTCTCAGAATCACCGGCGCACTAGCGCGATTCGGCTTTTGAAAGGCCTCAAGGGGGCAATTTTGCGGCATCCTAATTTGGTCAACCACTTCGTTTACCCAACACTTCGATGTGTTGCTGTTCTTTCGCTTCTCTTACTTGCGTATGGCTCTCCGGATTACGCTCAGTCTCCAGCTTCTCCGGCCACCGGTCCTCTTGCAAAGCCGGCTGAGGGCTTCACCCCAGGACTCAACGCGGGCGTGAAGTTCGAAGGCGGCACCAGCAGTGATGGCAGCATCTTCGATTTGAGCACCGGGGTAGGCTACAATTTCTCCCGCCATTTCGGCATTGACTTGGGCATTCCTTACTACTTTGTAGGCACTCCTTCTTCCGTGAAGAAGAACGATCCGCAAGCCGTCTCCGGTGATGGCCTGGGCAGCCTTGGCGCTGACCTCAAGTGGAACTTCGCCGGCGAGCTCCTCAACTACGATCCGACCATCCACCTCACGGCGCCGACCGGTGAAACCAAGAAGGGTTTAAGCACTGGTCACGCCACCTGGAATTGGGCAAACCATCTTGAACATCCTTTCGGAGTTTTCACTCCGTTCGTTGACTTGGGAGTCGGTAACACCGTCAGCGACACCAAGTACTTTCACCGTCCATTCATCACCTTCGGTTACAACGTTCAATCCGAAGCTGGCGCCGAAGTTGACGCCGGACCGCTCAGCCTGACGGCTTCCGCGTACGATGTGGCTCCCTGGGGCACCCAGACCGTCATCAGTAGGGTTTTCCGGTGTTCCGCCGCAACCACGTGCTCCGCGAACGGGAACTCCACCAATCGCAAAGGCTACCTGGACGCCAGCGTGCAAACCGGCGGCGCCGCTCTTGTCCGCGATAACGGCTTCAATTTTGGCGTGGAGATGAAGCCAGCTCGCTACGTAGATCTCGAAGCCGGCTTCAGCCGCAGCGTCCCGCTACAGCTAAACAGTTTCTCATTCGGCGTCAGCTTAGACATGCGCGCGTTGGCCCGGCATAGTAGGGGCGGCTCTTAAACCGGAACCGCCAAAATCCACGACTGCATTCGCAAAAGTAGCCACGCCCATGGAGGAAATATTTGGCCGTGCTCCCCTTCAAGGTTATTATGAATTGCTCACGGATCGTTCACGACTTTCTTAGAGCAGCCTTGCTAGCCTGAATTTCGGATTGACATTTCGTCTGTGTCGACCAGGTGCACTCATGGGGACCTCACGCACAGTCGAAGCGCCAATTATCGAAGCGCGGCAAATCGAGAAATTTTACACGCAGCCCGACGGCGGGCGTGTGCAAGTCATTGCGCCTACCGACCTCGCGGTCTACCCAGGACAGATCGTGGCCGTCCTGGGGCCCTCCGGTTGCGGAAAATCTACCCTGCTTCGCATGCTCACTGGACTCTCGCCTGCTTCAGCGGGCGGCGTGCTATGGCACGGTCAACCTGTTCGCGAAGAATCCCCTAACGTTTCCATCGTCTTTCAGAGCTTTGCACTCTTCCCGTGGCTTACCGTTCTGGAAAATGTCGAGGCGCCGCTTGAAGCTCGTGGAATGCCTCCTATTGAGCGCCACAAACGCGCTCTCCGGATTATCGACGCGGTCGGACTGGATGGTTTTGAGAACGCCTATCCCAAAGAACTTTCTGGTGGCATGAAGCAGCGCGTCGGGGTTGCCAGAGCCCTGGTGGTTGAACCCGAAGTGCTCTTCATGGACGAGCCTTTTTCAGCGCTCGATGTATTGACCGCCGAAACTCTGCGCGGTGAGCTCCTTGAACTGTGGCTTGAGAACAAGATTCCCACGCGCGCGATTTTTATCGTCACTCACAATATTGAAGAGGCCGTCGTTCTCGCCGATCGCATCATTGTGCTGGGCCGTAATCCCGCTCACATTCACGCCGATCTTCCGGTGAATCTTTCTTACCCACGCGATCGCAAGACGCCACAGTTCGTCGAATTGGTGGATACCATCTACCGGGTGCTTACTCGTCCGGATGACAAACAAGACCATGTCCATACCGCGGCGAACGGCAACCCTGCAGTTTCGCATCGCCCCATCATGCTTCCGCATACGCGTCCTGGCGGCATGGCCGGACTGCTCGAAATTCTCGTAGATCAAGGCGGCCGCGCCGATCTTCATCGCCTCGCTTATGATCTGAGCCTTGAAGTGGATGCTCTCTTGCCCACCGTGGATACCGCTGTGCTCCTGGGTTTCCTTCGCGTTGAGGAAGGCGATGCGGTGATCACTCCAGAGGGCGAGGAGTTCGCCAAAGCGGATATTCAAACCCGAAAGAAATCATTTCGAGTAGCAGGGCTCGCACACGTTCCCTTGTTGCGCCAAATGGAGCAAGCCCTTAAGGCCAAAGCCGATCGCACCCTTCCAGATGAATTCTTCCATGACCTGATCGATGAACATTTCAGTGAGGCGGAGTCGCGGCGGCAGTTGGAGACGGCCATTCAATGGGGTCGTTACGCAGAGATTTTTGATTACGATGCCGCGACCGGCAAACTCACGCTGACCGAGGTCTAACCTTCTAGTGGCCTCGACGACTCCGGTCTCCCAGCATTTCGGTTCCTTGCCTCTAGCTCCCGGTCGTGCGCTTGGCCCCCGCCGGCGGTGGTCTTTTCTGATTGATATTGCTGTGATGTTGTTCTTGTTCGCTGCGGTCTTTGGCATTTACGCCATCGGCCGCTCGTGGCTCGGGCCGGTGGCGCCGGGCGCGCACATTTCGCAAAGCCCGAGTGCTTTACCGCTGTACGCTTTGTATTCGTTGGTGCGCATTGGCGTAGCCTACGGCTTGAGCCTGATTTTCGCGCTCGGGTATGGCTTCCTTGCCGCGAACTCGCGACGCGCAGAAATAATCCTCATACCGCTGCTCGACATTTTGCAATCGATTCCGGTGCTCAGTTTTTTGCCGGGCGTCATGCTGGCCATGGTCGCTTTATTCCCGCACCGGCAAATCGGAGTGGAACTTGGCTCTGTTCTGCTGATCTTCACTGGCCAAGTGTGGAATATTGCGTTCAGTTTCTACTCTTCCCTCAAAACCGAGCCGCGTGAACTGAAAGAAGCCGCCCGCATTTACCGTTTCGGGAACTGGCAACGTTTTGCCCAACTCGACCTACCGTTCTCCACCATTGGCCTGGTTTGGAACTCCATGATGTCCGTCGCCGGAGGCTGGTTCTTTTTGATGGCGTGCGAAATGTTTGTGCTTGGGGATCGCGACTTTCGCCTGCCCGGGTTGGGCTCCTTTTTGCAAACCGCTGCCGGCAACGGTGACACTCGCGCCGTCCTCTATGGCTTGGCCGCCATGGTCGGTGTCATCGTCCTTCTGGACCAACTGATCTGGCGCCCCATCATTATTTGGGCGGACAAATTCAAATTCGAACAAGTGCAGGACGCCAAAGCGAAGACGTCGACCCTCCTTCGACTGGTCGGCCGCGCCGCATTGGTCATTCGAGCCTATCGCCTTCTCGTGCGCCCCCTCATCAATTGGCTCACCTTGTCATTTGCGGGCGGCGCGCGGAAAGCCAGCGCCATTATCTCTGAGCAAAAGCGCGGCCGTTGGGGGCAGTGGCTATTGGGAATCTTGGGCGTGACCGTAATTTTGGTTTCGGCATTTGCCATTTTCCGCGGCATTGGCGAACTCTCCACCCTCCATCGCCACGACTACTTCGCGCTCTTGCGCAGCGCGTCATTTACGTTTTTGCGCGTGAACGCGGCTTTGCTCCTCGGCGCACTCTGGACCGTTCCTGTAGGCGTCGCCATTGGGTCCAATCCGCGACTTTCGAAAATTGCCCAGCCAATCGTTCAGCTCGCTGCTTCCATTCCGGCGACCGCCCTGTTTCCCATCCTCTTGCTCTTATTGATTCGGCTGCGCGGCGGCGTGGAAATTGCCGCCATGCTGCTGATGCTCTTGGGTACCCAGTGGTACATCCTGTTCAATGTAATCGCCGGTGCTATGGCGGTCCCCACCGACCTGAAAGAAGTCGCGTGCATTTTCTGCTTCACGAGTTGGGATCGCTGGCGCTACTTGACCTTACCGGCGATTTTTCCGTATCTCATCACCGGCATGATTACCGCCTCTGGGGGCGCGTGGAACGCCAGCATCATCGCCGAGTACTTCCACTTTCAGGGCCGCATTGTTTCTGCGCCCGGCCTTGGCAGCACTATCAGTGGTGCCAGCGACTCGGGCCGCTTCGATGTGCTGCTCGCCTCCACGCTGATCATGGCCACCATCGTCGTGCTCATGAATCGCCTGGTGTGGCGCCGTTTGTACAGGCTGGCTTCCACTCGCTTCAAGCTCGAGACCTGACACTTCTTTGAGCTCCTTCGGTCCGGACTCCGGACCGCGCCGAGCAAACCTCCCATTCGTACTCATACTTTCCTAATGTATCGTTCAGGACTTTTTTAGGCCGCGCTTTCTATGCTGAGGTTCCGACTGACATTTTCACTGCAACAGATGCCGACCGGCGGCAGAAAGCAGTACGCAGCGAGAGAGGAACTTTAATGATCATGGGACCAAAGGGTTGTGAGGAAGAGTTATCTTCGCAATGTAGCGTGTGCGGCCGAATTGAGGAGCTGTTTGAACTTCCCGGCCTATCCGAACGCTACTGTATGGGATGCAGCGCGGATATCGCGACTGCGGCTCTGCTGTCGACTGAAATAGACGCTGCGACGCTAGCGGGACAGAACGCTGCCTTCCTCATTTCCGAATATGAGCAGCTTGGCGCTCGCCTTCTCGGCCGCTCGCAATCTGCAGAG
The DNA here is from genome assembly GCA_035568155.1 of Verrucomicrobiia bacterium. Lineage (GTDB taxonomy): Bacteria > Acidobacteriota > Terriglobia > Acidiferrales > UBA7541 > Acidiferrum. The sequence continues at coordinate 4,181 of DATMOS010000023.1, read as the reverse complement.
TTCGGCAATTTCTAGACTTCAATCTTCCGGCCTTCGCGCGTTGCAATACCCCTCGAAAGCGCCATTAGGTAGGCATCTACAATCAAAGCGCGTCAACCTTGACCGCGTCGAACGGCTGGGATAGGGTGGAACCAGTGTGTTCCCGAGTTACTGCGCAGTTATCCTAGCCTGGAGGAACCATCGGCCACTCGTTGCCCGTAACTGGGCCTGTAGCTGGAAAACCTGCCAACTGGATGAGACGTACCGTACACATATCCGGACAAATTGAACCGTTTTATGGAACGCTCGATGACAACGTGCGTTTGCTTGAGGACGCGCTGCATGTACGCACGCACCTGCACGACACGCGTTTGACCATTGAAGGCGACCAGGACAACGTCGATCAGGCCGTCAAGATCGTCGAAGAGTACAACCACCTGACCCGCCACGGCCGTACCTTAACCAGCGCCGAAGTGAAGTCCCTGATGCGCGTCGCCACCGAAGTACCCCACGAATCGCCGCGCACCATGTTTGAGCCAACCCGCGTGCGCTCCTTCGGAAAAAAGCAGGTCACTCCCAAAAATGCCAGCCAGCGTCGCTACATGGAAGAAATTGAAAAGCACGACATGATGTTTGGTATCGGTCCGGGTGGCACAGGCAAAACCTATATCGCCGTGGCCATGGCGGTAAGCGCTCTACTCACCAAGCAAGTTAATCGCATTATCCTCGCGCGCCCCGCGGTGGAAGCCGGCGAGCGCCTTGGATTTTTGCCCGGCACACTGCAACAAAAAATTGACCCCTACATGCGCCCCTTATACGACGCCTTGTACGACATGCTCGACGCAGACAAGCTGGAGCGATTTCTAGAGAAGGGCATTATCGAGGTCGCCCCGCTGGCATTTATGCGTGGACGCACGCTGAACGATTCGTTCGTGATTCTCGATGAGGCGCAAAATACCACCAGCGAGCAGATGAAGATGTTTTTGACGCGCCTGGGTTTTAATTCCAAGGCCGTCATCACTGGCGATATCACACAAATCGACCTGCCCACCGGAAAGAAGTCTGGCCTCGTCGAAGCCCTCGAAGTTTGCGGGAAGATCGACGGTATCGGCACTATTCAATTCGGCGAAAAAGACGTCGTGCGCCACAATCTGGTGCAACAAATCATCCGCGCTTACGAGGAGTGGGACGTCACCCATCCCGCGCATCCCAACAGAAACTCTAGTGCCAACGCATCAAATGGCCGAGGCGACCGTCGCGTTCCGGAAGTCGCTAAAGAGTTGGTCTCCGAACAACTTCGCGAATCCGGCCGGGTCTCAGATCAATCCACGGATCCAGACGCGAAGTAAGGATGATTTTGAATCGCCAGCGTGCGGTACGTTTGTCGATACGAGCTTTGGAGTCATTTTTGCTTCGCGTGCGTCGCGAATTGGATCTTATGCAGGCCGAGGTCACGGTCTGCCTGGTAAGCGATGCGGAGATCGCGGGGATGAATCAGTCCTTTCGTAAGAAGCGCGGCCCTACCGACGTCTTATCTTTTCCCGCAGTGAAGCTCCGACAGCCCCGCCGGTCGAAGCGACGTCCCGCTTCCGTGGCCACCGGTTCTGCGGACAGCGATACATCTCTCGGTGACATTGCCATTGCCCCTGCCGTAGCCAAGCGAAATGCCAAAAATTTTGGCCGCACCCTTCCGGCGGAGCTAAAAATTCTGATCCTGCATGGTGTTTTGCATCTCTTGGGTTTCGACCACGAAGCCGATCACGGCGAAATGGATCGCACCGAAAAGAAACTCCGCAGACGGCTAGGCTTGGCGTGACTTTCAGCTGGCTATATATATTGGGCATTGCCGTTTTAGCCTTTGGCCTGCCCATTTTTTCCTACCTTACGCTCATTTACCGCGAACTTGGCCGCATGACCACCGGGCGCATTCACGAACACCTGGAAATCTTCGAAGCCGAAATCGAGCCCAAGCTGCATATCAACCGTCGCAGCGGCGGCCGCACCTTCCGTATCCTGGGCCATTTCTGGCTGGCTTTCCTGGTCCTCGAAACTACCCGCGGGGTCGTGCATTTCGTTCCCGAAGCCTGGGAATCGGTAGTGCAGTTCATCGTTTTCCTTAGCTTGGAAGTAGTTATCGCCATGCACTTCATTCCGGACATGCTGCTCTACCGCACCTCCGGAAGATGGCTGCTGCGCTTATTGCCTGCCATTCGCGCGTGCATGTGGCTGGTTTGGCCCGTGCGCGTTTTCCTCGAAGGCGCCGAATCACTCGCCCGCATCTCGGAAAAAGAGAATGAAAAATCCGAGGAGCAGCGCACCGAGGAAGGCATCGAAGCGCTCGTGGAAGCCGCCGAAGAAGAGGGCATTATCGAGCCGGAGCAAGCTGACCTCATCGAACAAGTAGTGGAATTCAGCGATAAACGCGTGCGAGAAGTGATGACTCCCCGCCCAGATATCATTGCCATTGCCGCCGAGGCCACGCTCGAGGAACTACACGCCAAGTTCGTGGAACATAAATTTTCCAAAATGCCTGTTTACGAAAAGACGCTCGACGATATTTTCGGCGTGGTGAACGCGCAGGATTTGTTGCACATTGCCGATCAAGATTTACCAAAACGCAAAGTCCGTGAACTAGCCAGGCCGGTTTTATTCATACCGGAAACGAAAGCCGGCTCCGATCTTTTACGCGAGATGCGCCAAAAGGGCCAGCCCCTTGCCGTAGTAATCGATGAGCACGGCTCAGTCGCGGGCATCGCCACCGTGGAAGATCTGGTGGAAGAGATCGTGGGCGAGAGTGGTTACGATGCCAAGCAGCCGCTGGCCGACGTGGTGCGCGAAACTGACGGCGGCCTGGTCATGCGCGGTAGTATGTCTATCGACGACGTCGAGGAATTGCTCGGCGTAAAGTTTGGCGAGAAGTCCGATGCGGCCGTTACCACCATCGCCGGACTACTAAGCCACGTTTCGGGTAAAGTTCCTGAACCGGGCGACAAGATCGACCTCGAGGGTCACAAATTCGAAGTGCTGGAAGCCAACCAGCGAAAGGTTTTGCGCGTGCGTATACGCAAGCAGATTGCTGTGCAGGTAAGTCACGTTCGTGTTCCGAAACGCTGAAATCGGCGCGCCGGTCACTTAAGTAATTGTTCCAGCATGCAGAAAACTTCGATGCGCGACAAAAAACGTCCAGGCAAAAAAGCTCCAGGTCAAGAAATTCCAGACAAGCCAACTGAAGCCACACCACTTCGCACCGGCTTCAAGTCTGGGTTCGTAGCCATCGTAGGCCGCCCCAACGCCGGGAAGTCCACACTCGTAAATCGCCTGGTTGGGCAGAAAATCGCCATCGTCACTTCCAAGCCGCAGACCACCCGAAACCGCATTCAAGGAATTGTCACCAAGCCCGAAGGACAAATCATTTTTATCGATACGCCCGGCTTGCACGACGCCGATTCCGCGCTCGGCCGCCAGATGATGCATGAAGTAGCTGCTGCGCTCGAAGGCATCGACGTGCTGTTATTGATGGTGGACGCCAGCCGCGCTTATCCCCACGCCGACGCGCTACTGCTGCAAAAGGCCGAACGGTTCCGCGGGAAGACCATTCTGGCATTAAATAAAGTTGATCGCCTTCCTAAGCCCAAGCTTTTGCCCTTGATTGATGCCTTTCAAAAAGCCTCTGATTTCGCGGCCATCGTGCCGATTTCCGCGCTCACCGGCGCGGGTTTCGATGAACTGTTGGAGGTGATTCTCCGCGAACTGCCGCCTGGAGTTCCGTATTTTCCAGACGATCAAATCACCGATCAACCGGAACGTTTTTTAGCCGCCGAAATCATTCGCGAAAAAGCTATCCAGGTCATGTATCACGAGGTCCCTTACGCCCTCGCCGTATTCGTCGATAAGTTTGAAGAGCTGCCGAAACTTTTACGTATTGAAGTGACCATGAACGTCGAGCGCGACTCGCAGAAAAAGATTTTAATCGGCCACAAGGGCGAGATGCTCAAAAAAATCGGCACAGAAGCCCGCAAAGAACTGGAAAAACTCTTCGATATCAAAATTTATCTCGCATTGTTTGTGAAGGTCGTGCCCGACTGGCGCGAGAACCCCCAAAAAGTCCGCGAACTGGATTGGCATTTTCAGCTCGAAGGTCTCAGCGAAGATATCGCGCGCAAATCTCCCGCGGACGAAGATCCGCCCCGCGAATAGCATCC
>DATMOS010000022.1:0-18781 GCA_035568155.1 Verrucomicrobiia bacterium | reverse complement strand
TGTCCAGCTTCCCATCGTTTTCGCAATCGAACAGAGCCACCCCGCCGGAAATCGTTTCCACCACATAATGCTGTTTCATCGAGCTGAAAGGCACGGTAGTAAGTCCAGACTCTTTGCCCACCTCGCGAAAATGAATGCTGGTGGCCTGGGCGCCAAGTAGCGCCGGAACAAGCATCAACATCATTACGGCAGGGAACAAGCGCATAAGGAAAATTTTATTAACCCACACGATTCTAGGGGAAAGTACGCAGCGTAGAAAGGTCTTGCTCGCTAGTTTGTTTCGCCGCAGTCGGCTAAGATTTGTTGAAAGAGGAATTCTTGAGTATTTGCCCCAATCATTTCTTTGCGCGACCGCCATGCGGCCGAGTGTGCCGGAAGGTTTTTCCGTGGTCCGGCATTTTTGTATGTTCGTGCTTTGCCTTGTTCTGTTTGCCTAAGAGCACGCTTGCGCAGAGCACTGAGCTGTCGCGCATATCTTCCTTAGTACAACAGGGAAAGCTTGATGAAGCCGAGCAGCGCCTCCACGGTTATCTCATTAAGCTCCCGCACTCCCCCAAAGCCAATGATCTCTTAGGCATCGTCTATCTTCGCCAGGAACGCTATAAACAAGCAGAAGAGGCATTGCAGCAGGCTACCGCTAGTGCTCCAGGTCTTCTGGAACCGCGCCTGGATCTGGGTGACGCCTACCTCGCGGAAGGCAAGCCTGACTTAGCGTTGGCCGCCTACCTTGGAGCCAGCAAACTGGCCCCGAATGATGTTCGCTCTAACATCGCGCTCGCAAAACTGTATCTGGCAGCCGGAGAATTTGCTAAATCCATTGAAGCTGCCGGAAATATCCCCACGCAGAAGCGCACCGCCGAACTTTTGCCGACCCTTGCTGCGGACTATTTCGGGCTGGGACAGCTGGAAAAAGCTTCCATGGAGATCGAAGGAATGCTGCAGGTCTCCGAAAAGGAACCTGACCTGGTTCCGGAATTAGTGGAGTTCTTTCTTGCTCACAAAGACTTTAAAAGTGCGCAACAGTTGCTGCTGCTTGCACAACCGAAGCAGCCCGTCACCGATCGCCTGCTGGTCGATTCCGCGCTTACGGACGCCGGTTTAGGTCAACTCGACGAAGCGCAGAAAAAACTGGAGAGCATCCTCGCGCGCACACCCGAATCCCTAGGCGCTTTAGTCGCTGCTGGAAAGGTAGCCACTCAGCAATTGGACTGGGCCGCCGCTGTGGAGGCCTTCTCGCGTGCCACCCAAATTGCTCCCAAGCGCCCGGACATTCTTTACGGCTTGGCGTCGGCGCAGTTGTACGCCAGTCAGCTTGGGGCCGCCCGCCACAATGCCGAGGAACTGCACGCCCTCGAGCCAGATGATTTGCGCTCAACCTATCTGCTTGCCCTGGCAGTCTTTGGCCTGAAAGACTGGGACTCCGCCAAATCCTACGCGGAACAAGTGCTGGCGGCCCACCCTGACGACCGCGAAATGAACCTTATCCTTGCAGACATTGCTTTTAACAATGAACATAATTTTCAGACCGCTCGAAAGCATGTGGACATTTGCCTGAAGCAAAATCCCAAAGACCCCGGCGCCTTGTACTATCTCGGGATGATTCAAAAACTCGGCGGCGATATTAGCGGGGCTATACAGAGCTTGTCGTTGAGTGTTTCCGGCAACCCCAACAACGGCGATGCCCAGGGCGCTCTCGGTTCGCTGTGTTTGCAAACCGGTGATTTAACCTGCGCGATCAGTGCCTTCACTCAGGCCGTGCTCCTGGTTCCCAAGGAGGCACAGAATCATTATCAGTTAGGGCTGGCCTATTCGCGTTCTAATATGCCCGACAAAGCCAAAGAACAATTACAGATCTACGAACAGATGAAGGCGCAGGAAGCCGATGAAGCCGCCGGAACTCCGAAAGGTCCCTCGTCGATCCAGGTTTCGCCCGTGGGCGTAGTCGCCCACCCATAATCTCTACGGTGTGGCTCTGCGGTAAAGACCCTCGACAGGAAATCCGTTGCAACTTTTTACCTTACAACTGCCCGCGACTTCGTGTCGCACTATGGAAAAAGGTATTTTGAAACGGGTTTCTGTATTTCTTTACTAGTCCGATATCCCGTCCGCGGCACGATTTTTAGAATAACAATATTTTTATCGAGAATATCCATATTTTCGCTTGACAAGGAATGGGCCTGCGGTGATATATAGCTGCTAGTATAAAAGTATTACTGCGAGACCCATGGGTGTGGGCCTTAATTTCTTTTCCGATTTGAACGGCATTGCTTCCAATCGCCTGCGCGCCAGCTGGCTGTGTAGACTTTTGGCTGAAATACCGGGTGAAAAATCTCCTCGAGGTGTAGCGTAATGAAGAATCAATTTAGCTTGGCAAACCGCGCCGGTGCGATCTGGGCGCTCGCAGGCGTGCTTCTCGTCCTTGTCCTACTCCTCTCCCCCTTCGCAACTTATGCGCAGAACTACGCGGGTTCGGTGCGCGGAACAGTCACCGATCCCAGCGGTGCCGCGGTTCCCGGCGCGACCGTTACTCTTCGCGATGTCGGCACCAACGCCACGACTGAAACTACCACCACCGATTCCGGAGGGTTCACCTTCGGCAACGTGAGCGTGGGTACGTACGAAGTAACTGTCAAGGCCGGGAATTTCAAGGAGTATGTCGCCAAGGATGTGGAAGTTCACGTCTCGACCTCCACCGAAGTGAACGCCAAGTTGACCATGGGCTCGGCTAGTGAAGTGATCAGCGTTGAAGCCAGCGACGTTCAGGTGCAGACCACCACTGCCGACGTCGGCGCGGTTATCGAAGGGACCCAGGTTCGCGAGCTCCCCTTGAATGGTCGCAACTTCATGGAATTGACCCAGCTTCAGCCGGGCGTCTCCGCCAACAACCAGTTCGACTCCAAAGATAAAGGGTTGCAGGGTGGTTCAGACTTCTCGGTGAACGGCAACCCCAGCACCAACAACTTGTTTTTGATCGACGGCGTGAACAACAACGACGTTGGCTCCAACCGCACCATTCTTATCTACCCCTCCGTCGACTCCATCGCAGAATTCAAGATGCTTACCAATTCCTATGGTCCGGAATATGGCCAGGCTTCCGGCGCGATCATCAGCATCACCACCCGAAGCGGCGAAAATCAATTTCACGGCGGTGTCTTTTACGAAGGCCGTAACGACGCATTAAACGCCAATAACTTTGCCAACGACGCGGCAGGTGTATCCAAGCCGCCGCTGCGCCGCAACGACTGGGGCTACTATTTCGCTGGTCCAATTTTGAAGAACAAACTCTTCTTTTGGTGGAACCAGGAATGGAATCGCGACATCCGGGGTAACCTGGTGCAGACTTGCGTGCCCACGGCGGCCGAACGCGCTGGCGATTTCAGCGCTGACGTAAGCTCTGCGCTGGCCTCTCTGAATTCCGGCGGAAGCGCGACTGCCAACACCACTTGCAACGCTCCTCCACCCGCCACCTTCACTCAGGCAGTGAAGGGCGGACCTTTCACGGCCACCTCAAATATTCCCGTCGGGTTTCAGCAGGCCGGCAATCCGTTCGCTGTTGCTAACCCGGATCCGGTAGGCCAGCTTCTCGCCGCCTACTATCCCCTTCCGAATCGTTCTTCCGTTATTCCCGGAACGGACATCAATTTCGCGCAGAACCAGAGCAGCCGAGTCCCTTGGCGCGAAGAGAACATTCGACTCGACTATGACGTGAGCAGAATGAATCGCATCAGTTTCCGGTATACCCAGGATGCCTGGAGTTTCCCCGCTCCCAATAACGCCTTTGGTTGGGGCGACGATCCCTTCGCAACCTATCAAGGAAGCTGGCAACAGCCCTCCAAGAGCATCATGGGCAAGCTGACTACGCAAATCAGCAGTTCGCTTGTCAACGACTTCGAGTTCGGTTACGCCCACAATGCCATTATCGTTGCTCCCGGTGGCACCGACCCCACCTTGGGGGCGCAATTTGATGCGGCCATGCCCCCTGTTTGGCCGGCTTCTGGCAAGACCCCCGGAGGTCTCCCAACTGTTTGGGGCGGCCTGCAGAACTACGGGAATTTCTCGTCTATTTGGGCCATCGTGGGTTATGGCAACCACATGAATCTGTACACCTATCAGGACAACTTGACCAAAATCCAAGGCAATCACGCTTGGAAGTTTGGCGGCAATTTCAGCTCCAACCAGAAAGTTGAGAACCAGTTTGGAGGCTCCGACCGTCCCACCTTCGGCATCAGCAACAGTGGCTGGGGACAAACTATAATTACCGGAAACGCCTTGACTAACGTGTTGCTCCCGGGTGCCGGAACGCCCCTGGCGTACAACTCCGCGACTTGCGCTGCAAAGGCCAACGCTGCTGGCTGTCCACAACAGATTCAAGGTGTAACCGAGACCAACATTAATCCCGTCGATCAGGGAGTCTGGCACGACATCGAGTTTTACGTCGGCGATACATGGAAAATCAGGCGCAACGTCACCATCAATTATGGCTTCCGCTGGTCATTCCTTCGTGAACCTTACGATGATAACAACCAGATGGCTTCCTTCAGTCTCGCCGCTTATAATCCGGCCGGCAATCCGGCGGACGCTTGCAACGGCGTTGTTGTGGTGCCCGGTACTAATTTCTGCGCCGTGGCTGCAGCCGCTACTGGTCTACCGCTCAGTTCGGGAACCCCGGGCCCCAACCGTGCATTAAACAATAACGCGAATCACAATATCGCTCCGCGCCTGGGCATTGCCTGGGATATCTTCGGCACCGGCAGGACCGCCTTGCGCGTAGGCGGCGGACAGTTCTACCAGCGCGAACGCGTCAGCCCACAAGTAGGTCTTTCAGACACCGCACCTTTTGCTATCGGCGCGAACGTAAATCGGCCGCTAGACACCGCGGTCTCATTGGCCGGGGCTTCTACCTCGCCTAGTAACGGTCGCTCGCCGCGTGCCGTGACGCCCAACTCATGGCAGTGGAACCTTTCCATTGAGCAACAACTAGCTCGTAACACTGCTATCCAGGTGGGTTATGTCGGTAACGCCGGTATCCACCAGACGTCGACTTACGACATCAACCAGGTGCCCGACAGTCTCTTTGCTACGGGCGCGTTCTTGGGTTCGACATCTCAGACGAGCGCTGCAGGGACCACTCCCAGCATCAACGTTTTGCGACCGGCTTCCAATTTTTCGGCCATCAACTACTTTAGCCGCGACGGTCACGCCAGTTACCATGCGCTTCAGGTGCTGTTCCGCTCCAAGCTGAGGAATTTCTCGACGATCCAGGCGGCCTACACCTATTCTCATACGATTTCTAACATCGAAGAGGATGCCGCAAACGGCGGGGCCAGCCAGGGAAGTTTCACGGACATCCAGAATCTTAAAGCAGATAAGGGTAATTCCACCATCAACCGGCCGAACATTTTCGTCTTGAACGAAGTGTTCTTCCTTCCCAAGCTCGAGCACAGGAATGAACTTTTGCGCCAAACAGCCGGCGGCTGGGAGTTCAACACCATCTTTACCGCTGAAAACGGTAACTCCATTACCGTATATCAAAACGGTTTGGGCGCGGCTACCGCGTTGCTGGATCCCACAGCGCCGGTACCTACGTGCTCTTTCGCCGGCAAGTCATTCCCTTGCGGCACCGTGAATTCACTCACTGGAAGCGGTTACGGCAACAACCAGCGTCCTGACGCTGTTCCTGGGACGTCCTGCAATTCCGGTGTATCTGGACCGCAGATTTTCAATCCAAACGCGTTTACGCTAATCGGATACCAGATCGGCACTGTTGGAACTGCTCCTCGCGGCGCTTGCCAGGGTCCGCACTACGTCAACGCCGATATGGAGCTGTCCAAGAACTGGCAGATCAAGGAGAGGTTCCGTTTGCGCTTCAGCATGGACTTCTTTAATGCCTTCAACCACCCGAACTTTGACGCTACCTGGATTCAGGGTACCGGTGGCAATAACGGCTCCGGCGCCTTCTATAACGGCAGCGGCGTATACTGCGGCCCACAGAATGCCAAGGGCCTGTATGAGCCCTGCAGCCCGACGAATAACGTCATCAGCGCCTATGGTTCCACTAACCCAGGGATTGGCGGCGCCAACAAGGGCTTCGGATCGACCACCATCACCAGGCCAGCGCGCGAACTGCAGTACGGACTGAAGCTAACCTTCTGACGCGCGCAGTTTTTCGACTTTCCATGTTTTCGGCGGGGCCTGACGTAATGGGCCCCGTCTTTTTTTGTGCTCGCGAGAATTCCAGAGAGATTTCGCCCTCGTTCCGCGAGTCTATTGTTAAAATTGTTAGAGAATACTTCCATCATGGCCGTCACCTCAGATAGCCCCTCTTGCGCTTTACACGCTCACAGGGGCGCTCGCGTTCGTCGCCTGGCCATCCTTTCTCTTTTGCTTGTTCTCGCTGACTCAGCATCCTCCCAATCACCATCCCCGGCCCAAACCAGTCAGCAACCCTTCGCCAAGCCTTCCGCCGCCGCGCCCAGCGTCGATGAATTGCCAGACCGCCTCCGTGCGGCCGCCGCGGCCCGCGACACAGGCGACCCCGCCGCCGTCACTCGCACCAATTTTCAGGTGTTAGCGCTGGCCTTTCGCAAATTGGCCAATATTCGCAGTACCGAAGGTGCCTTTCCCCAGGCTGCCGACCTCTACCAGCGTTCGCTCTCGCTGGAAGACGCTGCGGAAACCCACGTCGGCCTAGCCAGTTGCTATTTATATATGAATCGCCCCGACGACTCCTTGGTCGAGGCCTCCAAGGCTTTACTGATTGATCCCAACAATGCGCGCGCCTTCAATATCCAGGGCAAAGCCTGGATGAAAAAGCGAGACTACCGCAAGGCTGCGGAATCGCTCCAACGCGTCCTGCAAATCCAGCCGGAGTTCGAGCCTGCCTATGCTCTCGGAGTCACGTATTTGGATTTAAAGGATCCGGAGAGCAAGAAAAAAGCCGCCCAGGTTTTCGACACGATCGTGCAGTCAATGGGGGACTCAGGCTCTCTGCACGTCTTCTTCGGCCACGCGTATCGTGACGCTGAAATGCAAGATGATGCCATCCGCGAGCTCCGCAAGGCTGTGGCATTGGACACTCGCACGCCTCACGCACACTACTTTCTTGGCCTGGCGCTGCTCTGGAAAAATGAATGGACCGACACTCCTGAAATTCGCCAGGAATTCGTGACCGAAATAAACAATTATCCCAAAGGCTTTTTGGCCAATTATTTTCTCGGCTATCTTGATTCGAACGACCGTCGCTACGACGAGGCCAACATACATCTGAAAATCGCCACGGAACTCGACCCGTCCTGGCCCGAGCCATGGCTTTTTCTTGGGCTCAACGCCTATTCCCAGGGAGACCTTGCCCACTCAGAGGCCTACCTTCGCAAATGTATCGAGCTCACCGGAACGGATGAATCCCGCGGAAATTATCAGATACGTCGCGCCTACATCACCCTTGGTCGCATTCTCACCGCCAGCGGCCGTGCCGACCAGGCCGCGCCATACCTTGAGAAAGCCCGCGAGTTTCAGAAGCAATCGCTTGCAGAAGCGCAGCAACAAATCGCCGGCAAGGCCTCCGAAGAAGGTTCAGTCTCACCCGCTGCAGTGGTCGCACTTCTCAACAGTCAAGAAGATCAATCGATAGGGCTCTCTTCCCAGCCTGTCGACCCCACCGCGCCGCTCGATCCTTCCGTCCTGGCGGGCTCCGGGCTTTCCGAAGAAACCAAGAAAGCCGCTGTTACCGAGGAAAATCGGCTCCGGCTGATTTTAGGCTCCAGTTTCAATGACCTCGCTACTTCCGAGGCTATTCGCCGCGACTATCCGGCCGCGCTTTCTCACTTTCAGGAAGCGGAGCGTTGGGATCCCGCCGTTCCGGGCCTACTGCGCAACTTGGGCGTAGCCGCTTTCCGCGTACAGAATTATCAGGAATGTGTTCGCGCACTTTCGCAAGTTCTCGCCACCGATCCAGGCAATTCCGCCTTGCGTGCAATGCTGGGGTCCGCTTATTTTGCTCTCGACAAATATCGTGAAGCCGCGGAAACCATCGCGCCTCTGGGACAGCGCGCCATGCAGGATTCCACGCTCGGCTACGCCTGGGCTGCTTCGCTATCGCGACTGGGTGAACTTGCCCAGGCCACCCAGGTTCTTGAGCAATACGAAAACTCCGGCCTTTCCCCCGACGCCCTTGTTCTCGTTGGTCAGCTGTGGACCGATATGGGCGATTATTCGCGCGCCGTGCAGTCGTTTCATCGCGCTCTCGATCGCGAACCCGCACTTGAGAGAGCGCATTATTTCGCCGGCCTGGCACAACTCCGCTGGGAGCATGACAACGAAGCCATCGAGGAATTCACCGCTGCCTTGAACTTGAATCCCGATGATGCGGATGCAAAAGTTGGTCTCGGTTATATTTATATGCAGCAGGCCAAGCAATCCGAAGCCATCGAACTTTTCCGCTCGGTAATCGCCACGCATCCCGACAACGGCAACGCCCAATATCAATTGGGTAAGCTCCTGCTCGACGCCGGAAAAGTCCAGGAAGCCGTTGGACATCTGGAGGCCGCCGCCCGCGCGCTTCCGCAGACCGATTACGTCCACTACCAGCTGCAAAGTGCGTACCGCAAGGAATCGCGCGCAGTGGATGCCGATCGTGAACTGCAAATTTATAGACAGTTGAAAGCAAAAAATCGCGAGGCCACCATCCCCCACCCCATGGGACGTCCATAAAAACCCGCCGGTCCACGGTTCACATCACAGCCGAATGTAAGAAGAAAACCCACTCGAGACCTGTCTCACAGAAGAACCAAATAGAAACGTATCAACCTCGCAGCACGTCCCACTAAACAGGGCACGCTCGGGGAGTTCCGATTTCTCGGAGATCGTTTCTCGATTCGATCGTATTTCAATTTAATTGGGCGTCACTTTGTTATAGGGGCAGTCCCTGATTTTTTCCGTGTCAACGATACCCCTGGAGGTCGCATGCTTGGTCGTGTTTCTGTGCTTAGGCTTGCGTTAGTACTTACCGGTTTACTCTGTGCCTCGCTGGCGGCCCAGGAAACCGCCCCTCCGGTCGTGCCCTTTCCCCAGAATGATCCCGGCCTGGCTGCCTTGGCGGCTCGCAAAAAGGCGCAACTCGATTCTGTAAATCAGTTCAAGGTGTTTTACCAATTTCATTTCACCGACAAGCTCAAGGAAAGCGGCATCACTTTTCGTGAACACGCCACCCTCTACTCCACCAGTGATTACATGGCCGTCCACTACGACCATGGCACCGGCATCGCTGTCGCCGATGTGGATGGCGACGGGCTCTACGACATTTACTTCGTCAGCCAACTCGGCGGCAACGAACTGTGGCGCAATCTCGGCAATGGAAAATTTGAAAATATCACCGAGCAAGCCGGCGTTGGCATGAAAGATCGCGTCAGCGTCACCGCTTCTTTTGGAGACGTCGACAATAGCGGGCATCAGGATCTTTATGTCACCACTGTCAATGAAGGGAATGTTCTATTTCAAAACGACGGCCACGGCCACTTCAAGGACATAACTCACGAAGCTGGCCTCGATCTCGTGACTCACTCCTCTGGCTCTTTCTTTTTCGACTACGACAACGATGGTCTGCTCGACCTGCTGGTTTGCAATGTCGGCGTTTACACCACTGACCAAAAGGACGCCGACGGCGCCTACGTTGGCCTGCGCGACGCATTTTCCGGTCACTTGCATCCCGAACGCTTCGAGCATCCGGTGCTCTATAAAAACCTTGGTCATTATAAATTCAAGGATGTCACCGCGGAAGTGGGCCTCGATCCCAAGGGCTGGTGCGGCGATGCCACCTTCGCGGACCTGAAAGGTGATGGATTTCCGGGAATTTATTTCCTGAATATGCAGGGCGCGGGGCATTATTTCGAAAATGAAGGTGGCAAGAAATTTGTAGAGAAAACCCAGAACTACTTCCCTAAAACTTCCTGGGGCAGTATGGGCGTGAAATTTTTTGATTACGACAACGACGGCCGCATGGATTTGCTGGTCACCGACATGCACTCCGACATGATGGAGGAGCAGAGCCCCGAGCATGAAAAGGAGAAAATCACTTCTCATGCGCCCGATGACGCGCTCGGCGCTCCCGCCGATAAATTTATCTTCGGCAATTCCTTGTACCACAATCTGGGTGACGGTAGGTTTGAAGAGGTTTCCGACAAAATGGGGGTCGAGCAACTCTGGCCCTGGGGTTTCAGCGTTGCTGATCTCAATGCGGATGGTTATGAAGATATTTTCATCACCGCGGGGATGAATTTTCCTTTCCGCTATGCCATTAATTCCGTTTTGCTCAATAACCGTGGCGCAAGATTTCTTGATTCCGAATTTCTACTGGGCGTGGAGCCCCGTCAAACGCCCTACACTCCCTGGTTTGTTATGGATTGCACCAACCCCGCAGTTTTGGGGCCTCTGGGACAAGTGGTTTGCCAGGGCCAGACGCAGAAAGTCACGGTCTCCGGTCCGAAATCCAGCCGCGCTTCCGTAATCTTTGACCTCGATAACGACGGCGACCTGGACATCGTCACCAATGATTTTAACTCCGAGCCCATGGTGTTGGTCAGCGATCTGGCGCAGCAAAAAAAAATCCACTGGCTTAAAGTTGTGCTGGTCGGAACCAAATCCAATCGCAACGGCTTAGGCGCTAGCGTTCGCGTGCACAGTGGCGGACAAACTTATACTCGCTACAACGACGGCAAGTCTGGCTATTTGTCACAAAGCGTCCTCCCTCTATATTTCGGTCTTGGCGATACTTCAAAAATCGACACCATCGAAGTCGCGTGGCCTTCCGGGCGCAAACAAGTCCTCCGCAAAGGCCTCACTGATAACCAGACACTCAAGATCACCGAACCGGATAAATAGTTCATCCCGTATCGCCGGGCTGCCCAGCCACGAATCTTGGTCTTCACGGAGCACCGCGCCGTTCTTAAGCGTTATACGGTCTTCCCCCGATAGGCACCATTCATGTGCGGGATAAAATCACAAGCCGGGTGATGTATCTACGCTATCTACGCAATTGACTTTCAAGAGAATTGAGGAAGTATGATCAAGCTTCTTTCCACGCCAGCGTTGGGCCTGCTTTTTGTGTTCTCTGCCTACGCCGTTCCACAACAGCGCGAACGCACCCGCGATTCGCAGACGCCCTCGCTGATAAATATCCGCGTATCGCGAACCGTGCAGGCCGTGAATTACCGTGACAGAGCTTCCACCAAAATCGATTTTCGAGGTACGCCGCTCATGCCGCGAGCCGAAGGAAAAGCCGACATTCAGGCTAAGGGCGGGCGCGTGGCAATTAGAGCTGAGTTTGACAATCTCGGGTTGCCGTCCACTTTTGGTTCAGCCTATTTAACCTATGTTCTATGGGCTATTTCGCCCGAGGGCACCCCTAATAATTTGGGCGAGGTTGTGCTCGAAGGCAGCAAGAGCAAACTGGCAGTCACTACCAACCTCCAAACGTTCGCCATGATTGTGACCGCCGAGCCGTATTTCGCCGTCAGTTTTCCCAGCGAAGTGGTGGTCATTGAAAATATTGTGCGCGGCGACACCAAAGGTTCCGTCAGCACCGTTGACGCCAAATTTGAACTGCTAAAGCGTGGCACTTACGACGATATGCGTCTGGAACGCTTCACCACCGACGCCAGCGCTCCGCTCTCGCTGTACGAAGCTCGCAATGCTCTGCGCATTGCGAAAGCCCAGGGAGCCGCTCAATACGCCCCAGAATCTTGGGCCAAAGCCGAAGAAGCCATGCGACGGGCCGAGGATTATCAGTTACGCAAGCAACACAAGTCCGTAGCGACTGCTGCAAGAGAAGCGGTGCAGGACGCAGAGGACGCGCGCAACGTCGCCGTAAAACGCCAGGAAGACGAGCGCGTCGCTCAACAACAGCGCGAAGCGGATGAGCAAGCACGCCGCGCTAAAGCCGCTCAGGAAGACGAAGCCCAGCGCCGCGCGGAAGCGGAGCGCCAGCAATTGCAAGCGGAAGTAGCGGCAGCGCAGGAAGCCAAGGCTCGCGCGGAGGCCGATGCGCAGCGTAAAACAGCCATGCTGCAGGAGCAGCAGGCTCGCGAGCAGGCCGCTTTAGCTGCGCAACAAGCCGCGCAATCTGCACAACAAGCTCAGGATGCCCAATCGCAAGCGCAACAAGCGCAGCAGCAGGCTCAACTCGCCCAACAACAGGCCGCGCAATCCGAACGCGACAAGCAGGAACTGCGCGCCAAGCTCCTTCAACAATTCAATCGCATTCTCGAAACTCGCGACACCGTGCGCGGTTTGGTCGTTAATATCGGTGACGTATTATTCGACACCGGAAGATACACCTTGCGTCCGGCCGCGCGCGAGGCCTTGGCCAAGCTGTCCGGAATCGTGCTCGCCTATCCAGGATTGAAACTGACCGTCGAGGGACACACCGATTCCACCGGCACGGCGGCATTCAATCAGAAACTATCTGAGCAACGCGCAATGACCGTGCGCGATTATCTCGTTCAGCAAGGCGTGGACATGAATTCCGTAACGGCCGCCGGCCTTGGCGAAGGTGTGCCCATCGCCGATAATTCGACCGCAGCGGGGCGGCAAAAAAATCGGCGCGTGGAAATTATCGTTAGTGGGGAAGTGATTGGCACCAGGATCGGCGGCCAGCCTGGCGATCAGCCGCCGCAATAAGTAAATAATATAATTCAGACACAAAAAAGCGCGCCAAAAAACCTTGCCGCGTTTTTCTTTTGGGCTTAGCCCTTCTTGGTATCCAGCTTGAGGTTCACAACAAGTTCTTTGCGGCTTTCAAAGCTCGAAATCGTGCGCGTAGGAGACTTGGCGCCATCCTTTTCGGCGTGCAGTTCAAAGTCAGTATTGGGATCCAGGCCGCTGAATCTGTAATTCCCGGTCTCATCCGCAATGTAGCTGCGCACCGCATTGGTCCGGGTATTCTTCAGGAACACTACGGCAGTGGGTATCGGCGTGTCCCCTTTATCCGTAACAATTCCGTGAACGCTGCGCAGTTGCGACTCGTGCTTGGCCTCTTGAGCGCTGGCGAACGAAGCAAACAATAACAGTGCCATCACCAGTCCAACCAGCTGCCGCGCGCTTTTCATTTTTTGCTCCCGCCATTTCGCTGCATGTGTAACACGACGTTCTCTTCCGATTGCCCGTTTATCGCCTGGGATTGTTTGCCGAAGCCTTTGCTCTCGGCGGCGATCTCGTAATCGGGCCCTTTAGGCACGCGCACTGCGAATTCCCCACGAGAATTCGTATACGTCTCCCAGTGGGGTTTCTTTTGATCGGCCCTGCGGATTCGTAATTTGGCGCCCGGCAACGCCAGTCCACGCTCATCGAAAACCGTTCCGCGAATTACCAAGTCACCTGCATGACTGTGTTTGGATTTTCGCGCCGACGAAGACTCGGGAGCGGCGGGCTGCGTAGCGGTCCCAGCCGGTGTCGCCGGATCCTGTCCGGCTTTAACCTGCAGGCAGGCAGTAACTAATAGACTCGCGAGAATGATGACACACCGTTTACGATGCATCATTTCCTCCGCGTACTTGGATGATGGCCCAACCACTGAAGATGCCACACTGCGAAAGTCGCCCTCACTCTTCGTCTAGCTCTTCCTCTTCTTCTTCCTCGTCGAGTAAATCTCCGTTTTCGGCGACCTCGACTCCCTCTTCTTCGTCGTCCTCATCATCTTCTTCCTCATCATCGGAGATGATGTTGAGGTGAACCGGGTGGGTCTGCGAGACCTCCAGCTCCGATTCGCACTCCGGGCAGCTGAGAATCTCGCCTTCTTCTACTTCGTCTTCATCCACATCTATTTCGGTGGCACACTCGGGGCAGCGAATCACGGCTCCATCCTCCATCGATTTGTTAGCCCGGCAGCCCGCAAAGCCCGCATTACTGCCGTGAGCGTATTATATACTCCGCAGTATGAAGTCAACCGTGTAGGTACTGTACATGTGCGGAAAAAATTGGGCACGAAATGTGACCCGGTAATCGGTTCCCGCTTTAATGATGGCTTCTTCCCGCGAATATCCTGAGCGCCCCCTGGTTGGCGTAGGTGGTGTGGTAATTGATTACGGCCGCGCTCTATTGATCCGGCGGGCCAGCGAACCCCTTCGCGGCGAATGGTCCATTCCTGGAGGCATGCTTGAATTGGGGGAAACCCTGGAGCAGGGTGTTGCCCGTGAGTTGCTGGAAGAAACCGGCTTGCAGGTCCGGGTGCTCGAGCTAATCGAGGTGTTTGAGCGAATTGTGTACGCGCCGACGGGAGAGGGTCGCGGTGGCGACCGGCCGCGGCCGCGTTTCCATTACGTCATCGCCGATTATCTTTGCGAGCGCATCAGCGGGGAACACGCCGCCGCGAGCGATGTAACAGATGTGGTATTTGCGCGGGAAGAAGAACTAGACCGCTTTAGCTTGACCGAAACGGCTTTGCGCATCCTGCATAAAGCTTTCGCTATGGATCGCGCGCGCCAACACGCAGGTGAAGGATCGTAGGTTACGCAGCCGGCAATGTTCCGCGTGTGCGTTCGCGTTTGGTGAATTCCTGCACCGCCAGGTGCAGATCGCTGGCGGTGAAATCCGGCCACCGTTTTTGAAGAAAAACAAATTCCGCGAAGGCGCATTCCCACAATAAAAAGTCAGAAAGCCTTTGTTCGCCTCCGGTGCGGATCAGCAAGTCCACGTCCGTCGACCCTCCCCTAAAGTCCACCAGAATTTTGCCGAAAGCTTCACAAGATAATTCCGTGACTTTGTAAAAGCGGCAAGCTGCCTGATAGATCGCTTCCCGCGCCGAGTAATCGATAGCCAGGCGGAGATGCAACCGGTTGCCTCCCACGGTCGCGGCTTCGGCATCCCCAATCGCCTGACGCAAATTAATCGGCAAGCGGTCGCGCCGCCCAATCACTGTTAAACGCACCCCTTCCTCCATGCAGTGGGAGGTTTCGGCCAGTAAATATTCGTGCAGAAGCCGCAGAATCCCTGTTATCTCCTGCGTAGGCCTCTGCCAATTGGCGGACGACAGCGCAAATAACGTCAAAGTGTGAATGCCGAGACTGGGTGCCGCTTCAATAATCTCTCGCGCGGTCTCTGCTCCAGCGCGATGACCGGCGGATCGAGGGAGCCCCTTACTAGTAGCCCATCGCCCATTTCCATCCGAGATGATGGCCACGTGGATAGCGCTACTGTTCGGTCGGGTGTTGGAGCCTGCTTCAATCGAAGTTAAAGAGGACATCGCCGCCTCGCTCACAAGGTAGTAAGTGCAAACTACTCTGTAATACAAAGTAAACCTACACACCAAAAAATAAGCTCACGCCGGTTCGGTACTTATTTTTCCCGCGTCGCCCGGATCAATGCTTCCATGTGATTCAGGTAACGTTCCAGTGCTTTACGCCCGGCCCCAGCCAGCCGGTATTCCGTCTTGGGTAACCGCCCGTCGAAGGACTTGCTGCACACGATGTAGCTGGCCTCTTCCAACTTGCGTGCATGCACACTCAAATTTCCGTCCGTGGTCTTCAAAAGCGCTTTCAATTCGTTGAAGGTCAACGAGCGGTTCACCGCCAGCGCGCTTACGATGCCCAGCCGGATGCGCTCGTGAATCAGCCGGTCGAGATCCGGCGAAACCGCCTCGCGGGTTTGTTCCCGCACCGTGGCCGGCGAATCCTCGCGCGGCCTGGAACGTGCCACGCGGTCTTGAGGAACTGCAGAAGATTTAGCCATATCATTACCCTCCGTAGTGACGGGCGATCCATATGCCGAAGGCGATTTGCACTACTCCAAAGCCCGCGGCCATGAAGTAGTTCCCCCAAGCCAATGGCGCAAACAACGCGCATCCGCCCAGGCCCATCAGGCACAGTCCCATCACCGGTACTACCCGCACAGAAAAAGCGCCACCCGTTACTACCGCTGCGCCATACAGCAGCAGCCAGACGGCCGGCAACATCGCGATTGATCCCGAACTGTAAAACGCAAAAGTCATCAAGCCGCCCACGATGATCGGAGGCGCGAAGCTTAAGAGAAATTTTCGGCCCGGACCCGAAAAGAGTTTTGCGTTGGCGCGATGGGCTTTGGTGGCTGCCGCGGGGGCGGCAATCGTCACCGCGATGAACGCCTCCACCAGCCAAACGCCAAACCAGGCGCGCGGCGTGCTCTGCAGCGAAGCGATACCCGCCGCAATCACCGCGGTAATCCCCATCGCCACGCCGCCCCATCCGGGAACGGCGGTAAATTCCGCCGCCGATTCCATGGTTTCGCGTATGTAGCGAAGATGGTCGGCCGCCCGTGCGTCGATCGGAATGGGGCCGGTTCTGGGAGCGGGAGCGGAGCTGGTCTTTAGCACGACAGAGTCAGCCTAGCCAATTGGGCATAATCAATTTTGACGGCTTCAGCATTGCAAGCAAACTAGCAGGCCCGCCAGAACCTGTCAAGTACTTTATGACGCAAAGTTCCTCAGGCCGCCGCAACCCTCCGCGCCGTCCGCGCATACCGCCCGCTCATCGCATTCCAGCGAATCGTAAAGATATCCCCGAACATTTTGAGGCTGTCTCCGAGCATGTTGACTTTCGTGGCTTCCGAATGACCCCAGCGCACCGGAATTTCGATGGCTTGCAGTCCGTAATGTCTCGCCAGGTATAGCAATTCCGGATCAAACCCGAATCCTTCAATGCGCTGTTGCTCAAAAATAATCCGGCAGCGTTCCCGCCGAAAAGCTTTGAAGCCGCATTGCGTGTCCACGAACGGCAAGCGCAACACCATGCGCACAATTTTATTGAAGATGATGCCGGCGGTTTCACGGAAAATCGATTGACGGGTGCTGATCAAACTCCGATCCATGGCTCGCGATCCGATGGCCACGTCATAGCCATTATTTAGCGGGCTTAGCAGCTTTTCCGCTTCTTCTATAGGCGCGGATAGATCCGCGTCGGTGAAGAGCACCATATCGCCTTGCGCTTCCAGCATCCCGTGTCGCACGCTGTAACCTTTTCCGCGATTGGTGCCGTTTGAAAGCACCCGAAGCCCCGTTAGTTTTCCGTGAAATGATTCCGCCACTGCAGCGGTGCGATCCGTTGAGCCGTCGTCTACCACCAGCACTTCCGTACGTAGTTTCAGTGTCGGCAGATATTCAGCAATGCGTTGCAATGTTCCCGGCAGGCGCGCCTCCTCGTTGTAGGAGGGGATAATGATGGACAGATCGAAATTGGTTTCGCCCATTATCAGGAATCCTGCGAGACTCTGGCCCGGGACTTCTGCATGTCAAGGTTCGCTACAATCTCATCCATTTGTCGCAGCGTAAAATCGCACTCGCTTTCTGTATTGTAAAAATGCGGCGAAATGCGTACTCCAGCTTTCGGGCGATAATCGACGAGAATATTTCGTTTCACCAATTCCTGGCACACTTCGGCGGCATGCGGACATTCCACCGATACGGTTCCAGCGCGCTCCGCCGCGTCTTCCGGAGTATTCACCTGCCACCCGCGCGATTTTGCGCCTGCCAGAATCCGCGCGGTCATGCACAGCGACTTCTCCCGAATGACGCGGACTCCCACCTTATTAATAATGTCCAGCCCCGGTTGGCAGGCATACAGCGCCGGAATATGCGGTGTTCCGTTCAAAAATCCAAACGAATCTTCACGCCGGTCGATCGCGCCGGTTTCAAATTCAAAAGGGCGCCGGTGCGCGAGCCATCCAGTCAGTGCCGGTCTCAATTTTGCGCGCAGATCCTCGCGTACATACAAATACGCCACGCCGGGGCCGCCACACAGCCACTTCAAAACGCCGCCCACGGCAAAATCCACCTCAAGACTCTTTACATCAAGAGGTATTGCGCCGGTAGCCTGGAACACGTCGAGTATCACGTACGCGCCGACGCGGTGAGCCCGTTCAACAATGGCACGCGCATTTACGATGTACGAGCTGCGAAACAATACCTGCGAAATCGGCACCAGCAGCGTATTGTCATCAATCGCCGCCAGCAATCTATCCAGGTCAATGCGGATGGGATCCGCGCTGGCTACCGTTTCGATGCGCGCGCCATGGCGGCGCTGCTCATTATAAAAATATTGCACCGATGGAAATTCCTGCTCCACCATCACAACTTTGTTTCGTGCGCCTTGAAAATCGAAACAAGAACTGATGATCGCCTGCGTAATCGTCACGTTCTGGTGTAACGATAACTCGCCGCGTCCGGCCCCGATCAGCGGCGCGATCTTGTCGCCCACGCCGACAGCCATCTCCCACCAGCCCTCTTCCCAGGCGCGAATTCCACGGTTCCCCCACGAATCCGCATAACCGCGCATGCTGTCATAAACCGCGCGAGGCATGGCGCCTAGTGAATTGCTGATCATGTAGGTCGATTTTTCCAGTATCGGAAATTGTCCGCGCAGCTCGAGCAGGTCATTCATGAGGTTTGGGGCATTGTATTTTACCGCGAGGCTATCCGCCACCGAAGAAGCCGCAGGCGGACCCTTCCACCGCAGGCCGCAGGTTCGAGTCCGTCGTTCCCGCCATTCTTTCCAAACCAGTTAGGCGGATTTCATTTAAACCATCAAGGGCGCAGTCCGGCGCTGTTGAACCGTTGAGTTTGCCCAATTTCGCCTTAAGGAAGATCGTCGAAAAAGAGATAGATCGAAGCAATGCGGCCATTCCGGGCGACGATAAAATCGGTTCCCGCGTAAGCTGGTGGTTTGCCGGGAACGCCCGCTACCCATCGAACCCGTCCGCCATCACCTGATTCCTCGGGAGGGAAGATGGGCTGATATTTGAAATCTGGATGTGTTGCTTTTAG
>DATMOS010000021.1:0-2587 GCA_035568155.1 Verrucomicrobiia bacterium | reverse complement strand
GTGGCATCCCGCCGGTACACCACGACGGTGTTGGCGTGCTCAACGGTAATGGCGAGCTCTTCGCGCTGGCGGTTCAGGGCCACGCCCCATGAGCCGTGAGGCACAAATAAAATTCGCTTTGGTTTTACATTTCCTTCAGCGTCGTAGGGGAACACTTCCATGCGATCGCCGATGTCGTTGTTCACGGCGAAAAGTTCGCGGTTGCGCGGATCTGACGCTACCCCAGCGACAAACATCATCCCCGTCGCGGGCCCGCGCACTTGATTAACAGGTTCGCTAACGGCATCCGACCCAGGGACGGTTCCTGCGGCGCGGTCATACACCAGCAGACCGCCGCGATTGGAGTCGCTCATCAGCACCTTGTTGTTCTCGGGATCGACGGTGACACTGTGGAGGCTAGGATAGGGATCGGCGACAGAACGCACTGGCACGATGTCACCGCCGGTCATCTTCTCCAGCTCAGAGGCTTCCACGACTCCTGGCGTGGACCAACTCGAAATGGAACAAGCATCTTGCGAGTCGTCATCGGAGAGGACGGCGGAAATACTCGGTCCTGGGCTGGGCAGACAGAGCGCTAAACCGGCGGCTAGGCTAACTAATAAGGTCAAGCAGCCGCCCAACTTTGCAGGGTTTTCCCAAGAGCGGAGAACAAGTCTTCGCATTTAACAGCCCACCGGGCTGCCTGAGCCGGCTAGCTCCTGCCAGCGGCGAAACAAGCAGTCCAAACATTCGCCCGGACGATCCAAAAAGGAGCCTGAGGGCAATAGGAGAGCAAAATGCACTTTGGCTTAATATCAGACCAATTAGGCTCAAGTCAAGAAAAAATTCATGACACGTATTTGCTTTTCTGATAGTTTACCGTCTGTAATCACGACGTTTAATCATATTTGGCCAACATTTCGCAATTGTCGCGACACTCCTACGGTCGCAGCGCCTCGACCGTCGGTTAAAATTTTACATTTGAAAAAAGAGGTTGGTCTAACATAAGACCTGTGGTACAGTGCGCTGCTAGTAGCTATCTCACAGGTTCCGGAGCTGCATGCCACGCCCCGATCTTGATAATCCTTTCAGCATCACTGGGCTTGCTCGGCCGCGCATCCACGAAGCGGTCGCTGATCAAATTCGCCAAGCCATTTTCAATGGCCTGCTGCTTCCAGGGCACAAGTTGCTGCCTGAACGGGAAATGGCCGAGAAATTTCAGACCAGCCGTGTGGCCCTGCGCGAAGCCCTTCGCGCCCTTGAAAAGGAAGGAATGATCGCCATCAAGCGCGGGTCAGGCGGTGGCGCGTTTGTGGCCGATTTTGATAATGCCTTGCGTGCGCTGCTGGATTCTCTGAGTACGGTTGTGAAATTGGGCCAAGCCAAGAGCGCTCACCTTACCGAAACACGCGCGATTCTGGAGCCGGAAATTACCCGGCTCGCTACCTTACGCGCCACTCCCGAAAATATCCAGGCCATCGAAGCGGTGGTTGTGGCCCAAGAGAAGGAACTGGAATCGGGAGAGCTTAGCCGGAAATTGGATATGGAGTTTCACCGGCGGGTCGCCCAGGCAGCCAACAATCCGGTGTTGAATATTGTCGTCAACGCCGTGAACGAATCGATTCGCGATGCCATCTTCCGGTCAAAACGCAGCATCGAGATGCGCCGCCGGGTGGTGCAATACCATCGCAACATTCTAGAGGCGCTCAAGAGTAAGGACGCCGCCCGCGCGCGAGCGGTGATGACCGAGCATGTCGTCGACGTGCAATGCCATCTCGAGACAACTGACCATGAGTGATTTGATTCCCAGGCTCACGCGGGAAAACCTTCACCCCGATTTGCAAACTTATTTACGGCCTCGCGTCGAGCGGTTGGGCTACCTGGGAGAATTCTTTCAATGCGCCGGCCATCAACCCGAAGCGCTGCTTTCATTCTTGCAATACACCGACCATTTGAAACACGCGTTGCCCAACAACTTGACGGAGATTGTGTCGCTCACCGTCGCGCAACTCATGAACAACGGTTATGAACGTGTACAGCATGAGCGGCTATCTCTGAAGCTGGGCTTCGGCGAAGAGTGGCTGCGTGAAGTCTTGACGCTAAAGAGCGACGGAAAAGGACGCATGTCCGGCCAGGAAGTGCTGGTGCAGCGATTGGCAATGGCTGCGATCAATCGCAAAGGTCACCACATCACCGCAGAACTGGAACCGGTTGTTCGTTCCATCGGACCCGCGACGTCCATTGCCGTTCTCATGTTAGTGGGACGTTATCTTTCGCACGCGATTATTGCCAATGCCTTGAATTTAGCTCCTCCTGTGCCATCACCATTGGCGTTGGAAACCAATGGTTGAAGCAGGAGGATGCCGCCGCGCACAGCCGCGTGCGAATTTCCCGAAGCTTAGAATTTTTCAACAGCATTTGCAGTCGATAGCCTAGTGAAGACTTGATAAGGAGCAGGGACATGGACTCAAAAGAGTTTCATTTTGCAGATCGTAGCGGAGCGAGCGAGCCTAAGATCGAACTCATTCCTCCGGTGGTTATTCCCAAGGAAACCATAGACGCGGAGATCGAGCGCCTGGCTAATTTGCCTGCGCCCGCGAATGGACGC
>DATMOS010000020.1:0-5932 GCA_035568155.1 Verrucomicrobiia bacterium | reverse complement strand
GCCGCGGGCACCGGACGCATAATCCCTCTGAACCCTCGCGCAGTAGCCACGCTGACGCACTGGAGAGGACTTTTCCACGACGTGCGGCCAGAAGACTACGTTTTCCCTCATGAGAAGTACGGCCTCGCAGGAAATGATCGCAGACTGTGCGTGTACGAGATAGTTCCGACAGAGCCGATGCACCGTTGGAAAGTCGCGTGGGAGAGCGCACGCAAAACCGCGAACGTCTCCTGCAGATTTCACGATCTCCGGCATACGTTCATCTCGCGGCTCGCTGAGTCTCAGGCCTCGGACTCAACGGTAATGGCGCTGGCCGGGCACGTCTCCCGCGCGATGATGGAGCGATACTCGCACATCCGAATGGAAGCGAAACGCAAGGCGGTGGACGATCTCAGCGGAACGGATTTTGAGCCGGGTGTGGCACAAAATTGGGCACAGTTTCTTGTGAGCGAAAAGTCAGACGAGGCTAACGTTCTGAAAACAAGTGGTGAACCGGGCAGGACTCGAACCTGCAACCCGCTGATTAAGAGTCAGCTGCTCTACCATTGAGCTACCGGTCCACGTTAACCTTGGAATTTTAGCACGCCGCGGCAATTTGTCGACAAACCGGGAAGCTAGTGCCAGGATTCAGCGGATCTCACGAACAACGTACAACGTTGTGCACGAATTCTCTTGCCGGACGGCCGCTCGCTGCGCGTCGTCTACTTAAGACTCTCCACGTAAGCGATCAATGATTTCATATCATCCGGCGGAAGGTCGATCGGAGGCATGCCTCCGGCGCTCATTTTAGCTGTCGGTTGCTTGAATAAATGCGCCAGCTGCTCGGGCGAATATTTTGCACTGATGCCTATGAGCGCCGGCGCCGCAGCTGTGCCGACACCAGCATCGCCATGGCAGGCATTGCAGGATTGCGATTCGAAGATGGTCTTGCCTTTGGCGGCTCGCGGATCCGCCAAAGCTGCGTTCGTGGCAGCCAAGGTAGCCGCCGATAGCTCGGGCTCAAATGGTTTGCGCATGTAAGCCTGTTCTTCTGATTTTTGCTTGGCGAGTTGCTGAGTGACACTGGGATCGTGGCTATCGAGATACTGGCTGCGCAGGCCGAGACCCACGAGTGCGACCAAAACAAAGCCGTACGATCCCATAGCGATAGGGCGCTTCCATGGGCGGCGTTCCAGGCTGCGATCGAAAAACGGAAGCGTGACGATACCAACTGCGAGAACCATCGGGATTATCAGGATGCCGACCACCGAAGCCGCTCCGTGCCAATATTTCAGCCACTGAAAAATGGGCAGGTAATACCATTCCGGGCGCGGGATGTATTGCGCGTCGGCTGGGTTCGCCGGCGGGCCCAACTGCATTGGAGCAAAAAAGCACAGCGATCCGAGCCCGATAATAAGCAACGCTGTGAGGGACAAATCCATGAGGACCTGGCGGGGATAAAAAAGTTCTGTCTTTTTCTTGGGTTCGTAAGGATCTTCATCCGGGGGCCCGGCGGCTCCGGACTTACGAAACAGAAGAATATGCGCTGCCACCAGCGCAAAGACGCATGCGGGTATAAAGAAAACGTGGGCGACAAAAAATCGCGAAATGGTCAAAGTGCCCATCTCGGTACCGCCACGCATCATGCGCTTGAGAGTTTCGCCAACTAAGGGAACTTCGCTGGCTGCGTTCGTTCCGACGGCGGTGGCGAAGTACGCCCGCTGATCCCAAGGCAGCAGATAGCCGGTAAAGGCCATTCCTAAGACCAGCGCGAAAAGCACACAACCGGAGACCCAAAGAATTTCGCGGGGGCCTTTGTAAGACCCATAGATATACGTTTGTGACAGGTGCAGCAGCAGCACGATGATCATGGCGCTGGCGCCGTAAGCGTGCAGGCTACGCAGAAAGGAGCCAGCAGTAACCGCTTTGGTGATGTACGAGACCGTGGTGTGCGCGTGATCCGCGGATGGAACGTAATAGAGCGCGAGAAAAACACCGGTAATTACCTGGGAAATAAAAATGAACAACAGACCGGACCCGAAGACATAAGCGAAGCGAGCCCCGCCCGGAATAGGTTCGTAGAGCGCGGAACGAAGAGCCGCATCCACGCCCGTGCGGCGATCGAGCCAGCCCCATACACCCTTTTTTGGCGGTGCAGCTGCAGACTCACTGCGTTCGATTTTCGTTTCCTGTATCCGAATAGGATCCTCGTTCAGCCGACGATTTCTTTGTCGGAAACTAGTTGCCGGAAATATTGGAAGCGCACCAGCAGTTGGCCGTCCTGAACGGAAGTCTCAAGAGTGTCCATGCCTCGTTGTGATGGCCCGCTGACGCGAGACCCGTCCGCGGAAAAAGTGCCGCCGTGGCATGGGCAAATAAACTGGTTCTTCTCTTTGTTCCACGGCACAGTGCAGCCCAGATGCGGACATATGGAAGTCAGAACAGAAAGTTGGTCTCGCTGATCCTTGGTGATGTACACAATTTTTTCGGATACGGTCTTGCGCCAGCCATCGATTTGCTCAATCTGAATAGTGCGCATGGCCGGCTCGGTCAACGAATTGAATTCGCTCGGTGGTCCTACAGGTGAGCTTTTGAGGTCGGTGGTTCGGCGGATGAGCGGAAAAATCGCGAAGCGAATTAAAGGTACGGAAAGCAGGGCACCTACGAATACGGAGCCAAGCGCCACCAGCGCACCCAGAAAAGAACGCCGGTTTTGGGGTGATGGCTCGGCTGTTGTGGAGTTTTGAGTCACGCTTTCAGGATTTTCCGCGTACATCAGGACGCCTCCGCCTATGGATGTAGACGAACAGCTGTACCACGACGATTTCTCAGGGTCTTTCGCATCTCTTATTTATTTTTTTGGTAGCGCGCGGATATAGGCCACCAATTGCGCAATCTGATCGGGTTTTAATTTTTTCGCGAAAGCGGGCATCTTGCCCTTGCCGTTGGTAATCGTCGCCGCAAGCTCCGTGTCGGTCTTCTTCTGTATCAGCTCTGATCGCAGATCTTCGGCCTTCAGCGCTTTACCTGTAGGAGCGCTACCACTCCCGTCTGGCGCATGACAAAGGACGCAATGAATTTTGTATAGTTTTTCGGCGTCGTTTTGCGCTCGAGCTAAACCTGACAGTGTCAGCGTGAGGAAACCGATGGATATCGCCGCCGTCGCCAATCGCGAAAGTTGTCTCATAAGTCCTCGGAACGAAGAAATGCGAACCAATTTGAACATCCAACCGTCTGGGAAGGATGTTCCATTTCGCACAGTCAGGTGTCGGCGAGAACTTAGGACTTAGTTTTGGGTAACTTTCTGCGGCTGAGCTAATTTCCAGGTTTCGCGCGCGATGGCCCAATCTTCCTGAGCCTGGACTACCAGGACGCGAACGGATGATGAGGATGACGAAATCTCCCGATCGGGATGTGAGGAAGTATTTTTTGCAGGATCGAGTTGCACACCGAGAAAATTAAAATTTGCGCACGCCGCTCGACGCACTTCCGCAGAATTCTCGCCAATTCCGGCGCTGAAGACTAGCACGTCGAGTCCGCCGAGGGCTGCAACCATCGAGCCGATGCCGGCTTGCAGGCGATGCACAAAGATATTGAAAGCCAGCTTGGCACGATCGTTTCCTTTATTCATCGCGGAGACAATTTGTCGCATGTCGCCGGAGATGCCCGATATCCCGAGCAAGCCTGATTTTTTGTTCAGCAAGTGGTCTAAAGCTTCTCCCTGCAGATTCTGTGCGCGCATCAAATATGTGAGGATGCCGGGATCGACTGAGCCGGAGCGCGTTCCCATCATTAATCCATCGAGCGGCGTGAAGCCCATGGTGGTGTCGATGCTTTTACCGTGCTGGATCGCCGCTAGAGAACAACCATTTCCCAGATGGCAAGTTACCAGCCTTAGCGACGAGAGATCTTTCCCGAGGAGTTGTGCTGCTCGTTGCGCACAATATTGATGATTGATTCCGTGGAATCCAAAGCGGCGAATTCCTTGCGCGAGCCATTCATAAGGACCGGGGTAAACAAACGCGGCATCGGGCAAGGTACTGTGGAAAGCGGTATCAAAGGCTGCGACCTGGGGGATGGATCCGAATTTCTCTTCGATGAGTCGGATGCCTTCGAGTTCCACGCGATTGTGAAGCGGCGCGAAAACGGCCATGCGCTGGATGGCGGCTTTGACTGCATTAGTGATCATGACGGGTTGCGTGTAGTCGCGACCACCGTTGACGATGCGGTGCCCCACCACAGCAATTTCCGATTTGTTGGATAGCACGCTGGCTTTGCCGGATGTGAGCGCGTCGAGTAAATGCGCGGTGGCCTTCTCGCGCGCCGTGACGGTCATCACTTCTTTTTGAATTATTCCGGCGGAGGTTTTTACTTCGAGGTTGGCACGCTCACCTTGCCATTCTAATTTTCCTTCCCATAAGGGAGCAGGCGGGGAGTCCGGCAGGGAAGCGCCAAAATCAAACAAGCTGGACTTCTGGCTGCTCGAGCCGGAATTAAGAACCAGGATTTTCACTCAGTAGGGCCATTTCCAATCGCGAATTTCGGGAATGTCATCGCCGACTTCGCAGATATATTTTTTGTGGTTCACGAGTTGGTTCCGCAGGAATTGCTTGAAGTGCGCATTCACTGGACGGAGGCGCGCTACGCGGTCTGCCACATCGCCGGCGAGATGAAAGCGGTCCAGTTCGTTTAGTACCGTCATATCGAAGGGAGTTGTGGTGGTGCCTTCCTCGCGGTAGCCGTGCACGTGAAAATTGCCGTGGTTGGCGCGCCGATACGTCAGGCGATGAATCAATGCGGGGTAACCGTGGTAGGCGAAAATAACTGGCTTGTCGCTGGTGAAGAGGGAATCAAATTCGCGGTCAGGCAGACCATGCGGATGTTCGCCCGAAGTTTGCAGGGTCATAAGATCGACCACATTCACGACACGAATCTTGATGTCCGGAAAATGCTGGCGGAGTAAGTCGACGGCCGCTAGCGTTTCAAGCGTTGGGACATCTCCCGCGCAGGCCATGACCACGTCCGGCTCGCTACCCTGATCGTTCGAAGCCCATGTCCAGATGCCCACGCCAGCAGTGCAGTGTTCGACGGCAGTTTCCATGTCCAGCCACTGCAGCGAAGGTTGTTTGCCGGCGACGATGACGTTGACATAATTTCGGCTGCGCAAGCAGTGATCGGCGACGGAGAGCAGGGTGTTGGCATCGGGCGGGAGATATACACGCACAACGTCGGCTTTTTTATTTACCACGTGATCGATGAATCCCGGATCCTGGTGCGTGAAGCCGTTATGATCCTGGCGCCAAACGTGCGAGGTCAGCAAATAATTCAACGACGCAATCGGCCGGCGCCAGGGAATGTTACGAGTGACCTTGAGCCACTTGGCATGCTGATTGAACATCGAGTCCACAATGTGGATAAACGCTTCGTAGCAGGAGAAGAAACCGTGGCGGCCGGCGAGCAAATAGCCTTCGAGCCAGCCTTGGCACATGTGTTCGCTTAATACCTCCATCACGCGTCCAGTCTTCGAGAGATGCTCATCGGTATCGAGCAGTGGCTCCATGAAAATTTTGGGAGTCGCGTCGTATATAGGGTCGAGACGATTCGAAGCGGTTTCATCCGGCCCAAAGACACGAAAATTCTTTGTGTCGGCGTTGCGTTTCATGACGTCGCGCAAAAACGTGCCAAGAACGCGGGTGGCTTCGCCTAGCTCAGTCCCCGGCTTTGAAACCGCTACTTTGTAATCGCGAAAGTCCGGCATGAGCAGGTCGCGAAGCAGGAGACCGCCGTTTGCGTGAGGATTGGCGCCCATTCTGCGATTTCCTGCCGGCGCCAGTTCCGCGAATTCAGTGTGGAGTTTGCCGGTTTCGTCGAACAGCTCCTCGGGTTTGTAGCTCTTCATCCATTCTTCAAGAATCTTTATGTGCGCGGGATGTGACTTGAAATCTGTGATCGG
>DATMOS010000019.1:0-8085 GCA_035568155.1 Verrucomicrobiia bacterium | reverse complement strand
CGCATGACCGTCTGCAACATGACGATTGAAGGCGGCGCGCGCGCGGGGATGATCGCGCCGGATGACACGACGTTCGCCTACATGGAAGGGCGGCCTTTTGTGCCGCGCGGGAAAGCGTTCGAGGATGCGGTTGCGGGATGGAAGAAACTGAATAGCGACGACGGCGCGAAGTTCGACATGACTGTCGAGCTGCAAGCGAAGGATCTCGCGCCGCAAGTGACGTGGGGCACGAATCCGGGCATGGTGACGAGCGTAACGGGTCGCGTGCCGGAGCCAGGCTCGTTCCATGATCCGAACGATCAGAAGGCGACAGAAAGCGCGCTGAAATACATGGGACTGAAAGCCGGCACGCCGATCGTTGACATACCGGTGGACAGAGTATTCATCGGCTCATGCACGAACTCGCGGCTGGATGATTTGCGCGCGGCGGCGCATCTGGTGGCCGGCAAGCACGTCGCGCACAGCATCAAGCAGGCCCTGATCGTGCCCGGCTCGCGCGGCATCAAAGCGCAAGCCGAAAAAGAAGGGCTCGACAAGATTTTCCGCGAAGCCGGCTTCGAGTGGCGCGACGCAGGCTGCAGCATGTGCATCGGCATGAACGCCGATGTCCTGCCGCCGCACGAGCGCAGCGCCAGCACATCAAACCGCAACTTCGAGGGCCGCCAGGGCAAGGACAGCCGCACACACCTGGTCAGCCCGGTGATGGCCGCAGCAGCAGCGATTGCTGGCCACTTCGTCGATGTACGTTCACTCGATGTCTCATCCGTCGAGTAAATTTGATCTCGACCTGTTGAATTTGTAGGGGCACAGCGCGTTGTACCCCTCCTTGGCGCGATTTCAACGATTCGGAAGATGGAAGTTGAATCCGCGATGAGCGATTGAGTTTCTGAGGAGCACGAATCGCATGGAACCGTTTAACACGCATACCGGAATGGTTGCGCCGCTGGACCGGGTTAATGTGGACACCGACCAGATGGTGCCGAAGCAATTCCTGAAGGCACTGACGCGCAAAGGATTTGGCCGGATTTTGTTTTACGACTGGCGCTACTTGCCGGGCGAGAAACCGAATCCCGAATTCGTGCTGAATTTTCCGCGCTACGAGGGAGCATCGGTGCTGCTGGCGCGCCACAACTTTGGCTGCGGCTCGAGCCGCGAGCACGCGCCCTGGGGCGTGAAAGACTACGGCTTCCGCGTGATCATCGCGCCAAGCTATGCCGACATTTTCTATAACAATTGCTTCAAGAACGGCATTCTGCCAGCGTCGCTGAGCGAGGAGCAAGTCGAGGAACTCTTCCAGCGCACGGAAAAAGAAGAAGGCTACATGCTGACGGTGAACCTGCCGAATCAGACCATCGCCGACCGGCATGGCTTGATGTTCCGCTTCGATTTGGCGCCGTCACGTAAAGAAGTCCTGCTGAAGGGCCTCGACGATATCGGCACGTCGCTGCAACACGAAGCCGACATTACCTCCTACGAAAAAGCCCACGCCGCAACGGCCACGATGTACGAAGCCGTGGACGTAAAGAACTACGCCAACGGCCGCTGAGGCTCCCCCGGTCAGCTTTACGCGCCGGACCAGCTTCCATTGGGGCGCTACCTTACCTTGGGCCTAGCTTATCCCTTGGGCCTAGCTTGCGTTCGAGTTGGTTTGCCTTGAAGCAAGCTTGGCGTGCACCGGTGCTGATGAAGGTCCGCGCGGATTTGGCGGCGCGAAGTGTTGATTGGCCCCCCCTGTTTTTCTGTAAGTGTTGCATCTACAGCACTTAGGTTTGCTTCTAAAGTCTTTGGAATCAACACATGCGGACGGCCTTCATAGATATTGCATTTAAAGGACTTAAGTACACTGTACGACGTCGCTTAGTTCGCGGGCTTGCGTTGCGAGCTCAGCGTGGACTTGCAGGCGCCGCTGGGCCGCCTCTTGCGTGCTGGGACACCCGACTGAGGGACGCAAGAATCGCACGCATTTTTTCCGTGAACTGAACTGGCTACATATAAAAAACGAGGGCCCTTGCGGGCCCTCGCGGGAAGAGTTGATTATGTTGGTTGTGGTTTTTACCAATCGACAGTGAGGCCGAGCTGCATGCGGCGGGGCTGATTGCCCTGAACGTTTCCACCGCAGCCGAGGACGCCCCATGTGGTTGTGTCGAAGCCCTCGAAGCAAGGATCGTTAGGCTGCATATGATTGAGGACGTTGGTGAAATCAAAGTGCAGCGTACTGCCGATCCGCTCCGTAAACTGGATCCTCTTGCTGATGCCGAGATCCAGGTTCCACAACGGCAGACCTCGGACTGGAAAGCCGCCGATTTGTCCGTCCAAACCGAGGATCGGGGCGCGAACTGGATCGCCGAATATCCCGCCGTTGGCTGGGCAGGACGCGGCGGGGTTGGCTAACACGTTTGCACCGGACCCGGCGGTGCCACAGCCGTTGCTGCCGGGAACGTTAAAATGCGTGGTGGCGGTGTAGTTCAGGTTGTTCCCGACGATCATGTTCTCGAACGCGCCCACGTAGGCGGTGTTGCACTCGCCTAAGCTCCCGCAGTTGCCGTTCGGGGTCTGCACCTCGACCGGGAAGCCGCTGCCGTAAACGAAGAGCGGCGAAATATTCCAGCCACCCAGCACGCGGCCGAGCACACCCTTTTGATTGGCGAAGAACGGAGGTTGGTAGTTCAGGAAGAGGTTAAAGTTAAATTTTTCGTCGTAGGATTGGAGACCGTAGTCGTTCTGGATGTTAAATGGATCGACGGTGGAAAATGAACTGGAAGCCTGGACGACGTTTCCTGTTCCCAGAGCCTTGGAAAAGGTGAAATTGCTCTTCATGGTCAGGCCATGCCAGTTTGTCATCGTCAACTGCAAGAAGGCGGCATTGTAATTGCCGTAGCCGTTGCTAACGGTCGTGGCGAGAGACGGTGATTGGCCGTTGGCTCCGAAGGGGCCGTTGATGGGATCGCTGGTGAAGGTCCGGCCGAACGTAAATCCGCCACCGTTGGAGACGCTGCCCCAGGCATCGAAGGCATCGGAAACACCCATGTTGCCGACGCTGTTCGCGA
Source organism: Verrucomicrobiia bacterium (assembly GCA_035568155.1). GTDB lineage: Bacteria > Acidobacteriota > Terriglobia > Acidiferrales > UBA7541 > Acidiferrum. The sequence goes on along the minus strand of DATMOS010000019.1, from coordinate 5,038 downwards.
CGAACGCACCGGTGCAGTTTGTAACGCCAGGCACGCTGCCGCAGTAAGCTTTTGTCAACGCAGTTTGAAAGAATGGCTGAGTCTGCAATGAATTAAGATAGGCGAAATACGCGGGGTTCGGCACGCCGCCTGCTAGCTTGGCAGCTGGGACGTTCGTGCCATAGTTGGTGGCGACCATGACGTTGGCCCAGGCATTGGCGAAGCTCTGGCCACCCAGGGTCATCATGTAAGGTACGGAAGTGTAGCTGTAATATTCAATTTCATTGGAGATTTTGCGACCGATATAGCCAGCTTCGGCAAGGATCTTGGGACCGAACTGGTGCTGGATGGTGAGGGTGAATTCATCCGATTGGTTCGGTTTGAAATTCGGGTCGAAGGTTTCGCCTGCTCCGGTAGCCGCGCCGTTCACTCCCGGAAACCACGGCTGTGGGAGGTTCTGAACTGGCGGCGGCAAAGGCGCGGCGCACGACCCGGAGGCGGGACAGTCCACTCCAACTCGGAAAGTCGTGAGCGGGCTACCCAAGGTACCCGGTGTGGCACCGCCGCAGCCACCAGTCTGGAAATTTGGCCCGGCGCAGGTGGTCGGTTGGAGCAACCCCGGCGTCAGAAGAGGGACCAAGAGAGGATTAACGCCGTTGATGCGGCCGAAGATGCGGGCGTAACCGCCACGGATGACGGTATCGGGGAGTACGTTCCAAGCGGCACCGATGCGCGGGCTGATTCCCCCGTAGAACGGGTTATAGGGATACTTGGAGGCACCTTGGACGTTGCGTATGGTCGCGAAACCGAGGGCTGGAGCAAAAGCCTGACCCTGGAGCGCGGCCTGCTTGACATCGGCAAAATACTGTTCGGCGTAGACCATGTGGTCGTTCTGATCTACCAGGACAGTCTGCTCGCCACCTGTGGTCTCATAGGGGGGCATTTCGACGGTGTAGCCGAGGCCGATGTTCAAGGTAAACTTTGGCTTAATGCGCCAACTGTCGGTGAAGTAGCCACTGTAGGTAGGCAGGATGCTGTCGGCGGACACTGCTGGCGACGACGTGCAGCCGGCCGTGGCAGCGACACCGGTGATCGCACACGAGCCGATTGTGTTGAGGGGCAGGCCGGTAGTGGCGTTGCCCAAGCCGCGGGTGAAAAGGCTCTGAGTGGAATCAACCATGCCCAAGACCATGGAGTAAAGGTTTCCATATTTGTTTGCGGAGACGCCTGCCGGAACGTAGCCCGTCATGTCAATGCCGACTGAGGAGAGGGCCACGCCGTTACCCTCTCCGATGAGATACTGTTCGAAGGTATTGATGGTGCCGCCGTTGTCGTTGCGCTTGTGAGTATCGTTGTTACGCAGGTACGAGCCACCGAATTGGAAAAGGTGGGCGCCTTTAATCCAAGTCAGGTCGTCACGATACTGCGAGTCGTGACCATTCCAGAAGCGGGTGCGCACGTTCTGATTGTTGGTGTTGTAGGGACCATAGGGGTTGCTAGTTTCGCCCCCGATTTCCAGAGCAGCAGGGTATCCGGCAACGTTCGGTACACCGCCTGGGTCCCCATAGGCCCACCAGTTCCGTGTAAAGCTAAAGTGGAAGTCATTTGTGAGGCCGGGTCTGATGTCCTTGGTGAGGCCGGCAGTGTATATCCAAGAATTCTGTGGTTTCTGGCGGATGGCCGCATACTGCCCCTTGGTGTCCCCCGGGAAGAATCCACCGACATCCCACTGGTCGGAAACTGTGTTGGTCAGCTTGTAGTAGTGATAGGTGCCGTTAAAGTGCCAGCCCTTGGCAAAGTCGTGATCGACACGCGCGACGCCAAAGTTGCTGGTCTGCGGAGTGGAGATAGCAGCCTTGTATCCACAATAGTTCAGTCCGTCGCCTTGGGAGCAGTCGTTCGGCAGAGGCAAATAAGTGTTCCATAGATTTGCAACTACGGGGTTAAGACCCAAGCCGCGCGCGTTGCAGCCGCCCGTTCCTGTGCACGGGATGAGAGTCCCTTGAGGTACTGTGGTGGTACTGGAGACAGCACACCCCTTGCTATTCACACAGGTCGCGGTATTGGGGGCATAGCTAACACCCGTTCCCGGCATTACCGTGGCGGTGGGATTCAAGTTAATGACTTCACCATTGAGTTGGAGCAAACCCGCTCGCATTGCCGCACTCGGAAAGTTCTTCTCGAAAGTTGAGTTCAGTGGATTGCGAAAACCTTCATAATTGCCGAAAATATACCAGCTTCCCCCCAGAAAGTCTGAGTGAGGGATTTTTCCGCCGGCGTCGGCTCCGAACCGATGGAAGTGCGAGCTGGGCTGCGCCGTCCCCGTACTGTTGTTGTCCCAAGTGTTGGCGCCGCCAAAATTGTTATCGAGGTAGTATTCGTAGACGCCGCCGTGGAAACTGTTCGTGCCGCGCTTGGTGACGATTTGGACCTGGCTGCCCGCGCCACCAGTGAAGTCCGCAGTCTGGTTTGCCGTCGAGACCTTAAATTCTTCAACGCTGGTGACCGGCATGGGAACAACACCCGACGGCGCCTGGGCAAAGCCGGCACTGTGCATGGCGCCGGCACCGCCGGCAGTGTCAGAAGCAAAGCCCTTGATATACGTGTTGTTGTCGCCGCTCATGTCGTCGGTGGCAAAACCACCATCAAGCTGGAAGGAGTTTTGGTCGCTGGCATTCCCGCCGACATTGCCATTGATGTTCTGGCCGGGCTGCAGGACGGCCAGTGTCGAGGCGTCGCGGCCGATGTTCGGCAGGTTCATGAGCGTCGCGCCACTGAGGGTGGCACCGACGGTGGCGTCCATGGTTTGCAACTCGGCGCCAGCCGTGTAGGTCACCTCAACTGTGCTGGAAACGCTTCCAACTTCGAGGGCGGCGTTTACCGTCAACTGCAGGCCAACATCCACGACCTGGCCGGAAATTATGGATTTTCTGAAACCTTCTTTGGAGATTGTGACGCTGTACGTACCCGGGTTGACGTAGGGGAATACGTAAAACCCTTTATCATTCGTCGTCGTAGGTCGAACGCTGCCACTTGCCGTGTCAGTCAGAGTTACCGTGGCACCAGCTACGAGAGCTTTGGAGCTGTCCGTCACCGTGCCGGAAATCGTGCCGGTATTTCCCTGCGCGTGCAATGCGGGTGCTACATAAAACAAACAACACAACACGCCAACGACAAGAATCACTCGCTTACTGAACATTCGACCACCTCCTGGATGGGCCTTGACGGCCCTAAACATCTCGAGCAGGTGAAACAAATCAAACTGAGCCGACTACTCCCAGAGAGCCAAATTTTTTTGAATCAGGCAACCACCACAAAAAAAACCGTATGCCAAAAACATTGCAAGCGAGCTACCAATTCAACGAAAAAAAATAAATCGAATGATTTCTATAAATTATCTAAAATTTATATATCTTGCTCCTGCAGGGAAATACGCCTCGCCATATTTCGCTACAGGGTTTCATAGGAGTTCGGTAGTCGCTCCAAGCGCAAATACAACGCGCGAGAAAATAGCTGCGCTGGAGCAGCAGCTCTCGATCTGCGCACTTCTGTCTGGATGTACTTGGCAACCGCAACCCCACCACAGGGTTATAGGGGGCTTATATATTGCCGGAGCGAGAGTTTGTCAACAAGAATGTGACAAAGAGCAATGTAAAATTTAGATTTACTGGATGAATTGGGAGGCGGTGGAGGATTCGGGGACTAGAACTTCCAGTACTCGCATGAGCGAGCGGGATCGAGAATTTATGAGCGTCAACAGCTCCAATGCCGAGACGTGCGCTGAAAATCAATGAGGAAGTTGCACAGATAAAGCCAATAGTGCAAACAGGGCGCTTAAGTAAAGACTCCATCCGCGTTTCCATCCTATCCATGTTTAAGGGCCCCAAGGATGTTGCTTGTGTGAGAGCGCTGATGCGGATCCAAGGGTGTGCGCCGTCAGGGACTGTTGGCCTCAACGACGACCAAGATGGAGTTTTGCAAGTTGCGTCCGCTCTCCCCTACTTAAGTGACTGACGCTTGACGATTGGGATTGCCGTTGAATCGGCGCCGGAAATCGCGAGCGAGCGCGGACGTTCGCGATTGAGTTTCAGCCTTGGCGTTGGCGGTTTTAGATACCTGGATTTCTTAACCGCACGCCGTCTCCAAATTTGTGTACGCCTAATGTGTCGCTTCCCTTCCACCTATTGTTTTCTGAAATTAGAAATAGGCAATAAACAAATACCTCCTTAATCCGGAAATTTATTTGACCCCTCTTTTGAGCGCGCCGTAACGTAAATCCAAATTGGCAGGACAGCTTGCGGGAACGCAGGCTGATCTTTAGCCGCATTTTACAGGGGGAATCATGAAAAGGACGACACGAGAGTGTTGTTGGGGTGTAAATGGTTTCGTTTTAGCTGCGATCGTCGGCGCTGCTTTAGTGCTGTGTTCCGCAAGCGGAGCTAATGCGCAGAGCGCGGCATTCGCAACGATCACCGGGCGGGTGCTAGATCCTAAGGGCGCTTCCGTTCCGAGCGCTTCTGTAACGGCAACCAACACCGAAACCGGCATCATGCGCACTACGCAAACATCGAACGATGGGCTATATCGCTTCGACAATCTTGCTCCGGGCCTCTACGACGTTAGCCTGACCGCCGGAGGATTCACAAAAGCGGAAGCAAAAGGCGTGAAGCTGCAGGTTGGGGAGCAACGAGATATCAATTTTAATCTGGAGTTGGAAGGACAAAAACAGTCGGTGATGGTGACGTCCGAACTGCCACTGATTGAGCAGACCAAGACGGACACTTCGACGGTCATCGACGAAAAAGATGTGGCGGATCTTCCGACGACCACTTCTTTTGCGGGACTGGGCGGTATCTCGAACGACTACGAAGGCCTGGCCGCAAGCGCCCCTGGCGTACGGTATGACTACACCGGCCTGTCGTTTGACATCCTGGGGCCTGGGGCCATCAATTCGCGGGGTATCACGGTCAATCTGGACGGAGGGAATATTTCCGATCAGGTAGTCTCGTCGCGAGATGCGTTGGGTGCGTCAGTGGAAGAGGTCAAGGAGTTTCAGGTC
>DATMOS010000018.1:0-11911 GCA_035568155.1 Verrucomicrobiia bacterium | reverse complement strand
CGCGCAGCCCATCATGATCGATTGCAACAAAGGCAAAGTCGCGCTGGGCCACAACGGCAACCTTACCAACGCAGCGGAATGGCGCCGCAGGCTGGAACATCGCGGCTCCATTTTTCAGACTAACAGCGACACGGAAGTGATTGTTCACCTGATCGCCCGATCGCCGGCGCGCAATTTGTCGGGTGCCATTGGCGATGCGCTCAACCAGGTCGAAGGCGCCTACTCGCTACTGTTGCTCACGACCGACGAGTTGTATGCTGTGCGCGACCCACGCGGGTTTCGGCCGTTGGTACTGGGCAGATTGCCTGCTACGGAGAGCGCCGCGGAAGCGTGGATGGTGGCTTCCGAAACTTGCGCGTTCGATCTGCTCAACGCTCAATACATTCGCGAAGTGGAGCCCGGAGAGATGGTGCGCATCTCCAAATCCGGCATCGAGTCCATTCGCTTCGCGCCGCCCAAGCAGCAACAACACTGCGTGTTCGAACACGTATATTTTTCTCGGCCCGACAGCATTATTTTCGGCCGCTCGGTGAACGAGAGCCGCGAAGCTCTCGGCCGCTTGCTCGCTCAAGAACATCCCGCCGACGCTGACATTGTCGTCCCGGTGCCGGACTCCGGCGTTCCGGCCGCTGTCGGATACGCGCTCGAGTCTAAAATTCCTTTTCGCATGGGGCTGATTCGCAACCATTACATTGGGCGCACCTTTATCGAACCCTCGCAGGCCATCCGCAATTTTGGCGTGAAGTTGAAACTCAATCCTGTGCGAGGATTGATCGAAGGCAAGCGGGTAGTGCTGGTGGACGACTCCATCGTTCGCGGCACCACCAGCCGCAAAATCGTTCGAATGGTGCGCGAGGCCGGCGCCAAGGAAGTGCACGTGCGCATCAGTTGTCCCCCCACGATTTCGCCGTGTTATTACGGGGTGGACACCCCAACCCGGGAAGAGTTAATCGCCTCCTCCAATTCACCGGAACAAATTCGCAAATTTCTTGGCGCCGATTCTCTCGGGTACATCTCAATGACAGGGCTGCGCCAGGCAGTCGACGACAGCGAAGGAAAGTTTTGCACTTCCTGTTACACGGGCGTTTACCCGACGGATCTGGTGCAACTGGAAGTCCGCGCCGGCAAAGCGGGCGCCGGCAACGGCGTGGTCGGCGACCTGAACGGAAATTCCGCTGATGAACTCGCAACAGAAAGGCCTGTGGTGGTGGAAAGTGAAGGCTGACAGCGACAAGAAACAAGAAGTGACGCACGTGCCAGTGGGCACAAAAATTCAACGCGAGATTATCGCGTGGTTTTGGGTTGGCCTCGCATTTTTGCTGATTAACGGAACGATTGGACAGGCGCGCGTAATTCCGTCGGGCTCCATGGAAAATACTTTGCTGATTGGCGACCACCTGATCATGAGCCGCATCGGTTACGACGCCGGAGTGCCGTTCACAAGCTGGCATGTGCCGCTATGGCGAAATCCGAAACGCCAGCAGGTAATTATTTTTAAGCCGCCCTTCGCGCCGGATACGCCGGATTACGTGAAGCGCGTGATAGGCCTGCCGGGCGATAGCGTTGATATCCACGATGGAGCTGTGTGGGTTAACGGGCAGAAGCTCACCGAACCTTATGCGGTGGGAGCCAGCGAGCCGTATGAGCTGCACACCCCGTATAAAGTTTCCGACAATTGTTATTTTGTGATGGGCGACAATCGCGGCAACTCCTATGACAGCCGCTTCTGGGGCTGCGTTCCGCGCAAGGATATTATTGGCACGCCGGTGATGATTTATATGTCTCTGGATGCGCCGTCGGACGCCTGGGAGCCAGGGCAGATTCGGGAGCGTTTTTTTGCGTACGCCAACGCTATCCTGCATCCCGGTAGCGTGCGATGGCGAAGATTGTTTCATATATTTTAATTGCGGGAATTCCTCTCGCGGTGAGATTTCCGCTGCATCCTCTGCAGCTGTAATCACGTGAAAACCCAGTATCGGGATTAGTGGGTTCTTGGGTTTGTGCAGCAAAGTTCATACTGAGTTTGAATTGCAGACAAGGGTTTCATGAAATACGCAGATGCGGGAGTCGACATCGCGGTAGCGGACGACGCGAAGCAAAGGATTCGCCACCACGCCAGCCGTACCTTCACACCCGGCGTCCTCGGTGGCATCGGCGGATTCGGCGGCCTCTTCGCTCTCGACACGAAAAAATGGAAAGAGCCCATTCTGGTTTCCAGCGCCGACGGCGTCGGAACCAAATTGAAAATCGCCATGGCCATGGGTGTGCATTCCACGGTTGGCGGCGACGTTGTGAATCACTGCATCAACGACATTTTGGTGCAGGGGGCTGAGCCACTTTTTTTCCTCGATTATCTGGCGATGGGCAAGCTTGAGCCCACCGTGGTGGAGCAACTTGTCGACGGCATGAGCCGCGCGTGCCGCAAGGCTGGGTGCGCCTTAATCGGCGGAGAAACCGCGGAGATGCCGGGGTTTTATCCGGCGGGTGAATATGATGTCGCGGGCTTCATCGTAGGCGTGGTTGAGCGCAAGAACATGCTCAACGGAAAAGCGGTGAGGCCTGGCGACGCTTTAATTGCGTTGCCGTCGTCAGGGCTGCACACCAATGGTTATTCTCTGGCGCGCAAATTGGTATTCGAGGTCGCGAAACTTAGGCCCGACACTTATGTTGCGGAAGTGGGAAATAAAATTGGTGCGGAATTGCTGAAGCCGCATTTGTGCTACGCGCCGGCGCTAAAAAATATTGTGGCGCGTGGAGGCGTCTCGGCGCTCGCGCATATTACCGGCGGCGGCATTCCTGGAAATCTTCCGCGCGTGCTTCCCAGCGGCGTCAAAGCGCAGATCGATCTGTCGTCCTGGCCGGTGCCGCCGATCTTTAAGTATCTGGCTAAGATTGGAAAAATCGACGGCGACGAGCTGCTGCACTCCTTCAATACGGGCGTGGGAATGATTCTGGTCGTGCCCCCGGCGCAGGTAAAATTCGTGGAAGGTGATCTAAAAAAGCGCCGTGAGAAGTTTTTCCGCATCGGGCGCATTGAACGCAGCGATTCCGGCAAAGCTCGCGTGGCCTATTCGGGCGCACTGGGTTTGTAAGCACAGCGCCATTCTCCCGCAAATTTATTCCCACCTCGTCCCCCTCGACACAGCTCTCCCACATTTTGCCGACGTGAATGATTGTGCTAACGTTTTCCGTTCATGAAAAAACGCATAGGTGTGTTGCTGAGTGGGCGCGGCTCGAATTTTGAAGCCCTTGCGGACAGCGTTGCCGCGGGCCGAATTCCAGATGCGAACATCGCTATTGTCATCGCCAATCGAGAAGGCACGCAGGGAATTGAGCGTGCCAACGCGCGAGGGATCGCGACGAAGATCATTCCGTCGCGAGGGCTCGAGCGTGAGGCGTACGACCGTCAGATTGTGGCCGTTTTGCGCGAACAACAGGTGGATTTGGTCTGCCTCGCCGGCTATATGCGCTTGCTGTCCCCCTACTTCATCCAATGTTTTCCGCAGCGTATCTTAAATATTCATCCCTCTTTGCTGCCTTCTTTCCCGGGATTGGAATCGCAACGGCAGGCTCTCGAATATGGCGTGAAATTTGCCGGCTGCACGGTGCATTTTGTGGATGAAAATCTGGATGCTGGGCCGATTATTCTTCAATCCGTGGTACCGGTGCTCGACACCGATACACCCGATACGCTATCCGAAAAGATTCTGCGCGAAGAACATCGTATTTATTCCGAAGCGGTAAAAATTATTCTGGATGGCCAATTCAAAATAGAAGGCCGGCGCGTGATTCGATTGGCTAACCAGGCTGCTCACCGGTGAGCTTTTGCACAAATCGATGACCACCACAACCTTCAAACCTGTCGCGGAACAACTCGCTTATCTAAAAAAGGGCAGCGCGGAAATTATTCGCGAAGCTGAGCTGCAGACCAAGCTGGAAAAATCAGCAAAAATCGGCAAGCCTCTGCGCGTGAAACTGGGCGTCGATCCCACCGCGCCGGACATCCATCTGGGCCACACCGTGGTGATCCGAAAGCTGAAACATTTTCAGGAAATGGGCCACACCGCGGTTTTCCTGATCGGCGATTTCACTGCGATGGTTGGTGATCCCACCGGCCAGTCCGAAACGCGCCCTCCGCTAACTCGCGAGCAAGTGAATGCCAACGCCGAAACGTATCTGGAGCAGGTGTTCAAGATTCTCGATCGCGACAAAACCGAAATTCGCTATAACAGCGAGTGGCTCGATAAATTGTCCAGCTACGATATCGTGCGGCTGTGCGCGAAATACCGCGTCGCTCGCATGCTGGAGCGTGAGGATTTTCATACCCGGCTTACCAATCAGCAGCCCATCTCCATGCACGAGTTGCTTTACCCGCTGCTGGTGGCCTACGACTCGGTGGTGCTCGAGTCTGACGTGGAGCTTGGCGCTACCGAACAAAAATTCAATCTGCTGATGGGTCGCGAAATTCAACGCGAGTACGGCCAGGAGTCGCAAGTGGCCTTCACCATGCCGATTCTCGTGGGACTCGACGGCTCGCGCAAAATGTCCAAGAGTCTTGGCAATTATGTGGGCATTACCGAAACGCCAGACCAGATATTTGGGAAGATGATGTCCATTCCGGACGAGCTGATGTGGTCTTATTACGAACTGGTGACGGATCGCACGCCCGAAGAAATCGCCAAGCTCAAGCACGACGTCTCCAGCGGAAGTACGCACCCGATGGATGTGAAGATGTTACTGGCTCAAGAAGTGGTGAGCGGTTTTCATGGGGAGGCCGCGGCGCGCAAAGCAGCCGAATTGTTTCAGCGCGTTTTTCGCGATCGCCAGGCGCCCGAGGAGGCGCCGGTTAAAAATCTGCAGGCGGGCACGCCACAAACGATCAAGGTTTTATTGACGACGCTGGGGCTGGTGCCTTCCGTTAGCGAAGCGGAACGCCTCGTGAAGCAAGGCGCCGTGGAAATCGACGGCCAACGAATCGATGATCCGCGCAAAGAAGTGGACCTGAGCAAAGGCAGGAATTTTCTGCTACGCGCAGGTAAGAAAAAATTTGTGCGGGTCATTGTTACGTGAGGCGTTGTCTGACGCCATCGTCGGCGATTTGCAACTAAGCGAGAATCTCGCCCACCATTCCGGCCACTTGGCGTGCCACAGAAGGTGCGGCGGTCAGGCCGGGCGACTCCATCCCGACAAGATGAATTATCTGTGGCACTCTGGCATCGGGTTCGATCACAAAGTCGGCCATGCCATGCTGATCGGGCGGCACTAGCTTTGGCCGCAAGCCGGAGTATGCGAGTTGCAAGTCAGCGACTGTAATTTCAGGCACTAATATTCTGGCTCCTTCCGCAAAATCAGCTACGGTTAAGCGATCGCGCTCGTAATCATCTTTATCTTTCACATATCGCGCCGTCGGCCCGATCAATACCGTGTCCCATATTGTTTTTGTGAAATGCATTCCCAGGCTGAGTCCATCGGCATGGGGCAGGGGATAGACCAGCCCGTTAATCAGGGAACGCCACGGGCCGCGCACTTCACAGTACTCACCGCGCACGGGATAAATCTTCCAGGAATTGTTGCCGATTAGTGTGGCGACATCGTCGGCATATAACCCGGCGGCGTTTATTACGCAGCGCGCCTCAATAGTTTCGTGCGTCGCGGTCTCATCTTGTCCCGGAGGCGTATTTACGTCTTCGCCGACGCGTATCCCAACGCGTATGGCCTTCGCTGTTGGTTCCAGCGATGTTACTTGCGCGCGAGTGACGATGTGGGCATTTTGCTCGACGGCAACGCGTGCGTATGCACGCACCAATTCTTCCGCCGAGACGATCCCGGTACTGGGAACAAGCAAGGCCGTGACCCCAGCGATGTGCGGTTCGCGCTCGCGAATTTCCGCCGGGCCAATCAATCGCAAGCCTTCGACGCCGTTCTCCTGGCCGCGCTTATATAACGCTTCCAATGCCGGTTCTTCGCGGGCCTCGGTGGCTACCACCAGCTTGCCGGTGCGCCGGTGTGGAACATTGTGCTCTTCACAGAACGCAAACGTAAGCGCATTGCCTTGCAGGCAGTGGCGCGCCTTGAGCGAGCCGGGCGAATAATAAATTCCCGAGTGGATCACACCGCTATTGCGCGTGCTGGTGGCCATGCCCACGCGCGGAAAGCGCTCCACCACAAACACATCCTGCCATTGTTTGGAAAGTTCGGCGGCGATGGCGCAGCCGACTATCCCGCCGCCAATAATTAAAATATTTACTTCATCCATGAAGGTGAATGTCGCCGGTTAATGGTCGTCAGGGTAATTCTAAGCTTAGGCCGGCTCGCCTGGAGGAACCTCGTCGAGAAAAGGTACCGTTTCCACCAACCGGGCCTGCGTCCCATCATGCACCGCGTAGTTGGCATGTTTGTCTTTGTTGTATCCCGAGCGCCACAGCGAAGCAGCCCCATGCTGGCCGTCTTTATTGATGGCATAGAAAAATATGTGGAAGGTGGCCAGTTTTTTCTTGTCGTTCTTGTAATTGTGCGCCACGCGGCTCATGGCTTCGAGGCACGCATCGGAGGGTGACTTGCCGCGGCGCATCATTTCCACGATGGTGTGCCCGCCGGCAATTTTGATATTCTCCTCGCCCTTGCCAGTTGAGCCGGCGGCGCCGACTTCGTTGTCCACGAAACATCCGGCGCCGATGATCGGTGAGTCTCCCACACGACCGGGAATTTTCCACGCCAGGCCCGAGGTTGTGGTGGTCGCGGAAATATCGCCCTTCGCATCCACCGCCATGCAGGGAATCGTGCCCGTGGGCGGATGGGCAATCACATTTTGAATATGGGGCAGCCAGGCGCGTTTTTCAGGCGTATCGAAAATGGCGGCGATTTGCTGGTTATATCCTTCGATTGAGGATTTCTGAATATATTCGGGGCTGTCGATTCCCGGGCGCCAGTTGAACGACGTGGATGCTTTCCATACCAGCCACGCCAGCCGTGAACGTTCGGTGAGGAGATTTAAATCCTCGAAGCCTTCGTCGATCGCGAAACGGTGCGCCCCTTCGCCGACAATCATTACGTGATTGGTGCGCTCCATCACCGTTTTTGCGAGCCGCGAGACGTTTTTGATGCGGCGCACCCCGGCCACGGAGCCCGCGCGTCCGGTGGGGCCGTGCATACAACTAGCGTCCAACTCTACTTCTCCCTCTTCGTTGGGAAGGCCGCCGAATCCTACGGAATCATCGTTGGGATCGTCTTCCACCACGGTCACAGCAGCGACGACAGCGTCCAGCGTGTCGCCGCCTTTTTTGAGGATATCCATTCCGCGATCGAGGGCGTGGAGGCCGTTCGCGCTGGAAATAATCAACGGGCGCTTGGCTTGAGCGGCAGTTTCCCCGGCAGGCAAGAACGAAGTAGTGGCTGCGTCTCCCGCGTTTGTGTCGCGGCCGAAAAGTTTATTGGCGCTGGCTATTGCGCTGCCCGCCAGTGAAGTGAGGAAGAATTTACGCCTCGACCATATTTCCATGGGAAGCCTCCATTTTTGTGCTGTTGCAGTTTCGACTCAAGCAAAATCGCGCGGGCATAGTATGTGGCAGCGGCCTAGTTACGTGAATTAAATATTTTGAGTGTTATAAAGCAGGAGCTATTCGACTATTCGGACGCGCCCAGCGGCAGAAAATATTGCGTTCCCTTGACGGGGTCCTGCAGCCGGCGCAGCAATTGCTGCAAATCTTCAGAGCGCTCCACGAAATCGATCTCCGAAGTATTGATCACCAGCAGGTCGGACGCGGCGTAATGAAAGAAAAAATGTTCGTAGGCGCGCGCCACCTCTTCGATGTATTCGGGCGAAATTTCGCTTTCCTCGCGGGAAGCCTTTTTCTCGATGCGTGCGCGCAAAACCTCCGGCTTGGCTTGCAGATAGATAACCAGGTCCGGAGCGGGAATACCCGCGGTGAGCATTTCGTAGTAGCGGTCGTAAAGTTTCAGTTCCTCGTCATCGAGATTCAGATTCGCAAAAATGCGATCCTTTTCGAGTAGAAAATCGGACAGAACCGGGGCCGGGGCGCCCGCGGCCAAGGCTTCGCGAATACGTTTCTGGCGTTCCATCAAGAAATACATCTGAGTACGAAGAGCGGAGCCTGGTTTTTCTTTATAAAAATCGGAGAGAAAAGGATTGTCGTCGCAATCAAAGAGGCGGCGGGCGTGTAGTTTTTCCGCCAGAATTTTTGCCAGCGTGGTTTTGCCGACGCGCAAAGGCCCTTCCACGACAATGAAGCGCGGCGACTTTGGAACCGGGTTTAATCCGCCTTGGGAAGATGGTTCAGACGAGTTCGACGTGTCAGCGGGCCATCCAACCGGTGCGTTGGAATGCAATGGGATAGTGTTCGAATCGTCGGAAGGCATATCTGTTGGATGGCTTAGAATCCTGAAACCTATTCGTGCGAAAGTCGCGAGCGCATTATACCTCAGCCATCGGAACGCTACGCTCGGATTTCCATCGCTTGACGATCCGACGTCAAGATGGTGCGGAATACCGAGAAGAAATAAAACGCAAACAAAAGCGCGCAAAAACTTAACTCCTCGCAGGAAGGGGCTGCGAGGAGTTGTTTACTACGCCTCTGAGGGGAGATTGTTGTGTGCGGTAAAAGCGCCGCATCCTGAAATTTAGCAGCTACAAATTTAGGGAGCGATAAGAATGTTGTGAGCGCCCGCCTCAATCGACACGCTGGCCATTGCGCTTTGCGGCACCCACCACAACTTGTGCACCCAGGGGCGCTCGCTCGTCATCATGCGCCTGCCGAGAATATCCATCAGCAGCGGGGTGACTTGTGTGGCCACGTAAATTGTTCTGGAATGAGCGAATGGGCGCATCAACGGATCTCCTTCGGTTCCGAAGTTTCGAGAAAGATCCCGCCGAGTGGACCAGGCGTCCAGCACTGCTCCAGCATGCTCCACGATCATCAGGCTGTACCAGGTGATCTTTTCGTTGCGACTGGCGGAGTTGTGACGGACTGCTGATTTTACCGGCTGAGATGGGAAAGCGTGCGGTTCAGCAAAGGATGCACCGGCGTCGCTATTCGCTTTTGGCTGGGGGCTGGAAGGCAGGGACCCTTCCGAGGGGGCAGCCGGAGCAGATGTATTTGGTGGAGTAAATTCCTTCTGCGTCAGCGCCGGCGAGGTTGTCTCTGGAAGTTGAGCAACGATTGCCGTGGACGCCGTGGGATTCGAAACCGGCAGGTCGACGTTCTCGAGCAAGGGAAACGGGCTCAACAGGAGAAGGGCGGCGAGCATCATGTGACTGACCACCTCGGGTGCCGCGGAGCCGGAATTTGTGTCCCGCAACTGAGTCGAGTCTGCCCGTTAGGACAGGTGGTGATCACTGGCCTAACGGGCACATTTCTGGTGGTACGCGGGTCATGAGACGGAGGTTTTTGGGGGATAGTTCTGCGGTACCTGAAGTACCAACGAGGCGAGATTACTTCGGCTCTTCCGCCTAAACTTAACTGGCTTGGGTTCCTATAACTTACGGCAGACAGTCACGCCGTCGCGTAACGGGATCAAAACACTGAACAAATCCTTCGATTCAAACAGCAAGCGGTTTAATTCCTGTACCCCGCGGGTGTCGGCATCCTTAGCTTTCGCTTTTCGCGCAGCCTTCCCCGACCACAAAGTGTTGTCGGTAATAAACAGCCCACCACGACGCACTCTCGGCAACGCTACCTTGGCCGCATCGGGATACTCGCGTTTATTAATATCGTTAAAAATTAAATCAAACTCGCCGGTAGTCTTTTTTAGCAATGTCAACGCGTCGCCGGTTTCCACGCGAATTTGTTGCGCCACACCGGCACGCTCGAAATATGCTTTGGCGCGTTTGGCATTTTCCGGGTCGCCGTCCGTGTAAGTAATTTCCGCCTGCGGCCCGGCCGCGCGCGCCAGCCATATTGTCGAATATCCGATGGCCGATCCGAGCTCGAATATCCGCTTCGCTCCCGAGATTTGCACCAGCAACGCCAGCATGCGGGCTACCGCTGGCCCGATAATTGGAGTTTTGTGCTTGGCCGCGTACTCCTCCATATCTCTGACCACCTCGTCGCGCGGGGGCAGCAACGCGTAAAGATAATCTTCGACTTTCTCGTCCATGAATCCGCTTCGCAAATTCTCTGGCAGCTTCACAAACTCTCTCCCGGTTTCAAAGCATGAATCTCTAGTCCGGCAATGTCTTTGGTTTCCGCACGCAACTGCTCGGGCGTCCCGGTGAGTACCGGGAAAGTTCCGTAGTGCATAGGGATTACATGCTTAACGCCCAGCAGCCGTATCGCGTAAGCTGCTTCGCGCGGCCCCATGGTGTAGTTATCCCCAATTGGCAGGCACGCGATATCCGGCTTGTACAATTCCGCAATCAGCTTCATATCACCAAATACCGTCGTGTCTCCAGCATGAAATAAAGTCAACCCGCCTGGCATCCTCACGATGAATGACGCCGGCTCGCCACCGTAAAGAATCTTGCCGTTATCATCAATCGAATTGGAATGGAATGCATGAGTAAGCGTGACTTCAAAATCTCCAACACGTAAGGTGCCCCCTTTGCCCATAGGCTTCACTTGATCGCCGAATCCCTTGGTGCCGAGCCACATAGCGGTCTCGGCGATGGCCACGATTTTGGCCTTGTGCTCCTTGGCCAGCGTCAGTAAATCTCCAAAATGATCGCTGTGGGCATGGGTTAAAAATATGGCGTCGAGTCTTTTCATCTTTTTTAAGTCTGGCGGACACTTCGGGTTGGTGGTCACCCAGGAATCCAGCAGCGCCACTTCACCGCCTGGCGTGGTTACAGAAAACGTACTATGCCCAAAAAAAGTGATCTTATTACCTTTCATATCCAACATGTCTTGTCTCCGGACGCGGATTTAGTTTGCCGATGACTGATCGGCCCAAAAACAAAAGCTAGCTGATATTTGATGCCTTCACTTTGAGGTAGCGGTGCTGCTGTCACCAGAACTGAGCACCATTCGTATAGCCGCTTCATACGTCTCACGATTATTTTCGCCCACCAAATGACCAATCTGCCGTCCATCCTTGGCATAGAAAACGGAAGCCGGAATCTCGCCCTTCCAGCCTGGCAATACCGCCTGCACAAATTCGGATTCCCCACCCATCTTCTTCCGGAAATTAGGGAAAATGGGATTATACCGGGCGATGAATCGCCGCATCAGGATCAAGTCCCCGTCGTCATTGAGGTTCACTCCTACCACATTCAAACCTTGGGAAGCATATTGCTTGGCCAGCTCATTCAGCATCGGGTATTCATCCCGGCAAGGCTCGCACCAGGTGGCCCAAAAAGTCACCAGCAATGGTTTGCCGCGATACTGCTCCACTAACTGTTGATAGCCCTGCGCGTCAATTATTTTCGGATCGTGCACCGCTGGCCGCTTGGTGGCTTGGGGTGCTGCGACGGCAACCGCGAAAGTCACGCCGCTCAAGCAAAACAACAACGCCACAGCCGCAATTCTTCTAATCGTCATGTTTTTCATCGGTTCCCCGGAATATCCTACGCGAAAGTTGAGAATCTGAATCACGTTAACGTACAATGAGTAAGCGTCTTCGCCGAAGCGTCGTCACAGTGACATTTTCCTATTAATTAGACGCCCGCGCTGCTCGCCCGTGTTTCGCTTCAAAGGAGATTTTGAATGGCTTATGTAATCGCCGAACCGTGCACCGGCACCAAGGATACCGCGTGCGTGGACGTTTGCCCGGTGGACTGTATTCACCCTCGCAAGGATGAGCCCGGCTTCGAAGGCGTCCCGCAACTTTATATCAACCCGGTGGAATGCATCGACTGCGGCGCTTGCGTCCCGGTTTGCCCGGTAACCGCCATTTTTGCTCTCGAGGACCTGCCGGAGAAGTGGCAGAGCTATACTCCCGTTAACTCGGATTTCTTCGC
>DATMOS010000017.1:0-3446 GCA_035568155.1 Verrucomicrobiia bacterium | reverse complement strand
GTCGGCTATGGTCACGGCGCCGAACTCTGGAAATCCATCATCAAGGCCTACATGGACATTGGCTACCAGGGCATCCTCAGCATCGAAAATGAGGATCCCATACTCGCTGGCGAAGTCGGCGTCGAAAGAGCCGCCTACGTTTTGAAGAACGTGCGCAACGAATTGCTGGGAACCTAGCATGCGCCGCCGGCAATTTTTCGGCGCATGCGTTCAAGCCGGGGCAACCGTGGCTGCTGCCACTTCTGCCGCTACCGCGCTGTCTGCTGCAACCTGCCTCGCCGATTCTGTCGCGCCCCAGGCAACTGCGAACAGTTCGCCGCCGTTCAAACTCTCCGTCATGCTCTGGACCGTGTACGAAAAACTGCCCTTCGATCAGCGTATCGAAAGAGTTGCCGAGGCCGGCTACCACGCCCTCGAGTTGGTCAACGAGTACAAAAATTTCACCAAGGAAGACTACGCCAGATTTCGTGCCAAAAAACGCGAACTCCATCTCACCGTCGACGCTACCAGCGGCATCTCCCACAGTTTGTGTGACGCATCGCAGCGCGATGCTTTTCTTGACGAAGTGCGCGCCAAGCTCCCCGTCCTCGAAGAGCTTGAATCCAATACGCTGATCATTCTCTCCGGAGATAAAGTCCCCGGCCAAAGCCATCAGCAAATGCACGACAATTGCGTTGAAAGCCTGAAGCGCGCCGCCGAGATCGCCGCCGCAAAAAAAGTCGGCCTTCTTCTCGAAAATATCGATCCCGAAGAAAATCCGAAATATTTCCTAACTTCCGTTTCCGAAGGTTTTGAAATTGTTCGCTCCGTCGGCGCTCCGAACGTCCAATTTCTATATGATTTCTTTCACGACCAAATCGCCGAAGGCAATCTCCTCGCAAAACTCGAAAAGAATATCGACATAATCGGTGTTGTCCATATCGCCGACGTGCCCGGTCGTCACGATCCTGGTACTGGCGAGATCAATTATCCAAATATCTTCCGCAAGTTAGGCCAACTGGGCTTTAATGGGTATGTAGCCATGGAATTTATACCCGAAGGCGAGACCGTTGCCGCTCTTCGTGCCGCTCGCGAAATGGCCACCAAATACGGCAGCGCGCAACGAAATCAATCCGCTCAATTCATCAACCACCGGAGGTCCCATGCAGCGGCGTGAACTTTTCAGATTACTTGGAGCCGGCGCCGCCCTGCCGGTTTTCGATTCGAATCTCCTTGCCGCCTTTCAGGACGCCCACCCCAAATCTACTTACACTCTCCGCACCCTGAACCCTCATCAGAACGCCACCGTCGTCGCCATGATCGATTTGATCATCCCAGAAACCGACACCCCTGGTGCCAAAGCCGTGCGCGTAAATGAATTTATCGATTTGATTTTGACCGACTGGGCCCACGACGATGAACGTCAACATTTCCTGTCGGGTCTCGATGCTCTGGACAAGCGCAGTAACGCCATCTTCACTAAAAATTTCATCGACGTTACACCTCGGCAGCAGGAAATTCTTCTCCGTGAGCTCGATCAGCATTGGGCCATGGATCGCGAAGAGCGCGCCGCCCATCCTTACGTTCGCCACACTCACAACGAGCAGCTTACCGGCGATTTTTTTGGCGTCGTAAAACGTATGACTCTGTACGGCTACTACACCTCCGAGGTCGGCTTCACTCAGGAGCTGCGCAAGCAAATTATTCCCGGCGCATATCACGGATGTACCCCTGTGACCGCCGATGGCACGACCAAGGCTTAGGGAGAATCAATGCCTGCCACGAAAATCTACGACGCAATCGTCATCGGTTCCGGAATCACCGGTGGTTGGGCCGCAAAAGAACTCACCGAAAAGGGTCTCAACGTTTTATTGCTCGAAGCCGGCCGCCCCATCGTCCCTGAACAGGACTACGTCGAACATGTTCCCTCGTGGGAATTGAAATATCGCGGCTGGGATTATCGCGAGGAGCGCCTCAAAACACAAAAAGTTCAGCGCGAGTGTTACTCCGCCTGCGATGAATACTCCAGCAAATTTTTCGTCAACGATCTGGACAATCCTTACACCACCGATGCCGACAAGCCTTTCGCTTGGATTCGTGGACGCCAGGTTGGCGGCAAGTCCATCATGTGGGGCCGTCAGAGCTATCGTCTCAGCGATCTGGATTTCGAAGCCAACGTACGCGATGGCATCTCCGCCGATTGGCCTATCCGCTACAAAGACATTGAGCCCTGGTACGAGTACGTGGAAGATTTCGTCGGCATCAGCGGCCAAGCCGAAGGTCTGCCCCAGCTTCCCGACAGCAAATTCCTGCCGCCCATGGAAATGACCTGCGCGGAACTCGTCGTCAAAGAAGCCTTGCCAAAAAGTTTCAACGACGGCCGCATGCTGACCATCGGACGTGCCGCCGTATTAACCCGCGTCCATCGCGGGCGCGCTGCCTGCCACTACTGTGGAGTTTGCCATCGCGGTTGTATCACCCGCTCTTACTTCAGCAGTTTGAATTCCACGTTACCCGCTGCGGAAAAAACCGGGCGCATGACTCTCCGCCCTTACAGCGTGGTGCACAGCCTCGTCTTTGATCCGGCCAGTCGCAAAGTAACTGGTGTGCGTGTAATCGACGGCCAGACCAAACAATCCCTTGAATTTCGCAGCCGCATTCTTTTTCTGAACGCCTCCGCTCTTGAATCCACGCGCATCTTGCTGAATTCCGCAACTCCCGAATTTCCCAACGGTCTCGCCAATACGAGTGGCGAGCTTGGCCACAATCTTATGGACCACGTCATGGGCGCCGGCGCCGACGGCATCATTCCCGGCCACGAAGACAAAGAAGAATTCGGCAATCGCCCCAACGGCATATACGTTCCGCGCTTCAGAAATATTAAAACCAAGGAGCCTTTCCTTCGTGGCTACGGTTACCAAGGCGGCGCGTACCGCGAAGGCTGGTCGCGCGGCATTAACTCCGCGGGTTTCGGAGCCGATTTCAAGAACGCCCTTCGCAAGCCCGGTGCGTGGCATTTCTCGTTCTACGGTTTCGGCGAATGCCTCCCCAACCGCGACAATTTTATTGAAATCAACAAAGAACAGAACGACGCCTGGGGCATTCCCACTTTAAAAATTCATTGCGCCTTTGGCGATAACGAGAAGGCATTGCAGAAAGACATGTCTATCCAGGCTGCCGAAATGCTCACCGCCGCGGGCGCCACTGACATCCGTCCTTTCATTGAAGATAACGCGCCCGGCCTGACCATTCACGAAATGGGCACCGCGCGCATGGGCAAGGATCCCAAAACTTCCGTCTTGAACGAACACAATCAGGCCCACGATGTGAAAAATCTCTTTCTCACCGACGGCGCCTGCATGGTCTCCTCCGCTTGCGTCAATCCCTCGCTCACCTACATGGCCCTCACTGCTCGGGCCTGCGATTTCGCCGTTTCGCAAATGAAAAAAGGTGAGCTGTAACGGATG
>DATMOS010000016.1:0-2576 GCA_035568155.1 Verrucomicrobiia bacterium | reverse complement strand
GTTCGCCATTCTGCTCACTCTGCTGGTCATTCAGACGCGATTCGCATCGTACCCTTGCATCACCCTCAAGCTCTGCAGGCCGCCGCGCCCCAGCTTACCTATCGCAATGGTCCGTTACTATCCGCCGTCGAGGTTTTCACCGTGTTTTGGGGGACCGCGTGGAACTCCGCTCCGCAAATTACCTTGATGAATAATATGAACGCCTTCTTCGATTACATTCTGACCAGCGCGCTGATCGATCAATTGGCGGAGTACAACGTGGGTAGTTTTAAAATTTCCCACGGCAAGCGCACCGGTACGACCGTCATCACGCCAGCATCTGCGAGTTCCGTGAACGACACAACCATCCAAAGTGAACTCCAAAACGCCATCGCCTCCAACAGTGCCTTCCCCCAACCAGGCGCGAACACCTTGTACTTTGTCTTTATGCCGGAAGGAGTAAAGGTTGTGCAGGGCGGCTCAGCTTCCTGTCAGGCGTTCTGCGGATATCACAACGATATTAACGGCCAGATTTTTTACGCTGTCATGCCGTATCCGGGATGCGCGGGGTGCACCGGTGGCTTGCAACCGTTTGATGCGCTGACCTCCACCAGTTCGCACGAATTATGCGAAGCGATTACCGACCCTATTCCCGGCCAGGGCTGGTACGACGATTCCAATGGCGAAATTGGTGACATTTGTGCCTGGAAAACCAAGAAAATCGATCAGTACACCGTGCAGTTGGAATGGTCCAACAAAGCCAACCAGTGCATCTGAAATCGATTCCCTGTCGCACGCCGGGTGTCCAGCGTCCCGACCAGCACGTATCCCATAGAGCATCGGCAATTTCGCAGTCTTTACTCTGGTTGCTAAACTCAGTAATTGACAAAATGTAAATTTCAGAAGAGACTCTGCGCGGTTTTTTAAATCCCGAAGCTAGCGCGGTCCGGGGGCCAATTTTGCGTGTACTCTCAAAGTGTTACGCTGCGTTCGTGCTGTACTGTTTATCCGCATCATTCGCACTGACCATGGCCCAGGCTCCAACCGCGCCTGCCAATGCAAACGCTTCCGTCCCTACCGCAAATACCGAGACTCCGGTTCTCCCCAACGAACCGCCTTCGGTGTCCAAAGCCATGCACCTGTACCGCGACAGAAAATATGACGACGCCATCGCGGAATATAAGCGAGTAATTCAGGCTGGGTTCAACGCCCCCACGGCTTACGCCGGCCTTGCGCGGGTCGCATTAAAGCAAGAGAGAGTTGCGGACGCCGCGGCTGCCGCGCAAAAGGGCATCGAACTGGGCCCTAACCTCGCGGCCACGCACATCGCTCTGGGTGAGGTTTATTACCGTCAGGGAAAAATCGAGGAAGCCGCCGATGAATTCCGCAAACTGGTAGTCGCGAATACCTCTGACGCGCGAGCGTATTACGGCATGGCCAAAGTCATGCACGCTTCGTCTTACCACAAAAAAGAAAAGTTGCTGATCGATCGGGCGCATCAATTGAATCCTGATGACCCGGACATCCGGCAAGCGTGGATGGCTTCCCTGGTCCTGGAGGAGCAAATTAAAGAACTCCAGGCTAGCCTTGACGCAAAAGATCTGTCGTCTGCCGCCCGAACTGAGAACGAAAAACGCCTTGCCAGGCTTAAAGAAATTGCCAGTCAACCCACGCGAGGTTGCCGGTTGCCGAACGCGGTCAAAAACACCCAGACGGATTTGCTGCCCATTATGCACGACGCGAGAAACTCCACTGGTTTTGGCTTGCCGGTGAAAGTAAATGGCACACCTTCAACACTACTTCTGGACACCGGCGCCGGCGGAATTCTCATCAGCAAACGAATTGCCGACAAAGCGGGAGTCCGCAAAATAATCGATAACAAGGTCGGGGGAATCGGGGACACCGGAGACCAAGCGGGCTATCTGGGCTATGTCAATTCGATCAAGATTGGCGACCTTGAATTTCACGATTGCTACGTGGAAGTTATGGAGAAGCGCTTCTCCGATTCAGAAGATGGATTGCTGGGCGCTGACGTTTTTTCCGACTTTCTGGTCGATCTGGATTTTCCAAATCATACTGTCAGGCTCAGCCAATTGCCGGAAGATCCTTCGCAACCTGCCACGCCCGCGGCACTCGATTCTGGAGCGGTATTGACCCGTCAACCTCATGACAAATATATAGCTCCAGAAATGAAATCCTTCTCGCAGGTTTATCGCATCGGTCACTTTCTATTGCTGCCCACCAAGGTAAACGACAAAGGGCCGGTTCTTTTTCTGATTGATACCGGCGCATTCAGCAATTTGATCGCGTTGGATTTCGCTAGAACAGTTGGCAAGGTAGGGGTAACCGACGCCGTCAAAATAAAAGGACTCAGCGGCGAAGCTAAAAAAGTATACCGGGCTCAAGACGTAATCCTGCAGTTTTCGGGCTACCGGCAAAGAATGAACGAGATACTATCGCTGGATATGAGCAACATGAGTGACGACGCCGAAACAGAAATATCCGGCATGTACGGATTCGAAATGCTGCAAATGCTGGAGATTAAGATCGACTACCGCGACGGCCTGGTCGCTTTCAAGTTCGATTCCAAACGCTTC
>DATMOS010000015.1:0-2308 GCA_035568155.1 Verrucomicrobiia bacterium | reverse complement strand
GCCGCGGTTTACCGGCACGCCTCCGAATGCTCCGCCACTGGAACGCTCGCTGTATACTCTGGTCCCGTCTATGGAATTCGCTGAGCACTGTTACGACATTGCGAAATTCGGCGATATTCCAGAAGAACTGTGGGTTGATTGCGTAGTGGCCTCCAACGCGGATAGCTCACTCGCGCCTCCGGACCGTCATATCCTGACTTGTTTCGTGCAATACGTGCCCTATCGCCTAAGAACTGGCGACTGGGATTCGAATCGCGAACTCCTGGGCGACCGAGTGGTCAAGAAAATCGCGGAATATGCGCCAAATGTGCCGAATGCCATTATCGCGCGGCAAGTTTTGACACCGCTCGATCTGGAACGCACCTTTGGCCTTACCGAGGGAAATATTTTTCACGGCGAATTGAATCTTGAACAATTATTTTTTATGCGACCCGTCGCGGGCTGGTCGCAATATCGGACGCCTATTACCGGACTTTATTTGTGCGGCGCCGGCGCCCATCCAGGCGGAGGAGTAACGGGCGCACCAGGCCATAACGCGGCGAAGCAGGCGCTACGCGATTGGAAAAAGCTTCGCAAACAGACCCGGCCTGATTAACTATCGTGGTGTTGCGATATTCTTGGTGGAAGAGCAGTGAGGCTTGATGAGCGACCCCAACACCAACGGAAATCAGTCCCTGCAGAAATCTCTACCCAGCTCTTACTACCGGTCGGAAGAAATTTTCGGCCAGGAGAAAGAGCGGATCTTTTTTACGGAGTGGTTTTGCGCCGGCCGAGAAGAGCAACTACCGAATCCCGGCGATTACCTGGTGCTCGACATCGTGGGAGAAAGTATTCTGGTCGTCAGGGCCAAAGATGGCAGCCTCAAAGCTCATTACAATGTCTGCCGTCACCGCGGCGCGCGGCTTTGCGTTTCTGACGCAGAACAACTCGCTTCCAACGATGTGCAATTAAAGGGCGGCGTACTGGGTACCACTGGCATCCGCTGCCCTTACCATCAGTGGACCTACGGTCTTGACGGCAGATTGCTTCATGCCCCGCACTTCGTGGAGGGCCCTGGCTTTTCCAGATCAGACTTTTCGCTCTACCCCGTTGGGCTGGAAACTTGGGGCGGATTTTTCTTTTTGAATTTATCTCCGGGTGAACCGCCGGAAACGTACCGGACCTTGCCGCAACAACTCGGCGAAATTATCTCCAGAGTGCAGCACTACCCTCTCAGCGATCTCCGCACCGTCAAAACGGTTACGTACGACGTTCAAGCCAACTGGAAGGCCATCGTCGAAAACTATAACGAGTGCTACCACTGCGGGGGGTTACATCCGGAGCTATGTGAGATCGTACCTGCATTTCGCCAACAGGGTGGCGCTCAACTGGATTGGGAGCGGGGCATTCCACACCGCGAAGGCGCTTTCACATTTACATTCAGCGGCACCACTTCTCGCGCGCCATTCCCGGGTTTGGATGAAGACGAAAAAGTGCGTCACAAAGGCGAATTGATTTACCCCAATTTCATGCTCAGCCTGGCCGCCGATCATGTGGCCGCTTTTCTGTTGTGGCCGAAGAGCGCGCAGGAAACCCGGATAACTTGTCATTTTTTATTTCACCCTGACGAAATAAAAAAATTGGGCTTCGCTCCCGAGGATGCGATCGAGTTTTGGGACTTAGTGAATCGACAGGATTGGGCCATTTGCAAACGCGTTCAGCTAGGGATGAATTCCCGCGTGCATGAGTTTGGGTACTATGCGCCGATGGAAGATCTCAGCGCTGACATTCGCCGTTACGTGCTGGACCGGCTCGGACCAGAAAAATAACCGGTTCCGCGCTGTTTCACTCCTCGAGTGTTCCGGCCTCAAATCCTTGCGCCGGTCGGCGCCGCGATTTTCCTACCCAGTACACCACCATGCCGAGCCCGATTAGCATCGACGCGGCGCCCAGAACCTTCACGGTGACTAATATTTTGTGCGGTTCCTCAGGCGAAGGAATCAGCGACAGCAGAATGGCAAACATCGTGGTGCAAAATCCCACAATGGCGATCGATATGGCTGCCGCCTTGCCTCCGGGAACATGTATGACATCGGCGCCTGTCGGCTCTCCCTGCACGCGAACCAGTGCAGCAAACACAAATAAGTAAGGAACGAGATAAGTGATGACCCCGATGCTCACCAGCACATCATAGGCGCCCTTCACCGATGTTCCTGCCTGACCAAGAAAAACAAACGCGATACCAATCAACCCCTGGGCCAGTACAGAGGCATAGGGGGTGTGCCAGCGCGAATGCACCCGCCCGAAAACGGCCGGCAGAAATCCATCG
>DATMOS010000014.1:0-5987 GCA_035568155.1 Verrucomicrobiia bacterium | reverse complement strand
CGGATAAATGGAGCGAAGTTTGCTTTCGTATTTGTGGGTGCCGATGGTGGCGGCGAGAGTCTCGAGTGATGCGTAAGTCTTGGGCAAGTATTTTTTTAGCGAATCCAGGAATGTGGAGACACGCCAGAAAAACATTCCGGCATTCCAACGGTAATTGCCCGAGGCGACGTATTTTTTCGCCAACTGCAAATCGGGCTTTTCTTTGAATGCTTGAACGGGGAAGACGGGAAAAGGATTAGTGGAGGCCGCTTTTTTTGCGCATTGGATATAGCCGAAACCGGTGTCTGGCCGGCTAGGGGGAATGCCGAGGACGACCATGCGGCCGGGTTCGCGCGCGACCTTGAGCGCGAGTTGGGCGATCTTTGCGTATTTTTTTGGCTGCGCGATATACAGATCGGCGGGGAGCACGGACATTAAGGCGTCACCGCGTTCTGCATGGCGAATATGTACGGCAGCAAGCGCGATGGCTGCGGCAGTGCTGCGACCGACAGGCTCGGCGAGAATGTGTTTACGCGCGGATGGTGGCAAGTGCTTGCGAACGGATGCGGACTGTTCGGCGTTGGTGACGGTCCAGATGCGTTCAGCAGGGATAAATGGCTGCAGGCGGGCTACCGTTTGCTGCAGCATGGAGTCAGCGCCGATGATGTTGAGCAGTTGCTTGGGTGTGCGGGTGCGGCTGCGGGGCCAGAAGCGAGTTCCGCGGCCTCCTGCGAGGATTACAGCGTGTGCGATGAGTTTTTCTGCGGCCATGATTAAGTTAGGTGAATAACACTTGATCGATCGCGGCATTCGGTATGCCATCGCGCGAAAGTTTGTCGCGTAACGCTCCGATGGCGGGTACGTACGCGCGCAAAACGGATGTTGAGTTTTCGGGCAGCAAAGAAAATTGGCCGAGGTTTGCGGGAATGAACCAGCACTCGCCTTGCCGGTAGGGGCTAGAACCGCCGGTCCATTGAATAGTGCCGCGACCGCTGAGGATTACCAGTAATTCGAAGTGGGCTCGATTAGAATTTGCGTGGTGCTGCGCCGCGAGGTCCCACCGTTCGGTTGCGAAATACGGGCAAGCTACGAGTAAAGATTTTTTTGCGCCGTCGTCCACTAGAGGCAAGGCGATAGGGGCGACTTTTCCGCCCTGGCGATGTTCAAAGTCGATGACGGCCATGGCTTTTTCGACGTGCAGCTCGCGCGGATTGCCGTTGGCGTAGACACGATGGAAGTCGTAAAGGCGATAGGTGAGGTCGGAATTCTGCTGCACTTCGCAGAGGATCATTCCGGCACCAATGGTGTGCGGCGTTCCCGAGGGAACGTAAAAAGTATCGCCGGGTGAGACCGGCAAGCGCTCAAAAAACTTTTCGAGTCCGCCCTGCTTTATAGCCGACTGAAACTTTTCTCGATCGACTTCGGGGACTAAGCCGAGCAAGAGTGTGGCGCCCGGTTCCGCGGAGACGACGTGCCACATTTCCGTTTTGCCTACCGCGCCGGGCGCTTCGTTGTTTTTGGCGTAGGCGTCATCAGGATGAACTTGGATGGAAAGCTGATCGGTTGGGAAAAGAAATTTCACTAGAAGCGGAAATGCGCGCGGCGTCGGTTGAGATTTGAAGTCGGTACCACACCATTCGGGCGGCATTTTCTGCCACGCCTGGTTGAGAGGGCCTGCTAGCGGTCCCGTTTCGATTTTAGATTCCGGTCCGGTGAGCCAGGCTTCACCGATGGGTTCAGGAAGATTGGTTTTGTCGGGGTAGATCGGCGCGAGCGAATGCGCGCCCCAGATGCGGGGCATAAATTTCGGCTCGATGCGCGTGGGTTCGGGCCGCACGGATTAAGTGGCGGCTTCAGCGCGGGAGAAAAAACGGCCCAGGCGGCGTAGTCCTTCGTCGATGCGCTCGATGGAAGTGGCGTAGGAAAGGCGGAGATAGCCGGGCGCGCCGAAGGCTTCTCCTGGGACGACGGCGACCTGAACTTTATCGAGCAGGAGCTTGGTAATTTCAGTGCAGGATTTGGCGAGAGGATTACTTCCAGTGAGGTGAGCGGAGATATTTGGAAAGGCGTAGAACGCGCCGCCGGGATCTTCGCAGGTAATGCCGGGAATGGCGCGCAAGCCATCTACTATGCGCCTGCGGCGTCGCGAATATTCAGCGAGCATTATGGGGACGGAATCCATGGAGCCACGCATAGCTTCCAGAGCGGCGTATTGCGCGATGGAAGTGGGGTTCGAAGTGGATTGGCTTTGCAACTTGATGGAGGCCTGCACTAGAGGTTCGGGAGCGAGCGTGTAACCGATGCGCCAGCCGGTCATGGCAAAAGTTTTGGACATGGAGCCAATGATGACGACGTGATCTTTGGCGCCGGGGGCGCTGGCGATTGAGTACGGTTTGTGCGGCTCATAGGTGAAATGCGAATAGCATTCGTCGCTCATGAGCCAGACATCGTGTTTTTTGCAAAGCGCGAGGATGCGTTCAAATTCGTCGGCAGGCACTACGCCGCCACAGGGATTGCTTGGCGAATTCAGAAAGACCATGCGAGTTTTTGGCGTGATGGCTTTTTCGATGGCAGCGGCCTTTACGGCGAAGCCATCTTCGGATTTGGCTTGCACAAAAACAGGCGTGCCGCCGGCGTATTTCACGATGTCCGGGTAGCTGACCCAGTAGGGCGCGGGGATGATTACTTCATCGCCGTTTTGAATGAGCAGGCTGACCAGATTAAAAATGGAGTGCTTGCCGCCGACATTGACGACGCATTCTTTTGCTTCGTAAGCGGAACCCAGTTCGCGCTTGTGCCAGGCGCAGATGGCTTCGCGCAGGGGCATAATGCCGGCGGTGGAGGTGTACTTGGTTTTGTTTTCGTCGATGGCTTTGATTGCGGCCTTCTTAATGTGGTCGGGCGTAGGAAAATCCGGCTCGCCGGGGCCGAAGTCGGCGACATCCACGCCACGCGTTTTCAGCTTGTCGGCTTCCGCAATGACCGCGGCGGTGGGAGAGACTTGAATGCGGTTGATGCGGTCGGTTAGTTGGAATTTTTCTTTTGTGGTGGGTGATGCAGCCATCGGTGAATCTCCTCTTTGACGATCAGCGCCCTTTTGGCGCTCTGCTTAAGAAATTTTGGCGCGCAACCTTTGTTCTACAACCGCGGGCACAAGATCGGTTAACGGGCCGCCGAGTTGGGCGATTTCGCGCACTAATCTAGCGCTCAGATAACTGTACGGCTCGCCGGGCAACATGAAAACAGTCTCGAGGCGCGGTTCCAGTTTGCGATTCATGAGGGCCATCTGCAATTCGTATTCGTAGTCGGAGACGGCGCGAATGCCGCGAAGGATCACGCCTGCGCTGCGCTTGCGCGCGTAATCGACCAAGAGGCCTTTGAAGACGTCAACTTCCACAGCGGGCCATTGCTTGGTTACTTCGCGGAGCATCTCGACGCGTTCAGGTACGGTGAAGAGCGGCTGCTTGTCCACATTTTGCAGCACCGCGACGATCACCAGGTCGAACATTTTCTCGCCACGCTCGATTAGATCGAGGTGGCCGTTAGTGACGGGATCGAATGAGCCCGGGTAGATGGCTACAGAGGTCTTCATTTTGTTTTTGTCGAGCACGTCAGAATGCAATTATTCTAACTCAGCCGTGATTTGCGGGACAGGCAAAGGTGTGCGGGCGGGGAAAAAAGCTGCGCGAGCGGGTTGAGTGTGCCAGTATGCGGTGCGCGAAACATGGTTATTGAAGCGGCAAGATTATTTTTGGAGAGGGCGGCACAATAATGGGGAAGTCGAAGGATTGGTTGAGGGGATTGAGTCTGATGATATTGAGCGCGTCGCTTTATGGGCCGTTGCGGGCGCAGGAAACGCAGGCGTCGAATATGGAGACTGCGATGCGGGGGCTGAATCTCATGCCTGTTCCGGCGAACGTTCCGGTGGGGAGCGGCAGCCTTAAGATTGACGCAGGATTCACGGTGGCGTTTACGGGGCACGCTGACCCGCGGCTAACCGGTGCGGCGGAGCGCTTTGTCGAACGGCTGTCGAAACAAACGGGGCTTCTGATTGCGGTTAAGCCGGCGGGCGGAGCGAAAGCAACTTTGGCGGTGCGAGTCGATCATGACAGCAAGCCGGTACAGGAATTGGGCGAAGACGAATCGTACGTCCTCGAAGTAACTCCGAATGGTGCGACCATTACGGCGCCGAACGATCTTGGGGCGCTACATGGATTGCAGACTTTTTTGCAATTGGTGAGTGTATCGCCGGACGGATTTGCCGCGCCAGCGGTGATTATCAAGGACACTCCTCGTTTTCCGTGGCGCGGATTGATGATCGACACTGCGCGGCATTTTATTCCTCTGGACGTATTGCGCAGAAACATTGATGGCATGGAAACGGTGAAGATGAACGTATTTCACTGGCATCTTTCGGAAAATCAGGGCTTCCGGGTGGAGAGCAGGAAATTTCCGAAGCTGCAGCAGATGGGTTCGGACGGGCTGTACTACACGCAAGATGAAATTCGCGGGTTGATTGCGTATGCGCGCGAGCGGGGGATTCGGGTGGTGCCGGAGTTCGATCTTCCGGGCCACAGCACGGCGTGGTTCGTGGGGCATCCGGAATTCGCTAGCGGGCCGGGGCCTTTTACGATCGAGCGTAAATGGGGGATTTTCGATCCGGCATTCGATCCGACCAATGAGAAGGTTTACAAATTCCTTGATGAGTTCATTGGAGAGATGGCTAAACTTTTCCCGGACCATTTTTTTCATGTGGGCGGGGATGAGGTGAACGGGAAGGCCTGGGATGCCAATCCAAAAATTCAGGAATTTATTCGGGCCCATGATTTGAAAGGGAACGCGGGTTTGCAGCTTTATTTCAATAAAAAATTGCAGGGGATTGTGAGCAAGCATGGCAAGAGCATGGTGGGCTGGGACGAAGTGCTGGATCCCACGCTGCCGAAAGATATTGTGATTCAGTCGTGGCGTGGGCAGGCTTCGCTGGCGGAAGCGGCGAAACAGGGTTACCGCGGAATTCTTTCGAACGGGTATTACCTGGACCTGGGGTGGAGCGCGGCGCGGCACTATGCGGTGGATCCGATGGGGGATGCGGCAGCGGGGCTTTCTGCGGAGGAGAAACAGCGCATTCTGGGCGGGGAATCGTGCATGTGGTCGGAGTACGTGAATGCTGAAAATATTGATTCGCGTATCTGGCCGCGGAATGCGGCGATTGCGGAGCGGTTGTGGTCGCCGCAGGAAGTGCGGGATTCGGCTTCCATGTATGCGCGGATGCATGTGATTAGCGCGCAACTGGAGTGGCTGGGGTTGACGCATGAGAATTACTCAGCTCGGATGCTGCGGCGCATCGCTGGGCCACCGAGTGCAGATGAATTTCGCGCGCTGAGGACCTTGGCCGAGGTGGTGGAGCCGGTCAAAGATTACACGCGGGAACAGACAGCTTCGGAGCCGCCTACCAGCGAGACGCCGTTGAATCGAGTGGTGGATGCGATACCCCTGGAGAGCAGAGCGGCGCGGGAGTTTGGCGAGATGGTGGATAAATATGTTGCGTCAAGTTGCCATGATGGAGGGCTGGGGACGCAGATTCGCGCGCAGCTTATTTTGTGGCGTGACAATGATGCGAAGTTGCAGCCGTTGGAGCAGCGATCGTTTCTGGTAAAGGAAGTTGCGGCGACGTCGCAGGATTTGGCGGCGGTGGCGTCGGCGGGATTGGCGGCGCTGGATGCGCTGGAACACGGAGGCATTACGGATGAGGCGTGGAAAGCTCAGCAGAGCGCGGTGGTGCAGCAGGCGGAGAAGCCGAAGGGGCAATTGCTGTTGATGCCAGCGCCGGCAATTCAAAAATTAATTGATGCGGCTACCGTTGGTGGTAGCTGCGCGATGGCAAGCCAATAGTACCTGCGGTGGCAAATGATTCTTGATCACAGAAACTGATTACTGAAGTGGTCGCTTCAAGTTTGTAAGTCCCGCCCACGCACGCAAAACGGCCTGAGCGTTGACGCTCCCTCCGC
>DATMOS010000013.1:0-4985 GCA_035568155.1 Verrucomicrobiia bacterium | reverse complement strand
GCTGCGCAGATGATTTCTAGTGGCGAGGCTCGAGAGAAATTTAAACAGTGCATCCGATTGCAAGGCGGGGACGAGCGAGTCATTGATGAACCTGATTTGTTGCCTGCGGCGCCTTCCAAATTAGATGTGACCAGCAACGCAGGCGGAGTGCTGGTGGCGACAGACTGCCAACAATTTGGGATCGCGCTGGCGATGTTGGGCGGTGGCCGCGAAACCAAGGAAGACCAGATCGATCATGCCGTGGGCCTGGAATTTCACAAACGCATCGGGGAGCGGATAGAAATGGGCGAACCTCTGGCTACAATTCATTACAATAGCGACGCCAAGCTGGTCGAAGCCAAGGATTTGGTGGCGGAAAGCTTTGTGATCGACCGAGACAGTGGCGGGCAAGGGCCTCGACCATTGATACGAAGAATCATTGGAGCGTAAACTCGGGCGCGTCAACTTCAAGGGCGTAAGCTTCGAGGGATTTTCGACGCGATCGTAGAAATTTGCGGGCCGATCGCTGCGCGGGAAACGGGTGTAAAGGATGGGAAGATTTGCGGGGATTTTGGGGCTGGCTACCATGCTGGGGCTGGCCTATATTTTTTCCACCGATCGAAAAGCGATCCGCCTAAAAACCGTGCTGTGGGGATTCGGCTTGCAATTATGTTTTGCGATTTTTGTTTTGCGCTTTGAAGCGGGGCGCAAAATTTTCCAGTTTCTCGGTTACTACGTCAATCTGCTGTTGAGTTATGCGTTCGTCGGGTCGCAATTTGTATTTGGCGAATTGGGAATGAAAGATTCACCGGAACATTTTATTTTTGCCTTCCAGGTATTGCCTACCATCATTTTTATCGCGGCTTTTTTTGCTTTGCTGTATCACATCGGGGTGATGCAGGTGCTGATTCGCGGGGCGGCGTGGGTCATGACGCGGATCATGGGCGCGAGCGGAGCCGAATCACTGAATGTGGCGGCGAGTATTTTCATGGGGCAAACGGAAGCGCCGCTTACTATCCGGCCATTTCTGAATCGGCTGACCAGGTCGGAGTTAATGACCGTAATGACCAGCGGGATGGCGCACGTGTCCGGCGGAATTATGGCCGCGTACATCGCGTTTGGGATTAAAGCGGAGCATCTGCTAGCGGCGGTGATCATGACGGCTCCGGGGACATTGCTTATGGCCAAGATGTTGGTTCCCGAAACGGAAGTGCCGCTCACAGCGGGGCGCGTGGAAATGCCGGAAATGGAAAAAGAAGCAAATTTTCTGGGCGCGATTTCGCGCGGCACGGTGGATGGGTTGCATCTAGCGCTGAATGTGGGCGCGATGTTGATTTCTTTTTTGGCAATGCTGGCGCTGGTCAACGCGATCATGGGCGGCGCGCACAATTGGCTGGCGGCGCATCACGTGGGCTGGTTTCCGTCGAGCCTGCAGCAAGTTTTCGGCTGGATTTTTGCTCCGGTGGCGTGGGTGATCGGGGTTCCCTGGCGCGATTGCGCGACCATCGGTAATCTGCTCGGCACGCGCATGGTCATCAATGAGGTGGTGGCCTTCCAGCAACTAGGCACTATGCAGAGCACGCTGGATCCGCGGTCATTTACGATTGCGACGTTTGCGCTGTGCGGCTTCGCGAATTTTAGTTCGGTGGGAATTCAGATCGGAGGGATTGGGGCACTGGCTCCCGATCAGCGCGGCAATCTTGCAAGGCTGGGTATACGCGCGATGTTGGCGGGCACCATGGCGAACCTCATGTCTGCGTCGTTTGTTGGAATACTTACGTGATGCAGGGCGAAGGTCTGAGCCCTGGCGCCGTCGAGCCTGGCGAATACGAGCGCGCTGAGGCTGCTGCGCAATTTATTTTCTCGCGCACCAAGCTGCATCCAAAGATTGCTCTTGTGCTAGGGTCCGGGCTGGGGCCGTTAGCGGATGAGTTTGCTAATGCCACAAAGATTCCTTACGCGGAGATTCCGCACTTCCCGCAATCGACAGCGATCGGTCACGCCGGACAATTGGTGGTTGGAGATGTGGATGGTATCGCCGTCGCGGGGATGCAGGGCCGCGTGCATTTGTATGAAGGCTACTCGATCAAGGAGGTAGTTTTCCCGATTCGCGTGTTTGCGCGGATGGGCGTAAAAGCGGTGATTCTTACCAATGCGGCAGGCGGAATCAGGTTTACGCAAGGGCGTTTGGTGGTAATCAGTGACCACATTAATCTGCAGGGCGTGAATCCCTTGACGGGATTCAACGATGACCGATTCGGGCCCCGATTTCCGGATATGTCCACGGCGTACGACAAAAGATTTCGTGAGATGGCAGTGGGGCAAGGCAACCGTCTCGGTATTGGCATCGATGAAGGAGTTTATGCGGCCCTTGCGGGACCGAGTTATGAAACGCCGGCGGAAATTAGATTTTTGCGCGCGATTGGCGCCGACCTGGTGGGCATGTCTACAGTGCCTGAAGTGATTGCGGCGCGACACTCCGAACTGCGGGTGCTTGGAATTTCGTGTGTTACCAATGCGGCGGCCGGGATCCTTGATCAGCCGCTGAATCACCGGGAAGTTCTGGAGACGGCGGCGCGGATAAAAGGCGATTTTGTGGCCTTGTTGAAAGCGATATTGCCGAAAATTGCGGAAGCGATCGGCTGACTTTTTTAGGGAATGAGTCCGGGAGCTTAAGCGTGGCGGAAAAAGATTTGCTGATTGAGATGGCCAAGCAGGCGCGAGAGAACGCGCACGCGCCGTACTCTAATTTTCGAGTGGGAGCAGCCTTGCGCAGCACTTCGGGAAGAATTTTTGGCGGCTGCAACGTGGAAAACGCCACATACGGGCTTACCATCTGCGCCGAGCGCGTGGCGATTTTCAAAGCGATCAGCGAAGGGGAACGCGGTTTTCGCGCCATTGCGGTGGTTACAGATACCGAGATGCTAACGCCGCCCTGCGGAGCGTGCCGACAATTGATATGGGAATTTTGTGGCGACATTCCGGTGAGCATGGCAAACCTGAAGGGCAAGATAGAAGTAATCCAAATGAGAGAATTATTCCCGAGACCTTTTGACGATTCGAATTTGTGAACTGGCTTCGAAAGACATTCCCGAAACTCCGGAGCGGAACAATGCGACAACCAATACTTAACCTTGGTGTGGCGCTCGTGCTTTTGTTGGGCGCATCTGTCTTCGTCGGCAAAAGCCTTGCACAGGCCACCAGCACTATCAATAAAGAGAAGGTGGATCTGCTCATCAACGGCGGCACGGTCGTTACGATGGATGGCGACCGGCTGATCCTGGAAGATGGCGCGGTGGTGGTGAAAGGTGATGTGATCAGCGCCATCGGTTTTAGAACCGACCTGGAAAAGAAATATATTGCCGATCAAACCATCGATGCACGCGGGAAGCTGGTGCTTCCGGGATTCATCAATGGGCACACGCATGTGCCGATGACACTTTTCCGGGGCCTCCACGACGACGTGACTCTTGACGAGTGGCTGCACAAATATATTTTCCCGGCGGAAGCGAAAAATGTTACCGAAGAATTTGTGCGCTGGGGCACGCGTCTGGCAGCGGCGGAGCAAATTCGCGGTGGTATCACGACTTTTGCGGACATGTACTACTTCGAAGACGCCGTTGCGGAAGAGACTAAAAAGGCAGGCATGCGCGGCGTGCTGGGCGAGACATTTATCGATTTCCCCGCGCCGGATAACAAGGACGAAGCGGAGATGCTGGCGTATACCGAAAAATTTATAAAGCGCTGGCAGAATGATCCGCTCATTCACGCGGCTCCCGCACCTCATTCCATTTACACCTGTTCGCAGAAGACTTTGCAGGACGCCGCCGCGCTGGCGCGAAAATACCATGCGCCAATTCTGATTCACGTAGCGGAGATGAAAAAAGAACTGGACGACAGCCGCGCGCAAAACGGCACAACGCCGGTGCAATACCTGAATAAAATCGGAGTACTTGGGCCGGATGTGGTGGCCGCGCATTGCATTTTTGTGGATGACACAGACCGTAAGCTGCTGGCAGAGAAGGAAGTCGGTTGCGTACACAATCCTTCGAGCAACATGATGCTGGCCAGCGGTGTATCTCCGGTGCCCGAATTACGTGCCGCAGGAGTGGCCGTAGGACTAGGCACCGACGGGCCGGCCGGCAGCAACAACGATCTCGACTTGATGGAAGAAATGGACCTGGCGGCCAAGCTTCAGAAGATCACCAAGATGAATCCGCTGGCTTTGGGAGCGAAGGCGGTTGTGGAGATGGCAACGATTGATGGCGCCAAAGCGCTGCACATGGAAAAGGAAATAGGTTCGCTAGAGGCCGGGAAAAAAGCCGACGTTATCGTGATCAGCTTGAACGAGCCCAACGCAGTTCCTGTGTACGATGTGTACGCGCAGCTAGCCTATGCGTTGAAGGGAAACGATGTGGAAACGGTGGTTATTGGTGGGCGCGTAGTGATGCGAGAACATCAATTGCTGACCGTCAAAGAAGATGAAGCGATTGCGAAGGCTCGCGAATATCAAAAGAAAGTGGCGGCGTCGCTGAGATAGGCAGATTGAGGTGTCACGATTTGTCCAACTGCAATTGAAAGAGCGGCGCTTCGAGGCTGGGATTCAGGTGATTCCACGTTACAACACCAACCCTCCAAAAATCCGAGGGTGGGGCACCCTCCGCGTTCATGACGAGCTACGCAATTAGCAAAAACACACTAATCTCCCGATAGATAAGCGCTGCGGAAGAATGTAGGGTGCATTTGGAAGCTCGAGGCTGCGCTAGTTAGCTCGTGAAGTGGGGTGAAAAAGCCAGGTGGGTTCAATTTTGCGGATGTGTAGAAGGCTGGCTTTGGAATCGATTGTTCCGGTAACGAGCACGGCTTTTCCGGAAAATTTCCCAGCTTCTTTTTGATCGTCCAGTGAATAAACAATCCCGCGGTGATCTTCCCGAAAAATAAATTTTCCTGCCTTGCGAGAGATCTTCCCGGGCAAGGTGCGTACATCGAGATGCAGCTCACTTTGC
>DATMOS010000012.1:0-3015 GCA_035568155.1 Verrucomicrobiia bacterium | reverse complement strand
TTTCTGACTTGTGATTTTCACCGCCGTCAGCTTCTCGCGAACCACATCCACTTCGTCCGGGGTCGCTTTGCCGCGTCGAATGACGGCCACTTTTACCCCCGTACCAGCCGCTCCAGTGAGCAGATTCATGGCTTGGCCTACGGACATATCGCGTGTCGTGAAGCCGCCAATTGATTCGAAAATGTCGCCGCTGTGAATTCCGGCTTTAGCGCCGGCACTATCGGGCAGCACGGAAATTACGATGATGTAGCCAAAGCGCTTACTCAAGGTGATGCCGCTGTCTCCCGTGCTGGGGCTTTGGATTTTTTTCTTGTATTCGTCGTATTCGCGGGGAGTCAAGTAACTGGACTGCGTGTCGAGTGATTCCAGCAGGCCGTGCAATGATCCGGCCGTAACCGTGTGCATGTTCGGTTCGTCGACGTAATCCTGCTGGATTTTCTGCAAGACTTCCCCGAACACCGTGAGCGATTTGTAGGCTTTATCGTCCGGAGTGCGCCCCAGGACATGTCCAATTCCTGCATAGCAGAATATCGCTACCGATACGCAAATTAGCCCAACACGCGCCGCTCGACTCATTGATCCACCTGTCTGGAAACTTTCAAAAGTATAACACTGCTTATAGTGGGACGCGCGCCGCTGCCGAAAGGAAGCCTTCGTCCGCAGAGCGAGCCAGGGGAGGGAAGTTGCATTTAAGCACGAATAGACACCGGCAAAAGTACCAACAGACACGGGGAGCGTGAGTTTTGATGCTATTTAACCACGCCATGTCATTTATTCACGGTCCATTACGAGGTAACTCATTCAAAACAAGCCACAAAGTTGACATCCATTGGCCTGCAACCTGCTATTCTAGGCAGGCCCAATGTTCCAAACCACTATAGCGTCCCCTACCAGCACGGAGGGAGTTGGCCTTCACACCGGTGTGTATGGCCACCTAACCTTGTCTCCCGCTCCCGCGGAAACCGGTATCGTTTTTCGGCGCGTGGATCTTGATAACTTTCCCATCGAAGCCCAGGGCCACAACGTTGCACGCGTGAGTTACGCAACCAGTTTGATGAAACAAGGCGTATTGCTCTCTACCACCGAGCATCTGCTCGCGGCCATCTATTCCTGCGGCATCGACAACATTTTTATCGATATCGACTCCATTGAGATTCCGATACTGGATGGCTCCGCCGAGCCGTTCATGCAAATGCTGGAGCGCAGTGGTTTGCGGAGGTTGCGCCGGCGTCGGCGGTTTTTGAAGGTTTTGAAACCGTTGGAAGTCGTTGAAGGCGATCGCAGAATCGGAATTTATCCTGCTGACGATTTTCGCGTATGTTGTTACGTGGACTTTCCGCATCCGCAGGTTGGGCGGCAGCAGTTTGAGATCACCGTCAACGCCGAAAGTTTCCGCCAATTGTTGGCTCGTGCGCGAACGTTTTGTTTTGAGCGGGATATTCAACCGCTGAGGGCCATGGGTCTGATCCGGGGAGGCTCGCTTGAAA
This sequence comes from Verrucomicrobiia bacterium, assembly GCA_035568155.1. Taxonomy (GTDB): domain Bacteria; phylum Acidobacteriota; class Terriglobia; order Acidiferrales; family UBA7541; genus Acidiferrum. Next base: position 1,528 of record DATMOS010000012.1, on the reverse strand, counting down.
ATGCCATCGTCCTGACGGAGTGCGGGGTTATGAATGGTCCGTTGCGTTTCCCCGATGAGTTTAGCCGGCACAAAGCTTTGGACCTGATCGGCGATTTGGCGCTGGTGGGATTGCCACTGCTTGCGCGGGTGGAAGCTCATAAAGCCGGCCATGCGCTGCACACCCAGCTTGTAGGGCGCCTGCTTGCTGATCCTTCGCTCTGGACCATCACTACGGCCGAGGCTTCGATGAGCGAAATGGAGCCAACCGGGCCGCTGACGGGGCCGTTCGTTTCCGCCGCCGATTAGTGAACTGATTAGTGTTTCGCCGCCAAAGTTGTCTTGCCGCGTTGCGAAATTACGCTCGCTCCCACAAACTGAACTTGGACCCTCATGAAAAACAATGATCTTGCCGTAGTCATTCTCGCCGCGGGCAAAGGTACGCGCCTGAAATCCAGCCTCGCCAAAGTACTGCACCGCGCCGGCGGACGGACGCTGGTGGAGCAAGTGATCCGCGCCTGTGCGCCATTGGGCGCCAAGCGGACCGTCGTGGTGGTCGGGTACCAGAGCGAAGTAGTCGCGGCGACCGTCGAGCCACTTGCCGCAACGACCGTGCTGCAACAACCGCAACACGGAACCGGTCACGCCATGCAAGTAGCGCGCCGCGCATCAGGAAACTCCAAATTTGCCATCGTCCTCCCCGGCGATGCTCCGCTGGTTCGACCCGAAACGCTGAAAGCTTTGCTGGCAACTCATCGATCGGCCAATGCCGCCGCGACAGTTCTGACCGCGGTGGTCGCGGATCCGCGAGGCTACGGAAGAATTCTGCGAAAATCGGACACGGCCATCTCCGCGATCGTGGAGGAATCTCAACTGAGCGGCGATCAGGCGGAGATTAATGAAATTAATTCTGCTATTTATTGTTTTACGGTGGCAAAACTTTGGCCAGCTCTTGCGCAAGTGAAGCCCAACAACAAGCATCGCGAATTATATTTGACGGATGCTGTCGCGGTTTTGGCATCCAAGGGAGAAGCTGTCCTTGCGCAGGTGGCAGCGGATTCACGCGAGGTTCTCGGCTGCAATACGCGTGCAGATCTTGCCGAAGTGGATCGCATATTTCGGGATTGGAAGCGCCTGGCGCTTATGGATGCAGGAGTCACCATCCAACTGCCGGAAACGGTGTTGATTGATCCAGACGTGATCGCCGGTGAAGACACTGTGATTGAACCCGGCGTGCAGTTGCTGGGCAAAACAAAAATCGGCGCTCGTTGCATTGTTCGCGCGGGCAGCGTTTTAAGTGACGCGATTCTTGCCGACGATGTTGTTGTCGAGGCGCACAGCCTGGTCGCGGATAGCCGGCTGGATGACGGGGTGATCGTCGGGCCCTTCGCACGTCTGCGCGGCGGCAATCATCTGAAAGCTGGCGTGCGGGTAGGGAATTTCGTAGAGCTGAAAAAAAGTATTATTGGCGAAGGCACCAAGGCGATGCACCTTACGTATCTTGGCGATGCGAAGATCGGTTCCAAAACGAACATTGGCGCTGGAACCAT
>DATMOS010000011.1:0-4814 GCA_035568155.1 Verrucomicrobiia bacterium | reverse complement strand
GACGCTCATGCCGGCGCAACGGTTGCAAAAACGCGCGCCCATGTTCAACGACAAAGGTCGCATCCGCGAAGGCGCTGATGCGGATATCACCGTTTTCGATCCACAACGCATCATCGACAAAGCCACTTTCGAAGATCCGCTCCAATACTCGGCCGGAATTCAGTTCGTGCTGGTGAATGGCATTCGCGTCCTCTCAAATGGCGAACTGGTAGAAGGTGTCTTTCCCGGGCGCCCCGCACGCGCACCAAATTCTAAGTAACAGAACGCCAGCGCTTTCGTCATGTACTTGTCGGTCACAATCGCACGGGAGTATGCTTCCTGCACTCTACAAAAGTGAAAGGGGAAAAAATGAACTGCGCACGATTTGTTTTACTAGCCTCTATTGCTCTGTCCACGGTAACCGCGACCAGAGCTCAGAAAGACGAGACCAAGCCGCTCACCACCACTAATGCGCCTCAGGCCAGCACCGCCCCGGTCGCAAATCCGGTCAGCTCCTTCGTGAAGCAGCAACTGACGCGCTTCAACAAAAATATGGTCGCGGCTGCGGAAGCCATGCCGGCAGAAAAATATAGCTTCAAACCCACGCCGGAGATGAACACCTTCGCCCATCTCACCATGCACATTGCGGAAGGCAATAATTTGCTTTGTTCACAAATTTCCGGAACTCCGGCGCCAACGTCGGACAAACTTGCTGAGACCGACTCCAAAGACAAGCTGGTAGGGGGACTTAAAGCCTCCTTCGATTTCTGTACCACCGCACTTGCAAACGTGGACGATTCCAAACTCAGTGAGCCGATGGTTCTCTTCGGCAGAGTCCCTTCTTCACGTGCAGGCGCACTCATCGCCTTGGGCATGGGCTTCGCGGATCACTACGGCCAAGAGGCCATTTACCTGCGCTTAAGCGGAATACTCCCGCCCACCGCCCAACCGAAGAAGTAAACGTCCAGGATAAAAAAAGCCCGACGCGCCGCTGTAGCGTGCCGAGCCCTTTTTTCAGGTCAGGCGTGCACTTAGAAGTGGAAGCCGAGCTCCGCTGTCTCCGCACGCGGCGTCACGAAATGTGTCCCGGTGAAGCTGGAAAGGAAGTTATACAGTGCCACTTTGTTCGTCACGTTGACCACCGTGAAGCGCAAGCTCCAACGGTAGCGGTCGCCGCGGAACAAGTTTTCGTCCCCGACCGCGATGTCGAACAGACTACGCGGCTTGACTCTGTCGGGATTGTGGTCGTCATTCTCCTGACTCGGGATTCCATTGAAACCACCCTGCGGCAGCGTGATCAGTTTCGATGTAACAGGGCCGGCGGCGCAGTTTGCAGGGGTCAGGGGGTTAGTTGGCGTTGCGAAGACCCCGTTGCAAGCCAATCCGATGGTCACCTGCTGATTCGCCGTAAGGGCCAAGGCCGCGCCAGCATCGGGAACTCCGCTGACTACCAGGCCGCTGTCATAGCGCCAGTTGAATCCCACCCAAGGCCCCAGCTTCCCGAACTGATATTGTAAATGTGTTGTCTGGTTGAACTTCTCGTCATGATCGATACGGAAGACGCCAGTGCCGCCTTGTCCCCCGGGTGTAACACCAAGCCCTGATATCTGAGGCTGGAAGAAACGGGCCGCTACGCTGGACATGACCACAAAAGCGCTGAAACCATGATAGTTCGGCACGCTGGCGCGAAGAGCAAAGCCCGGAATCTTTGAGCTGTGCCACTCCACTGGAAAAGTAACCGGGGTATTACCCAGAATGCTGAAGTCGAAGCCGTAATGCGTATATTTCCAAATGTAGTCTGCGTCCACAACGAGGTATTTACCAAACGCCTGCTGAAATCCCGCGTGAAACTCATTGCGCCACCCAGGATGCAACGGCACGTTCAAGCACGGAGAGCCTCCCGAGGAGGCGCTGAAAATGCCATTCACAACCGGGTCGTTACAACCGCTGCTGGCAAGGACGAGATTTTCATTGAAGGGCGTTTCCATGACTCGCGCATAGGAGACGCGCAGCACAGTGTTGGTGGGCTTGATGTTGTACGCGACGCCCACCCTTGGCTCAGGCTGAGCGTAGCTGGTTATGCCGTTGTATACATCACCTCTGATACCTAGATTGAACGACCAATTATTCTTCGTAATGGTGTCCTGGGCGTACAAGGCCAATTCCTTGACGTCGGTATGACCATGGAACAGATGGAAGGCGCTCGCGGAAGTCGCGCAGCCGTCTCCGGGGGCCGGAGTCGGCCTAGTCAAGTCAAAGCAACCGAGAAGAGGATTAAATGGCGCAACAGCAGCGTTCGGGTTTGAGCCATTATTTGGAGTAAGCCCAGCGGCTCCACATTGCGTTGGATCCGTGAAACCGGTTTGCGGGTTTCCGAGTGCATCGAGGCAAGGCGAGTTTAGGGTTGGGTTGACAATGGCGAGATTATCGTTCTCGGTCAAAAATGTTTGTTCATAAGTGATACCAACTTTTATGTTATGGATTCCCTTCACGTGAGAAACGTCAGAGCGTACACCAACGTTCGTCAGAGTCCGGTTTTGCGCGATGCTCTCCGATTGGATCGGACTGAAATCCGCCAAGGGATTCTGGCTTGGATAATAATCGAATTCGTCATGTCGCACGAACGCGCCAACTGTAAGCACCGTCGTAGGGTTGATCAACCGAGTCCAAACCGGCGCAATGTTATAGGTCCCTATCTTCGACCGCTGATCGGCGTTGCCGACAACATTTCCGTTGACGTCCGTAACGTTGAGATTATCAAACGCATTGGGAGTCTGAAACCACGAACGCGTATAGTTCAGGTTCAGGTGGAGAGTATCTTTCTGCGAGAACTGATAATCGAATCTGTCAAAGATGTTCTCTTCATTGCCCTTTGCGTGAATCACTTGAAACTCAGGCGGATCCAGGAATCTCCCCGAGTTGAGCCCGTTCGCCGCGATGAAGTTGCCCCACTTCTGCGTTCCATAGGCCAAGTTAAAGCCGACGTTTGCGGTGCCAAAGCTTCCATATGAAGAATAAACGGTTCCCGTAGGCGTGGTTACGCCAAGCCCAGATTTCGTGGTTGCTTTTATCACCAGGCTGGTCTTATCGCCAAATTCCGCCGGTGGGGCGCCGGAGATAATTTCCATCGATTGAATCGCATCGGAGGGAAGCTGGTTAGAAAATACCTTGCTGAATTGGTCTGTGATCGGCTGCCCATCAAGCGAGACGGAGTTCTCTGCGTGATCCCCAAGGCCGTGCATGAGGCCATTGGAGTCCGCGGCGACGCCTGGCGAAACCAGTGTCGCTAGCGAAGTAAAGGACGATGACGCGCTCTCCAGAGGAAGCTTGTCGATAATTCCCTGATCCACGTCCGTATGAAAGGTAGACTCAGTTTCGATCAGATCCCCGCCGTTGGCCTCGACCGTAACCGTAGTCGCCGCTGAGCCTACCTTCAATGCCAACTGCACGTTTACCGGAACCGCCGAACGCACGTCTATATCTTGCGTGAACGGTGCAAAACCTGTCGCGGTCACAACCGTGTGATAGGTGTTAAATGGCACGTTCGTGAAGCGAAAAGTCCCATCATTTTGGGTGGTGGTGGACCGTTGAAAGCCACTCACGCCATAAGTAATTTCCACCGTTGCACCGGCTACGGCCGCCCCCGATGGATCTTTTACTACCCCTTCAATGGAGCCGCCATTACCCGACTGGGCATAACTGGGAATTGCACCAAATAAAAAACCAAAACTCAAAACGAAAAATGCAAACCTTCTGACCATCATTCGATTTCTCCTCTGCCCTCCGAGTTCGGGCGATGTGCTTTGTAGGTTGGCCGACTGGAAATATAGCGGTGCGCCGCTGCCTTAGCGGCAGAGCAGCGCGACGGGAGCCTTCGACTTAATCTGGAAGCGATTTACGCAGCAGGAGGGGCGCGGGAAGGAGAATCGTGCGTGAATAAATCTTTGTGAAACTGTACGGCAATTTCATCGACGCAACCACTGGGAAAAAGAGGCGCGGCTAATAACAGCGCATTGACGCTCGGCGCCGCACCCATGTGCGCGGCGTGGCAAACCCGGCAGGTCGCCTCGTTTTGCCCGCTTTCGTGGTCGTGAATCACGACCTGTATCAGGAAGACGACGATGCAGCAGGCAATCGCTAGCGCCAAAGTTCTGGCGAAGTAATTTGCGAATTTTGAGGTGTGCCGCATGCTTTTAAATTTCGATGCTCATCCTGGTCGCTGGTTGCAACAAATCGCAGCTAAACTTCATGACTCGACGAGGTTGCTCCCTCAAGGACCCGTGGATGGAGTCCATGATGCGAGAATCAGGTGCAAGAAAAACATCAGCGTCAAACTCCGCCAAAGTGACCACAATCGTCGCGCCCGTTAGGATATCAATCTTAACACTCAACATGACGTCTCACGCCGATACCAGTGTACCTATTTTCCTAGCATACATTACCGAACCTTGGGACCGGCCAGGTAGATCCTAGCTTCCTTTAGTTCGGGCCGGTCGGCCGCGCGGTCCGCGATCTTCAACAATTGCAAGTAATAATCCCGCGCAGAGTGGGTATCGCCCGCCGCTAGGCTTGCTTCCGCGGCGCCCAGCAAAGCATCAAATCGGTTGGGCGCCTCCACCAAGACCGTCTTATAAGCCTGCATGGCATCGCTCGGCTTCTTTAATTCCATGAGCAAATCGCCTAACATCTCGCGCGCCGGCATAGTCACGGAGTCCACTCCTTTTGCGTCCTCGCGGTCGGCCGCGGCGCGCAACAATTCTATGGCCTTTGACGAATCGCCTTGAGCATAGGTTAGCCAGGCCTCCGCTTCGCGAAGATCGGTAGCCTTTTCCGCG
>DATMOS010000010.1:0-3064 GCA_035568155.1 Verrucomicrobiia bacterium | reverse complement strand
TCCTTACGTCAGACGGTTTACAAACCTCTGATCGGTGGTTGCGATTCCATCGAGTCCACCATTGATGTAAATATCGATTTTTCTGCCGGTAGTTAACGGACTTAGGTTACTGCGGGTACTGTTTGACGCTGGTTACGCGTGTGCCGGTGAAGCGCACAAACACGGTTTTTGATGGGGGCTGACCGTAAATCCAGTCTTCGATGTCGTTGCCTTCGGCGTCACGTTCGCGGACCTTGTGCTCCGGCTTGCCAATCGCGGCAACCACTTCTTCACGGTCCATGCCCACGATTGCGATTCGTTCCTGAATGGCTTTCTTCATTTCGACGGGAAGTGTGTCAGCCCATTGCACCGAGGCGGAGCGTTGCTTCGTAAAATCCAGAAACGGCGCCAGCAGTTTCTTCAGATCATCAGGAGACAAATCCGGCAGCGGTTTGCCGAATTCAAGAAACAGCGTGCTTCCCAGCCCGGGCTGCATTCCTGGAGGGCCCGAGTCCTGTGGCGTTGTTGTGGTTGTGCGAGTGGTCGGGATGCCGCCCGTCTCTAGATGAATGCGATCGCGCAGCCGCTTCTTGCCTCGGCCGCCGCCATTTAAATCTACGATGATTTGTTTCTCATGAAATTCCAGCTTCGTAATCTGAACGTGATCGCCGGTACTCACGGCCGCCCCGTGGCTGGCCACCTGGCGGTCAAGCATGTCGAAATCCGTGGGCTGTCCGATGTGCACAATGAAGCCATCTTTACCGGCGGGCAGGGGCTTGAGGGCTCTCGCAAATTCGCCGGACACGTAGCGGATCAGATTCAATCTCGAACTATCCTGCAGCGAGGTATTCTTGGTGCCGTTTTGAGATTTGTCCTGCGCGCTCGATGAATTCTGCTGATCGCTATCGGACGCGTCATTTCCGAACAGGGGAATTTCGTCGCCGGGAAGCGTCCCCAGATTGGAACCAGCAGGCGGGCGCAGGCTATTTACCTGCGGCACATCGGCATCCGCAAACAGCAGGAACGTCAAAGCTAGAGCTAAAATCGTCATCCGTTAGGGTTCCAACCGGCGGGGTGATCCCGGGCCAGTTTACCTTAACTCTTATTCTATGATGCGAAAAACTCGCTGAACAGCCAGATGCAGGGCCAGCCTTATCCTTTCGCTTAACTGGCCTAAAGGGCTATTCCCTTCCGGATTGACGGAGGTTCCTGCACAGCGGGCGGGCCTGCCTGCCTTGGGCACGGCGTTCCTGTCTTAGCCACGGCTTCCCTGTCCACTTGCCTCAGGCAGGCCTACGGTAGCAAACCGAAGTGCCCGGAGGCTATCTAGGCTCTATTCTGGGTCAATGGGCAGGTCATCTTAAGCCCCCATGCATAAGACGCGCCGACCCGCCTAAGGCGCAAGCAGCACCAACGCTCGATCCCGCAACAACCTGTTATCGGGAGATTACTTGAACTCCTTGGCGGTCGATCTTCACCGGAAGCACTTCAGCTCCCGCGTCTCGAATGCTGGCCTCGACACGATGGCGCGCGTCGGGCTCAATGAGCAGGACCACGCAGCCTCCACCACCTGCGCCACAAACTTTGCCCGCCAGCGCGCCCTTTTTGCGCGCTCCTTCAATGACGCGGTCCACTAATTTGGTCGATATGGTGGGCAAATTCCTTTTGCGGAAGAACCATTCTTCACGCATCAACCGCCCAGCTTCGTCCCAGTCCGTGGCCTCCAGCGCCACACGCAACAGCTGCGCGACTTTGGAAATCTTCTCCATGCCGTTTTGCACCGCGAGCTTCCCGTTAATGTGCGCTTTGAAAACTTCCCAATTATTGATCCCATGCTGGCGTGGCTTGCCGGTGTAGCAGACCACAATGCGGCGTTCCAGCTCATCCAGATTCAACCGCAGCTCTACGCGATGTTCTCCGCCCGCGGGCAGCTCGATGGCTGCTGCGCCGCCAAACGCTGGAGGATAGTGGTCCTGCGTGCCCGTGGGCACGCAGATGACTACCGCTTCCGCGTCACGGCTGATATGAATCCAATCCTCTTTGCTCTTGCCCGCTCCGGTGAAGCGATCCAGCGCCGCGCAGATCGCCACCGCCATGGCGCTGGAGCCACCGATGCCCGCGCCAGCCGGGGCTTCTGAGTCGGTGGTAAGAGTGAATCCTCCGGGCGGCCGAAAGAACTTCACAATTTCGGCGAGCAGCGGAAGTCGATAGCGGCCAGCTTTTGCAAGCTCAGTGAGCGAACTGAAACTCTCCTCGCGCTTGGTGTCGCGAGACACCAGTTTGATTTGTTCATCGCCCGGCCGGTTGGTTTCAATTACGCAGGAAGCGTAACGCGAAATTGCCACGTTCACCGTCAGCGCCCCGGGATGAAAGAGGTACAACGGCCAAATATCGAGAGTGGCTCCAGCCAGATCGACGCGGGTCGGCGCCTTGGACTCGATGATCATGTTTGTCCTTGGAAAAAAAGACGACTGGTTATTTTAACGTTGCGGCGAGTTACCGGCCCAATTTAGTTCAGTGAATGTGACGTGAATTACTTTGCGCCCGAAATACCGCGCGCGCGGAACATCAGTTGCGGGCCATCTTGCTTTCCTTGTGCCAGCGCAATATTGGGCTCGAAGCATCGACGGCAGCGCGCTTCGTAAATACCGGTAGCACCGACCACCACCAATTCTTCGCTTTCCACCAGCCGTTGCGTGTGCACCGCGGGATTGCCACAGCGGACGCAAATAGCCAGCAACTTGGTGATCTCTTCGGCGATTGCCAGGAGCCGGGGCATGGGCTCAAATGGCCGGCCCAGATAATCGGTGTCCAGGCCTGCAACGATCACGCGCTTTCCGAGATTCGCGAGCTTAGTGCAAACGTCCACCACTTCTTCTCCCAGGAATTGCGCTTCATCGATGCCGATAACTTCAGTGCGCGGCTGCACCTTGTCCATGATTTCGGAAGCCCTGGTGACGTTGTCCGACGCAATGCCCAGTCCGGAGTGCGACACAATTTCATTTGCCGCGTAGCGCTGGTCGATGGACGGCTTGAAGATCTGCACTCTCTGGCGCGCAAATTCCGCGCGGCGCAAGCGGCGAAT
>DATMOS010000009.1:0-7097 GCA_035568155.1 Verrucomicrobiia bacterium | reverse complement strand
AACAACTGAACTGCAAGTACCTATAGATCCGAGAGCGGCCGATTGGCAGATCTGGAAGCTATCGCCCACTTGGGCGCTGCCAATCGTAAGCGTTCCACTGGTCACTCCAGCCTTTGCAAGGTTGGTCAAATCGAGCTGAATGGCGAGACCTGGCACGATCTCATTGTCGAGGCTCCCATCCATGCCGAGGCCAGTCTCTTCGAAACTTCCTCCGTTCTTGAAGAAAAGATTTCGCGGAGTCAGTGTGCCCGGTAGGCCAGAGTAACCGTTAGCGGTGATCGAGATGCCGTTGTCGGTGTATGTAACCGTCGATGGCAACGCTGCGTTCACGGTGCAGCCTGGATTGCTGGTCGGACAAGCGGTGAAGTTGTACGAGTTCGCCGAAGCAATGGGAACAAACACCGCGCCAGCGAGCAAACCAAACAGTAATCGCGTATTCATGGACCCTCCTCCCTTACAAAGGGAAATTCTCTATCAGGATTTTTGGAGATGGCCCCAAAAAACTGCTCGTTCGAAACGGCAATGATAGTAAGGCGGGTTATCTTGCGATTCAAGCCTGTCTTTCGGATTTAAAAGTACTGGTAATCCTGTGTTGCCGGTTTGGAACTGCGACACCGGCGTATCCAGATGCTCCACCAGACGGCCAGTAAGGTGGCACCGTCATTCTGTGGCCACAGAATTGGCGGATCCACCGACCCGCTTGACCTCAGCCATCTTGTGCGCGTCGGATTGCGCGAAAGTCACGGTGGCGAGCGACATCAGAACAACGGACAACACAAAACGATGGGATTTCATACGGTGCGTCTCTACGTACGCAAAGCGCCGGCAGTTAACCCGGCCGCTTCAACTCAAAGCGGTCGGTGGTACGGCAGTAAGTTACACCGGCCATGCGGCCGATAGCCCGCAATTTATCGGGGTCAACGTAAAAATTGTTGACGACCTCTTCGGAGAGGTGGAATCGCAAGACTTCTCCGAGAACTAGACTGCCGCCGTTGGGCTTTTCGCTTACGGTTACTACCTGCACCAACCGGCATTCCATCTGCACGCGACTTTCGGCTACGCGGTCAGGCTTCACCAGCTCACTCGGGATGGGGGTTAGTGCTGAGAGCTCAAACTCGTCGACCTCGGGAGCCACGGTGGCTGAGCATTCGTTCATTTTTTCGGCGAAGTCCTCGGAAACGATATTCAGCACGAATTCGCGAGTATCCAAGACATTTCTCAATGTGTCTTTCATCGCGCGCCCGGCGCTGGGTACCGAAGTGCAGAAGACCACCACCGGCGGGTTGGAACTGGCCACAGTAAAAAAACTGAACGGCGCGAGATTGCGCACGTTATTCAAATCCAGCGTGGAGACAAAAGCGATCGGCCGTGGCACCACCGCGCCAATCAACAATTTGTAGACATCCTTAGGCGGCATGTTCTGAGGATCGAAGGTCAACATTTTGTCTTGGCTCATACCAACCTCAGTGGAAGAATGAACACTTCTCATGCGAATCGGATGCTGCATCAAAATTAGTATTTCACTTACGCGGTTTCGATGCGGCTGATGGCCGCTTGGTAGAGACGGTCATCTTGCCGGCCCAGCGATCCTCGGAGGCAAGGTGCAAATTAAACTGGTCCAGGATGCGCAACACAGTTTGGTCCACCAGATCGTCTATTGTTTCGGGATGGTTGTAGAAGGCCGGCACCGGGGGAAAAATCACCGCGCCCATACGCGAGAGCCTCAACATGTTTTCAATATGAATGTCGCTTAGTGGAGTCTCGCGAACAACCAGAACGAGCTTGCGGCGCTCTTTTAGAATTACGTCGGCGGCGCGGTGCACCAGCGAGTCGCCGTGACCTTGCGCAATGGCCGCCAGCGACCTGACGCTACACGGGCAAATCACCATTCCATCGGTGATGAAAGAACCGCTGGATACCGCGGCGGCCTGATCCTGCGCGCCATAAGACTTGGTGGCCATTTCCTGTACGCGACTCACCGAGTAAGGCGTTTCATGCACTAGAGTGCGGGCGCCCCAGTTGCTGAGAATCAGGTGGGTTTCGACCTTGTGCTCTTTCAAGACCTGTAGGAGGCGTACTCCCAGAATGGCTCCGGTAGCTCCGGTGATGCCAACGATCAATCGGAAAGGACGCTTGGCCATAACCCGTTACTTCACTCGCACTCTACTCACAAAAAATACTTCTGTGCTATCAGCGAATTCCCAGAAGCGGCCAATAAAAAGGCACGACGATCAGGAGCACCAGCGACTCGATTACTGTGACACAAAGACCTACGCGAAAAACGTCACGCGCCTTGAAATACCCGTACGAGTATCCGGCTACCAATACTCCGGACTGATAAACAAAGATCTTTCCTCCGGCAGCAAAAGCCCAGATCAAACCCAGGGGCAGAGGAGAAATGGCATTGGCTTTCGCGAAACTCATGAGGCCGGGCATGGAAGTTGCGAGCATGCCAATCTCATTGCCGAGAAAAATGTGGTAGATGAAAGCGGTCCAGTAGGGCACCACCGCGAGCGCGAAGACGCTGGTAGCCATCAGCGGACGCATCCAATCGAACATGATCACGGTCATGGTTTTGAGTGCGCCGGTTTGTACCAACACGTTGCCCATGCTGATGGCCGTCGCCACGAAAAACACCGGGAGGTAATTCAGGCGCTTCATGTCTTCCTGATTGAGAATGCCAACCCCGGGGATGCATGCAAACAAGCCGATGCCGATGCCGATGATGGCGGGGGAAATATGATGAAGCAGATCGGTCATCCACAAAGCGATGGCTAGCAGCATCAGGAACAGCGCTCTTTTTTCCATGGCGCTCCACGGGCCCATGTTTTGGAGTTCGGTATTGAGAAATTCAGCCCCACGCTCAAGTGCGGCGTTCTCCGGCGGGTACATCCAAACCACCAGGCGCCAGATTCCGAAGATGGTTACGAGCGCGCACGGAAGAAAAGCCATCAGCCACAGACTGTAGTACACGTGAATGTTAGCGCCATTTTCGATCAAGCCCCGGCCCAGTATGCTGGAAGGCCCGGCAATGACCATTTTGTCGAAACAACCGGCGGTGTAGGTGAGGGTAATAAAAATTCCGGTACCGATGTTGCTGCCGCGCCCTAATCCAAAGACTTCCATCAAACCGAGTGCGACCGAAGCCATGATGACCACACAAGCGATTCCAGAAGGCACCAGAAAGGTCAAGAGGAACGACGACAGAATGATTCCCAACAGCAGCCGCGAGTAACTTGCGCCCACGCGATGGATCACCAGATAAGCCAGTCTGCGTGCCAGGCCAGTTTTGGTGGCCATCATGCCGAACAGGCCGGCGCCAAAAAGAAACCATGGCGTTTGGTCCGCAAAACCGCTGAAGGCCATGTCGAACTTAACTACCTTCAGCACCCAAAACAGGTAGCAGCCGATCAGTCCCGTAAGCGCGTGCGGTATGGGCTCCGTGATCCATGCAAAAATCATGAAGGCGGAAACCGCGAGCGCGTGCCTGGCAGTCGCATCAAAATTGAGCGGAGCAAACCACACGGCCGCAGGCACCAGAATACTTAAAATGGCCCCGACGACTTTTCGCGTGGAAATCCGGGTTTCATTCGCTCTATAGATGTGCGCGACAGGCTGCGCGAGTTCCACCTCAGGCATTAATGCTTCCCTTTTGTCACGGTTTCCTTTTTCTTGGCAGCGCCACGGCCGTTGCCTGAAGCGTGCACGGGTTCCGCCTCCGGGACGCTATGCCCATTCCTCGCCGCAGTGGTGGGTTCAGCTAGAATCTTCCCCCATTTTTCTTCCGCCGCGCGGCGCACTTCCGGACTGGACTCTGCGACGGGAGGAAAGTCCTTGAGCCACTCATACGGCCTGCACGCGTCAATGATGGCGCGCGAACTGAGCCCACGCTGGGCCATAGGAATAATGGGATCGAGTGCGCCGCTCCAACTGCGGCGAATAATTTCGATATCGATTTCGGGGTTCGAACGAGTGCTGATGGCCCACAACACGTCGTTAGTGTTGGTGACGTCGATGTCATCGTCGACCACGATGGTGTAGCGCCCGAGATATGCGCCTGCATGGCAATAGGCGGCGACCATGCCAGCTTGGCGCGCATGACCGGGATAGCGCTGTTTGATGGAGACAATGTTCAGCAGTCGGCTTCCACCCGCTTCGTGGCACCACACCCCAGTGATATCGGGGACGCCAGCTTTCTCGAGTTCTTGCCAGATCAGTGCAGAGCGCATGAAGCAACGCATGTAATTGAATTCGCACGGCGGGCGAGTTGGAGGTGCGCCGAGAATGATCGGATTGTTGCGGTGATATAGACGCTTTACCTTCATGGTCGGTTCGGGGCGCATGTTGCTGGCGTAGTAGCCAGTCCATTCGCCGAACGGACCTTCGTCGTGATTCTGTCCGGGCACGGCCTCGCACTCCACTACAATTTCCGAACGCGCCGGCATGGGAAGTCCGGTGTACTCGCCGTTGATTACCTGGACGGGATGACCCTGCAAGCCGCCAACCCATTCGTATTCCGAAACGCCGTAAGGAACTTCCATGCCGCCGGCGAGATACAGCAATGGGTCGTGGCCAAAAGAAACCGCCAGCTTGCAGGACTGCCCGCGCGCGAAATATTTCTCGCGCATGATGCGGCCTTGTTTTCCGGGCGAAATAAAAAATCCCAGTGTATTGCGATCATGCACCATCACCCGATACGTGCCGAGATTGACCCAGCCTTCATCCGGATCGACAGTTATGTCCACGGAACCTGTGCCGATGTAGCGGCCGCCGTCCAGCTCGTGCCACTTGGGACTGGGAAACTTGAACATATCGATGTCTTTTTCCTCGATCACGTTCTCCATCACCGGTCCATCTTTAACCACCTCGGGCTTGAGGTATTCGAGGTCGGTGATGTGCTTCTTGATGTCCTTCACGAATTGCAGGCGGGTGTAGTTGGTGTCCATGTGTAGTGTCATGGCCAATCGCTTGGTGGTGTTTAGGGTATTCGACAGCACGCGGTAGCCGTCGGGATAGCCTTTGATGTGATCGAAGAGCAGAGCGTGGCTTTGTTCGCCGCGATGATGGCCCAACTCAGTGACCGCCCCAATTTCGACGTCCCAATCCGCGCCATCGATTTTTTTCAGTTCGCCCAATGCCTCGGCTTCTTTGATCCAGCCTCGCAAGTCTCTGCTTTGCATGTGCTACTCCTTGTGTTCGCTACTTGAATTTTGATCCTTTAATTCGAATAAGTCGGGCACCACAAAACTCAAAATGCCGTTTCTGACGCTGTCTGAAACGTAAATTTCACCGTCCTCGGGATTCAAGGCCAGTCCTACCGGATGCAACAGCCCGCTAAACGGTCCGCGAATCATCGCTCGCGGAGGCACGTCGCCGTTATCGGTGATGTTCCAAATGCCGACGAAGCCCAGCGTGGGGTTGAGCCACGGATCGTCGGGAACTGCCTTCGACGATTCCTTCAGGGTCACCCCGGAGTACAGATTGACGTGCAGATGATTGGATGCCGCCAAATAAATTTTCCCTTTGTAAAATTGCATCTGCCAGGGTTCGTCGGTCATCCCAGTTTTCGGTCCAGCGATGCGCGCTCGGGGAGTTACGTCTCCGTTATCGGTGCGGTTAAAAATCAGGATGTCCTCGGAGTTGGCCACGGCCATTAAATTCTGTACCGGGTCGACCGCAATGCCCACGAGATGCCCGAGTTGAGTCTGTGGCCCGGCAATCACGCGGAGCGGTGCTGCATTTCCGTTGGCATCCCAGCGGTAAACACTGATCCTCTTGCCGGTAAGGCTGGCCACCAGAATTTCTCCGTGCTCGGCATCGATACTGACTGAATGCGGAGTGACCAGCCTGGTGCACGGACCCTGAATCACGCGAATCGGCGATTCGTCTCCATTGGCGTTGCCACGAAATACCAAAATGGCGTCGGCCAAGGCATTGGGCACAATTATTTCGTCGTGCACGGGGTCGTACGCCAAACCATGGATCGTCCGCCCCAACTTCGAGCGTTGGCCGGTGATCACTCTCTGTGGCCCAGCACTTCCATTTGCCAACCTGGCAAATGCCGCCACGCGCGGTTGGCTTACTCAATTGGGCACCAGGATCTGGCTGCGCTTGGTGTCGTACGCGAGAGCCATGGGATTGCCGAAGCCCGGCGTAGCAGTACCGGCGGGAGCGCTACGCAGAATTCGCTTTGGCGGAATGTTGCCGTCGGCGGCGCTGTCGAACGCTAACGCGGTGTGATCGCCATAATTGGAAATCCAGATCTCGCCATTTTTTGCGTCGACCGCCAGACCCATGGGGCGGTTGATTCCGGTGCGTTCTCCACGAATGATTCGAACGGGAGCTACATTTCCGCCACGCTGGCGGTCGAAAATCAGGATGGAGTTGTCGCCATTGTTGGACACAACGATGGTGTTGTGCCCAGAATCTTCGGCGATGCCCATAGGCCAATCGAGTTTGGTGGCGTCGCCTTCGATAGTGCGCAGCGGCTTCTGATCATCTTTGGCATTCGCGGAAAAGATGGCGATGGATGGCGGACGAAATTCGCCGCCTTCTTCAGCCGTCTCTGATTTTGTTGAATCAGACTCGGCCGCCAAAGGCCCGGGAGCACAACCGGCGCCGCTGTTGTGAATCACGCCACGAAAATTTCCGTGACTGGCAACGCCGATTTCCCCGTTGGCGTCATCCCAGTAAATTCCATGTGGATCAGCTAGTCGCGTCTTAGGTCCGCGGATGACTCGCACAGGCGCCTCAACGCCCTTTGCCTCGCGGCGATAAAAAACGACCGCGTTGAAGATTTCCGCGGTGACAGCGAGTTCATCGGTGGACTTGCCAAGGGCCAGCCCCCAAGCCTGATGCGGCACCGAGAGGACCCGTTTAGGCGCGGCATTGCCCTTCGCGCTGTAGGGCATCACCACGACGGTGTCTTCAATGTCATTGTTGGCAGTGAAGATTTCTCGTCGCTGCGAATCGACCACTACGGACGCAACCATACCGATATATGTCGCTGGCCCAATAATTTGACGCACCGGACGGGTCTGTCCGTTCTCCGCGGCGTTGCGGGTGCGGTCGTACAACAGCAAGCTCTTGCGGTTGGG
>DATMOS010000008.1:0-4826 GCA_035568155.1 Verrucomicrobiia bacterium | reverse complement strand
ATCCGCAACATCCTCGGCGATCATGACCATGGTGCCGAATATCGGAGTTCCCACCAGATCCACAAATCCGGGCGAATCGCGAAGCTGCACATTTCCGATGGACGCCTCACTCGCCGGACCGAGCGTCCATTGCGTGCTCATGGCCGCGGAAAACGCCATTGCCCGCAACCGTGAAATCCAATATTTCCTGCCGTCACCCCACATCACCCGGCTATAGCGAGGATCGTTTTGTTGTTCGATGTAACCGAATATCGCGCCTTCAAATGGATGCGCGATGTAGCTGGTCATAAAGGTGTCGCCATCGTCCCAGCCACGAAGCTCTCCAATAGACTGTCTGTAATTCCTCCACCAGTGACCGTTCAGCGCATCGCGAGTTTGCGCCTCAGTGGCCAGCCGGTAACCGTGCATGAAGCCGGTGAAGAAGAATGCCTGCTGCAAGGCCGGCTTCCATTGAAACGGCGCGGCGTTGGCGTCTGGATCAAGGTCGGCGTCATGTTGCGCCGGTGAGTCGCTTACGCGAGCGGTCGGTGCGGAAAGTGCGGCGTTTTCGTGAAGCGGCAATGTGGGTATGGTGTAAATGTACAGATCATCAAAATCTTCGGTTAGCGGTCGCATTTGCGTGGCTACTGATGCACCGCCCCACAGAAAGACGAATACACCCAGCACGGTGGGCAAAGCTTGATTCAAGTATCTCGTCAGCACTATCGCTCCCAGTTGAACGCGAACTGGAAAGTACCTGGGACTTTCCCAAAATCTGTTACGCCAAGATACACGCTTCTGAGGAAATTCCCATTAGTGAAATCGTGTAGGGGGTAGGAAAAAATTACAAAAGGCAGGGATACGGAGGAACTAGTCGCCAAAGCGATTTTGTCATTACCCGTGTCACAAATCTGGGATCTCGCGGTTAGTCTGGTCTCGAATAGCTCAACCACGCTTCATGGTTTACCCGGATTCGGGTGCCGGTGAAATTTCCAGAAATCAGTCTTGTCCTTCTTGGGTTGTTCTTTCGGCGGCTCTAGCAGACGGCGCGCATCTCCCACAAAACCTGCAAAGCGATGCGCCAGTTCTCGAATTCGCGTGGCTTCACGCTGCTCGATGGCCCGCGAAGGAATCAGATCGGTTCCAACTCCGATCGCAGTGGCACCGGCTAAAATAAAATTCCCTGCGGTCTGTTGCGTTACTCCCCCCGCGGCGATCAATTGAATTTGCGGCAAAGCCGTCTTCAAAGACTTGATGTATGTCGGTCCACCCAGCGCACAGGGAAAAACCTTTACGAAGTCCGAGCCAGCCTTCCATGCCGCAACTATTTCAGTAGGTGTCAGCGCGCCGGGAAAAACCGTGACTCCGGCCTTCGCTGCATACTCCACAATCGCCGGATCGAAACCGGGAGCCGTCAAAAAACTTGCGCCCGCATCCACGCATTTCCGCGCGGTCTCGGTGTCGAGCACCGTGCCGGCGCCCACAATCATTTCGTCGTGATCGCGAACAAGGTGGGAAATTAGCGCGACCGCGTCCGGCACCGTCATGGTGATTTCCACAATCGGTATGCCGCCTTGGGCCACTGCATCCGCAGCAAAGTGCGCTTCCTCTGCGGAGGAAACACGAATCGCCGGAATAATACCTATTCGTCTAATTTGTTCGCAGACTTCAGCCCTGTTCATGGTCGAGATCCTAGTCGCTACCGTGACTATTTACCAGGCGGCATCAGCCGGCAAGCGGCCGAGAGATTTTACACAAACTCGGATTCCGGCTCGGGCAACGGGTCGCCTTCTCTCGCTACCCAAACATAAAGCGCCGGCAGCAGGAAAATACTCAATAACAACGCGCCCATCAGCCCCCCCACGATCACGATCGCAAACGGCCGTTGCGAATCCGAACCAATGCCGCGAGACAATGCCGCCGGCAAAAGTCCCAGCGTAGCTACCAGCATGGTCATCATGATCGGGCGCAGACGAAGTACCGCCCCTTCCATCGCTGCCTCTTCAATGGTATGCCCAGCGGCCCGCAGTTGGTTGATGTACTCCAACATGATGACCCCGGTTTCCACCGAGACGCCAAATAACGCCAGAAAGCCCACGCCAGAAGAAACGCTCAGGTGCGTCCCAGTGATCAGTAGCGCCAATAATCCTCCGATAGGCGCGATCGCCACGTTCGCCAGAATCAAGCCAGCCCACTTGGAAGATCCAAACATGGTGTAAAGAATCACGAAAATTGCCAGGATGGTGATCGGCAACACCACCGTCAGCCTCTTCTGGGAACGTTTCTGGCTCTCATATTCACCCGACCAATTCAGATGGTAACCGACCGGCAGTTTTACCTGTGATTCCACGCGCTGCATCGCGTCCCGCACCGCGCTGCCCAGGTCGCGGCCGCGCACGCTGTATTTAATAGCCACGTAGCGGGAATTTTCTTCGCGATAAATCTCCGAGGCACCATCGCGCACGTCCAGTTTGGAAAGTTGCGCCAGGGAAACGCGTTCTCCCGTGGGCGACAATAACCGTACATTCTCAATAGCCTGCTGGGTCTCACGATATGGCGCCTGATAACGAACCACTAGGTCGAATCGCTGCTCGCCTTGCAGCACCTGGCTCACCGCTTTTCCACCGACCGCGGTTTCCACCGCGTCCTGCACATCGGAGACGTTGATTCCGTGCCGCGCGGCCTGCTGGCGATCAACGGTGATATTCAGATTCGGTTGACCAAGCACGCGGAAAAGTCCCAGGTCTTCAATACCTGGAACTTTGCGCATGATATTTACAATTTGGTCGCCCTTGTCCTCCAGAGTTTTCAAGTCCTCACCATAGAGTTTTACCGCCAGCTCCCCCTTCACACCGCTGACAGCTTCTTCCATGTTGTCGGATATCGGCTGAGAAAAGTTCCATAGCACTCCAGGAATTTTGCTGAGCTCCCGGTCCATCGCGGAAATCAGTTCTTCTTTATCCTGGCGAAACACCGGACGCCAGTATTTTTTTAACTTCAGATCGACAAAGAACTCCGTATTAAAAAATCCGGTCGCGTCCGTTCCATCATCGGGCCGCCCCACCTGGCTGGTGGTCACCGTCACTTCCGGAAACGAAGCAAGAATCACGCGTGCGTGGTTCATCACCCGCACACCTTCCGTTGGGCCGGTACTCGGCGCCAGCGTTCCGCGGACCCAGATCGCCCCCTCGTCAAGGTGCGGCAAAAATTCTGAACCGATAACCCCGGTAAAAACAATCAGGAACGAAACCGCGAACGCCGCGGCCCCTATGCCAACGGTGATTCGGCGGTGTTGGATTGCCCGCGTTACGGCGATGCGATATTTGTCTTTCAGGAATTGCATCACGGGGTTGTGCCACTCGCGCACCCCATGACTAAAAAATAACAGCGCGAGCACTGGCGCGATCAAAAGTGAAAACACCAGAGCGCCTATAAGGGCGAACGACACCGTCCACGCCATCGGCTTGAACAAACGGCCTTCGACGCTTTGCAACGTGAAGATCGGCAGGTACGCCGCGATAATAATGGCTCGCGCGTAGAACACTGGCCGCAATACTTCGCGCACCGCGTCGCGGATACGGTCCAGCGGCGTCTTGGGCACGCCGTCCGCCATACTGAAATGCCGGACTATATTTTCGATGATCACCACCGTGCCATCCACGACCATTCCAAAATCAAGCGCGCCGAGCGACAAAAGATTCGCGGGAATCTTATTCAGGTCCAGGCAAATCGAGGCAAAGAGCAGCGAGAAAGGAATGGTCAACGCAACGATGATCGCCCCGCGAAAATTACCCAGGAAGAAGAACAAAATCACAGAAACCAGCAGCACGCCCACCGTCAAGTTATCGAGCACCGTGTGGGTAGTCAGGTGCAGAAGGTCGCTGCGGTCCAGAAATGGCACGATTTTTACGCCGGGGGGCAAAATCTGGTTGTTCAACTCCGCAACTTTTTCGTGGATGGATGCCAGCGTGACGTCCGCGTTCGCGCCTTTACGCAGTAACACAATTCCCTCGACTACGTCATCATCGTCAACAACCGTGCCATCCGCTCGGTGAATGGCTTTGCCGATCTGGCCCAACCGGATTTTTGGCGCTTGGGTAACTTCTCCGATGTCTTTCACCCGAATGGCTGAGCCATTTTGGGTTTTAAGCATCGTTTGCCCAATGTCCTGGGTGCTCTTCAATAAGCCGACTTCGCGAACGTTAATTTGTTGCAGGCCGGATTCCACAAAACTTCCGCCCGCATTGGTATTGTTGTTGGCCAGCTGCTGCTCGACCTGACCGATGCTCAGGCCGTAAGCCACTAATTTGTTCGCGTCGATGCGTACCTGGTATTCGCGCGTCGTTCCACCGAAACTGACGACGTCCACTACGTTCGGAACCGACTTGAACTGCTTCTCTAGCGTCCAGTCCTGAAGAGATTTCAATTCCATCAAGTCGTATTTGGGATTGGTGCTCTTCAGTGTGTACCAGTAAATTTGTCCGACCGGGCTCCAGTCGGTCCCCATCTGCGGTTGCAAACCATTTGGCAGAGTGACCTGAGAAAGTCTCTCCAACACTTTCTGGCGGTTCCAATCGTTTTCGGAATCATCATCAAAGATAAGCATCACGCTCGAAAGCCCGAACAAAGACGCGGAGCGCAGATGCTGCAGATGGGGTATTCCGTTCACCTGAATTTCAATGGGAATGGTGACCTGCTGTTCTACCTCTTCCGCCGCGCGCCCGGGCCATTGGGTGATGATCTGCACGTAATTGTTGGCTACGTCTGGATACGCTTCAACTGGAAGGTTGTGAAACGAAATCGCGCCCCAAACGAGCAAGAGCATCGACATCGCCAAAATGATGAAG
>DATMOS010000007.1:0-8420 GCA_035568155.1 Verrucomicrobiia bacterium | reverse complement strand
ACGGCAGCGACGGAAAACTGGAAGGCGTTTCAGGACGATCCGGAGTGGAAGAGCGTTAAAGCGAAGTCGGAAGAAAACGGGAAACTGGTTGAAAAGGTTGACTCTACCTATATGAGCTTGACGGACTTTTCTCCCCGGTTGGGATCGTAGTTGGCCGGCTGAACAATCGAAAGCAAATTTTTAACCTAAAGATAAACCCTGCAATAAAGAGCTAGCGGCCCTCCATCAGAACTGATTCGGGGAACTAGTTTAAATCTGCATGGGAATGAGAAGTGCGGCACGAGTGTGTCTGCCTCTGGCGGACTTCGCCTGAGTATCTTATTAGGCGGGCGTCTTAGGCAGACGTCCGCCGACGAGTGATTTGCATCTATGTTGTGCAGCGGTCTGAGGGCGCCAGCGTCGGCGCCGGGGAGTGAAATGAAAATAGCTATGGTTAAGGGTTGGTCAGGCAGGCGAGCCGGCTTGAGAGATTTACTGGGACCCGGCGTGTTCATTTTGACAGCGCTCGCCGTGGGGGTAGCGCAGGCGCGACAACAGGGAGCGCAAAGCCAGGAAGCGCAACCGCAGACCAAGGCGGAGCAGGGCAGCACGCCCAAGATTTCTGTGGATGTGAAAACCGTCAGTGTATCGGTTACGGTGCACGACAAGCATGGAAAAATTATTTCGAACCTGACCAAAGAGGATTTTGTGGTGGAGGAAGACGGCCGTCCGCAAACGGTGAACTACTTTGCGCGCGAGAAGGACTTGCCATTGCGGTTGGGATTGCTGGTGGATACGAGTTTGAGCCAGCGGCGGGTGTTGGAGGAAGAGCGCAGCGCGAGCTATAGCTTTCTGGACCACTTGTTGCGGGAAAATAAAGATTTGGCGTTCGTGATTCACTTCGATAGGGAGGTGGAGTTGCTGGAGGACTTCACTGGGTCGCGGCCGAAATTGCAAGCGGCGCTGCAATCGCTGCAGACGCCGCAGATGGATGCGAATTCCGGCGGCGGGCAAAGTGGTGGAGGCGGGGGGCAAAGCGGCGGAGGACAGGGCGGTGGAATTGGTGGCGGCGGGATCGGTGGAGGAGGAATTGGCGGCAGACGGGGCGGAGGTGGAGGTGGTGGCGGAAGAGGTTCGGGACACGGCGGTGGAACGCTGCTTTACGATGCGGTGTATCTGGCGGGCGACGATTTGATGCGCAAGCAGCAGGGGCGGAAGGCGCTGATCATTCTTTCGGATGGCGTCGATCATGGAAGCAAAGTGGGGATAACCACGGCGATCGAAACGGCGCAGCGAGCGGATACGGTGGTGTACTCGATTTTGTTTAAGGACGATGAAGGATATGGCGGACGGAGTTCGATGCAGATGGGGCCGTTTGGGACGGGGCGGCGAGGCGGCGGGAGGCCGCAGGAAGCGCGGGTTGACGGGAAAAAAATACTGGAACAGATTTCGAAAGAGACCGGGGGAAGAATGTTTGAGGTCTCGAAGAAAGAAACGGTCGAAAAGATTTATGCGCAGATTGAGGAAGAACTGCGCAATCAGTACAGCCTGGGTTATACGCCGGACAAAAATACCGGGCCGGGATATCACAAGCTGCATGTGACCACCAAGCAGCAAGAGCTGGTGGCGCAGGCGAGGGACGGATATTACTCGGGGCAGTAGATTCTGAAACCGGATCTGATTATTTTCATGGCGTGAGCGCTCTCACCGCTTTTTTTCACGACCAGGCCCAATTCAAAACTTCATGCGTTCGACCTTCGTGAGAGGTCATCGGTGAACCTCGTACGATTGACGCTGACGTTTGCGGGGAATATGATCGCCGCATCAGATTTACGACGGAGGGTGAGCTGGTCCCTGAATCGAGGTGCGTCGGTGAATACAATCAGCGGAGCAGTAGGTACGATACTTAAGCGTAAAGGCGGGGAAATCTGGTCGGTGCGCCCGGATCAAACTGTTTACGAAGCTATCGAGATGATGGCTGAAAAGGGAGTCGGGGCGCTGCTGGTGATGTCGGACGGTAAACTGGCGGGCATTATTTCGGAACGGGATTACGCGCGGAAGGTGATTCTGCAGGGGAGATCTTCGCGGACGACGGTGATTCAGGAGATCATGACCAGCCCGGTGATTTCCGTTAGTCCTACGGACGCGGTGGACGAATGCATGGAGCTGATGACGCGAAAGCGTATACGGCATTTGCCGATTATGGAGAATGAACGAGTGATCGGTATTGTGTCGATTGGAGATTTGGTGAAGTGGCTGGTGTCCGAGCAGGAAGAGACGATCGAGCATTTGCATAACTATATTTCGGCGAAATATCCCAGCTAAAGTTTATTTTCTCGCGCGCAAAGACTGATTATCCCCAGTCGTCGGCCGAACTTTTCAGCAGGCCTTGATCGCGCAAAATTCTGCGAACTTTTTTTGGTGATATGGACAAGCGCGTGGCCACGCGCGCTACTTTGCGATTTTCACGCCGCCATACTTTGGGTATGACGATGGCGGCAAATTCTTCGCTGACCTGCTGAAACGATTTGTTTCCCACCATGCCCTGAGACCATTCGCGCAGGGTGGAATTGATGTTGCCCGCGCCGCGAATTTTGCGCTTTAAGTCTTGTAGTTCACGCCAGACGTAATCCTGATGAGCGGGTTTGAGCAGAGTCGACGCGGCATCGACGCACTGCTGGGCGGGTTCCAGGTCGTCGGGAAAATCGAGGCAGAGTGCAAGACCGAGGGTGATGTGTGCTTTGGCGATGAGGCGGCGATTTTGCGTGTGGTGGGCGGAGTCGAGAGCTTCGCGAGCAAATTCACAGGCGAGCTGTGAAGAGGGCACGCGGCTGGAGCCTTCCTCAATTTGACCTTCAAACATTGCGCCTTGCACGGCGGATTGCAGCATGCGCGCGCGAGCTTTGAGGACGCTGTCTTTTTTTTCTGCGCCGAGCCGGAAGGCGGTGGCGGCCTGGGCGGCAGCGCGATCCAATTCGCCGTCGTCTAAATTGAGGTAGCCGAGCGTGATGTGGACGTTGCCATTGCCGCGATGATCATGATAACGCTGATAAATTTCCTGGGCTTTGGCGAGGTGCTCGAAGGCTTCTTTGCGGAGTTGGGTGCGCTGCTCGCGTGAGACCGGCTTGAGTGCGGGGGAAGATTTGGAATTTAATTTCCGATGTTTTTGAGTTTTTTTTCTTAGACGGGCGGCTTCGGTATCAATTTTATTTCCTAGTTGAAGGGCGAGCAGGCGCTTCACGAAAGCGATGTTGACGAAGGAGCGGGCGAGATTGCGGTTGTAAGGATCGCGCTTGTTGTAGAGCTCAATGGCTTTCTCGAATTGTGAGAGGGCGTGTTCGGAATTGCCCTGGCGGCGAGCGATTCTGCCGTAGGCGGAGCTGATATTTCCGAGGGTCACATAATCGTCAGTGTCGGCTAAAACTTCTTCGGCTTCGGCGAGGATTTTTGCGGCTTTTTCCGGGTGGCCTTCCTGGAAAGCGACCCAGCCTTCCAAGACTTGCATGACCGCGGCCATTTTGGGGAACTTGAGCTGCATGGCCAAATCTCTAGCCTTAGCGACGTAGCCGAGAGCGTCTTCGTAGCGGCCCTGGCGGCGAAGACAACGGCCCATCCAGAAATTCGCGATGGAGATCATTTGCTTGTCGGTGATTTCGTTTTCGAGAGTGAGAACGGTGTTGAAATTCTTGATGGCCTTGGCGAATTCCTCTTCGGACATGGCGACCAGGCCGTCGACCATGCGTAGGTGGGCGTACTCGAGAAGAGTGAGAGTTTCGGGGGAAGCGTTGGAGAAATGGGACAGGAGTTGTTTTAACAGTGGGCGGCCGGGAAATCCTACGTCAACCCATTGGGCGAAATAGCCGAGCAAAATCACGGAATTATTTTGAAGGGGCTGAATGGATTCGACGGTTTCCTGGTGGGCGGTAAGGCAGCGGAGGCCGGCTTCGATGCGGCGGTTGGCTATGTCGTCCTTAATTTGGGCGAGAAAGTCTTGGGGGATTTCGGTTGTTGGAGTGCGATCGGGTTTGAATGTGGACGGAGGCATATTTTTCGAACGATCGGCATAGTTCTTAATGAGCGAGCCTACCCTTGCAAAAACCGCAAGGATGGGCCACCCAGGTTCAAAAGCGAAGAGCTCCAGGGGCCGGGCTATGTGGCCAAAGCGGGCACACGTCCGAATCGGACTAGTGGCTTTGACCTGGGCCCAATTCTGGAGTCTACTCCATCATGGTCGCTGTGGCTGTCGGGATTGTGCATACTGTTCCAATGAGCAACCACAAAAACGACCAACAAAACACTGAGATGCAAAGCACACAGCGAAGCCGCGTAACGGAAGGCGCGAATTTAGCGAATCGCGTCGTTCCGGTGAACAGCGCGCCGCGCGGCTTTGATGCTAAGCGCGACCTACCTGCAGGATTTCTTGAGTTTCTGCGGCCACTACACGAGGCGTTGACGCCTAGGCAGCAAGCCCTCGTTCAGCGGCGCGCAGTGGCGCTAGCGGATTCGAATGCTGGGAAATTGCCCGATTATCTGCCAGCTTCGGAGGCGACGCGAAGCGCGTGGCGAATTGAATTGCCGCAGTGGTGCGCGGATCAACGCAACCAGATGACTGGGCCCGCGGATGAAGCGGACCTAGTGGTGAAAATGCTGAATTCGGGCGCGCCGGGGGTGATGCTGGATCTCGAGGATTCGACCGCGAATGTCTGGGAGCCTAACCAGCGTGGGATCAAAAATATTTTTGAGGCGCTTACGGGGAAATTGAATTATTTCGATCGCAAGCGCGACAAGACGGTGGAAATTCGTGCAAGCAACACGGTGATTTTTACGCGGCCGAGGGGATTGCATCTGCATCAGGCGGGCGTGCTGGACGGGAAATTGCTGGCGGCGTCGCTGTTTGATGTGGCGATGGTGGCTTTTCAGGTGGATTACGGCGCGCTTAAACACCCGCTGTGTTTTTACATTCCGAAATCGGAGTCGGCGGAAGAGGGGCTGTGGTGGCGTGATTTATTCCAGATGATTGCCAAGGCGAAGGGGCTGCAGGCGAACGCGATCAAGTGCATGGCGTTGGTGGAATCGCATCCGATGGCGTTTCAGATGGAAGAGTTTGCATGGAATTTGCGGGAACACATTTTGGGATTGAACCTGGGGCGCTGGGACTACATGGCCAGCCTAATCCATTTCAATCTGACAAATCCCAAGTGGGTGTTGCCGGATCGCAATACGATTCCGCACAACGTGGCGTTTTTCCAGAACCTGCGTGCGTTGATTCCGGAGATTTGCCACAAGCACGGGATGCTGGCGATTGGCGGGATGACGGCGCTTTATCCGAGTCGCGAAGACGCAGAACTGAATGCGCGGGCGCTGAAAGTGCTTGCGGAAGATAAGAAGAACGAGTCGCTCTGTTTGATGGATGGGGCGTGGACCGGGCATCCGGATCAAAACGAGATTGCGGTGGCGCAATTTCCGGCTCCGAACCAACTGCAGAAGCGGCCTGAGAAGGCGGAGCAGCATCCGGATATGAGGCCGCTTCCGACCAAGGTGGGGAAGCGCACGGTGGCGGGAACGCGCGCGGCGATTCGAACGGTGATTCGGTATCGCAACGGCGTTTTGAATGGCAAGGGCGCGAGTTTGTTGGATGGATATATGGAGGATCTGGCAACCGATCGCATTTACCGGTTGATGATCGCGCAGCGGATGATGCATTCGGAAGCGATTGAAATTTTGGACGATGCGGGAAAGGCAGTACGCCACACACCGGAATTTATTGCGCGGATGTTTGATGAAGAACTTGAGCGCCTGCTTAGCGAAGCGTCCAATGATTCGGCGGCGACGGCCCGGCTTCGCGAGCCTCGCAGGATGAGCGAGGAGATGATTCATAGAGGGGAATTTGACCCTGCGTGATTGCGTGATCTGGATTGCGCGCAAACGATTTCTCGATTTTTGCTCCGCAGCAAACGAGACAAGGAGAACACCATGACGGCTAACGGAAGCAACGGGAAAAACGGAAACGGGAATGGGAATCATTTCCATGGCGGAGCGGAATGGTCGAGTGATCCGCGCTGGACGGGAATAACGCGGACTTATTCCGCGGCGGATGTGCTGCGGCTGCGGGGATCGATTCAGATTGAGTACACGCTGGCGAGGCTGGGCGCGGAGCGGCTTTGGAATTTGATGCATAGCGACGATTATGTGCCGGCGCTTGGGGCGATCACGGGAAACCAGGCGATCGAAATGGTGCAAGCGGGATTGAAAGCGATTTACGGCAGCGGGTGGCAAGTTGCCGCGGACGGAAATACGGCGGGGGATGTTTATCCGGATCAGAGTTTGTATCCCTGCGACAGTGCGCCGAACCTGGTGAAGCGCATCAATCGCGCCTTGATGCGCGCGGATCAGATCGAATCCGCGGAAGGAAAACATTCGGGCACGTACTGGTTTGCGCCGATCGTGGCTGACGCGGAGGCGGGGTTTGGAGGTTCGCTGAACGCTTACGAATTGATGAAAGCGATGATTGAGGCGGGTGCGGCAGGCGTACATTTTGAGGATCAGC
This sequence comes from Verrucomicrobiia bacterium, assembly GCA_035568155.1. GTDB lineage: Bacteria > Acidobacteriota > Terriglobia > Acidiferrales > UBA7541 > Acidiferrum. Next base: position 1,894 of record DATMOS010000007.1, on the reverse strand, counting down.
TTTCTTCGGCGAAGAAATGCGGGCATCTGGGCGGCAAAGTTGTGGTGCCGATACGTGAATTTATCGAGAAGCTGGTGGCGGCGCGACTCGCGGCGGATGTGTGCGGCGTGCCGACGGTTCTTATTGCCCGGACGGATGCAAACTCAGCGGGGCTTTTGCTTTCGGATGCGGACGAGCGGGATCGCGAATTTATTTATGGCGAACGCACGCCGGAAGGTTTTTATCAGTTTCGCGGCGGGATCGATGCGGCCATTGCGCGAGGGCTGGCGTACGCGCCTTATGCGGATGTGCTGTGGTGCGAGACTTCTACACCTGATTTGGTGGAGGCGAAGAAATTCGCGGATGCTATACATGCGAAGTTCCCTGGCAAGCTGCTGGCTTACAATTGCTCGCCTTCGTTCAATTGGAAGAAGAAGCTGGACGATGTCACGATTGCGAATTTCCAGAACGAGCTGGGAGAGATGGGCTACAAGTTTCAATTCGTGACGCTGGCGGGATTCCACGCGCTGAATATGTCGATGTTTACGCTGGCGCGAGGATATGCGCAGTCGGGCATGACGGCGTATTCCAAACTGCAGCAGGAAGAGTTTGCCGCGCAGGAATTGGGGTATCGGGCGGTTACGCACCAGCGATTTGTGGGTACGGGATATTTTGATGAGATCGCGCAGGTGGTTTCTGCGGGGAATTCATCGACGACGGCGCTGGCGGGATCGACGGAGGCGGAACAGTTTCATGGAGCTTTGGCGCCGGATCCGGCAGTCAGGATGAGCGTGGAAGTTCACAACTGAACGAGGGATTGTCTGGCTCAATACGCAGCGGCAATTAGTTCAGTCCGAGTAAAAACGCCCACCCGCCGCGGCGGGTAAACCCTTTGCAAAAAACAGCAAAGGGTAGGCCATCCGGTTCACTTTGATCAGTAGTAGATGATGGTGCGGCGAGTTACGGTTGCATCGTTGGGACTGGTGGATGGACTGATGGCCTGCTCGGTCCAATTGCCAAAAGTGTCGTACTTGTAGGAATAGCGCACGTGGGATTCTTGAGTAGGCGGCGCGGCCGATTGGGGTTCGCCGGATTGCGAGTCTCTGGGTGGATTTGGGTCGCCCGTTGTAAATGTGTGCTCTTCGAGTTTGTCGGAATGATCGTTGTAAGTGATCTTCGTAGTCCCTTCCATGGCGTAGCCGGTGTATTGGTGCTGTTCGATTAACCGGCCATCGGCATCGTAGGTGTAGGTCATCCTCATGAAATTGCGTTGTTCGCCGAGCAGCTTAGTGAGCTGCGCCGCCATTTCCTCGGCCGCTCCGGGCTCAGCCATTAATTGCTGTTGAGCTTCGGCCGGGAGCGAGGACACAAAATTCTCGATGGTGTACCTTGACTCGGTCAGACGGCCATTTTCGTCATAGGTGCGAATTAGTCTGTTAACGAGGTTGCCGTTCGCGTCCAAAATTTGTGATTCGACTGACTGACCGTGTTCATTAAATAAAGTCTTTGCTTGTCCGCCCGGAATCGGCAGGTAGAGATCATCCTGTTCAAGAACTGAAAAAGAAATAGCGGTACTACCCAGGGCTGGGGCCGACTTACGGTCTGACGATACGATGCGAGTCTTGCGGCCATTATCGTCGTATACGAAGGTGGAAGTTCCAAGCGGGTCTCCGGTGATGCTGATGATTCGTCCTTTTTGATCGTACTGATAATTTGATTCGGACACGGGCGAACCAGAATTCGTCGTGGTTTTTTTGAGCAGGCGGCCCGCAGAGTCATAGGTGTAAGTGGTAGAGGATTCTTGCGCTGACTCGACGGAATTGCCGGTGGAGGACTGCAAGAGCTTGCCTTCTGGGCTGTACTTGCTTATCGAGACGTAACTCGTTCCGGGAAAATTATCGAATGCTGGAGTAGT
>DATMOS010000006.1:0-3506 GCA_035568155.1 Verrucomicrobiia bacterium | reverse complement strand
CTCTATCACACAATCCGCAGCCGTGAATGGCCGTGTCATACTATCTACGATGAATAAGGCGCACTGGGCCAAACTGTGCGGTTTCGCGAGCCTTGGGTGTTCTTCATTCTTTTGGGCTGCGCTCTTGTTTCGGCTAATCGTCACGGTCCCGCGTTTTGACTTCTCGTTTTATTTTTTCCTTGGGCAATGGGCCCTTGCGGTCGTGTTAGCGTTGGTCGCAGCGACTTTAGGTTCAAATCGCTGGGCCTATGCTGCCCTCTTGCCTATTCTCAATTGGCTGGGGTCCTTTTACCTGGTTGGTGGCTGAGGCATGAGAGAGTCGCTGACTCGCCAGATGTCCGGTAACGCGTGCCAGTTCAACCGGTCGATGCAACACCGTCTAATCAGTTGACCTGACAACGCTTGCTGTAGAAACCGATCTGTCCAGCTGTACTCAATCAGAACTAAACAGGGCAGTGTTCCGTTTGAATCAACCCTTGAGAACGACTTTAGTTGTTGAGATTGCGGTGTTGCGTCGACCATTGAGACCGCCCGCGTTATCCGGGCACAATCCCCTAGGTCTTTAACCAGCGGACAGGCGGGGAAACTAGCCTTCGGATGTCACTCCCACTGTTTTGGGTTGACATCTTACCCGGAGGAGCGCATGTTCGGGTTATATGTCTACCCAAGATGCAAGAGAACGATTGGAATTGCTGCAGGGCACACTGGATCTGCTGATTCTCCGCATGCTGATCTTTGGATCGAAGCACGGACAAGGGATCGCACGCGCCATCCAGCAAACGTCGGAAGAAGAATTGCTCGTCGAGCATGGTGCGCTTTATCCCGCACTTCAGCGGTTGGAAGCGCGCGGCTGGATCTCTGCGAAGTGGGGAGTCTCTTCAAACAACCGTAAGGCCCGATTCTATTCGCTGACGGCAGCCGGCCGCAAACAACTGGTCAGGGAAACCAACAAATGGAAGCGATTGACAGGAGCCATCGCGCGGATTTTGGGACCGGAGGGGGCAAAAAGCTGATGCCATGTTCGGACGCAAGCGCAAACTCGACGACTTCACCTCGGAAATCGACTCCCACATCCAGCTTGAGACAGAGCGCTTGCGGGAACAGGGGCTGAGCGAAGCGGAGGCCCGAGCCGCCGCACGCTGCTCCTTCGGCAATGTCATGCAAGCCGAAGAGTGCTTCTATGAATCGGGTCGCTGGCTCTGGTGGGATCACCTCTCGCAGGACCTTCGCTTCGGCCTGCGGATGCTGCGAAAATCTCCCGGCTTCACGATCGTCACCGTTCTGACTCTGGCCCTCGGAATCGGTGCCAATACCGCGATATTCAGTGTCGTGAATACCGTGCTGGTTCGCCCGCTTCCTTACCCCAATCACGATCGCATCTTGCGAATTCAGGAAAGCCATCAGAACGATGCCGAAGCGAATCTCACCTACGCGACTTTTCTGGATATGCAACGAGCTGCAAAATCCATCGACAATTTGTCGGCTTATCGTCCCTGGGTTTTCAATCTCACGGGTGAAGGTGAGCCAGAGCGCGTAGCTGGAGCAATGGTTTCCGCGAATTTTTTCACCGCGTTCGCTACGCAACCCTTCCTTGGCAGGCTATTGATCGACGAAGATGATCGCTCGGGCGGCAACAATCGTGTAACTATTCTAAGTTACGGACTTTGGGCTAATCGCTACGGTGGGGACCGCGATATTATCGGCCGGACAGTTATGGTCAACTCCGAACCGCACACCGTTGTCGGCGTGATGCCGCAGGGATTTGACTTCCCGGAAAAATCGGCGATGTGGTGCCCGCTCATTCCCGGCGGAGAGTTCCACGATAACCGTCGGGCACATTTGCTTTCTGTAGTCGCCGTCCTTCGCAGCACCGACTCACAAGCCATGGCACAGCAAGAACTGTCGAGAATTGCCGAGAGCATAAGGGAAAACGATCGGGGCAGCGAGGATCCCGGCTTACTCCTCATAGCATCGCCCTTGAAGAAAATCCTGGTAGCGCCAGTGCGGACTGCGCTGGAGATCTTGATTTTCTCCGTTGGCATGCTTCTGCTCATCGCCTGCGCAAATATCGCGAATCTGCTACTGTCGCGGTCGGCCGTTCGGCAAAAAGAAATCGCTGTACGCACCGCAATCGGTGCGGGCCGCGGACGCCTCGCACGTCAACTCTTTACGGAAAGTCTTTTGCTGGGATCGCTGGGAGGTCTGCTCGGCTTCGCCCTAGCCGTCTGGGCATTGCGTGTATTGGCGGCTATGAACGCCGCCAATATTCCGCGACTCAACCAGATCACCATGGATTGGCGCGTCCTGATATTTACGTTGCTGGTCACTTTTTCCACCATCATCCTCTTCGGCCTCGTGCCCGCGCTGGGCGGCTTGAAAATTGACCTCCATGCATCGCTAAGAGAACAGGCTGCGATCTCCGGCAAATCTTCGCGCACCGGTATAAAACAACTACTGCTCGTCCCGCAGTTTGCGCTGGCTACTGTTTTGCTCGCGGGAGCGGGTCTGCTGGCGAACAGCTTTGTGCATTTGTTGCGGGTTGACTTAGGATTCAATCCGGCCAACCTCATCACCATGGAACTGTTCCTTTCGCCCGCGGAATATCCTGAGCGAGACCCCCGCGCCGCTATCTTGCTTCATGAAATGATGGAGCGCGTTCGCGCAATACCTGGCGTACGTTCCGCGGGGCTCGTCAGCGCCTTGCCCATTACCGGCGGACCTGCGACCGATTTCTCCATCAGTGATCGGCCCCTTCCGCGTGCCGGAAATGAACCCTCTGCCGACATTCGTACCATTGATCCAGCCTACTTCCGCACCATGGGTATTCCGCTGCTGGCTGGCAGAAATTTCACCGAGCGCGACAATGCTACTGCCCCGCCTGTAATGGTCATCAATCAAACTATGGCCCGCCAATTCTGGCCCAACGAAAATCCGCTTGGAAAGCACGTCACCATGAAAGATTGGGGCGCTCCACTTACCGGCGAAATCGTTGGCGTTGTCGGCGACGTCAAATCCAACGGCCTGGATGAAGCCGGCGGCCCAATGATTTATTGGCCTTACTATCAATTCGCACAGATTTTTAATTCGGTTGTCGTGCGCAGCGAACTGAACATCGCCACCCTTATACCTGCGGTTAAATCGCAAATCTGGTCAGTGGATAAAAACCAGCCAGTCTCGGACATCAAAACAATGGATCAGGTCTTGTCAGACTCATTGGCGCGCCGCCGCATTTACATGGCGCTTCTCGGGATGTTCGCCGGAGCTGCTCTATTGCTGGCTGCCGTGGGAATCTATGGTGTGATGTCTTACACCGTCAACCAGCGCGTTCATGAGATTGGTCTGCGGTTGGCGCTCGGCGCGGAGCGCGCCGACGTTCTACGTCTCATTCTGAGCGAAGGAACAAAAATTGCCTTCGTTGGCACTGCAACCGGAATCGCCGTCGCACTCGCGCTCACGCATCTTATGACCACCCTGCTTTACGGAGTGACCGCGACCGATCCCGCTAC
>DATMOS010000005.1:0-24513 GCA_035568155.1 Verrucomicrobiia bacterium | reverse complement strand
GTCCATGCCGATATACTTGATGTCCATAAAAGGGTGCTCCTTTCGGTAGAGTTCTGGATCACACTCAAAACCTACCTCAAAAGGGGCGCCCTTTTATAATGCGTTGCAGGACCCTAAGACTGGCAATAAAGCTGCCGGACTGAGTTGCACAGACTCTTTGAGGTATACAATCGGAATGTATATCGAGGGGGAGCGATGCAGGTATCTAAATGGGGCAATAGTCTGGCAGTGCGGTTGCCCAAAGCTGTGGTTGACGCGCTCGATCTCAAAGAAGGCGATCAGATCGAGATTCGAATTGCTCGTGAGCGGGTGTTCGAAGTGAGCCGCGATCAGAGCAAACCTCACGCGCTCGCTCGTCTACGCAAACTGCGACGTCCTTTGCCTCCTGTATTTGTTTTTAATCGAGAAGAGGCCAATGTCCGCTAAGGCTTTCTTCGATACGAATGTGCTGATATTCGAAATCCCTTCGTTGGATCATCCGGCTAGTAGGACGCCCGACACTTCCGGTCCATAGCCAGGCTCCAATCGAACAACTAGGCCGTGATTTGGCTCCAAGCCGAACTCGAACTGGTACTGCCCGGCATGCACAGGCAGGCGATGAAATAGACCCTGGATAAGGAAGAAAGACGGATAACCTACGCGTGGATCACTCGCGAGCCCTCATGCTGAGCGTCGAGGAATTCCAAAATTGTCTGGTGGGCTGCAGCAGGCTGGTCGGTCTCGAAGATGTGGCTGGCATGGGGAATCAACACCAACTTAGCTCCCGGAATTCGCTCCGCTATTAATTTGGCGTTGACGGCTGGAATGAGCCTGTCGGTTTCGCCGTGGATAACCAGCGTTGGGACGCTGATCTGCGCGATGCGGCTATACGCCTCCCAGCCAAAAATGGCTTGTAACTGGCCTGCATAACCCTGCGGCGTGGGGTACCACTTCATGCGAATAGCCATATCTTCGTTGATGCACTCGCGCGGCGTGCCAGAGTCATAAATGAATGGCGTGATAGCCTCTCGGGATTCTTCAGGCGTCATGCCTTGACGCAACAAGGTCTCTAGTACTGCGGGTTCGGCTCGCACGGCATGGGGCCCGCCCGCATGGGTGCAACCCAGAATCAACGACCACACTCGCTTTGGATATTGAAGCGCAAATTCCTGCGCTATCATGCCCCCCATGGAGAGACCAAATACATGTGCGGCCTCCACACCCGCAGCATCCAGCACTGCGGCTCCGTCGGAGGCCATCGAAGGCATGGAATAGATACCCAAAGGCACATCGCTTTGTCCGATGCCGCGATTGTCGAAAGCAATGGTGCGATAGCGCTGGGCAAGAACAGGCCGGGTGCGATGCCACATGTAGGAGGGATAGCTGAGGCCCATGATGAGCAGCAGAGGTTCGCCGGAGCCGCATTCATCCCAATATATTTTGACGCCTTCGTTCATAACGAATGGCATGGAAGTCTCCGTTGACGCGACCCGCGTATGGAAATATGATGGTTTAACACAGATGTATGTGACTAACGCGATTGCATTGTATATAATTCGCCTCGCTATGCCAAATCAAGAAACGCTGTACCAGGTGGCCGATCGCATCGCCACCATTACGCTCAACCGTCCCGACAAACTCAACGCCTGGACTGCCATCATGGAACGCGAAGTGCGCTCTGCGGTGGAAGAGGCGGAGCGCGATGAAAACGTTCGCGTAATCGTCCTGACCGGGGCGGGGCGCGGGTTCTGCGCCGGCGCAGACATGTCGCTCTTGAGCACCGTCGCCGAAAAGGGACTCGACGCCGCACGCCGGGCCCAAGCGGTACAGCAGACAGGCAGCGGATCCGACGGTGTTCGAGATGATTTTCGACAAAAATATTCGTATTTCCCGGCAATGACGAAACCCGTGATTGCGGCAATCAACGGGCCGGTAGTGGGATTGGGGTTGGTGATTGCTTTGTATTGCGATATACGGTTTGCTTCTGATGCCGCGCGATTCGGTACAGCTTTTTCGCGGCGAGGACTGATAGCCGAATACGGAATGGCGTGGATGCTTCCGCGCCTTGTGGGACACGCAAATGCACTGGATCTGTTGCTCTCGGCCAGAATGATCGACGCAGCGGAAGCGTTGAGGATGGGACTGGCGAACCAAGTCTATCCGCGCGACACATTCATGGAGAAAGTGCGGGAGTACGCAATGGACCTGGCGTCGAATGTCAGCCCTCGGTCGATGCGGATCATCAAGCGGCAAGTGTACGAAGCGATGTTTGAAACGCTGACAGTGTCGTTTGAACGTTCGGAGCAAGAAATGCTCGCCAGTCTACAGTGCGCGGACTTCAAAGAAGGTGTTGCACATTTCGTTGAAAAACGCACACCGGTATTTACCGGAAAATGACCGGAAAATGAAGAACTCTCTATGAATTTCGAAGTCAGTGAAAAGACCAGGGAACTACAGCAGCGATTACAAGCCTTCATGGATTCTCATGTGTATCCAAACGAGGAGAAATTCGAAGCGGAGATCGTCCAGGCGCGATGGAAGCCCACCCAAATTGTCGAAGAACTAAAGGCCAAGGCGCGGCACGAAGGGTTGTGGAATTTATTTTTGCCGTATGACGAAAATGGCGCGGGCCTCAGCAACCTGGAGTACGCGCCGCTATGTGAAATCATGGGCCGCAGTCACATCGCGCCTGAGATCTTCAATTGTTCAGCGCCGGATACTGGGAACATGGAAGTGCTTGCTCGTTATGGCACCGCGGAGCAAAAGGAAAAATGGCTGAAGCCGCTGCTTGCAGGAGAAATTCGATCCTGCTTTGCAATGACCGAACCGGATGTGGCGTCTTCGGACGCTACCAACATCAGCGCGAGCATCGTGGCGGACGGCGATAACTATGTTATTAACGGGCGCAAATGGTGGTCTTCAGGTGCGGGAGACCCGCGTTGCAAGGTCGCGATTCTTATGGGCAAGACCGATCCATCCGCCGATAAGCATAAACAGCAGTCCATGATCCTGGTGCCGCTCGATACGCCGGGGGTAAAGATTGTGCGGATGTTAACGGTATTCGGCTACGACCATGCGCCCCACGGCCACGCTGAAATCCAGTTCGACGATGTGCGTGTTCCGAAGACCAACATGTTACTCGGCGAAGGCCGCGGATTTGAGATTGCACAGGGGCGGTTGGGGCCCGGCAGGATTCATCATTGCATGCGATGTATTGGCGTGGCTGAGCGAGCCCTTGAGACCATGTGCAGACGGGTGCAATCACGGATGGCCTTCGGCAGAGCATTAGCGGAACAAGGAACGATTCGCGCGGACATCGCGAGGTCTCGCATCGAAATTGAACAAGCGCGCCTGCTAACGCTAAAGGCGGCGGACATGATGGACAACGTGGGAAACAAAGCGGCGCGATCAGAAATTGCCATGATTAAAGTTGTGGCACCCAACGTGGCCCTGCGGGTTTTGGATCGGGCGATTCAAGCTCACGGAGGCGCGGGCGTTTCGCAGGACACGTTCTTGGCCAGCGCTTGGGCTGGGGTTCGGTCTCTGCGTCTGGCAGATGGACCCGATGAAGTGCATATCGAGTCGCTCGCCAAGTGGGAGCTCGGGAGGAGCAAACAGCGCTCTGGGCCTGGAGTCTCTCACTGATCGCAACATCGGGACACCGACGCACAGGTAACTGGCATTGGAAAGCTCATGACGTCACTGCTCATCAAAAATCCGCAAGCGCTGAAAGAAATGATCGGGCGCGAGATTGGTGTAACCGACTGGTTCAAGATCACACAAGAACGCGTCCATCAGTTCGCGGAAGCCACGGAAGACCGGCAGTGGATTCATGTCAACCGCGAGCGGGCCAGCCAGGAATCACCTTATGGCACGACGATCGCACACGGCTTCCTCACATTATCGTTGATCGGTTATTTTGTGAAAGAGTTGATCGACATTCAAGACGGCGTCAGGCTGGCCGTTAATTACGGCCTCAATCGCGTGCGCTTTCCTGCTCCAGTGCCGTCCGATTCCAAAGTTCGCGCGCGCATTTTTCTATTGGCATGGAAAGAATTGGCTGACTCCATAGAAGCGACCTTCACGGTAACCATTGAAAACGACCATTCGGACAAACCAAGCTGCGTGGCGGAGTGGATCGTCCGGTATTACGCGTGATGCCGCGAAATTTTCGACAATAAAAGATAAATCCGCGTCCGATTTTGTTCTAAATATGTTGCGTTTGCGCGCAGTCCCAAGAGCCACGAAGAAGCAATTGAACTTTCTCTGGCATGGCTGCAAAACGTTTGTCGGTGGTCAGACCCTGATGATAACGGCAATAAATTTGCTGCACGATGACAGCGAGTTTGAATCGAGCGAACGTCAGGTAAAAAGCAATCTGCGAAGTATCGGAACCGGTCTGCCGGGCGTAATACTGCACAATTTCCGTCCGTGTAAAACTACCCGGTTGTGTCGTTGGTCCCCAGCGTAGGAGTTGCATCTCCTCAGAGTCGGCAGCGTCGACCCAGTAAGCCAATGCGGTGCCCAGATCGGTGAGCGGATCGCCAATGGTGCACATTTCCCAATCGAGCAACCCCACAATTTTCGTGACATCCTGCGAATCGAGAATCAGATTGTCGTATTTGTAGTCATTATGAATTAGAGAGGTAGAGGTCGTGACGGGCATGTGCTCCTGCATCCATGCCGCAATTTTCTGTGCTTCCGGGTAGTCGTGGGTTTTAGCAGCGAAGTATCGGTCGGTCCAGCCGCGAACTTGCCGCTCTAGATATCCCTCCGGTTTGCCCAGATCGGACAGACCCGCGTCTGCGTAATCCACGCGATGCAGGCGTATCAGGTTTTCGATAATGGATTCGCTGAGGCGCCGCGCTGTCTCCGCGGTGAACTCCAAATCGGGCGGCAGCTGCTGACGAAGGATGATGCCGTGAATCGGTTGCATCAAGTAAAACGGAGCGCCCAGCACGGTTTCGTCGCCACAATAGAGAATCACCTCCGGAGCCGGTCGATAAACAGCGTGAAGCTTGGACAACACGCGAAACTCGCGGCTCATATCGTGAGCTGACTTCACCTTGCTTCCGAAAGGCGGCCGTCGAAGAACTAGTTCCCTCGCGCCGAGTTGCAGTGAGTAGGTCAAGTTGGAGTGGCCACTGGGATATTGACGGACCTCCAGCGGACCGGCTTCGTTGGGAAAATGTTCACGCAAATACGGATCAATTTTGGTTACGTCAAGTTCTTCGCCTTGCCGAACAGAAGTCGGATGGTCCAGGAAGTTGCTCATCACGGGCTCTTCTTACCGGCAGGTGTGCAGCGCGGCATCATGCTTATACCTGCAAGCATTCCTCAGAGAAGTAGAACTTCAGGAACGGTTGAGGAAACTCGTCCAGAGCGAACACTACGCCGCCGCACCTTCTTCTTTTCCGACATCCGCGAAAGTCCTACCTTGCTCCGCGAGCCGCTTCAACAGCGGCGCGGGTTCCCAAATTTCACCATGCTGCCGGTGGAATTCCATGACGCGCTCGTATACCTGTTGGAGCCCAACGGTGTCGGCGTACCACATCGGCCCGCCTCGATAGCTGGGAAAGCCGTAACCATTTATATAAATGATGTCGATGTCTGAAGCACGCAGGGCGTAGCGTTCTTCCAGGATCCGCGCGCCTTCGTTTACCAGCGCGTAAAGACAGCGGTCGGCGATTTCTTCGGCAGAAATTTGGCGCTGTGGGATGCCGGCTTCTGCTACCCAATCCTGGATCAGTTGGTCGACCGCAGGATCGGGTGTGGCGCGGCGGCTGGCGTCGTATTTGTACCAGCCTCCGCCGGTTTTTTGGCCGTAGCGGCCGAGCTCGCAAAGTTTATCTTCCGCAAAAGGTTGGCGAATGCCCGACTTTTCCAGATGACGATATTCTTTGCGAATGCGCCAGCCGACGTCTAGCCCAGCGAGATCTCCGGTAGCCAGCGGGCCCATGGCCATGCCGAAATCAGTCAGGGCTCTATCTACCGCGGTAATACCTGCGCCTTCTTCAACCAGGAATTGCGCTTCTCGGCGATAGGGACCAAACATGCGGTTGCCCACGAAACCGCGGCAATTGCCAACCAGGACTCCGACTTTTCCGAGTGTTTTGGAGAGCGCCATGCACGTGGCGATCACTTCTTTGGAAGTAGCCTTGCCACGAACGATTTCGAGCAAGCGCATCACATTCGCGGGGCTGAAGAAATGCATGCCAATCACGGACTCCGGCCGTTTCGTGGCGCTCGCGATTTCATCAATGCTCAGTGTGGAAGTGTTGCTAGCCAGAATCGCGGCGGGTTTGCACACGCGGTCGAGATCTTTGAAGATTTCCTTTTTCAGCGCCATGCCCTCGAACACCGCCTCGATTACCAAGTCAACGTTTCCGAACTCCTCGTAGGTGAGCGTTGGCTTAATGAGCTTGAGGCGTTCTTCCGCGACTTGCGCACTGAAGCGGCCGCGCTTTACAGAGTTTGCGTAGTTGGATTGAATCGTGGCTAGTCCGCGATCCAGTGCCGCTTGATCTGCTTCTCTTAGCAGCACGGGAATTCCCGCGTTAGCTAAAACCATCGCAATGCCGCCTCCCATGGTGCCCGCGCCGACCACGGCTGCGGATTTTATGGAGATCAGTGGAGTGTCTTTGGGTACGTTGGGAATTTTGCTAGTTTCGCGCTCGCTGAAAAAAACGTGAATTAGCGATTTGGACTGATCGGAGAAGAGACATTCGATGAAAAGCTTTTGTTCCTGCTGGCAACCTTCCGCGAAAGGCAGGGTGGTAGCGGCTTCGATAGCGTCTACGGCTGCGAGAGGAGCCTTCAGGCCGCGTTGTTTGGTTGTCGCAGTGTCCCGCGCGCCGGCAAACACGGCGGTGTTTTCTGCGGTGTTGCCTAATTTGCCGTTGCGCTCGCGTGTTTTTGGAGCAGCCGTACCGGCGACTTCTCGTGCGAACGCGACTGCTTCCGTCAGTAGATCGCCCTCGATGATCTTATCGATGATGCCGAATTTTAATGCTTCTTCAGCTTTCACGGGATTGCCGGTCGTGCACATTTCGACCGCTTTGGCTACACCGGCGAGTCGCGGGAGACGTTGCGTGCCAGCCGCGCCGGGGATGATGCCGAGCTTTACTTCCGGTTGGCCAACCTGCGCGCTAGCCAGTGCAACGCGATAGTGTCCGGCCATGGCCAGTTCCAGTCCGCCGCCAAATGCGGTGCCGTGAATGGCAACGATGATTGGTTTGGTGCTGTCCTCGATTTTTAGCAGTAGCGGCAGCAGACCCGCGCCACGCTTCTTGCCGGCGGTCATCTTTCCGAATTCCTTAATGTCGGCACCCGCCACGAAGGTGCGGCCGCCACCGATTAATACCGCGGCTTTGACGGCGTCGTCTTTCTCGATTTGATCCAGTGCCTCGGAGATGCCTTCAGGCACGCCGGGACTTAGCGCATTCACCGGGGGATTATTGATGATGATTACTGCGATATGGTTTTGCTTGGTTAGTTGTACTAAATCGCTCATGGATTGACTCTCTCTGTTGTCCGGAATTTCAGGCTGAGTTTGCGGTGACGCCGGGGGCATCGATTACCAAAGACGCGATGCGCTCGCGATGAAAGGTCGCATCACCAAAGGCGTTTTCGGAGGCTTTGGCGCGGCGATAGTAGAGGTGCAGATCGTTTTCCCAGGTGAAGCCCATCCCGCCGTGAATCTGGATGCCGCGATTGCCGACCGTGCGCGCAGCGTCGCTCGAATACATTTTGGCGATCGAAACGGCGGTACTCGCATCCGGAGCGTTTTCTTCCAACGCCCACCCGGCGTAATACGCAGCGGAGCGAGAGCTCTCCGTTTCAAGGTACATGTCTGCACATTGGTGCTGCACGGCCTGAAACATGCCAATGGGTTTGCCGAATTGTTTGCGAGTTTTGGCGTACTCCACGGTGAGGTCCAAAGTGCGTTGCATACCGCCCACTAATTCTGCAGCCAAGGCTGCGCTCGCAATGTCGAAGGCGCGCGGAAGATTGGTGGTCGGCCCAAGTAGATCGGCAGGCGTGTCTTTGAATTCGACGGCGTAGAGCTTGCGGGTTAGGTCCATGCCCAACATTGGCGAAATTTTAAGACCGTTAGCTTTGGCGCCTACAATGAAGACGCCGTTGCGAGCGACCACGAGAATAAAGTCCGCGACACCTGCATCGGAGACGAACAGTTTTTCTCCGGTGAGTTTGGCGTTAACGGCGGTCAGTTGCACATCGTGTAGGTTCCAAGTGGCACTGCTTTCGAGGATGGCCACGGTGGCGCGCGCTTCGCCGCGACAGATGGGAGCCAAATATTTTTTCTTGTGGGCGGGAGAGCCAACAGCATCCAACACAGACCCGGCGAGAACCACGGTGGAAAAAAAGGGACCTGGCAGAAGCGCCCGACCGGCTTCCTCCATGAGCAGCATGAGTTCGACTTTACCGAGTCCGACGCCGTCATATTCTTCCGCGTAAATAATTCCGGTATAGCCCTGATCCGTTAGCTTGGACCAAAGCGCGGCGTCGTAGGCGGTTTCTGTTTCCATCAAGCGGCGCATTTCCGCGCTGGGGCATTCGCCCGCAAAGAATTTACGGGCGCTGTCTTTCAGGAATTCCTGACTCTCGCTAAGACCGAATTGCATATTGCCCTCTTTTACTACCGGGTATTCGCCGCTACGGTTTTTGCGCTAGTAACTTCTGGGCAGCCCAAGAACGAAATGGCCGATGATGTTGCGCTGAACTTCCGAGGTGCCCGCTTCGATGGTATTGCCGCGGGTGCGCAAATACCCGTAAGACCACAGGCCGTTGTCAACGGCGTGTGGATCGCCTCCCAGAAGCTGCCCGTAGGAACCAAGCAATTCCTGGGCAATTTGCTGGAGGCGTTGGTTGAGCTCGCTCCAGAATATTTTCTGGATCGATCCCTCGGGCCCGGGAACGCCGGTTGCCGAAATGCGGCTGAAGGCGCGCATCTGATTGAAGCGCATGATTTCGATTTCCGCGCTGCATTGCGCCAACTTTTGGCGGATCAGCGGATCTTCGCTGGCGGGACGGCCGTTGCGCTTCACGCTGCGGGCCAATTCGACGAGCCGGCTGATGTAACGGTTGAAGGTGAGCTGCAACCGCGCGCCATAGGAGCCGCGTTCGTACATCAGCGTGCTCATGGCTACATTCCAGCCGTCGTTGACTTTGCCCAGAACGTTTTCTGTAGGGACGCGAACATCTCGAAAAAACAGTTCGTTAAACTCGGATTCGCCGGTCATTTGTCGCAGCGGACGAACTTCGACACCCGGAGATTTCATATCCACGAGCAGGGCAGTGAGGCCTTTATGTTTTGCGGCGCTGCTGTCGGTTCGCACAATTAGCTCGCACCAATCGCCGACCCAGCCATAGCTGGTCCAAACTTTTTGTCCGTTCACGATGTAATGCTCGCCATCCAGCCTGGCTTCCGTTTGCAGCCCAGCAAGATCTGAGCCGGCATTTGGTTCGGAAAACCCCTGGCACCAGATTTCCTCCGCGCTCAAAATCTTCGGGATGAAGCGTTTTTTTTGTGTTTCGGTGCCGCACGCAATTATCGTGGGGCCAATAAGTCCGAGGCCCAAAGAATTGGCCATTGGCGGGGCTTCTACGCGGGCCATCTCTTCCCAGAAAAGCGCTTGCTGCATCAAGGTGGCGCTGCGGCCACCGTAGTCCTTGGGCCAGGAGACGGCCGCCCAGCCACCGTCATGGAGCTTGCGCTGCCAGGCCCGCAGGTATGGAAAGGATTCCTCCAGCGGCTTTTCGCGCCACTCGGCCCAGTCCTTAGGCGCGTTCTTAGCCAGCCAGGCGCGAAGCTCGTCGCGAAAACTCGATTCCTCGGGAGTCAACTTTAAGTCCATGAAGCATGCTCCTTTATCATCCAGGAACGCATTAGCCTGCAGGCGCGCAAATCCACAATTTGCCTAACAGCCAATCAAGAGCTCTTTTTCGCCGCCGCCGACTCTGGGCGCAGTGAGCTCTGGCCGTGCCAATATTTTTTCCGAATATCTTTTTTCAGAATTTTTCCCGTTCCCGTCTTGGGCAAACTATCCACGAATTCAAATGAACGCGGGCATTTGTAATGCGCCAGCCGCGTGCGACAGAAATCGACCAGTTCCGATTCGGTCACCATTGCGTTGGGCTTAAGAACTACCAGGGCCTTCGGGACTTCGCCCCATTTTTCATCAGGCACCGGAATAACACAGACCTCCAGAACGGCGGGATGGGCGAGGATGGCCTTTTCGAGTTCGAGCGACGAGATATTTTCTCCTCCGCTCACGATGATGTCTTTCTTGCGGTCGACAATCAGGAAATAACCGTCTTCGTTGAGTGTCGCCATGTCTCCGGTGTGAAACCACCCGCCACGCATTACTTCGGCAGTGGCTTCCGGTTGCCGCCAATAGCCCTCCATCACGCCATCGCCTCGAACGACGATTTCGCCAATGGATTGCCCGTCCGCCGGGACATCACTGTCGTTGGCATCGACGATGCGCATTTCTACTCCGGGAACCGGGAAGCCGGTCTTCGCTTGGCCGACATAACGCTCCTCACCTGCCCATTCCAAGCCGCCCTTCATGAAAGAAAGCGAGAGCGTCGGAGAAGTCTCCGTGAGCCCGTAGCCCGAAACGCATTCACAGCCAAATGCTTCTTCCACTTCGCGAATAAGCGTTGGAGAAGATGCCGCACCGCCGATCACTATGCGCTCGAGGCTGCTTAGATTGTAGTTTTTGCGTTCCGGGCAGTTCACCAGCGCGGTGGCCATGATCGGGACCAGGCTGCACGTACGCGCTCCTTCTGTTTCAATGAGGCGAAAAATTTCCTTGGTATCGAAGCGTTGCACCATGACGTGCTTGCCGCCTAGTTGCGTGAGAAAGTGCGCCACGCCCCAGCCATTGGCGTGGAATAACGGAATGGTATGGAGCTCCACGTTTCCGTTGGGGATCTGGAAAGCCATGCAGACATGTATGGCGAGCAGATAGACGTTTCTGTGCGTTAGCATCACGCCCTTGGGGTTGGCGCTGGTACCACTGGTGTAAAACAATTCGGCTACGGCATTTTCGTCAATCGCAGAAATATCTGCGCTCCGCGGTGGCGCGGCGTCAAGCAACGCATCGTAATCTTGCGCGCAGAGCCACGACGCTTCCGGAGCGCCTTCCAACAGCACGAAACTTCTTACCGAATTCAGATCCTTGCGAAAAGCTTCTACCAATGGCAGGAATTGCCTTTCGAGGAACAGAATCGTTGCACCAGCGTCGTTGAGTATGTAAGCGAGTTCGCTGGCGGTTAGACGAATATTTAATGGGAGCAGGATGGCGCTAGCTTCGAGAACCCCATAATAGGCCTCCAGCAGACGATGACAATTAGTACTGAGAAAAGCCACGCGGTCGCCGGGTTGGACGCCGTTCTGATGCAGCGCACCGGCAAGACGGCGGGTGCGCTCGGCAAACTCCTTGTAGTTGTAGCGCTTATCCTTACAGACGACCGCGGTACGCGCAGGGTACTGCCGCTCCGCGTAGCGCAGAAAACGCAAAGGTGTGAGAGGAATGTTCATCGTGCAACTCGCCTTTAACTAGGCGGATTGTCCCCCGTCCACCACCAGTGTTTGTCCCGTAACAAAATCCGAAGCGTCCGACGCTAGAAAAATCGCAGCGCCTTTCAAATCGTTGGATCCTCCAAAACGTCCCAACGGAATTTTGGCTAGCAAGTTTTCTTTATTTCGCTGGATGACTTTTTCTGACATGTCTGTCGGAAACCACCCGGGCGCGATGGCATTCACCTGGATGTTGTACATGCCCCATTTGCAGGCTAAATCTTTGGTAAAGATGATGACGCCGCCTTTGCTGGTGCTATAGCCAATCGCGGAAAAGCTTGGAGGCGATCCGCGCATTCCCGCCACGGAAGCGATGTTGATAATTTTTCCTCGACGCTGCGAAATCATCACTTTGCCGGCCGCTTGCGAAAATAGAAATGTGCCCGTCAAATTCGTTTCAATTACTTTGTTCCACTGCTCCAACGTCATGTCTTCGGTCAAGGCTCCCCAGGAAGTGCCGGCATTGTTGATGAGGATATCGATCCGGCCGAATTCACTCACGGTGGTCTCTACAACCGCTCGGATACTGGCGGGGTTCTTTACATCACAACCCAAGGCCAGCGCCCTCACCCCTATTTTTTGCAATTCCTCGGCGGTTTGCTGACAACGCTCATTTTTGCGTGCGCACAGGACCAGGTTGGCGCCCATTTCCGCCAAGCCTTCCGCCATTTGACGGCCCAGGCCGACGGAGCCTCCAGTAATCAAGGCCACGCGGCCGCTCAGATCGAACAATGGATAGTTCTTCATGATCGCTGATGGATCCGCGCTATTTTCCAGCCAGCCAGCCGCCAAACATGATTGTTTATATCATATTTGTGTCACTAACGAACACAATCCCGCGCGCGGCGCGATCCCCACTCGAAAGATTGATCCTTACGCGAGTCGCCCTTTCGCAAGGGCGCTCCAAACCTAGAAGTTTAAGCGCACGCCCAGCTGGATCTGGCGAGCTGGGAAAGCCGCGGTGAACGCCAGAGGCTGGTTGGGATAAAGACTCGCGCTGCCATGTGCATTAAACGGCGGTCCAAAAGCCGCGCCCACGACATTGTTCACGCTGGAGTAGTTTGTATGGTTGGCAAGGTTGAAGGCTTCCGCCGTAAAGTTCAACGCGGTCTTCTCGCCCAGCTTGAAAGCGCGGCTCAATCGCAGGTCGAAATCGGTGAAGTCCGGACCAATGCCGGTATTGCGTCCTGCTCCGGGCGGACGATCATTCGTGAAATGTCCGTCGCTGTTGATGTCCGCCGCCGCCAAAAGGTTAAACGGGTGGCCGCTGTTGTACGTAAAGATAGGAGCGAGCTCGAACCCCCCGAAGATTCGCGATTTATCAAACGGACTCGCCAAAACCCCGGCTATTACGACCTTGTGCCGCTGGTCAAAATCGGACAACGAACGGTCACACTTCAGACACGTTGCGTTGAATGGAGAATAATCACTATTAAAGTCTGTGCTCTCATCGATGGCCTTGCTGAAGGTATAGTTGGCGAGGATGGTGAAATGATTGGCGAACCGTTTTCTCACTTCCACTATACCGCCGTTGTAGACCGCCGAGCCCGCCGAACTATAGACGTTGTTCTGTAGAATTGTTTCCGTGGGATCCGCAAAGCATAAAGCCGGATTTGCTACGCAGGCTGGTGCGCCCCAATCCTGAAACGACAATCCGTTGCTGGGCAAACCTGTGGAACCCGTATCGACCGGTGCACCTGAAAGCAAATTCGTGTCGATGGCCACCGGCAGGTGCGTGGTATGCACCCAGATGTAATTCACCGACACGGTCACGCCGCCGCCGATTTCCCGCTCAATACCCAAAGAGGCCTGTTGTGACGTTGGGCTCTCATATCCCGGTTGCCCTGCGAATAGTACCGTCCCGGGAGGTAGTGGCCCGGAGTTAGGAACCGATAAGCCGAATTGCGCCAGGTCCGCTTGTGAAATGCAGGCAAATTGACCGGGTGGCGGAGTGCCGCAGTTTATTTTCCCCTCGCCAAATAGCGTTTGGAAAATGGCGGCGGAGTTAGCGATGGTTGGCTCTCCGGGAACGCCAGTCAACTTAACCAAAGTGTTGGCGATCGTACGAGTGTTGTTGATATTTCCCAGAACACTGACCACGCCGGGGATTTGCGCGTAGATCTGCGAGTAGAAGATTCCATAGCCGCCCCGCACCACGGTCTTGTGATCGCTGAAAGGATCCCAAGCGAACGAAACCCGGGGAGCAAAATTCTTTTTCGGAGTATGCAAGGGGCCATATTGTGAATCCAGTTCGTAGCGCAGCCCATAATTCAGCGTAAGATTTGGCCGAACCTGCCAACTGTCCTGAGCAAAGAAAGCGGTGAATGGCCGAACTTGTACGTACTTGGGATTACCAAAGCCCTGCTCGTAGAATCCTGGTGCGCCCAGGCTGAAGGATTGCAGCGGCGAGATCGCCACCGTGCTCGGGACTGGACCGGCGGCAGTATTCCCGGAAAGGCCGCAGGCAATGGGCACCTGCAAGCAGGGGCTCAAAAGAATGCCTGGTAGCTCCAAAAATTCAAATCGTCCCGCAAAAAACGTCTGCGACGTTGTATCGTTCCCGCGCACCACTACGCCGCCCCCGAACTTTAGAGTATGGCGCCCGCGAACCAGACTGAAGTGATCGGCGGCCTCATAGCGGCCTGCGCGCGTGTGGCTCGGCAGAAAAATATTCCGCCCAAAAAATCCAAAACCTTGAACATCCAGTCCCGGCCCGCCGGGATCATTGCTATCAACATTAAATTGATACATGTTCCACTGCAGCAAAGCTTCGTTTTGCGCGGTGGGACTAAAGGTGTGAAACCACGACCCCTGGAGGGTGCTGTCCCAAGCTAATTCGGATGTGCCCCGGGAAAAAGCGGTTAACGCTTGTACGTCAGGGTCTTTTTCGGTTAAGTGATCAAAGCTGTAGCGCAGAAATCCTTGATCGCGGTCGCTGAATCGGTGATCGAGCCGCGCCGAGAATTGGTGTTCGTGAATCGGAAAAGGGAACAGGCCGCCGTTAGTTTCCGCTTGATTGATGATGAACGGGTTTAACGCCTGAGTGGCTCCGTTGGTTTGGCAAGCGGACGCCGCCGGAGTGATCGTCAGGCAATTGGAAAGCACAAATGCACAGGTCGGCGCCGGCAAAAATGTCGGTATACCAAAGATAGGATTCGTGGGGTTCGAAAGACAAGGCACCATGGTGGTGGCCGGTTCGGCTGCCAAGCCCGCAAAGATAGGTAACTGTTGAGCGGTCGGATTAAACACGTTACTGTTGGTCAGCAGCGGGACGGAATCTTGGGCATCAGACCGCAGCCCTTCATAGCTTACAAACAGAAAGGTTTTGTCTTTCTTAATCGGCATTCCGATGTTGCCGCCGAACTGCTGGCGGTTCAGGGTGTTTTTCAGCGGGGTAGCGACTGCATCTGCGGAAAATGTCTCGCCTGGCACCAAGGCCGGTTGCAGCGCGAAATGGTCGCGAGAGTCCATGGCATCATTGCGAAACAACGCATAGAGGCTGCCATGGAGTTCGTTAGTACCGGATTTGGAGACAATGTTAATCGTCGCGCCGCTTGCGCCGCCCAGTTCCGCCGTATAATTGCTCCGATTTACCTGAAACTCCTGCACCGCATCCTGACTCAGATTGAGCCGGACCCCGCCAGCATCATCGTTGAATTCACCCCCATCAACAGTGACACTGTTCCCTCTGCCGTTGCTGCCATAGAATGACAATCCACTTTGCGGAGTTTGCTTAACGCGAAAGTCTGCATTGTCGGCAATCGTATTGGAATTGCTCACGCCAGGCAGCAATAGCGTGAAGGTCAGGTAATCCCGGCGGTTGATGGGCAGGTCATTAATATAGGTCTGGGATAGGGTCTCGGCCTGACTGCCTCGCGTGGTCTCCACCACGACCTGCTCGGCCGAGACTTCCACCTGCACAGTCGTCCCCTCCAGAGCCAGTCGGAAATCCATGGTCGCGGTCTGACCCACCTCCAGTTCGAGTCCCTTCCGTACCTGGGTCTGCATCCCGGCATGACGCACCGTCACTTCATAGGTCGCCGGCGGCAGGTTCGGAAATTCGTATTGGCCGTTGCCGTCCGCTGTCGCGGTGTAGTGCGTCCCTCTTGCAGTATCAACTGCCTCGACGCTCGCATTCGGAATTACACCACCGGTGGGATCAAATACCGTTCCTCTGATTTCACCGGAGGCCCCAACGCCTTGGCCCTTTGCGCCGGGAGTGAGGAAAAGGAAAAACAGCAGGGAAGCTAGAAGGATCGCTTTCATAGTTCCTCTCGGATTCGCCAGAGTACCGCTAAAAACCCACCTCAGATTGTCCGGTTATTCCCAACCAGGGTTAGCAAGACCAACGCGTATCGTGGGATAATTCGAGCAGCGGACGCCCGCCACCAAAGAGGAAATCCGCAGTCTGTTGACATTCTTCCCATCACAACCCGTGCCCCGACATATGCAAAATTATGATAGGGAATATCACAATATAGCGACTAACGTCAATATTAAACCTTGATTCGTCGCATCATTTTATTTGATCGGCCTGCGGCGAGCGCCATTCACCAGAGCCACGGTGTATAGCTTCAGTCATCTAAGGTATGCGTATGGAATAAATAGTTTGAGCGAGCACTTTAGGAAGAGTGTGGGAGCAGCACGATTCGCCCTGGGATGGATCCCCTGCGCAGTTCTTCGAAGACCTCATTGACTTCCGCCAACGGTCGAGTTTTCAGTTGGCAACGGACCTTGCCCGCGGCAGCCATGACTAGCATTTCCCTCGTATCTTGTCGCGTGCCAACCGAGGAGGCCTGAATGTGAACCTCTAATGCCGCCATCATAATCGGGGCGAAACAAAGAGGCTCTGCGGGTAGCCCTACGACAAGTAGCGTCCCGCCCGGCCTGACGCAAGGAAAGGCCACGTCATAAGCCGCTTTTGCCGCCGAGGTAACCAGTGCGACGTGGACACCTCCGACAGCTCGCAATTCTTTCACGACTTTTGCGGTCGCAGCGTTCAAGGTGCTATCCGCTCCCAGACTTCGCGCATGCGCCAGCTTATCGTCCGAAACATCAATGGCGGTCACCACCGCTCCTAAACCGTGGCCAATTTGCACCGCCAAATGTCCGAGCCCACCAACTCCAAGAATTGCCAAGCGCTGTCCGGCCTCGATATTGGCCCGCCGCAAGGCTCGGTACACCGTGACCCCGGCGCAAAAAAGTGGTGCAGCCTCGGCGCAGGAAAGCCCGTCCGGGATCTTCAACGCGTGGCTCGCGGGCGCCTTCACGAACTCTGCGTAACCACCGTCTACAGT
Organism: Verrucomicrobiia bacterium; assembly: GCA_035568155.1. Taxonomy (GTDB): domain Bacteria; phylum Acidobacteriota; class Terriglobia; order Acidiferrales; family UBA7541; genus Acidiferrum. Next base: position 7,629 of record DATMOS010000005.1, on the reverse strand, counting down.
CACGCCCGTAATCTTTTGTTTGACGCAAAGGTTTTCGTTACCTTCCCGACAGAATCCGCACTCCCCGCAGGTCCAGTGCACCCACGCTACGCCCACTCTGTCGCCCAACTCCAAATTCGTAACCGCCGCTCCCTTTTCCACCACGCGGCCTGCTATTTCGTGCCCGAGAACCAACGGTCTTTTCGTGATCGGCACGATCTGCGGCCAGTCGCCATCCGCCACGTGCAGATCCGAGTGGCATACGCCACACGCTTCCACTTCGATCAGCACTTCGTGGGCCTCGAGCTTGGGTGTTGCGACCTCTTCAATTGTCAGTGGCGCTTTAAATTCACGCAGGATCGCTGCTTTCATTGCTCACCTCGAAACACCGCGGACGCGTGAGTTACGCTCCCGAAAGTCTTGCGGACTCTTGTAAACGAGACAAAGGTCGAAACGATTTCTATGGTTTGGCGCCGCGCAAGAAAAATTCCACTGCATTATGTACGCGCTCGGTGAGTTTGTGAGGTCCCGTAAGGTTGACGGCCCACTGGCGAACCACGGTGTTGAAAAGTCCTTCCATAAATTCGGCCAAGTGCACGGTCGGAAAATCCATCGTCACCTCGCCATTCTTCTGCCCTTCGGCGATGATTTCACGAAGCAATCTAACGGTGGCCGCCTCTGCACCGCGCAACTCTGGCGAGCGTACCGGGTCCATCGCCCCGGCGAGGATGACTGCTTGCCACAGTGGGCGCCCCACTTCGGTTACGTTCCCTAAGGTTTCATAAAACCGCCGCAAGCGCTGCCCGGTAGTGGCCTTGACTGCGAGTTCAGACCTCAGGCTATCCGCTTGCCGGGCAAACGCCCGGCGGCCCACCTCGCGCAGCACCGCATCCTTGCTGGGGAAATACCGAAAAAATGTCGGCTGGCTGATTTCCAGGGTTTGCACTATGTCGTCGATCCGCGTGTTCTCGTACCCGCGTTGGCGGAAAAGATGCAACGCCGTTTCTACAATCTGCTGGCGGAGACGTGCCTTCTTGCGCTCACGAAGACCGGGCTCATTTCTCCGAGCGATGCTCGCGCGGTCCCGCCCTTTTTTTGTCGTTCGCGACTCTTTGGCGCTCCCCGAAACTGGCGAGGCCATTCGTCTTACCGCAGTTTTGGTGCGGCGCATCCTCGTTCTCCCTCCTGAATATGGTGGGCCGCCGGACTGCGGCATTTGATAGTTACCCTAACATTATAGTGACTATCGTCAAGTTGCAAGCTACGCCGTCATGGCAGCCATTTGTTTTTGTCGTAAGATGCCGTACCTATGCGGGTTGGGTGCCGCATCATCGCGATAGATTCGACGGCCTACCTGTTGCTTTCCCAAAGGGAAAGTGGCACCCTTCTGTTGGTAACCAACACGGCGGTGCTATGAAACAAAAAACAGAAGTGCAGCAAGGCACCTTGGCGCTCATGGTCCTCAAGACCCTCGATGTTCTGGGACCGTTGCACGGCTACGGACTCGCCAGGCGCATCGAGCAGATCAGCGGGGATCTACTCGCTGTGAATCAAGGGACTCTGTATCCCGTACTGTTAAGGCTGGAGCATGAAGGCGCGATCGCCTCCCAGTGGGGCGCCTCAGAGAATAATCGCCGGGCGCGCTTCTATCGACTGACCCGCGAAGGACGCAAGCAGTTGCAGCTCGAGAGAAAAGATTGGGAGCAAACCGCTTCGATCATCGGCCGCTTCTTCGAGGTGAAAACGGAGGATTTGTCATGAAATCTTTGAGACGGTTCCTCAAACGGCTGTTCAACTTGGCGTCCCAGCGCGCGCAGGAAGAGCGATTGAGGGAAGAAATTGCCGAGCATATCGCGCTGCAAACCGAAGAAAATCTTCGCGCCGGCTTATCGTCCGTCGAAGCGCGGCGGCAGGCCATGCTCAAGTTTGGCGGCGTGGAGGCCATGAAACAAGACTATCGCGCCGAGCGGGGACTGCCATTTTTCGAGAATCTGCTGGGCGATTTGCGAAACGCACTTCGAAGCATTTCCCGCATGCCCGGCCTTGCCGCCGTAATCATTCTTTCCCTGGCCGTTGGAATTGGTGTCAACACCACCATCCTTTCCTGGATTGAGCTCATCCGCCTAGCACCCTTGCCCGCTGTGAGTGGTGCATCGAGCTTTCTAGTGGTCGAACCTCGCACCGATACCGGCGGATATCCAGGCGCTTCCTGGCTGGAATATCGCGCCTTGCAGACGCAGTTGCCTGCACTGCGTGACCTCCTGGCATCTGAAATGGTCCCGTTCAACGTGGGAGAAAAAGGTCAGACTGAACGGACCCACGGGCAACTCGTCTCAGGCAATTATTTTTCCGCGCTGGGCTTGAAGCCCGCTGTCGGACGATTCATTCGACCCGAGGAAGTGGAGCGGCCCGGAACTGAGCCAGTCATTGTAATTTCCTATGATTACTGGCAAACGCGGTTTCGCGGCGCGCCGGAAGTTGTAGGACAAAAGTTGCGAGTTAACGAGCGCGACCTTACCGTCATCGGCGTCACGCCGAGGGAATTTCAGGGAACAATGCCCCCCTTAAAATTCGAACTGTGGGCGCCAGCCACCATGACGCCTGCGTTGCTCGGCGGAGCACGCGACCTCGATGACCGCACCAGCCGCGCCTTCTCGTTGATCGGAATGTTAAAGCCTGGCGCGACACCCGAGGAAGCACAGACCGAATTCAGTACCGCGATGGCTCAACTTGCGCGAGATTATCCCGAGTCCAGTGCCGGAATTACCGGCGAGATTTTTCCTTTCTGGAAGGCGCCGCGCGGGCCGCAGCGGATGTTGATGACTGGGCTAACTATCCTGCAAGGTGTAATGCTGCTGCTGTTGTTGGCGGTCTGCGGGAACACCGCAAACCTCATGCTGGCTCGCGGCAGCACCCGGCAGCGCGAGATGGCTGTGCGCGTTGCCCTGGGCGCGGGACGTTGGCGGATTGTCAGCCTGGTGCTCTCGGAAAATATGCTGCTCGCTCTTCTGGGAGCAGGCCTCGGCGTAGCCTTCGCAGTGTGGGGCACCACCGCATTGCGCATCGCACCCATGATTGGTGCGTTTCCGATCCAGTTTCAGACCAAAGTGGATGGACTCACCCTGGCATTCGCGATATTTCTTGGCATTGCGTGCGGTTTGATTTTCAGCGCGGCGCCGGCGGTTCATCTCGCACGGCTGGATCCGCAAGAGGGGCTTCGCGAAGTTTCCAACACGCCGCCGCGCAGCCGTTCCCGCAAAGTTCTGATGGCAGCCGAAGTCGGACTTGCGATGGTCGTTCTCATCGCAGCCGCGCTCTTCTTGCAGAGTTTTCGCTCGGCGCGTCAAACGGATCCGAGATTCCGCCCTGAAGGCGTTTTGCTGGCCTCCTATGACTTGAGCGGACGGAATCCCGACGAGGCGTCCGAGCGCGAATTTGCTGCGCGCCTACTGGAACGGCTGCGATCCTTGCCGGACGTCGAGGCCGCCGCCATCGCCACGAATGTTCCGTTGGACTTGCATGGAATTCCGGCGCGCTCCTTCACCGTCGAAGGTCGCGTGCGCACCGAGCCGGGCCAGGATCGAGCCATTACCAATACCGTCACGCCGGGTTACTTCAAGGTGATGGGCATCCCGCTTCTTGAAGGAAACGACTTCGCCGACATGCGCGACAAGCCGTCGCCCGCGCAGGCCATCGTCAATGAGGAATTTATTCGTCGCTATCTGAATGGCGCGGACGCGATTGGTCGCAGCTTACAGGCGCGCACCCGAAGTTTCACGATCATCGGCGTCGCGCGCAATGCCGTTTACAACGCATTCGGCGAGCCCGCGCAGCCCGCAATGTATTTCTCGTATCGCGATATTCCCTCGATGACAGGCGAGATTCACCTGAAGACGCGCACCGGGGATGAAACCGCGCTAGCCTCGGAAGCGCGTGCCGTGGTGCGCGATCTCGATCCGATGCTGCCTCTTTACGACGTGCGAACATTTTCTCAGCACATCGAGCGAAATCTCTACCTCCGGCGGATCCCCGCGCGCATGTTCGCGGTCCTCGGGCCACTGCTTCTGGGACTCGCCGCGACGGGAATCTACGCCGTGATTTCCTACGCTGTCGCCCGCCGAACGAAAGAAATTGGCTTGCGCTTGGCGTTCGGAGCAACCAGCGGGCGCGTCGTCCTGCAAATTATTCGCGAGAACTTGGGTGTAATCATCCGGGGCACGGCGATTGGCTGGGTGCTCGCCCTCGTGATTTCCCTTCGGGTGATTGCCAAGGGCCCGGTCGACATTCCGGTTTTCATCGCTGTACCGGCGCTTCTGTTAAGCGTCGCGACACTAGCCTGCTGGCTTCCAGCGCGCAGAGCCAGCCGCATTGATCCCATGGCCGCCCTCCGCCACGAGTAAAATATTAATCGTGGACTACTTGTGGGGGAGGCGTGCTGAAGTCAAACGTCATATCTACTATGGCGAGCTTTTCGTTACGTCGCCACTCCACAGTTTCCGGAGACGCGCCAACAGGCAGCGGTGCCTTGTACTCCTGATAGAAGTCGGCGATGAGTTTTGGCTTGACGACGGTATCCTTCGCCAGTCGTGCCCTTAGGATTGTTTCTAGCTCCGGGCTAAGACCAATCACCCGAATATTTCCCCAGTAGTATCTCTGGCCTTGGTTTATCTCCAACATCAGAGCTACGGTTTGCTTCTCGTCGTTAATAGCTAGATTGGAAGTGATTGTGCACTCGATGAATCCACGTTCTTTATAGACACCGGCCACCGCAGAAAGGCCGGCCTGGTACTTGTCGCGACTATATATTTCGCCATCTTTCAGCGGAACCAGCTTCCGGAGCTCACTCGAATCGAAAAGTGGTGGCCCCAGGTGCTCGTCGACCCAACGAAACTCAATCTTCTCCAATCTTTTTGGTTGGCCTTCGTTGACATTCACTGTCACTTGCGCATGAAGCAGTCCGGGTTCTCGCCAAACTGCTTTCCACGATGCTCCAACAGAAAAACCCGAATATCCTTGATTTTCCCTATCCGGCCAACCCTCTTGCTCTGCACGAATCACGATAAGCTCCAAATAAGCTACCCATTCGGAACCTTCTTCCCATTCGTGCTCCTTCAAGGAGGTCACTAATTGCTCCTGGGCCGCCTTAGGCAAAAGACTGCCCTCCAGCTCAACTTCTTCAATGACCACTTTTGAGTGATCGACGGGCTTTTGCCTCTGAGCCATCGCAAACGTCCCGACGGCGAAAATCACCACGAATGGCGCGAATTGGAAAAACCGCATGGCGCGATAATTACAGCACATTTGAGACCGGCTCTGCTCCCTCATTACGCAGCCAATTGAGTACGGCAAGAATTGGCCAACTACGCGATGTCATCCGATCAGCGCGTCAATCGGAAGCTAGGGTCGAAGAAATCAAGCTTATTGGCTGTAGACTCGTTACCGTTATGCATTCCGTTGCGATCGGCGCGTTGTTCGCGCTTCAGTGTTTCCATGTGCTGTTCCTGGCCTTGCACGACTGGATTCCGCTGGGATCGCTTAATGATGTTAAGGCGGTTCGTGTGGCGAACCCCGTCCACAAATTGGTCGCTGGGACGCTAATCAGCCTCATTCCCTTTGCGATTGGACTCTCTGCCAGTGCTATTCACTTCGGCGGAGCCTATCCCTCGTGGCTGTTCTGGTGGCTCTGGATCAGCTATGGCCTTTTATTCATCGGTGAGTTAGAGGCCTGGTGGGTTCCCTATCTGTTTCGCTCCGAGCCAATCCGCGCAGCGCGCTACCAATTGATGTTCGGGGCAACACACGCTTTCCTACCCGAACGGAACGGCATCCGACCGAATACTCTGCACGTGATCCTTCACTTGGCAACCCTCGCCACATTGATTGTTCTAGGCGCGCTCACAGTTCGGCGCGGGTGACACAGCCCTGCGGAGTCGAATTGCCGGTCCTGGCGCGTAGCGACTCGCTCCTCTCAATCTGCAAGTTCTTTGCGCGCCGCTAACAACATCCCCACCTGTTCGCATGGTCAGCGTAACCGATTGGCGTAGTACCCCTCCGCCGCGGCTCTTGGCGTCACTGCGCTGTGGCCTACTGGATGTGAAGCCACGTCCTGCAACTTTTCACCCGGTATCTTCAACGAAGGAGCACCTATGAAAAAAACACTTTTTGTTAGCGCAGTCCTGCTTTTCAGTTTTTCGATTTCCTTAACGTTAGGCGCGGAACAGGCTGTGGCGCAAGGCCCCGCGGGCGTGGGCGCATCCGGTGCAGCGGATAATTCGCCCAGTTTGCATTCTCTTAATCCGATCAAGTGGGTCAAGAAAGATTCCAGGAATTCCACCGACGCGCTCGGAAGCAGAAGCGAAGTAGAGAAAAAGCTCACTCCCAGCCTGCAAGCCCACGGAATATTGGCCGCTAACGCAACCGCTACCGATGCGTGTGCGTCATTCACGGCACTGGATGAATGCCTTGCAACCCTTCACGCCAGCCACAATCTAGGAATCGATTTCAATTGTCTCCGCGCCAACGTAACGGCTGTGCACACCAGTGCCGATGTGTCCGGCTGCAAGGTCGCTGACGGAGAGAAGACTCAGAGCCTGAACAAAGCCATCCATCAACTGAAGCCGGACGTCAACGCCAAGCACGCCACAAAAGACGCCGAGCAGCAAGCTAAGGCCGACCTCCAGGCAATCGGCGGGTAGCCCCGAACCTCCAGAAATCTATCTGGGCCGATGTGCGGTTTGCGGGTTTCTCATTTTGAGAGAACGATGTCGGCCTCGCTTGTTTGGTTATTTATAACCACGACATCAAGGACCCCGTCACCATTCAGGTCGCCTGCAGCGATGTCCGCGAGGCCCGGCGCGAAAGCAAAAGAAAAGATCCCGGGGTTAGGCGGGAATTGCCCAAGGGCGCTATTCAGGGCAATTTGCAGCGTCCCAGTATCGAAGTCGGAGGTAACAACATCGACTTTACCATCCTTCGTAAGCGCCGTGGCTAACACCGTCACGCTGTTAGTCGTTTGAGTATGGGACGTGGCGCTGTAAACAAATTCAAGACTGTTTTGCGCCAAGTTGAAAGTTCCATCACCGTTGCCAAATGAAATTAGCGCCGCATCCGGAAATCCAATCAACACGTCCTGCTTCCCATCATTATTGAAATCGCCGCTTGCAAGCGAACCTGGGAAACTTGGAATTGATAAAGTAACCAATGTGGCATTCGCGAATGTGCCATCCCGGGAAACGATCCCCCTGGCAGGCTCGTCATCGCCCCAAACGTGCCGTCGCCCTTACCCAAAGAAACACCCAAGCTCCCATTCATCGCGAACACCAAGTCCTGGTGGCCATCTCCGTTTAGATCGACGACCCTCGCGTGAAAAAATCCAAATGAATTTGGTATCGGGGGCTGCTGGCTGAAGGTCCCGTCGCCATTGCCGAGGAGCACGATGCTCACCTGACCTCCAGCGATCGTGGCCACGACCAAATCAGCTTTACCATCTTCGTTAAAGTCTCCGACGGCCAGAGATCCCACGTTCAGTCCCAGAGAACTGGTGAGCTGCACAGTAGTGACAATTGGAGCCGCAAAATGTCCCAAACCATCATTGAGGAAAACGGCGATCGTGTTTGTGTCAAAGTTTGAGACGGCGATATCGGGCTTTCC
>DATMOS010000004.1:0-21583 GCA_035568155.1 Verrucomicrobiia bacterium | reverse complement strand
GCACGCGTTTTAGCATCTTGAGATTCATTGGATTGTCGTCCGCTACCAGCACGAGATGTTGCTCGGGGATGGCACGAAGATCGGAATCGGAACGTAGGCTTTGACGATCTGCCGGCAGGAAAGTCACTTCAAAATGAAACTTAACTGCCCGTCCCGACTTCGCTTTCCAGCCAGATGCGCCCATCCATTAACTTGACCAGCCGCTCGGAGATGGATAGTCCCAATCCCGTTCCACCGTAGCGCCGAGTGGTGGACATATCGGTTTGCGCGAAAACTTCAAATATTTTCCGCTGCTTTTCGACGGGGATGCCGATCCCGGTATCCGAAATAGTAAAGAGGAATCGCATTCCGGATTCAGCCTTCTCAGACTGCTCAGCGAGAATCGTTACTTCTCCTTGTTTGGTAAATTTCAGTGCATTCCCAACCAGGTTGATCAGTACCTGCCTCAGCCGCACCTGATCCCCGCGCACCAACGGCGGAATTCCGATGGCATCCCATATCAGGTCGATTGCTTTTTCCTGCGCCTGAGGAATTACCGGTTGCAAAGCCTGCTCGATACACTCCTCTATGGAAAAGTCGATAGTCTCTAATTCCAGTTTCCCGGACTCAATTTTTGACAGGTCCAGAATGTCGTTCAGCAGTGAAAGAAGCGACTCGCCCGAGCTTTTGACCATGCCCAAATATTCGCGTTGTTCAACGGAGAGCTCGGTATCCAGCGCCAACGCGGCCATGCCGAGAATTCCGTTCATCGGGGTGCGAAGCTCGTGGCTCATATTGGCCAGAAAATCGCTCTTCGCGCGATTCGCCGCTTCCGCATTTTCTTTCGCGTCCCGCAGAGACTCTTCTGTGCGCAGCCGCTCGGTGATGTCAGTAAAAATGACCACCGCGCCTGCCACTTTGTTGTTCTGAATCAATGGCGCGGACCACAGTTCCACTGGAAAAGCCGTCCCGTCCGAACTCCACATTAACTCCCGGGGCATATGCAGTTTTTCGCCGGTCATCAGGGCGTTGCGCAGGACACATTCTGCCCGCGGATCTGGCGACCCATCAGCGCGAGTGCGATGAATCACGTCATGCATATTTCTCCCCAGCAGAGCCTGAGCACTCGCATATCCTATGCGGCGCAAAAATGCTGCGTTGCAGAAAGTACAATCTCCATTACTGTCCACTCCATATACGGCTTCGCCAACGGATCCGAGCAACAAACGCATGCGTTCTTCTTCCTGGGATAATTGTTTTTCAGTTCGATCGCGCTCGCTACTCAACGTGCCCAGTATTAGTCCGGTAAGCGAAAGAACCAGCATCAGCAAATGCAATAGAGCGAAACGTAATGGGTTCCCGCCGGAGAATTGCAGCGAAAGAACAATGCCGATATTCAACATTAATATTCCCGTCGCGGCTCCCCGTAGACCGCGGCGTACCGCAATCCAAACAATGGGCAGAAAGAAAACGTAAAACATGTTCTGGTTGCCGGTGCTTCGTGACCCCAAGGCCAGCCAAAGCGATCCCACAATAGCCGCGACGAAACAAAAGGATTCGATCACCCGCCGAAAACCCTGCGCTTCGTGAATGCTCTTGCCCGCGGAAGCCGACTCCCTGTCCGCTGCGGTTTGTGTTAATCCCGCGAAGCGGCGCACAACCGGGATCACTAAAACCAGACAAAAAGGGGTGAGGCACGCGATGGCCACGGCATCGCCGACCCACCAATCCAACGAAGCTTTCACATACCCGCTCCATGGAATGACATGGTCGAAAATGAGCGTCAGCGTAGCCAGAAACGCCGCAATGCCGCTGAGCAGTCCAAAATGGCACCGGATAATGACGCGTTTTCTGCACAAATAGCGGCTAAATAGCCCGCCGCGCGTTTACCCGGGTGCATAAGGTGCTTAGAAACAATGGTCCGGGTCAGTTTTGAACGAACTCGTGCCCGCAAGACGGACTACCTCAATAAATATTCTTAGCGTCCGAACAGCCAACCCCCGGGCTATTGCAGTCCAGGAACGAAACTATTCAACTCGCTGTATTTGCGTAGGAAATAACCAGGATGGACAGCAGATAAAACACAAACATGCCCGCCAGATAAACATAAGCCTGACGGTTCGCGCCGCGAAATTCCTTCCACGCCAGCACGCCCCAGAGCGCGGCAACCATCGGCGCGGACTGACCAATCGCATACGAGATCGCTACGCCCGTAAAATGCGCAGCCACCAGATTGAACACCGTGCCAATTCCCCAGATGCAACCGCCCAGCAAGCCCAGCAAGTGTCCCGCCCCCGGCCCTCGAAAAAATTCCGCAAAATTTACCGGGTGGCCAACCAGCGGATGCTTCATGAAATAAATATTCCACACGAAACAAGAGAGTAACGCCCCCAGCGTCAAGAACACCGCCACGCTGTAGGGCCCCAGCGTATTTCCATGGGTCATCGAGCGGGTGACAAAAGGCGCCCAGACACCCATCAAAACCCCCGACACTACGCATGTGATGATGCTTTTTCTGCTGATGGCGCGATTGGCCGTGGGCAAACTGCCGTAAGCTTTTCCATCCAGTATTACCGCCACTAAAGCGCAGACTACCCCGGCGGCCAGTAAGCCCGCGTGACCCTTGGGCTGAAGAATGTAACTGGACACCACCCCGACCACCAACGCGATTCCAATCGCCACGGGAAAAGCGATGGCCAGTCCGGCCATATCAATCGCGGCCACCAGCAGGAGATTCGCAAGATTAAAAATTACGCCTGCAAACATCGTCGAAGCGATATTGGAATTGTCAGCGTTGTGAACGTTGGTCAGAAAACGCGATGGATCGTCCGCCGTGCTTCCCATCGTGAACGCCAGCACCAAGGAAATCAGGAAGATCCCTAGCGCGTAATCCCAATAAAAAAGTTCAAAACGATAATTTTTGACACCCTTATAGGTATTCGCCCACGAGCCCCAGCACACCGCGCTGGCAATCATCATGATCAAAGCGATAACGAACTCATGGGGCACAAACATTTGTGTTCTCCTGCCGCGAATCCGTGCATGACGTTTCGCGGCATCACCTGTTGCATTACCTAGTTACGGCGCTAGAACGCGGAAGCTTCTGCGCGCTGTGACTGGATAAGAGCCATCACGTCTTCGCGTCTGCCCATGGACCGCGCGCCAACCTTAGTGCAGCAAATCGCTGCGCAAGCATTGGCGAAAGTGCCCACGCGGCGATGGTCCCACTCCTGCAGCAAGCCGTAAGATAAACCGCCCATGAACGCATCCCCGGCCCCCGTGGAGTCGACCACCGCCACCTTGAAGGGCGGAATGTGCACCATGTCTTTTCCTGCGGCGATCAAGCAGCCGTCCGCACCCATCGTCAGAGCAACAATTTTGGGACCGAGCCCCAATAACTTCGCCGCCATTTTCTCGTAATCCGTTTCCCCGGTAATCTCCCGCGCCGCAGCTTTACACGGCTTCAACACATCGACCATGCGCAGCGCCGTAATCAGATCGGCTTCGCTGCCCAGCTTGGCCTGAGCGAAATAACTGGGTGCCACATCCAGGTCGAATATCACCCGCACACCCGCGTCGCGCGCAATCCGCATACCTTCTATTACAGGCGGCAAAGGCAATTGCGATGCCTCCGTGTGAAAGTGCCGAGCCTGCTTGATATGAGACGAAAACAGCCGGCGCACCTGTTCGGCGGAAAGCTTCCCATTGATGTTCGGAAACATGTAAATGCAACGCTCGCCTTGGGCATCCACAGGAATCCACACAAACGTGGAGTGTTCACCCTTAATCGTTTCAATCCCGGAAAGATCTAGCCCATCGTCCTCAAACGCTTTGGTGATTAGTCGTCCGCTCTCATCGTCGCCAATCAGGCCAAGCCAACCAGCCGAAACTCCCAGGCGCCCAACCTGCGTGAGGTTGTTGCCGGTAACGCCGCCGGCATGAATCTCCAGCCGATCCGCGTTGATTTTTTCTTCCGGGCCGAGCAGCCGCGGCACAATCGCAAAGTAGTCGACTCCACAGCTTCCTATTCCTACAACTTTTGTGGGCTCTGCCATATTTCTCCCTGAGAAAAAAAATCGCGATGGGTTGCAATCGCCGGAACGATAGCACAAGCCGTGCCGCAACGGCAGCCTGAGCACGCATTTCTGCAACCGTTGCCCGCGTACTTGCGCGCGGCACATCTGCGGCGAGATTATCTCGCCGCGTTCGCGGCAGCCTTCGGGGTCGGACGAGACAATAGTTCCACGTATTCCTTGTAAAACTTGTCTTTGTCCAGCTCTTTTTGCACTTCCACCAACTGTTCGCCCATGCCCGGTTGTTGCCCAGGAGCCCAGGCCAGCGTATCCCCGTAAGAGGCTCCGTGACTGGTATCCACGTCGATGTAAAGTTTTTGCCACTTGGTGATGAAGTTGGGGTCCAGCCAGGCCACCGCGGCTAACTCATCCCAGAGATAATTGGCTTCCGCGTACTTCACGACATACTGCGCCCCGGGCGTCTGGCTTTTTGCCACTTCCGCGATCAAGCTTTTTTCCATGCGCGTTTTCACCGAAATATCCACCGTGGTCAGCACAATGCGCGGCCAGTGTGCGTGCAGAACCGCGTGCGACGCTTCCGGGTCCATCCAGAAATTAAATTCCCGTCGCGGGGTCAGGCTGAATTCCGGATCATCCGTGCGGGGATTGATACTGCCGCCCATCACGATCAATTCTTTCGTGAGTTCGGCGAAATGCGGGTCAAGCGCGATGGCCAGCGCCAGGTTGGTCATCGGTCCCGCGGCGTAAATTGTTACTTCATGCGGATGGTTATTTACCAGGCGCACCATGAATCGCGCGGCATCTTCGGTGGAAGGTTTCGTCGTAGGCGCGGCCTCAGGCATGGGCGGAATATCGTACGGGCCATGCACCGGATTGTGCTTCGCGTAATTCCATGCGCCCTGGTAGACCACCTTGCCGTAAAGGGTTTCCCACTTGGCGATGTACTCTTTGCTGTTCACCAGCGGAAAAACCGCGCCAGGCACCACCGGAATATCAGTGCGCCCGATTATTTCCAGCAGCCGCAAAGTGTGCTGAACCTCTTCGTCGCGCCACGCATCCCCAGTGAGCACCGTTATTCCCAGCACCTCTGTCTCCGGAGAATTGACGAGCGCCAGAATGGCCTGCATATCCGTGCCTCCCGGCCCGGCGCAGTCTTGATCGATGATCACTTTGCGTTTTTCTTGTGCCCGTGACGGCAATTGAAAAGGGAATTGAACACAAAACGCCAGCAACGCAAGCACGCCACAGCGTAAGAACCATTTCCTGTTCATCACGAAAATATTTCCTTTCCAGCCGGCGTCAAAAGATTTTCGGCCATTCTAATACATGATGGTCTGCGTCAAATGGTGAGGCCATGAAGTGGTGTGATAGTGGGTCCAAAGCCGCGCATCGATCTGCGGAATGATCACCTGCTCCTTCGGGCCACGGAGCTTGTTGACCTCTTCTGCAAGCAAAGCCGTTGCGTAGATACCGTGCGCGCGAATTTCAATCTCACGGCGCGAGTCCCGCGGTATCAATTGATGCGTGTTGATCGCGTTTTCCAATTCCGGCGAGTATGACGTTATTCCCAGCAATCGCAACGCTACCGGAACGATGTAATCCGCGAACGCCGTCAATTTCTCCCGATCATCCAGTCGAAATTTACCGGACTTGTGCAGCGTTGAATACAGCATCCACACGCCCAGCTGCGCCAATTTGTAAAATTTTATTTCGTGCCCCTCAAACTCGCTCACGTCATTGAAGCGCGGGAATTCCTTTACCATTCGTTCGATCAGTCCGTTTCCGCGGTCATAAAGTCGCGGCGAGCATGCCTGCACGAACTTGTGGAAGCGCCCATCGTATTTTTCCGCCAATACCGCGCCGACTTGATGCAGCACTGCAAGCTTTTCGTCCAGCATGGGCATCTTTATGTTGCCGGCAAAAATGTCATCAAGCTCCGCGCGGGAAATTTTAGCCAGGTATTTGCCGTCAAGAATCGGCTTTCCCGCGTCCAGCGCTCGTTTCAGGCAAGCGAACTCCGCGTCGGAGTCCGACCAATGCTGCCCGGCAAAATCCACTTGAAATTTTTCGCGCGTGGAGAAATCCGTGAACGCCGTATCGATGGAATCCGCCACCAGAATAAAATCGATCGCTTCGTCTGCGTTACCTGCGCCAACGTCAAAAGGAAGCGTGAATTCCGGAAGGGGCAATTCCTCATATCCCATCCACCCGGCGACTTCGATAATCTTCCCGATATTGGTACGGACGTCGCGTGAATTTTCAATGACCGGTCGTAAGCTATCCAGAACCGGGCTACCGCTTAAAGTGGGCCAGCGCACAGGATTTTCCTTCGTGACAGTAGTTGAACTTTTTATCAAGAACGAGCCGAACGGGCGAGCCAGCGGCAAAATCGCCAACGTTCCTGCCAAACCCGTCAGGAAGCGCCGTCTGTCCTCGATTGCTGATTTCATTTAGAACTGAAGTCCTACCCGCGGCTGCAAGTCCCTAATGCGGACTCTAACCTGCGAGCAGTTTTCTGTAAAACGGTAGCGCTTGAGCGATTCCCGCTACCTGTGGAATCCATGAACCCGATTACCGGTTGGCATCTTGTCGGCAGTACAATCAATACGGCATCTCCTATGGAGTAAATGGAGTCGATAATACATTGCAATCCCCAGTCGACCACTCCCCCATTCCAGAACAGGAGTGGAGATTCAAGATGCAAACAAAAACAGCCATAAGTACTTTATTCATTCTGACAATACCACTATTCAATCTTATGGGCGCCCAAAGCGGCCGAGTCCGAGCGATTGTGCCGTATTCCGTTGCGATCAGTGCTCCTATTGTTGAAGTAAAGGCTGGATCGGAGTTAAAAGTGAGTATTGTGCTTACGAACTTAACTGATAAAGAACTGATTCTGGATTTAGACAATGGAAGTCGGGGAGAATTCGATTACACGATTCATGTTTTAGGCAAAGATGGACAAGAACCGTCGGAGACTCGGTACCTTCGTGCTGTAAAGGGTGAGGATACTGTCGATCCCGCCTCTAAAACAGAGTTAATCGTAGTTGGCAGTAACGGATTCCGCGCCGTAAAACCCGGAGAGACACTCACCCACACGATTGACCTCAACAAGCTATACCTTTTGAAACCGGGTCAGTACGCTGTTCAGGTGGAACGTTTCGAGGATGAGAGTAAGACGCAGGTTAAATCGAACAAGATTACCGTCACCGTGACTTCCTAGCCCTTCAACGTAGAGTATCGACCTCCCAGCGAGTCACTTGCCCTGAATGCGCGAAACAAAAAGTTGCAAAAAACGGTCGGCCTGTATTTCGACGCACACTTTGGCGTTGGGTTGCACTTTGTCGACGCCTTCGATGATGTAGCGGTCCCCATGCAGTACGTTGCGCTCAACTTCATTGCGGCGATTGGCAACGGTTTCTCCACGAGTGAATTCGCCTCGGGTTTCAACATCCACATGCATCGCGGGCGCGGTGACCAGCGTCGCGTCAATGGCCACCCCGACCGCCAGCGGATCGTACATCGGCGTACCGTTATCGCCGAATTTTTCAGAAAGCTCCACCAGAAATTTCGTCACTCCATAAATAAAATCGTTGACCGGGCCGTGCGTGCTGGCCAATTGATCCAATTGTTTATGGCCGAGCAACGTTTTGTCGCCAACATCCAGGCCCACCATCGTCAGTGGCCAGCCGGCCTGAAAAACAATTTGTGCCGCTTCCGGGTCGTTATAGATGTTAGCTTCCGCAGCCGCGTTTACATTTCCTCCTTTGATCGAGCCGCCCATCAGAATCACTTCCTTAATGAGCGGAACAATGGAGGGATCTTTTTCTACAGCTAAGGCGATATTGGTGAGCGGACCTACCGGCACCAGCGTGATCTCGTGCGGCGACGCATGAATTAATTCAATGATCAAATCGGGGCCAAAACGCGGGTCCGCTTTGCATTTGCTACGCGGCAATTCGATATTGGCTAGCCCATTCTTTCCATGCCAGAATTCTGCGGTGACTAATTTCTGAAATAGCGGATGCCGAGCGCCGCCCGCAACCGGGATGTCGCAACGATTAGCAAGCGACACCATTCGCAGTGCGTTCTCCAGGCCTTGCTCGGCGGTAACGTTGCCGGGCACCACCGTAATCGCCCGAACATCCAGCTCCGGCGAATTCAACGCCAGCATCAGCGCCATGGCATCGTCGGTTCCAGGGTCAGTATCAAAAATAATTTTGCGCACGGATGCCTGACAGGAAGTGTTGAACACCGTGCAAGCAAAAATGATTAATGCGATGACAGCAAAACGCGCAGCGATGCAAACGGAAATTTCCGAAACGGACCGCGATTCAGACGACAAAGCAACAGCATCATTGGCCCGCGTGAGGATAACGGATGAAGGAAACGACTTTCTTTGATGCGGCAGATCTAGCTCCCGAACGAATGGTGCGTAGGCTAGCGTCCGCTTGTGAGAAGGTCAAGGCGAAAGTAGGCTTTTTTCGAAAAAGTATTGCGCGTGCCGAATTGAAACACTTTTTCAACACTCTCCGGTCATCCACGATCGACCTAATACCGACTCGGCTATAATCCCCTTCGTGAAAAATGTTCTGGATGGTATTCGCGTTATAGAAATGACCGAGGCCCTGGCTGGGCCTTACTGCGCAATGCTGCTTGGCGACCTGGGAGCCGATGTAATTAAGATTGAGCGTCCGGGGATTGGGGATCAGGCTCGTGGATGGGGCCCGCCATTTGTCGGAGAGATGTCGGCCTATTTTTTGTCTACCAATCGCAACAAGCGCTCCATCGTGCTCGATTACAACCAACCGAATGGACTTGAAGCGCTCCATAAATTGATTGCTACGGCCGATATTTTCATCACCAATCAGCCGTCTTTGGAATCATTGCAGAAACGAAAGCTCGACGCGGCATGTCTGCGCGAGCGCCATCCCAAACTGATTTATTGCGGCATCAGTGGTTACGGCTCTTCCGGCCCGAAAGCAGGCTCGCCGGGCTACGACATCCTCGCCCAAGCTGAAGCTGGGCTCATGAGTTTCACCGGCGAGGAAACTTCCGGACCCATGCGCTATCCCATCGCCATCGCGGATATGACCTGCGGTATTTATGCCGCCATGGGCATCCTAGCCGCGCTTTTTGCCCGCGAGAAAACCGGGCAAGGCCAACTCCTCGACATGGCGCTTTTCGATTCTCAACTGACCTGGCTGGCAAATGCAGGAAGCAGTTTCTTAAACGCGGGCGTTACGCCTCAACGCTGGGGAAATGCGCATCCCAACATTGTTCCGTACGAAATGTTCAGCGGCAGCGACGGTGTTTATTTTGTCATCGGTGTCGGCACTGAAGCTCTGTGGCAAAAATTTGCCGCCATCATCGATACCGAGGCGGATCTATATCGTGACTCAAGATTTAGAATCAACGCCGAGCGCATCAAACACCGGGCAGAATTGATTCCCATCCTGCAAGAAACATTCAGCAAAAAGTCCGCCTCCGAATGGCTCGAGCGTTTCGCGGCCGCTGGCATTCCCGCTGCGAAAATTAACGGTGTCTCGGAAGCTCTCAACGATATCCAGGCCAAGGCTCGCGGCCTCGTCGTGCAGCTGGAACACCCCATCTTAGGAAGCGTTAAGAGCATCGCCAATCCGATGCGTTTATCGGGTACTCCGGTAACCTACCGGCTGGCCCCTCCCTTTTTGGGCGAACATACCGACCAGATCCTCCAAGATCTGGGCTACACCACGAAGGAGACGGCAGCGCTGGCAAATTCATCGAAATAATTAGAGTCAACTAACCCGGTATTATTATTTCCACGCAACTCGCGAGCAGATTTATCCCGCAACCGCTTGCCTTGCCCGCACGGATTCCCCGACAATGAGAAGCACGACAACGCGGGCTTTTCTACCTAAATAATCGTTAATCTTTGCAGTGGCGTAGAAGGAATCGAATGGAGTGCGTTAAAGATCGATTAGTTGCGTATTTCTCCATGGAGATTGCGCTTGAGAATTCCATGCCGTGCTACAGCGGTGGACTCGGCGTCCTCGCAGGGGACACCATCCGTGCCGCTGCTGATCTTCGACTGCCGATGGTCGCCGTTTCGCTGCTTTATCGAAAAGGATATTTTTCGCAGCGCCTCGCCGAGGACGGCACGCAAACCGAAGAACCCGTCGAATGGCGCGTCGAAGATTTTCTGCACGAAGAGTCGCCGCGCGTAACCATTCCCCTTGAGGACCGCCGCGTGGAGCTTCGTTGTTGGCGATATGCCGCCGTTGGCGTGCGCGGATATGAAGTTCCGATTTATTTTCTAGATGCCGATTTGCCTTCCAATGCCCCCGCGGATCGTGCGCTCACGGGAACTTTATACGGCGGCGATCCCTACTACCGTCTTTGTCAGGAAGTTATTCTGGGCATCGGTGGTGTTCGCATGCTTCGAGCCTTAGGGCACGAAGGACTCACGCGTTATCACATGAACGAAGGCCACGCCGCGCTGTTGTCGCTAGAACTTCTGGAAGCCGAGGCCGCCAAAGCGGGACGCACCACCATTCGCGCCGAGGACATTGAAAAAGTTCGCTGTAAATGTGTTTTCACTACGCACACGCCCGTCCCCGCCGGTCACGATCGATTTCCCATGGAGTACCTCACCCGGGCGTTTCCGCGTCAGACTGACCTTTTTGATTTGAAAGATGCTTCCGCCGCCGATCTCGTGAAGCGTGTGCTTCAGGCTGAACAAGCGTTCCCGGATTTGCAGCAAGCCGCGCGCGCCGGGGCCTCCCTGAACATGACCTATCTCGCGCTCAGCCTAAGCAAA
Source organism: Verrucomicrobiia bacterium (assembly GCA_035568155.1). Lineage (GTDB taxonomy): Bacteria > Acidobacteriota > Terriglobia > Acidiferrales > UBA7541 > Acidiferrum. The sequence continues at coordinate 10,768 of DATMOS010000004.1, read as the reverse complement.
TACGTGAACGGTGTCGCTAAGCAGCATGGCGAGACCTCGCGTCAAATGTTTCCTGGCGTACCTATCGAAGCAATTACCAATGGCGTCCACGCTGGAACCTGGACCGCTCCGGCATTTCGCGAAATTTTTGATCGCTACATTCCCACTTGGCGCGAAGACAACTACAGTCTCCGTGGCGCGCTGGGTCTTCCGCCGGAAGAAGTCTGGACCGCTCATCTGCTCACTAAGCACGAATTGCTGGAAGTGGTGCGGCAGAAAACGGGCATCAAGTTTGACCCCGGAAAATTCACCATCGGATTTGCGAGGCGCGCCACCGGTTACAAGCGTGCCGACCTGATTCTCGCCGACCTGGATCGCTTGCGGCAGATCACAAAAAATTCCGGGCCGTTTCAAATTGTGTACGCCGGCAAAGCGCATCCCCACGACGCCGGTGGAAAGTCCATCATCAAACATATTTTTCAAGCCAAGAAAGCTCTGCGCAAAGCGGTGCCAGTCGTGTTTCTCGACGACTACAACATGGATTTAGGTGGAAAAATCACCGCCGGCGTAGATTTGTGGCTCAACACTCCGCAATTTCCGCTGGAAGCTTCCGGAACCAGCGGCATGAAGGCCGCTCTGAATGGCGTGCCTAGCCTCAGCATTCTCGATGGTTGGTGGTCGGAAGGTCATATCGAAGGCGTAACCGGTTGGTCCATCGGGGGAGCACGCCGTGCCACGCCCGACTTGGTCACCGATAACCGAGCCGACGCCGAATCGCTTTACTCCAAGTTAGACAGCGTGATCATTCCGATGTTTTATAACGAGCGCTATCGTTATCTGAGCGTCATGCAGCACGCCATTGCTATCAACGGATCTTTCTTTAATACCCAGCGCATGGTGCAGCAATATATTACCGACGCCTATATGCGCTAGTTTTTTCTCAAAGGAACAATCGGTGAGAAATTGAATCTTCTTACTGAAAAAATTCATCTCCGCTAAATAGCGCTAGCCTTTTTAGCGCAACATATTCTTGTACATCGCCATACCCGCCGCCGCATCCATCCCCATTTTTTCCAGAGCTGAAACTTCGCGCGTGGTTTTAATTCCACCCGCCGCAATAACTGGATGCTCCGTCGCGTTTCTCAAACTTTTAAACCATTTTAAATTCGCCCCGCTCATGGTTCCTTCCCGGTCAACATCCGTACAAAGAAAAGCCCCGCAGTAGGGCTGCAATTCAGTCATGACGTCTTCGGCACGAAGTCTCAACGTGCGTCGCCAACCCTGAATCGTTATGTGACCTTTTGCCGTATCCAGAGCGAGTACGATCCTAGCGGGGTCGACCATTCTTACCAACAGCTCAAGAAATGGCAGGTTCAATTTTCCTTCATGGAACACGGCGCTGCCGATGATGATTTGCTCCGCCTTCCATCCGGCGACCTTCACCGCGCGTGCCACGGTACGAATCCCTCCGCCAATCCGAACTTTTATCCCATACGAGGAGCGCGCCTTAAAACATAATTGCCGCATCAGTTCCGCGTTGGACCTTTTGCCCATCGCCGCGTCCAGGTCGATAATGTGCAGCCACTCGTAATTCTTAAATTTCTCAAGCACGCCGAGCACATCGCGCACCGCCAGTTCGCGTTTGCGCCCATGAATCAACTGCACCGCCATCCCGTTTTGTAGATCGATGCAGGGAATTAACACGGCAACCGAACCTGGATTTTCTGATCGGCTAGAAACTCCTTCAGCGAGCGAATGCTTTGAATTTCGTCATGAAAAATTGAGGCTGCCAACGCCGCATCCGCTGCCCCTTGGCAAAAAATCTCTGCGAAATGTTGCGGCCATCTGGCCCCGCCGGAGGCAATCACCGGCACCAGAATGTTTTTCGATATTGCCGCGGTGAGAGCCACGTCGAAGCCACTTTGTGTTCCGTCGCGATCCACCGAGGTCAGCAGAATTTCGCCTGCGCCAAGTTCTGCTCCTTTCTCAGCCCAGGAGACGGCGTTCAACTCCGTGGATACCCGCCCGCCAGTTGTCATTACGCGCCAACGGTCGCCATCCCATTTTGCATCGATCGTCAAAACCACCGCTTGCGAGCCAAATTCCTCCGACAATTCCGAAATCAATTCCGGGCGCAAGACTGCGGCGGTGTTCACGGTTATTTTGTCCGCGCCCGCGCGAACCACCGCGCGTGCGTCGTCCAGCGTTCGAATGCCACCCCCAGCGGTCAGCGGAATTGCCAATTCGGCCGCAACCTTGCGAATTGTTTCCAGAAATGTCGGCCGTCGATCGCGCGACGCGGCTATATCCAGAACCACCAACTCGTCGGCGCCCTCCGCGTTGTAACGTCGCGCCAACGTCACTGGATCCCCCGCATCACGCAATGCCACAAAGTTCACGCCTTTCACCACGCGCTCGCCGTCGGTATCCAGGCAGGGAATGATCCGGCGCGCCAGGCTCATGACGCGATCCGCAGAAAATTCTCGAGTACGTGTTGGCCGGCGGCACCACTCTTTTCCGGATGGAATTGCACCGCGAAGATGTTCTCTGTTTCCGTCACTGCGACGAATTCGCCGCCATATGAACAGGTTGCTCGAGTTTCCAGCGCCTGGTCCTCGGCACGATACGGCACAGCGTAAGAGTGCGCAAAATAAAAATAGGCCGCGGAATCAATTCCTTCCAGCAATCCCGATCCAGCTTTGGCCTGCAATTGATCCCAACCCATGTGCGGCAATTTCACCGCACCATTCAGAACGCGCACCGATCCGGACAAAATTTCCAATCCCTGCAAATCGGGAGCTTCTTGGCTGTTTTCAAACAGCGCTTGCAAACCCAAGCAAATTCCTAAAAACGGAACGCCATGCTCAATCGCGGCAATCAACGATTCGCGCAACCCATCTCGGTCAAGCGCGCGTAGCAACGCCCCAAAATGGCCAACTCCCGGAAGAATAAGAGCAGCAGCCTTTGCTACGCCGGCGGATGTCGAGACTCTTTCGGTCTGCGCGCCCAGTCGCTGCAAAGCGCGCTCCACGGAAGGTAAATTCCCCGCACCGTAATCGAGAAGAGAAATATTCATAACAACCCTTTAGTGCTGGGCAGCACGCCACGCAGTCGCTTGTCTCGCGCTACCGCAAACCGCAAAGCCCGTGCGAACGCCTTGAACACTGCTTCCACCTGATGATGTGAAGAGCGCCCATACAGCGCGCGTAAATGCACATTCGCGCGTGCGGCCTGCGCGAATCCTTGAAAAAAATCTTCGATCAGCTCGGTCTGCAGATCGCCCACCAAGGAGAGTTTAATTTTCAAGTCCACCACGCAGTAGGGCCGGCCGCTAAGGTCGATCGCCGCCAGGGCCAGCGATTCATCCATAGGCATCACGAAATACCCCGCGCGAAGAATCCCGCGTTTATTTCCGAGAGCCTTCAGGACAGCTTCTCCAAGAGCGATTCCAACATCTTCGACGGTGTGATGTTGATCTACATCCAGGTCGCCGCTGGCCGTAAGCTGCAAATCGAAGCCGCCGTGGCGGGTCAGAAGCTCCAACATGTGATCGAAAAAACGGATGCCCGTTGAAATTCGTGCTTTGCCGCGCCCGTCGAGATTCAACTTCAACCGCACGTCGGTTTCGTTGGTCTTGCGATGATTAGCAGCTGTGCGAGGCATCGTTAATTTCTTTCTCTCCGAGGCTTCGGCCGTGGTTCTTTTTGAATTATCTGTAATTCTCTTTGAATTACTTTGACGAGCCGCTTCATTTCCGATCCGGTCCCAATGCTGATGCGCACAAATCCCGGCCCAATATCCTTCGAGCGTTCACGCACTAAAATTCCCTGAGCGTCCAGTTTTTTAAAGAGCGAAGGGCCTTGAGAACCAAAATCAGCAAGTAGAAAGTTCCCCGCGCTGGGAAAAGTTTTAACTCCGAGCCGCGCCAGTTCCCCAGCAAACCACTCGCGAATTTCTCGCGTTTGTTTCACATAGTTTCGGATAGCAGTGCGCTCCTGCACCGCCGCTTCCGCCGCGACCAACGCCCCTATGTTTACGGGGAAGGGAGGCATGGCGCGGCGAAGTAGAGCAAGCGATTCTCGACAAGCCATCGCGGCGCCTAATCTCAGTCCAGCCAGCCCCGCGGCTTTCGAAAAGGTGCGCGTGACAAACAAGTTCGGATATTTACGAATCCACGGTAGCACCGTCACCCCGGAAAATTCCGCATAGGCTTCATCGATCACCACGACGGTGTTGGTTGCCGCAAGCAAGATTTTTTGGATAGAGGCTGGCGGCAACAGCGTCCCAGTCGGATTATTTGGATTAGCGATGAAAGCGACCGCGGTCTTTTTTCGCAACGCGGAGACAAATTCATCCAGCGGGAACTCCATCTCGCTGCCATAGCGCAGAGTTTCAATCCGGGCCCCGGCAATTTCCGCGTAGTACCGATACATCGGAAATGTCGGCTCGCAAATCAAAACGCGACTGCTGGGCTCAACAAACGCATCGAAAAATACGCGCAACGCGTCGTCTCCACCGTTCGTAAGCAACAATTCCTGCTCCGCAAGTCCAAAATAAGCCGCGATGCGTCGCGTGGGCCCGGCATATTCCGGATACATGGCCACCTGCTGCGCTGTAAGTTTCCTCAGCGCACGCAGCGCCGCCGGCCCACACCCGGAAGTATTCTCATTGAAGTCCAGCCGCATTTTATTCAGCCGGCCCTCTGCGGGAGCCTCATACGTCTTTCGTTGCAAAATGGCTTTGCGAACCGGCAGCCGCACTCTCATCGGCGCACCTCGACAGCATTTGCGTGCGCGATCAACCCTTCGGCCCGCGCCAGAATTTGAACGTCCCGCGACAGTCGCGAAAATCCGATGTCGTTAATCTGCTGCACGCTGAGGCATTTCACAAAGTCCGCGGTACTGAGGCCGCCCCGCGCCCGCGCCCACCCGGCCGTAGGCAAAACGTGGTTGCTTCCACTCGCATAGTCGCCAAATGGCTGCACGCTCCAGGGCCCGAGAAAAACAGTTCCGGTAGCTTGAATCCGCTGCAGCAAGTCATCGGCGTCTTGCGGCAAGCTCAAGTGTTCTGGCGCAAACCGATTCACAAACTCACACGCCTGCTCCATCGAAGACGCCAACAAAATCGCGCCGCTCCGCACCGAAGACTGTTGTGCAGGATTCGTTTTCGGCAGTGCACGTAGCTGCTTCCTAATCTCGCGTTCAACTCGAGCCGCGAAGTCACGAGAAGTAGTGACTAGAAAACTTCCCGCGTCAGGCGCGTGCTCCGCCTGGGCCAACAAATCAGCTGCGATCCACGCGGGCTGGCCGTCATTTGCGAGCACAATCGCCTCTGTCGGACCCGCTGGAAGATCGATCGCGCAATCGCCGCTCACCAATTGCTTCGCCGCGGTAACAAAGCGATTCCCGGGCCCAAAGATTTTGTCCACCGCCGCGCTGCTCTTCGTGCCGTAAGCGAGCGCCGCAATCGCCTGAGCACCGCCAATCCGTGCGATCCGCGTAACCCCGAGCATCTCCGCCGCGGCCAATAACTCGGCATTTGGTTTTGGAGAAACCACCACAATGCGCTTCACGCCGGCCACTTGAGCGGGGATGACGGTCATCAGCAATGTCGACAGCAGCGAAAAGCGCCCTCCAGGCACGTAACAACCGACGGCTTCTATAGGCCGGACAGTCTGGCTGATATTTACTCCGGGTTCCACCTCCAGCGTCCATTCTTGCGGTAATTGGCGCTCAGCAACCATGCGAATATTGCGGGCCGCATGCTCAATAGCCAGCCGCGTCTCTTTGGCAACACTGTTCGCAGCTTTTTCAATCTCGTCGGGCGAAACCCACATGCCCGCGCGCAAATCCACGCCATCAAATTTTTTAGTCCACTCGCGAATCGCCGCGTCGCCACGCTTTCGCACGTCAGCAATGATGCGTGCCGCAAGGCGGTGCGCTTTTTCATCTCGTTCGCGCCGCCCACCCAACACCGCGCGTTCTACGTTTTTAGTGAGTTTGAGGATTTTCATTAGAGCACAATCTTATTCAAGGGATACTCGACGATCCCCTGAGCTTTCGCAGCCTTAAGCTTTGGCAAAATCTGCCGCACCACCGCTTCTTCAATGATGGTATTGACCGCCACCCAGTCAGGATCGCTCAGCGTCGAAATGGTCGGGTTCTTCAGCGCCGGAAGCACTGCAAGCACGGCGTCCAGATGTTCTCGCCGCACATTCAGCATCAACCCAACTTTGTTGGTAGCGTCGATCGCTCCCTGCAACATAAGAATCAGGTTCTCCGCTTTTTCGCGTTTCCAGGAAGTCGCCGCCGCCTCGTGGTTCATAATAAAAACGGTAGCCGATTCCAGCACCGTGTCCACGATTCTCAGTCGGTTAGCGCGTAACGACGCGCCCGTTTCCGTCACCTCCACGATCGCGTCGGCGAGTCGCGGCACTTTTACTTCTGTCGCGCCCCACGAAAATTCCACGCGCGCCTTCACGCCGTGGCGCGCCAGATATTTTTCGGTGGTCTTCACCACTTCGGTCGCAATAATTTTCCCTGACAGATCGGAGGGCTGCCGTATCGCCGAATCCTCCGGCACGGCAAGCACCCACCGCACACGTGCCAGCCGCCGCTTGGCGTAAACCAACTCCGCCAACTCATCGACGTTGGCTTCCGTTTCCACCACCCAGTCATGCCCGGTGATCCCCGCATCCAGCGCGCCGGTTTCCACATAACGCGCCATCTCTTGCGCACGCACCATCAGGCAATCAATTTCCGGATCGTCGACGGACGGCACATAACTTCTAGCGCTTAGCGAGATCCTCCAGCCCGCCCGCGCAAATAAATCGATCGTGGCGTCCTGCAAGCTCCCCTTCGGGATTCCAAGCTTTAGCTGATTCATGGTTGCGAACTCGAGTCATAGATTTTTGAAGGGTCGAACGTGCGATCTTCCGTTACCGTTGCAGTACCGTCATTTTCCAACTTGCGAAAAAAACAACTTCGATAACCTTCATGGCATACGCCCGGCCCGATGGCCTGCACGCGAAGCAGCAGCGTGTCCGAATCGCAATCGACACGCAACTCCAGCACTTTCAGCAGGTGACCGCTGGACTCGCCCTTTCTCCAAAGCTTGTCCCGGGAACGGCTGAAGAAAACCGCTTGCCCCGTCCGTTGCGTCTCCGCGAGCGCCTTTTCATTCATGAAGCCGAGCATCAGCACCTTCCCGGTGGCATGGTCCTGAACAATCGCCGGCACCAGCCCGTTATATTTTTCGAATGCAATCTTCACCGTGCCGCCTTTCCAAAATCGAGCTTAAAAACAAAAAGCCCGCTGGGCTTTTCTGCGCCAGCGGGCCGATGAGTGCTTTGTTTAACGAATCGCTATACGCACCCCAGCAGACGCGGCGTTGAGCCGTTATGATGATGGTGCCGGTGGGTCTGAGAAGTGAGGGTTGTGTTCATGTAAGAAAATCAACGATAAGGAATCTTCTACGGCCTGTCAATGTATAGTTTCAGCGATGGAACAGCAACTGCCCGGCCATCCATCGCAGGCATGAAACATTAACCTCTCCACCGGAATCAAATAGGAATTCACGACATCAGGAGATTTTTATGGAAGAGAAGATACGTAAAGACGAAAAAGACTGGAAAAAACAGCTTACGCAAAACCAATATTACGTAACCCGCCAGAAAGGCACCGAGCCGCCGTTTACTGGTGAGTACGCCGATACCGAAGACCCTGGCACGTACAAGTGCGTTTGTTGCGGCCAGCCGTTATTTACATCCGAGACCAAGTTTCATTCCGGCTCCGGATGGCCCAGCTTTTACGCCCCGGCGGATAAACAAGCCGTGGATACCGAAATCGACCGCAGCCACGGAATGGCTCGCACCGAAGTAAAGTGCAGCAAGTGCGAAGCCCATCTCGGCCATGTGTTCGATGATGGTCCGACTCCTACTGGCTTACGGTACTGCATTAACTCTGCAGCTTTAAAATTGGACGGCAAATAAAAAAGAGCCGCGAGTCAACAAGCGGCCCTGGCAAAGTTTTAGTTTCAGAAAACACTTACGCGGAACAGCAGCAGTTGGCGTCCACCATTTCCGCGACCGGGTCGCGTTCCCATACCCCGAGCAAAAGAACCTTTGCGCCGGTGGGATATTTGAAGACGTAAAACACATTTTGCAGCCCTTGCAGTTCATAAAAACCAGGGCGGCGAGGATCGGCCTTTGTCGGAGCGCCATTCTCTAACAGCAGGCGCAATTCGGTTACTTGTTCCGCGGAATGATTCCGCAGGTCTTGCACTAACGGGGGACGTTTTGTTGTTGAGATCATGTTCTTATCCACTGATTCAGCTTATCGTGCTGCTCACCTAGTAAGACGTAAAAACTCCTGGAATGTTTCATGGTTCACAACTTTTCACATTCTGTTGATATACCAGCTAAAACCCTACCCAGGTCCAGGATTGTTGAATTGGCTCTCATTATTTGATGTCCGGGGAGGCCGTAACGTTAGAAATGCGAGAAAGTTAGCTGGGTGCGGATCCGCGATTCTCTCGCAACATTACGCGACTCCGATTAGGCTACGACAACTGGGAAGCTGATCGGTTCCAGGTTCATCGTTTTGATGAAAATCCGTTACTACCTCACGTGCCACTTGCGCGTGCCCCATTAGTTTGCGATAGTTCGCATCACTGACGTCAAGAATAGGAAAGCACCGTGACAAAAAGCACCCCCAAGAACTCCGCAAAAGCAGATAAGACCAGCTTCAATAAAGACCGCCGCCGCAAGCATCATCACTGGCTGGTCACCGTGTCTTACGCAGACGGCGAAAAATTTGGTCGCGTGTACACCGACAAGGACAAAGCCACGCGCTTCGCCGACCGCCAAAAGCGTTCCCCGGTGGTGAAGGCCGCGCGCATCACGCAGGTTTCGTAAGCGGTCGGAATTTTCTTTGAATTGATGTCGCATGGAAGCGCAACCGGCGGGAATACTTGTCGCGCTTAGCTCCCCATGTTATATAAGGAAGAGCCCTGAGCGGCCTTAGTATAGTGGTAGTACGGAACCTTGCCAAGGTTCAGGTGTCGGTTCGATTCCGATAGGCCGCTCCATAATCTCAGCCACTTACACGCGCTTCGCACCTGGATGCACATAGCACCTTAGCGGCGTCTCTGGCCAGTACGGTTGTTTGCCGTCCATATCCGGGTACCAAACCCCTAGTCCCCCGACCGGTTTTCACCTGACGCGAATCAACGTCACCGCTTCGACCCTAGCCCTTCAGATCCCCTTGATCCAGCGGCACCGGTCAGAAAGACCAACGCGCGGGCCGGTCCTCAAGTTCTGCCCACAACCACCTTCCGGTAGATCCTTCCTTCCGTTGCGTTGTCGCGCTAACGAGAAATCCAAACTGCGGGGCCGGGCTTCCGCATTTCACGTGACAAACTTCCTGATTGGCGAGAAGGGTTAAGGCGGTCGTCGCAATGTTTTTGGGTGCGGCATTGGGTGCGGTCATCACCATGCAGAGATTCTTTACGGCGTCAGATCTTGTTTTCATTTGAGGGGTCACTGCTTTCCCCTAAAACTTGTATCCCGTCCATAACGCCCAGTAATTCAGGTTGCGGCCTGGCTGGCTTTCCTTCACGAACTTGCCGGCATAAAAGATTCCGTAATCGGCTTGAAACCACAGATGTTGGTTCGCCTGCCAGCGAACCTCCGTGCCTGGACGATTTCCGACGAAACGCGCGTTGCTCTTTCCTGCAGGAATAATTAGAAATCCGGGAACCGAATACACTCCGTCTCGCAAACTCTCCCGCCATTGAAAGATCCAATCGACGGAAATGACCACGCCGCGCGGCAGCGTTGTTTCAACGCGTGGGTGTACGTCAATAAAGTTGATGGGGCCCGGGCCAGCCGTGGCGAGAACGCCAAAATAATTACCCTTGGGGAATAGCGGATTGAATGTGCCGAGAGTGTTCGTCCTCGGATCGTCGCCGCTCGAGATGTCCGCTTTAGCGCTGAATCGCGGTTTCAGCGGAACGTTTGGAAACCGGTAACCGGTTTCCGAAGCCACTGTCCAGGCCCTTATGTTTGCGGAACCGAAGGTTCCGAATTGCCAAAGCGCTTCATCATCGAAATCCCAACCGGGTTTCGTCTGAACAATAGGACGAGAAAGACGCGCACCGATACTGTGCCGCACTTCGTGGCCGACACCTCGGTTGAATGCAGCTGTTTTCCGATCGAGGCCAAGATAGTAAGCGTCCAGTGTGATGGTCTTCGTCAAGGATCGGACGCCGTATACGCCGCAGAATCCGACAGCGTGATTGGGTGCATTGTCAAAAAAACTTGGCTTGTCCAGGTCCGGCCGCACGGCAAAGCCGTCAATCTGCCAAGAACCGACACCGGCTTTTACCTTGAACCCGTCAAAGCTCAAGCGCACGTTGGGGCCCTCTCGAACATCGATCAGCCGCCCGGAGCCATACTCCATCTCATGTCTCCCGGCTCTGACCTTGATCCAGTTACGTTCAACCCCCGTTCCGACTTCGAGGAATGCTGCTTGGAAATCGAGCTTTTTTTCGTCGATCGGTCTCGGACCACCGATGCGGTAAGAATTCAAACCGCTTTTGAATTCGACGAACGAGCGAACGTGCTTGCCGTAACGAACGTCGAAATAAAGCATGTACCGTTCATTGAGATAGGCGTTCATGAAAGGCTGCTGGCCCCAGTTGTCGTTTCCGATCTGTTCCCAAACTTCGCGAGCTTCTCCACCCATGGACAGGAACCAATCATTCCGACCGGGCCGCAGACGAATGTATT
>DATMOS010000003.1:0-12238 GCA_035568155.1 Verrucomicrobiia bacterium | reverse complement strand
CCCACCAGGCGATCTTCGGTCACCACCAGATGGCAGCGGCGGCCGGTCCTTAACACTTCGGCGCTGTATTCCTGGAGCGAAGTATTGCGATTGATGATGGGAACTTCATTATTCATTACGTCTGAAGCGCGCAAGCCCGCCAGCGTTTCGCGTATGGCAAGTTGCGCGATGCTATCGCGAGCCGCACTCTGCAAGTAAAAGCCGATGCAAGCCAACCACAGTCCCGACTGCCAATCACGCTTGACGGCGGCGAACCAGGCTCCCAGTAAAATCAGTCCGTACGCGACCAGTTGGCCGCTGACGCCGGCGATGCGCGTAGCACGAGTAAAGTTTTTGGTCGCTCCCCACACGGCAGCGCGAAATATCCTGCCGCCATCCAGCGGGAAGCCAGGCAATAAATTAAAGGTAGCAACCGCAAAGTTGATCTGCGCCAGCCATAGGCCCAAAGCTCCAACCGCCTCGCTATTGGGAAACCACAGAGTTAAACCAAAAAAAAAGGCGCAGAGAAAATAGCTGGAGAGCGGACCGGCTATGGCGATGTTGAATTCCTGAATTGCTTTCGAGGGTTCCCGGCCAATGCGTGCCACTCCGCCAAAAATGAACAGGGTGATGGATGCCACCTTAATCTTGTAATGCATGGCCACCACGCTATGCGAAAGCTCGTGGAAGAGGACGGAAGCAAAAAACAAGATGCTGGTGAGGATGCCCACGGTCCAATGCTCCGTGGAGCTCCATTGCGGATGACTGTCTGTGAATTGCGTGCCCAGGGAATATGTAATCAAGGCAAAAATCAGCAGCCAACTGGCGTGCAGATAGATGGGGATCCCTAGGATGCTGCCGATTCGAAGGCCTGATTTCGTTGGCATGATACGTGACTAAGCCGGGTTAGCCGTCGCCCGGGCACTTTTGTCCTCGATTGCTACAGCTAGATTACGCCTTTATTGAGCGCTCCGCCAAACCCGGCCGCGCCGAGTCAGGGTAGCCACAGCGTGTTCCTCGCCCCACAAAGCAACTCCCTTTGGCACCCATAACCCGTTTCCTTGCCTTCTCTTTGCGATGGTGTGCGTCGTGCGACTCAACACTGCGAACTTAAGGAGAGGCACATGTTAGCCATACTGCATTTTACGATGTTGGTAATTACCACTTTATTCGCGGCCGGTGCGGCGGCGCTGGTCAATTGGCTTTTGTTGCGTGCGACTTTTCAACTTATGCGCCCGGCCACTGCGGCCAGGCCATCGGCGGGAACCGCGGCCGGGGCTTTACTGCGACGTGCTCGCGCCTCCAGTTAATTCCCGGGGGACGGCAAAGCGAGCCGAGATTTCCGTACGACGGTACCGGGACGGCATCACGCGAACAGTTTTTGTTTTGCATGACCACAGAAAGAAGGGAGCAATATCATGTTGGCTTTGAAATACCTGTTGATGCTTCTCGGTGTCGGCCTATTTGGCAGCGCGGGGGCGGTGGTTGTTTACGATGTGTATGTCTCAGAACGATTGAGGCGCTTGATCCAGCGAAAGGGGAATGGTGACAGTGATGCGCAGGCGACGTTACCACCGCTCCCTTTAGCGCCGATGCGTTGGAAGTTGGCGAAGAAATTGGCAGCCGCGGCAATTTTGCCGCTGCTGCTGGCGCTCAGCATTGTGGTTGTTCCCGACGGGTCGGCGGGAGTTCGCATCAGCCAGATTTGGGGCGCGCGTCCCGGCACGCTGTTTCCGGGAGTGCACATCGTCACGCCGCTCATCGACAGCGTGGCGCTGTACGATACGCGCGAGCAAGTGTATTCGACGGTGGCTGCGGAGACCGACAAGAAGAAAGGCGAAGTGCTCTCCGTTCAGGCACGCGAGGGGTTGAATATCGGGCTGGCGGTTTCGGTGCGTTACCGGCTCGATCCGCGGCGTCTCGATTCGATTCACACCAATCTGCCGCAACCGGTTGGCGAACAGGTGGTCGCGCCGGTGGTGTCGACCATCTACCGGCAATTGGCGCCCAACTATATGACGCGGGAAATATTCGCGACCAAGCGGGAAGAGTTGCGTTCGAAAGCTGCGGAAGCCATCACTGCGCGGCTGGCGAGCGACGGAATTGTGGTCCGCGAAGTCTTGCTGCGCGATCTGCAGTTGCCTGAGGAGTATGCCAAGGGCCTCGAAGGGCTGTTGCTGAAAGAGCAGGAAGATGAGCGCCTCACAACCGAGCAGGACATTAAACTTAAAGAAGTAAAGATTGCGGAGCTGGAAGCGGAAGCCCAGAAAGCTCGCGCGGTGAAGCAAGCCGAAGCGCAGGCGCAAGTGCGGGTGTTGCAGGCCAAGGCGGAAGCGGACGCGATGCAATACACCCTGCCGCTGAAACAAAAGCAGATTGAACAAACCAAGCTGGAGGCCCAGGCACGCAAGGAAGCTACATTGCAGAATGCGGAAGCAGCCGCGCAGGCGAAAGTGATCGACAGCAAGGCCGAATTGGAACGCCAGAGGAATTTGTCGGAGGCCGAAGCGAATCGCATCCGGGTGACTGCGGCGGCAGATTCAGAGCGCATGAAATTCGAAGCAGCGGTGCTGAAGTCCAATCCGATGCTCATTCAGAAAATTATCGCGGAGCGTCTTTCGGATAAACTGCAAATCATGATGGTACCCATGGATGGCAGGAATTTCTTTGCCAGCGACGTGATGCGCTCGGCGTTCTCGGGCTTGGGCAGCCCTAACGGCAATGCCGTCGACGATGCAGATCCATCCAGCCAACCGACGACCAGCGCGGCGGTGCAGCCTAAAGCTCCTCGGCGTCCCTGATGCTGAGCGCGATAGCGGACAGCGCAAAAGGCAGCGTGGATGGGCTAACTGATTTGCCCATCTCGCTGCCGACTGTTTTACCACGGCGGTTAATCGGGATATGCTTTCTTCTTCGTGAAGGGCAAAGCTAATTAGGGGAAATGACCTGAAAAGAGCGTCTGGGGTGTTTCGTTGAGTCTTCGTACCAAGTTGCTGCTGATTTTCATGCTGACCGTGGTGGCGTCGGTCACCGTAGTGGCTTACGGCGTGACGCATTACACGCGCGCGGCATTTGAGGAGATGGATGCGCAGCGCACCGAAGCGCTGGTGGCGCAATTCCAGAAGGAATTTGCACAGCGCGGCGAAGAGGTCGTGCACCAGGTCGAGAATATCGCCAATGCGGAAATCACCTTGCGCATGGCCCTGGATCTGGCGCGGCCCAACGCCGACCAATCTTTATATGTGCATGATGGCACTGGCGCGGCACAGGATCATGGGCTGGATTTTGTGCAGTTCGTCAATTCCGACGGAACGCTGATCTCCTCGGCGCAGTTTCCTTCGCGGGTCGGATATAAGAACGAGTGGGTCATCGCCAATAAAAATTGGCGGGATTCGCACGCATTTTTGACTAAAGAGGAGTTGCCGGACAGCGTGGCACTTTCGTTGACGGTGGTGCGAAGTTTGCCGGTGGGCGATAAGAATTTTTACATCATCGGCGGGCGCCGACTGGATCAGAATTTCCTTGCTTCCTTGGTGTTGCCTGCGGGAATGCGGACGCTCCTATATCAGAACCTGGATCCTGATTTTGCTCCCGCGCAATTAACGGACACAGGCGGCGCGGTGCCACAGGCGGAGCGATACGCGCCGCTGATAGAACAAAGTAAAAAGCAGCCCCCGCGGCCGGTTATCAGCACCATCAATTGGAGTGCGGATCCGGCGAGCGCGGAGACGTTTCACGCTATTCCGCTCACGGGCCGGAACAATGAGTTGTTGGGAATATTGTTGGTGGGCAGCTCGCGGCGAGAATTGGTGCTGTTAACGCAACGCATTGAATGGATCGCCGCATCGGTGGGCGCTGCCGCCCTACTGATTGCCCTGCTACTGATATGGTGGTTTTCGGCGCGAATCACGCATCCGGTGGAAGAATTGGCGGTAGCGGCGCGCGAAGTGGCCTCGGGGAGATGGGATGCGCGCATTGATGTGCGTACCTACGATGAAGTGGGGCAATTGGCGACCGCGTTTAACGACATGACCCGCACGCTGGGAGTGCAGAAAGAGAGGTTGCTGCAAACAGAACGGGTTGCCGCCTGGCGGGAATTGGCGCGCAGATTGGCGCACGAGTTGCGAAACCCGCTGTTCCCGCTGCAAATCACCGTGGAGAATCTGCAACGCGCGCGGCAGTTGGACCATGAACAGTTCATGGAAGTTTTTACCGAGTCGACCGCGACATTGAGAACGGAATTGGCCAATTTGAATTCCATTGTTGCGCGCTTCAGTGATTTTTCGAAGATGCCCGCGCCCAGATTCGAACGGATGAACGTGAATGAAGCACTTCATGAAGTTCTGAGGCTTTTTGATGCGCAATTTAATGAAGTTGGGAAGCCGGCAATCACCCGCGAGCTATTTCTAAAAGAAGGCTTGCCAGAGATTGATGGTGATCCTGAATTGCTGCATCGCGCGTTTCAGAATGTGGTGTTGAACGCGCTGGATGCCATGCCAGCCGGCGGCACGCTTACGTTGCGAACCTCGGATCTTGACGGAAGGATTCGCGTGGAAATCGCCGACACCGGCAACGGGTTGACGCCTGAAGAATCGGCGCGGCTGTTCACGCCGTACTACACCACAAAACCACAGGGAACAGGGCTCGGCTTGGCGATTGTGCAGTCTGTGGTGAGTGATCACCATGGCACTGTTTCAATTTCCAGCGAAGAAGGCCACGGCACCACCATTCGAATTGAGCTACCGCAACGTCAGTCAGAGCGCACAGAAAGTCCCCATGATGAAGTCGTGATTGCAAAATCTGAGCCGACCACTCCGAGCACATTGGCCGCCGCTTCGGACTAAGACTTCAAGGAGCCCGCTTGCCACGCAAGGCCCACTTGCTTCTTGTAGATGACGATCCCAACACCCTGGCTTCGCTTTCGCGCGCCTTTCGCATGGCGGGCCACGAGGTAACGGTTTGCGACAACGCTACGCGCGCAGTGGAAACGCTTCGCAGCGAGGCGTTTGATTTGGTTTTTTCCGATGTGATCATGCCTGGGAAGACGGGGCTGGATTTGCTGGAAGAGATGAAGAGCCTGGGCCTAAAAACGCCCATAATTATGATCTCCGGACAAGCCAACATCGAAATGGCGGTCCGCGCTACGAAGCTTGGCGCCCTGGATTTTCTGGAAAAGCCGCTCTCCACCGACAAACTCCTGTTGACCATCGAGAATGCCCTGCGTATCACGCGGCTCGAGAATGAAAATCAGGAACTGCGGCGCCGCATCGGGAAACATGAGCTGGTGGGTGGCGGTGCGGCGATGAAAAAACTCGTGACCGAAATTGAGCGGGTCGCGGCCAGTGAGACGCGCGTTTGCATATTGGGAGAAACGGGGACGGGCAAAGAGTTGGTGGCGCGAGCGATTCACGAAAAATCTGCGCGCAGAGAAAACGCGTTCGTTACCTTGAATTGCGCGGCGGTGCCCGCGGAACTGATCGAATCAGCACTATTTGGCCATGAAAAAGGCTCCTTTACCGGAGCGGCGGCCAAGCACCTCGGAAAATTCGAACAGGCGGAAGGCGGCACGCTGTTTCTGGATGAGATCGGCGATATGCCGCTGGCGATGCAAGCAAAACTTTTGCGCGTACTTGAAGAAGGAGAAGTGGAACGCGTGGGTGGTGACAAGCCGATCCGCGTAAACGTCCGAGTGCTGGTGGCTACGCACAGAAATCTGGAGAATCTCGTAAAAGAGAATCGATTTCGCCAGGATTTGTTCCACCGGGTTTACGTCTTCCCGTTACAGGTGCCGCCATTGCGCGAACGAAAAGAAGATATGCCGCAATTGCTGGAACACTTCGCGAGTCAAGTCGCATCGCAAAACGGCTGGATACAGAAGTCCTTTGATGCGGAAGCGGTTGAAGCGCTGCGGAAGTATAGCTGGCCGGGAAATGTTCGCGAGTTGCGCAATGTTGTGGAGCGGCTGATTCTGCTCTCCGAGGGAGAATCGGTAAACGCCGATGACGTGAAGGTCGTGCTTCCCAATTACGGGAGCAAACCGGACGATAGTAATGCCGCCGGTGCAAACCATCGTGAAACCAGCGGTACCCTTGCGGAACGGAGTGAGGTGTTCGAACGCGAAACGCTTATTTCTGAAATTCGACGCCAGAATTTTCATATGACTAACGTGGCGCGTTCTTTAGGATTGGAGCGCAGCCATTTGTACAAGAAATGCCAGCAACTGGGAATCGACCTACAGGCCATTCGCAAGCCTGCATGAGGACGCAACGGCCTGCATATACGGCAAAAATTCCTACCTGACGTGGTCTTTACGCATGTGAGAATAACCACGTGAATCCATGGCTCATCGCCACGCCGGTCGCTCTCACAGCGGCTGCGGTGACGGCTTACGGCGCTGTCTATCCGCGCTCCGAACTGTTTGGCTCGATGGTGTGGCGAACAAATTCGCCCCGGAAACTGGCGATTACGTTTGACGATGGACCCAATCCCAAAATCACCCCCGAACTATTGAAGCTGTTGGAACAATACGAAGCACGCGTTACTTTTTTTATGGTGGGGCGATTCGCACAGGAATGCCCGGAACTAGTTCGTGAAATTGTCGTTCGCGGGCATGCCATCGGGAACCATACGGCTACGCACGCCAATCTTTTTTGGAATACGCCAACGCAAATAAGAGAGCAAATGCAGAGGTGTAACGAAGCGATCGGTACTATTACCGGCACGACGCCTAAGTGGTTTCGTCCGCCATGGGGAATGCGCAATCCGTGGGTGATTTCCAGTGCCAAGGGGACGGGTATGCGTACGGCGTTGTGGACCGTTTTGCCTGGCGATTGGCGGATCAAACCGGTGGAATGGCTAATCGGGCGAATGGCGCCCATTTCCAAGCGAGCGCAGTTCTCGAATGCCGCTGGGAAAACTGCGCAAGCAGGCCACGGCGACGTTGTTTGTCTGCACGATGGGGACTACCGTTTTTTGAATGCGGACCGCCACGCCACCGTGGAAGCGCTGGAATACTGGCTACCGCGCTGGCGTGACCTGGGGCTTGAATTTGTTACAATCGATGAAGCGGTGAGCCTTCCCGCGCTATAACCATGGATGAGCGCTCTTTTTATAACGAGAAAGAAGAAGTACGAAAGGTAAAGCTGATTTGCCCCAGTTGCCGCGGCGAATTTGAGGCCCCGGTGCGCTGGAAAGTAGCCCGCAAGAAAAGAGAATTGCCGCGCGGCGCCGGCGAAGAAGACAAGAAACGCTTCGCCAAGGCCAGTTCCTATATGGTCAGGCTCGACGATCTGGTGGCCTGTTACAAATGCCGGAAAAGGTTTGAGTTGACTGGGCAATCCACGGTGCTCATTAACGATACGCTCGGCGATCCCAACGCCGATCCAGAAAATTTCGGAAACCGGTAGAAGCTATACCTGCGAGATGTCCCGCAGGGACCCCTGACGACCTTCGATCAAATCTCAGGATACATTTCGAAAAACGCTTCCATAGATTGGCGGAAGGTGGCCTCGATTTCTTCCTTGCTGCCTTCGATCAGGTGCATGGTCACGCGCGCGCTGCGTCCATTTTTCAAAACCACGGTGGCGTCACGTACCTCGCCAAGATCGTCTTCGGGTAGAAGACGCATCCCGTAAATCAGCGCTAGTTTTGCCATCACGGCCTCCCAGTGTCAGGACAGCCTAGCTTGCGTTGTCAGGCAGGTCAATGAGCACCGCTCGTGATAATGAATTAGGTACGACCTTGGCTTGTAAACGTGATACCGTGGGCATCCTCCATTCCAGCGACAGCATCGGACCAAAAAGTTAGGGGAAGGTGCCTATGAGGCGGACGTCCAGGAAGCGAATCGCGATTATAAAATATGCCGGAATGACCCTAGCGTGTGCGCTGATTCTATCCTCTCTAAAAATGTTTGCGCAGCAACCTGACGGCCCGCAAACGTCGGCGCCACCCGCGGTCGGTCCCGTTGCCAGGTCAAGTATTCCTCGCCACAGCGGGACTACAGAAAGAATTACGGTTCCGGCGGGAACACGGCTCGCTGTGGTTCTGGAGAATGGTATTTCGACACGAGATGCGAAAGCCGGCGATTCCGTTTATCTGCGCACCTCGTTTCCTATCACCCAGAATAATCGCATCGTGATCCCCATCGGATCTTATGTTCGCGGCGAACTTCTGGATTCCAAGCGGCCAGGGCGAGTCAAGGGACGCGGAGAATTCCGCATGCGGCTTACCACATTGATTTTTCCAAATGGGTACACCGTGGATCTGCTCGGTGCTCCACGAAGCGCGGACAGTGGCGGAAATGAAACGATGGATTCGGAAGGCAAAGTAACCGGGCCGGGCGGCAAAGGTAAAGACGCGGAAACGATTGCTACCACTACTGCTACTGGTGCGGGGATCGGCGCGATTGCTTCGGGCGCGAAAGGGTTGGGCATCGGGGCAGGGATCGGTGGCGCCGCAGGGTTGGCGGCGGTGTTGCTAACTCGGGGACCGGAAGCGCACTTGCCGCGCGGCTCAACGCTGGACATTGTACTGGAACGCGATTTATCTCTGGAAGGCGATCAGCTTCGTTATACGGACGTGGGCCAATTCTCGCCCATAACGCCGCCACCGGCGCGCGAGCAGTAAAAACTCGTTTGCTAGATATTCAAGCGCAAACTTTTTCAGGAATTTGTCGCTCTGGCGACCTCGCCGAAGCGCATGGGGCTGAAGCGCGCCCACTCCTGGCTGCCATTTTGCGTTGTGACCCATTCGCGGATTAATTGCGCCGTAATGGGCGCGAGCAAAATCCCGCTGCGAAAGTGACCAGTTGCGATTAGCAAGCCGTCCAGATCGGTAGGACCAATAATTGGGAGATGATCGGGCGCGTCCGGCCGCAACCCCGCCCAGGTTTCCTCGATTTGCGCGTCGGCCACCGCCGGCGCCAGCTGCAATGCTGCGGAAATGATTTTTTGCACGCCGCCGGCAGTTACTTTCTTTTCGAAGCCGACATACTCGACCGTGGCGCCAGCAAGAATTCTTCCGTCATTTCTTGGCACCAGGTATACGTGATCGGACCACAGTACGCGTTCGATACTCAAATCTTTTGCACGCAAGGAAATCATTTGGCCTTTGGCGGGACGAACAGGCGCGTACTGAGCCGCGCCTTCGATTTCTGCGGAGCGGCAGCCGGCGGCAATAACTGTCCATCGAGATTGAACTTTTTCACCGTCCACGAGGAGCCCCTCGCAGTGCCCTCCGTTCTTCGCTATCGATTGCACGTTGGACCCCGCAAAAGTTTTTACGCCAGAGCGCTCCGCCGCGGTTAAGACCGCTTTTGTCAGGGCGCGATTATCGACGGACGCTTCGTCGGGTCGAAAAACCGCGGCCTCAACCTCGGAACTCAGAGCTGGTTCGAGTTCCCGGGCATCCGCCGCGCTGACTGGCTCTGCTTTTAATCCAAGTCCGTGATGCAAAGCGATGATGGTGCTGAGTTTCTCTTGCGCATCCGTGGAGAAGAGTGCTTCTAGCGTTCCGCGCGCTCGATAGCCGGCACTTTGGCCCGAAATTTCTTCGACAGTGGCGACAAATTCGGGATAAAGCTGCAAGCTCGCTCGGCCCAGCGGCACAATTGAAATCATTCCCGCGTTTTCGGGAGCCGGAGACAATATTCCGGCGGCAGCCCATGATGATCCTTCGCCAGGCTCGTGGCGGTCGAAGAGCCCGACCTGCAGGCCCGCACGCGCCAATTCGAAGGCGATCGTGGCGCCGATCAGCCCGCCACCCGCGATAGCAGCATCAAACGTCTTCATAAATTAATCATAGCGCAAGGCGCCGCGGACGGTCGCTGCCCGCGATTCATGCATCAATTTCTGGAGGCACACGACGAATGCGACCGGGGAGTTACAGCGAGGAAGCCAGCTCTTCTGAGAGAACCTGCGCCTTGGTAGCCAGGCTGCGGGCGCGCGTCCAATCGCCCTCGCGACTGGCGGCCTGCGCATCCACGATAAATTGTTTGATTTTCGTCGCCAAATCCGATTGAGTTGC
Organism: Verrucomicrobiia bacterium; assembly: GCA_035568155.1. Taxonomy (GTDB): domain Bacteria; phylum Acidobacteriota; class Terriglobia; order Acidiferrales; family UBA7541; genus Acidiferrum. Next base: position 2,236 of record DATMOS010000003.1, on the reverse strand, counting down.
GTTTAGTGTTTTGCCCTGCGAACGGGCCAGATTTTTCTCCGCTTCACTGATGCTGGAGGTCATCTGTTGTCTAGCGGCGGAGGCTTCCGCGTCTGACATTTGCGGCGCAATCACCGGAGCTTCGGGTCTCTCAGCGGTGTTCTCGGCCGCGGGCGCGGGCGCGACTCGTGGCCGGGCAGGTACGGTGTGAACGGCCAACAGTGGCGGCGGCGGAGGAAGTTCCAGCTGCAGTTCCGGTACAGGATCGACGCTCTCATCGGGTAATGGGCGAGGCTTGGGAGCGGTAACCGTGGCAGGCACAATGGGCCGCGAGAGCCCTGCGCCGCGCCAGGACACTGGCGCTGGCTTGCGCTCCGCGCATCCGGAGATCCACAGCGCTGCGCAAAAACAAAACACAACAGCAGCGCACGCGTGACTGCGCGACTTGACGGAACAGTGCTGGGGTTTGTTCGTCGTCATTAGTTAACTAGGCCGCAAGAGGCAACTCTATGCGGAAAGTCGTGCCACGACCTACTTCCGAAGTAAAGTCTATCGAACCGTTGTGAAGTTGCACAATTCTGAAAGCGCTTGCCAGACCGATTCCGCTGCCTCCTGGTCGAGTAGTAAAAAATAACTGAAAAATCTTCTGCTTATTCTCCGGCGGAATGCCTTTGCCGGTGTCCTGTACGGTGATTTCCGCCATTTCACCCCTGCGGCTAAGAACCAGGCGCAAATGGCCGCCATTGGGCATCGCTTCCGCCGCGTTGAGTACCAGATTCAGCACCGCTTGCTTCAGTAAAGCACGGTCTACGTATACTTCAGGAACGTCAATTGGCAAAAGTTGTGCCAGTTGGATACCGGCCTTCTGCAGTTGAGGCTGCGCTATTTCCAACACTTCCGGCAGCAACTGCGAAAGTTGCGTGGCTTCCAGGCGAATATCCATCGGCCGGGTGAAATCGAGGAAGCGTTTGACGACCGCGTCGAGGCGATCGATTTCTTTGTCGAGCACGGCGACGGCCTGTTGTGCGCCGCTTTCCTGATCGGCCGGCAAAGATTCTTTCAAATTTTCCAACCACAGGCGCATGGAGTTCAGCGGATTTTTTACTTCGTGCGCTACTCCGGCGGTAATGCGGCCGAGTGCCGCCAGGCGTTCGCTAACCTGCAGCTGGGTATTAATGCTTTCCAGGGAATCGAGATCACGCAGTGTAACCAGCGCGCCAATGCGCTCACCGCCTTCCTGAATCGCCTGCACGCTGACGCCGACGCGCCGGGCGACCCCGCCGGTAACCAGTTCGGTTTCCGCCGCGACTTCGCTGAGTTCATCGCCTTCCAGATGCAACACCGCGCGCAGCGGATGTCCTTCGGGAAAAATGTCCTCCACACGGCGGCCTAGAAATTCTCCCGAGGGCGCGCCGAGAAATTTTTCTGCCGCTGGGCTGACCATTACCGCGCGCGAATCTCGGGTGAATAACAGCAAGCCGTCTTCAAGACCGGCCATGACGGAATTCATGTTCTCGCGCAAGGTGCTGAAAATTTCGTGCACGCCGCGAAGCTGCTGACCCACTTGAGTAATTTTCCTGCTGACCTGGCCAAGCTCGTCACCGCTGCCGCCAAAGATGCGCAGACTTCCCGATGGGCTGTCGTATTGACCGGCGGAAATTCGGTCGAGTTGGGCGGAGATGTCCCGCAAGGGTGCCAGTGTGGCTCCGCTGACGACGGCAGCCAGGAGCGTACAGATCCCCAGAGCCAGCAGAACAATGGTTCCGGAAGTTTTCAGACTTGGGGCAATTTCATTCAGCAACAGGCCGGTGGACAAAACTACGCGGACCTCGCCGAATGGTTTGCTGGCCATATTGAAGGGGTAATCGTACTCAAATATTCTCGATGGTCCGCGCAAAACCTTAACCTGGTTCACAAAACCGCTCTGCACCAGTTGCGAGAGCGGAGGACGACGCGGCTGAGTCTTGCCCGGCAGCGACTGGTCGTTGGAAATCAATACCAGCCCGTTATCATCGGTAATGGAAACTTCGTATACCGATGGAGAGCTGATGGCCGCTTCCAGTTGAGCTTGTAAGCCGGCGTTAATTTCAAAGGCCCGGCGAACGTAGTCATGAATGTCGTCCGGGTCATCGGATGATGGGCGAAGTCCCTGATTGGCGGCGTCCGCCAGCGCGTGCTGCGCCTGGACGAATACTTGGTGAGCAAGATCGCTGGCGCGCTTGTCGGTTTCAAGTAGAGTCTGCTCGAGAAGCTGCGC
>DATMOS010000002.1:0-49549 GCA_035568155.1 Verrucomicrobiia bacterium | reverse complement strand
TTTCCGGAAAATTTCCCAGCTTCTTTTTGATCGTCCAGTGAATAAACAATCCCGCGGTGATCTTCCCGAAAAATAAATTTTCCTGCCTTGCGAGAGATCTTCCCGGGCAAGGTGCGTACATCGAGATGCAGCTCACTTTGCAGGAGTTCCGGAACGTTATTTGAAACTGTGTGTGGATGATCCACGATCACGAGAACTGCTCCGACGACGGGCAGTGCGGAGGCGAGTAACACGGTCCCCAGCGTGGTTAGTTGTATGCTTCGCATTCGTTCACCAAAAAAGTTTCTTGCGGTCACCTAAAGAGGGCGCGTCCTGGGGTGACGTAAGCGGGCGGCTGTAGAACAGGGAGCATGTGGAACGCCAAAAAGAACGACGAAAGTTAACGCACTCAGTCATAGAGGTTTACGAGGGCGCGTTGGCACTTTAGCCACCTTGCTGGTAGGAAAAATTTACCGCTTTCTGATGATGTTTATAGCGAACCCGGCTTACTGAAGTTGTCCGTAGGTGTCGTAACTGGTGGCGATGGCGCGAACTTCGGCAAGAGTTTGATCGCGCAGCACGACGCCATCTTCAAGTACGGTCTCGAGCGCGTTCGAACCGATGGCCGGACTTAGCGGCAGCGATTCGCCTTCGAGGACCTCCACGGTGGCAAATTCCTTACCATTCTGGATCAGGTTAAAGCGGCCGCCTTTGCTGGCCTTGCTGGGATCTGTTTTCGGATTTTTGTACACGTTTTGCCATTTGCCGTTGCGATCGATAGCCGAGCACTTGAGTGCAAACTTCAAAGTATCGCGATTCACTTGTTGGAGAAGCGCGCCACCCATTCCGTAGCTCCAGATATCCTGGGACCAGCCGCGGCGCGTTAATTGGGCGGTAATGTTTTGTATGGTGTAAAAATTTACGCCATCGCCCTGAATGAATCGCACGCAGGGCACGGTGGTCTTCCAGCCTTTGCTGTTCACTTCGTAGCCAAACACTTCGCTGACGATTTTGAATAGCTCTTCGAGAACGGTTACTGCATCGCCGGAATCGGGTCGAATAATCAAGGTTCCGTTGCGGTGCAGTATTTTTTTCCGTAGCGCGCCGCCCCACAAATTTCGCACCGCGTTATAAATATCATACGAATCGCTTACGCAAGCGACCAAGCCTTCGGGACAGTTTTCAAGGATATTCGCGTATGCGTCGAGTTCGTGCTCTTCGCCCCAGGAAGTGATGGTGGAATGCTCGGACGCGGGAATGCTGTAACCGGCGCAATCGAGCGGTTTGTCGCACATCAGGTCCGCTGAATAGAACTGGTTTAGCAACTGGATGGCAGCCAAGGTGTCAGTGCCAAAGAAATTCAGCAGATGCGCTGCGCCGCCGATGGCTGCGGACTCCTTGGAGGAAACGCCACGAAAGCCGAAATCATGGAGTTTGAAAGGGAGCAGCGCGGGGTCGCCGGTACGGACGAGAGCTTTGCCGATTACTTGTTTGATTGCTCGTGAGAGGGTGGCGACGGTGATGGGATACCAGACCTGCAGCAGCATGGTTTCCGCCCAATTGGTTAGCCAATAAAACTCCGGATCGGTGTTTTCGATGGTGATCAGCGCGTTGTGGCTTTTGACCACCGTGCCTTCTTTGACTGCGCGAATGCGCAAGGGCAGACGGCCGCCGTGCTTGGCGTAAAGAGACTTGAAGCCTTGGTAGTTGAATGATTTGGGATGCCCCTGAAAATGGGCATGGGCGATGCGACGAGCCTCTTCGACGTCCTCCAAGGTAAAAACCTGGCCGGCAAAATTGGATTTCACGATGTATTGCAGCATGGCCATCATGGTTTCATCGAACATGCCGCCGCGAGATTCAACGTAGGAATAAATGTGGCGGGTGTCCGGCGGGTACTGCCACCAGTGGGTGAGTTTGTAGGAATCCGTATTGAGAATGGGATTCAGGCGCAGCGACTGCATCGAAACTCCTCGCCGGAAGTAAATAGAAAGCGGAGGCAAGCCAAGCTAAGCTTTGCTTGAGGGGCGCGCAGGCGCTGTTCGGACGAAGGTTTGATTGGCACTGATATGAGAATAGCAAAGAACATGAGGAAAGCTGTTGTGCTAGGAGGGTTGCTGTTGCCTGCGGGCGTGACGAGTGCCGCGGTGAATGCGCATTGTACCGGCGGCGTGGAACTAAAGATCGGCGCGCCGCCATTTAGCCAGGGCAGCTTGATTCTGGCAACAGTTCGCAGCCAAAAAGCGATGGGTGAAGTTACGGGGAAGTGGAATGAGCAGGAGGTGTATTTCTGGCAGGGCGGTTCAACGGCCGTGGCGCACCGCAGTACTCACACCTATGTGAATGAGGCTTTGCTAGGCGTGGATTTGGAAAAGGCGCCCGGAGATTACGAATTTTCGGTGTCAGCTACGATGGAAAATGGCGAGCACGCTGAATGCACCGCTGCATTAACAGTAAGGGCGGGCAAATTCGCGACGGAAAGCCTTACGGTTCAAAAGCAATTCGTAGAGCCGAACGAGCGACAAGCGCAACGGGCCGTCGCGGAACAAGAAAAACTACGCCAGATTTTTGATCACATTACGCCCGAAAAATTGTGGCACGGACCGTTCCGACTGCCCCTAAGCGGAGGTGTGCGCGGCACAAATTTCGGGAAGCGGCGAATCCTGAATGGACAGCCGCGTTCGCCGCACACGGGGGCGGATTTTCCGGCTCCGACGGGAACGCCGATTCACGCGACGCAAAGTGGCCGGGTGGTTCTGGCCGAAGAGCTCTATTTTTCGGGAAACACCGTGATTATCGATCATGGATTAGGGATTTATTCGTTATATGGCCATTTATCGGCGACTGATGTGGCGGTTGGGGATAGCGTGAAAGCCGGCGCAGTCATAGGAAAAGTAGGCGCAACCGGGCGGGTTACCGGGCCGCACTTGCACTGGGGAGTGACGGTGAATAAAGCGCGAGTCAATCCTATCCAACTGGTCGCTGAGACAGTTATCCGATAAGTGGTGTGCATCTGGAAAATTCGGGGCGTCCAGCCTCCGCTTTGGTATGTTTATGGTACGGATTGGCTATTGTTACTGGCGAACTCCTGCGCCAAACTGAGAAGTTGCTAGCGAAGTTGAGGGTCTGGCAGTTGTGCGTCAAGTTGCCGCGATCGTTGGTCGGCTCCCCGCCCTGATAGCGAAGCGGTGATAGGCAGAGAAAACAGTTTTTTAACGATATACCGGATTCGCTGAAACGACGATCAAGGCTGAATATGTCCCTGCTGCACTTTCGATTCAAAGAGCGCCGTCGCACGGTGCGCGTAGCGATCACCATCGGGCTAACGGTGCGTTGGGCAGCGCCGTCGGGTGACGTATTTTCAGTCAAAACTCAATCGCAGTCTGTGAGCCAGGGGGGCGGACTGTGTGTTTTGGAGGAGCCGATCGTTGTTGGGCAGGCGTTACAAATGGTGAATCAAAACAGCGGCGAGGCCATCGAGGCCAAAGTTGTGACCGTTCGCAAAGCTCGCGACGGCAAAACCTACGTAGGCTTTGAATTCGTTGAGAACAGCACGAACTTCTGGCGAATGCATTTTCCGGCTCCGGGAGCCCGGCCGCTCCGCAGACCAGCGCCGTCGAAGGTTTTGGCCTAGAGTCTCCTGCCAACTCTTCGGTAACAATTGCGGCGCTATGTTAAATTCTCGTGACTTTTTCTGCTTGAATGATCCTCGGTTTAATTTCCGATACTCACGGTTTGCTTCGTGACAGTGCGCTGCGCGCGATGCAAAACACCGGAATAATTATTCATGCCGGCGATGTGGGCGACCCTAAAATTCTGAAAGCTTTAGAGAAACTTGCTCCTGTAACTGCTGTCCGCGGCAACGTAGATACGGGGGAGTGGGCCATCAAGTTGCCGCAAACCGCGGTGGTTAAACTGGACGCAGTGGGAATTTATGTTTTACACGATGTTAAAGAGCTAAAGCTGCAATCGATTCCTGCCGGAGTTTCCATCGTTGTGAGCGGACACTCCCACAAACCTCTGCAAGTTACAAGCGATGGCATTCTGTATATAAATCCGGGGAGTGCTGGACCTCGGAGATTCAACTTGCCAATCACGGTGGCGCGCCTCGATTTGGATCGGAAGCCGTGGGAAGTAGAGTTCATCGACGTGAGCCAGTCATGACGCGACAACGGATTCTGCGATTTGCAAATGAAATGGTGGCGGTGTTGAGAGCTGCCAGGATGAACTGCGCCGGGCCACAATGATAGACTTGAGGCATGGCCACCAGAAAGAAAACCAAGAAAAATAACTCTCGCAAGAAAGTCGCTGCGCGCAAAAATTCCAAACGCGCCGTTTCCGGTAGTTCGCGCAAATTTTCGGCGAAGACGAAAGGCGCAAAATCAAAAGCAACCAAAGCAAAACCGAAGACGCCTCAAGCGAAAGCCACAAAGAACGCGAAGCCGCGCACCGCAGCCGTTGGAAGAAAAGCACCGCGGGGCACTACCAGGATTATTCGTTCGAGCTTAGCGTCACGCGGAGAAGGGCAGAGCGTTGAAACCATAAATCTGGAACCTAAAGGTTTGGGTTCGAAATCTGGCGGGCAATCGGGGGATTTGCAGGGATTGTCTGATATTGAGAGCGCCGATTCGGAAAGCGTTGACGAATTGCTCGAAGAAGGCAACGCTTTTGAGGCTGAAGTGGTGAAGGGCGTAGAAGACGCCCCGGATGCCGACGAGGGGGAAGTGCGAACCCATCAGCGTCCGCAAGAAGAAGATCTGCCCGAGGATTTCAGGGAAAACTGAGGGCGCAGCATCTTTTGCCAGCCTTTCTCAGACCGGTGCACATTTATTTAGAAGTTCCTCGTTGTAGGTAGCCCCCGTTCGCTGAGTCAATTCACACAACTAGAATTTCGAGTTCACGCTCTAAAAAAACGCAGCCGGAACGATACACGCGCATTGATTCGCTAATACAAGGTTCACCTGATTGGTCGGTGCACTTCCCGTAGGTAGCTTATATCGGGGCGGTTTGAATTTTGACCGGAGGGGCGCAATGTTTTCGTTGAACGAAATTTCGACGAAGTTGAACCAATTTTCGTTGAAGTTGAACGAATTTTCGATGAAGAAGTTTTTGGAAACCAACACTGGAAAAGCGATTTATGTTGGTGTTGTAACGGTGACGTTGTCGGCGGTCGGCAGCTGGGCGGTACTGGCACATCAGGATAGCCCGTCGGCAACTAAGGCGACAGCCGCAAAGAGCAGGCCGGCAATGGGCGACGCGCACTTTGCCAGAGAAGCAGCGCAGGGCGGCATGGCGGAAGTGAAGCTTGGGCAACTCGCCGAGGAAAAGGGATCTAACGATACGGTAAAAAGCTTTGGGAAACGGATGGTGGAGGATCACTCCAAAGCAGGCGACAAATTGAAAGAAGCGGCTTCGCGTGAGAGCATCACGCTGCCAACCGATATTTCCGCAAAAGATCAGGCGACCTATGATCGGCTTGCGAAGCTGAATGGGACGGCCTTCGATCGCGCTTACGCGAGAGACATGGTGAAAGATCACGAGACAGACATAGCGGCGTTTCAGAAAGAGGCGAGTGCGGGGAAAGACGATTCGCTGAAGAGCTTTGCGTCAGAAACGTTGCCAACTCTGCAAGATCACCTGAAACAGGCCAAGGAAATGATGAAGACTGTGGGCGGCACAACGGCAGCCAAAGGAACGAGGAGCAAGGCCAGCACGAGCGGCCGCTAACTAATTTTCAGCTGGCAGAAGAAAAAAACCATCCTTGGCGAAGAGGGATGGTTTTTTGTTTAGCAGGCCGAGAAAATGCGGAAATCGCGGGCTCGAGTTACAACGTCGGGCGCAAGGCTGAAGCCGACCGGTTTACTGAATCGGGGGCATCACTGCGCGGCGTCATGGAAACGACGATGTACTCGCGCTCTTTGCCATCCGCCTCGGGTACGCGCAGCAAAAGCCGGTCTTTGTGGAGCCGGAATTGGGCTGTCTCGCCGATGGGAAGCAGGGCAGGATGTTTTTCATTTTTTGCCCTGATGCGGAAAATCAGGCGATCGGTCTGAAGGGTGTATTCCTGGCACAGCAATTCCTGAGTTTTCTTGTGTTGACCGTCGGTGCCGAGGATCTCTCCTGTGACAGTGCCTCCGCCTTTTTCTTCTGACCCGCAGGACGCCGAGTCCATTTTAGTCAATAAGCCGTTCTGGTAGGCGGGTTTGTCTTTTGCTTGCAGGGCACAGGATGCAACGAGTATTAAGGCAGGTACCAAAATGCGTTTCATGAGTGCGATTCTCCTTAAGCGGGCAATGCCGCTGTTGCAATTATCCCAAAGATGAATCGAGCGTATGGGGTACCGCGTCGCGATTGTTTCGATGGGATCACCGGTCTTTAGTACAGTGGCCGCTGGTACAGGGCCCAGAATCAGCAGTACCTATTTTGGTAGGACAATTTGAGTGCGATGGCTGCCGGCAAATAAAAACGTGGCAGCAACCGGGGACGTTGTGGAATTATCAGAGGATTGAAACCATTAGAAGATGGCAAATTCGGCCACGCAGGAAAAATGAGATCTTGCGAAATGGGTAAGATACTTTAGAGGCGGGTATGAAAGCATTTGGCGGGTATGGGTTGGCGGCAATCGTTTTAGCGTTGGGAATTTCAGCTGCGGCGCTGTTGGTGCCCGCGAATCGTTCGATTACCGTCGCGCAAACGAATTCCGGCGCGGGGGAAAAGAGCGAGGTCGAGCGCGGCCGCTACCTGGTGGAAGAAGTTGCGAAATGCCCAGAGTGCCACACGCCTCGCGATGGGCGCGGTGAACTGCGAGAGGATGCGTGGTTGCGAGGCGCACCGATATGGATCAAGCCGGTCGCACCTATTTCGAACTGGGCGGACCGTGCGCCGCCGCTGGCCGGGTTTCCGAGTTTTACCGAGGAGCAAGGGGAACGAATTCTGGAAAAGGGAACGGGCCCAGAAGGCGAAGAGCTGCGGCCGCCGATGCACATCTATCACATGAATCACGCTGACGCCAAAGCGATTATCGCGTATCTCAAATCATTGCCACGGGGCGATCGAAGCAATTAGATTCGCGGCAGCACCTTACTATTTTGTCCTTCTTCCATTTAGCGCGCTTTATTGCCGGTATTAACGGGCACCCACGCAAGTCCATCCACGCCGGCGGTAAGAACGATGGGTTCCTGTAGCTGCCAGGCGCGCAAATCCAGCATCGCGATTTTTCCTGCGCTCACGCAGGAAACGAAAGCAACCGCGCCATCAGGTGTAACCAGAATTTCCGAAGGAGACTCGGGAAGATCGAAAGTCTTGGCGATCTTCAGCGTAGCCATGTCGATGGCCAGCAGTTGGTGATTTGCCATGCACGCGACCAGCAGCCACTTTCCGTCCGGCGTGGGCGCAGAGGCATAGGCGACACAGGGAAGATCAATCCAGCGCGATACTGCGTAGAACGCGTCCGTATTTTTGTGGTCTTGAATATCAATGACTGCCAGCCGTGGCGCGTTCTGATCGTGGGTGAATAAGCGAGTTCCATCTGGGGACATGGAAATGCGTTGGATGGTTTTGGCCACCGGGATAACAGTGATTAAACGGCGCGCGGGAATGTCCAGCACACTGATATTTCCCGGGCCTACATTTGCCGTATAGCCGCGCTGACCATCGGGAGAAATTACGATCATGTGCGATTGCGGGGCTCCAGTGGGAATCTCGCCGATGACCCGTTGTTTCGCAGGGTCGACAATTTTCACGGTGTTGCTTACTTCCGCGGTAACGTAGATCAGGCCATCGGGGCCAAATTCAGCGCGATGCGGACGAACGGGTCCTACTTGAATGGAGTTAGAAACCTTGCGCTCGCCAATGTCAATCACGTCTATGGTGGCGCCATCGGTACCTGGTTTTCCCACGCCGGAATTTCCATAAATGGGGACGTAGATGAAGCGCGCGTCGGGGGAAACGGTGGCTTCATGACCATTTACACCGACGGGGATGGTCGCGAAGGTGCGGCGTAAGTCTGGTTCTACGAGCAAAACTTTGTGTTCCGCCTGATTGACAACCACCAGGGTTCCTTTTTCGCTGGGGGCCCCAGCACCTCCGCCGCTCTGTAATGTAAAAAGCATTAAGGAAAATAGAACCGCGAGCATCAAAGAAAAACTCATGTCATTCCTCGAAAAATTGGTGAGCCGTGCTTGAAGTCGAAGGCCGCCCTTGCCGAAGGATTCTTCTCACATTTCTTTTCACATGCAAACGATTCGCATCGTATAACATTTTTCATGCTTCTGCTGAGTGCCGAGCGTTGCAGTGATGTATTGACCGCCTTCGCAGCGGGAAGTACGATGACGCAGTTTTAGTCGGCGCATTCTTCGAATGCTGGGGTGCGGATAAATGCCAGGAACTGTTTACTGTTCAAAGTGTGGAGGCCTGATTGAAGGTGGCGCGGCTTTTTGTCCGGGGTGCGGGCAAGCGGTACAACCCTCTCCCGTTACTGGCGCGGGCCTGCCGGTGGGAGCAAGCGCTGCCGCAGTGCTTCCGTCTGGCTATGGTGGCAATGCGTACCCGGCTGCGCTCCCAATGGCGCCGCCGGGGGTGCTTGCGCAACCCAGCGTGCAGTACGCGGGATTCTGGCTTCGCGTGGTTGCGTATCTGATCGATTCAATCATCGTAAGCGTCGGGTTTATGGCGCTATTCATTCCGTTCGCGATCATGACGGGGCTGACAGCGGTACTGGGAAATATTCATCCCGGCGAAGATCCCAGAGATGTAGGTGCGGTTCTCGGCGGCACATTTTTCCTGGGACTCTTCACCGTTGTGTCCCTGGCTTTTTTGGGAGGATGGCTCTATCACGCCAAGATGGAAAGTTCCGCGTGGCAAGCGACCCTGGGTAAGAAAGCTTTGAACCTGCGCGTGACTGATATGTACGGTGCACGCATAAGTTTCGCTCGGGCCAGCGGGCGCCATTTCGCCAAATTAATAACCGGCATGATTCCCTTGGGAATAGGATTCATGATGGCGGGATTCACGGAAAGAAGGCAGGCCCTACACGACATGATAGCGAGTTGCCTGGTGCTGCGAGACGGCTAACGATGGCGCGGGCGAAATTAACGCTTGGCTGAAAAAGTGTTGCGCTTGATGAGACTCAGCAACTGATCGCTGGTGACCGCGAAAGATCCTTCCAGACCTTCACCGTTTGGTATGACGCGCACGAACGCGAGCAGTTGCGAGATCGGGATCCGAGCTTTTAGCGTCAAACGCCGCAACAAAATTCCCGCCTGAAGCAGTTGAGATATCGTCGCGGCGTTATCTGGAGCCCAAGAAACAAATTTAGGGTAGCTGTTATTTCGTGGCTTGGCGAGTACGAATAAGTTTTGTTGCGCTGGTACGCAACGTCTCGGGAACATTTTTGTTATTCGATAATTTTTTGAGGTCGACGGCATTCAGGGACGGCAACATGTGCAGAGTAACGTCCAGCGGAGTTTTAGAGTTGTTCATCAGGTTGCGGATGATGGTGTAATTTTTTCGAAAGGCACGATTGCCGGCAATGAGCCGCAGAATTTCATCGGTCAGGCTGGACATCCCGGCAAACGATTCCACTTCCTGGCCGGTGAGACGCGGGGATTGCAGCACCGCGCGTTGCACCACTTTGTTGGAATCGCGAATGAGAGTGCGGCGAGCTTCCGAACCACCCTTGAACGCGAATTGTACGCGTTCGGAAACCGACATTTTGGCGAGCCGCTGGAGCAGGGTCTGACGTTTGCCGGCGTCCGGCTCGACGTCCAGCAGCGCTTCCATGAGGGCTTTTTCGTCGACGGGAGGTTCCGGTGCGAGCAGTTCTTGCAGTATGCGTTTATTATCCGCGGTGGCCGACGAGGATTTTAGTAGGGCGGCGGCGAGTTCAGAAGAATCGCTTACGCGATCGAGCGAGTCCATGAGTGCTTGAACGCTCATCGAAGAAAGCTGCGGGACGTGCGGAGTTATGAATCTGGACGGGCAATTTCTATTGTGCACCATGGCGTCGGCCACCGCGGGTTTGCCGACAAGGTGCTGCGAGGCGTATTCAAAAATGGCGGGAAGAGCTTCGCTGCGCTTCAGGGCTTCGATGAAAGCTTCTACCGGTTGGGAGCGTAACGCTTCCGAGGCTTGCTGCGCGACCACTTCATCGGCATCGGTGGAAAGTAGCACCAAAATCTCCGCGCGGTCAGCGGGGGAAAGATTTCCTTGGCTGGTACAGACCGCGAGTTTGCGCTCGCGGGAGGTGAGGTCACGCAAAAGTTCAGGGACGAGCTGTTCCATCGTGTGAGGGCCTCAGGTCTTTATATCCAAGCACAATTGTATTCGCTCTGCGGGAGGAATTTCCAAGTGCTGCGCGAGAGGTAATAGGGCGGCCATTCAGCTCGAGGTGCACAGCGGCACCGTCGGCGGCGACGATCTGAAATTGTTGCGCGGCGGTGAAATGATGAATGTCGCCAGGCATGACGTCGGCATCGAGGAGGGTTTGATCGTCGGCGAGAATGCGCACATGCGATCGCACGGAGGTGGAAACGGTGAGCTCGAGTTTGTCGGGTGCTTTAATAGGAGCGGCGGAATCGGTAGACAGCGGAGGCAGCGTGGAATTCGCGGCCGGATGGTTAGCGCGGTAGTGTTGCCATGCGTACGAGCCGCCACGAAAGAATCCGTAGGCTACCAACACGAGAGCGAGTAAGGCTAAAGCTGGAATCCACCTGGGAGACGAAGGGAGTTGATTCTGGTACGGCGCAGGCGCATCGGTCTTCTGAACGCCGCGAGCCAAATCGTATTCCGAGAGCAAATCCTCTTCGTCCAAGCCGAGGTATTGGGCGATGGAACGGACGAATCCGCGAGTGAAGCTGCCACCGGGGAGCTTCTCCCACTCCTCGTTTTCGATGGCCTCGAGGAATCGCGGCCCGATGCGAGTGCCGGCGGTCAGCTCCGCCAGAGTGACTTCGCGCATATCGCGTTCGCGTTTTAGATGTTCGCCGAAATTACCTTTGGCCATGGGAGGCTACCTGCCCCATACGATACCAAAGGGCGGAGCAATCGTCGCGCCGAAGAGGGGGATTTTGGGCGGTCACGAGCAAAAATCTGTGAATAACCGACCGAACGGAGACATTAATACCCCCGAGCGAGGCTGTGTGTATAATCTCTCGAAATGGGCCGTGCCGGTAGTGGACGGGAATTATATCCGTGGGATCGGTGGCTTTATGAGGCGTCGCGAATTTCTTTGGTCCGCGGGGGTGGTTTCCGCAGGGCTTGCCTTCTGTAAGACTGCGCGATTACGGGGGGAAGAGGCGAAAGCGGACCGGTGGCGAACGTTTGAAGTGACGACGCGCGTCGAGATCCTCGATACTTCCGGGCCCTCACGGATATGGGTGCCGACCGCGTTACTGGCTCCGATGCCATTTCAGAAAACGCTGGCCAATGAAATCAAGGCGGATGGCGGCACGGTAAGGCGCGTTGACAGTCAGGAGGACGGACTCGGAATTATTGCGGCGGAATTTCCAGCGGGAGTGAAGCCGGTTCTCGCGGCCACAAGCCGTGTGGCGACGAGGGACTATGCGGTGGAGCTGTCCCATGTTGGTTCCACGTCGAAAGAGAATCACTCGGAGTTGCAGCATTTTCTGCGGCCAACCAAGTTGTTGCCTACTGATGGGATCGTAAAATCAACAGCCAAGGAGATCACCAGAGGCGCGGACAACGATATTGAGAAGGCGCGCGCCATTTACGACTGGATTGTTGACCACACCTTTCGAGATCCGAAAACGCGGGGATGTGGAATCGGGGACATTCGTTTTATGTTGGAGTCGGGAGACTTGGGCGGGAAGTGCGCGGACCTCAACGCGTTATTTGTAGGCTTGGCGCGCGCAGCCGGGCTTCCCGCGCGGGACGTGTATGGCATCCGGGTCGCCAAGTCAGAGATGGGATTCAAGAGCCTGGGAGCCTCGTCGGCGAATATAACCAAGGCGCAGCACTGCCGTGCGGAGGTGTATATCAGGGGCGTTGGATGGTTTCCGGTCGACCCTGCGGACGTGCGCAAAGTGGCGCTAGAGGAACCACCAGGGAATCGTCCGCTGACGGATGAGTTGGTGAAGAAAACCTGCGAACGATTGTTCGGATCGTGGGAGATGAATTGGATGGCTTTCAACTTTGCACATGATGTCGCATTGCCGGGGGCCATCGGGAAACCGATCGGATTTTTCATGTATCCCCAGGCGGAAACGAAGGAAGGCAGGCTTGATCCGCTTGCTCCGGAGGTATTTAAGTATGAGATCACGTCTAGAGAAATTACTGCAGACAGGTAGCGGCTAGTGGGGCTGCACTTCTACAGGCTCTGGCAGGTGCACGGTGTTGGTCATTAGCTCGCCGATGGTGAGGTTTTGTCCGTGCTGCAGATATCGTTTTAGCACATCGGGCTGCATCCATTGAAAGCCCCAGGCGTCTTCGACGGCGATCAGAGTATAGGTTCCGGGTATGACGGCGGGCAGAGTGAAACTGCCGTCGGAGTCGCTTTGGTCTCTGCGGAACATATCGAGATGAGACTGAGGGTCTTTAGGGATCAGCGCAACCATCACGCCGGAGGAGGGTTTCCCACCTCGCTGAACGAAGCCTTCGACGGAAACTACACCGACGGCCAAAAATACCGTCCCAGAAAGGGACGAGCCTGGCGTCAAGGTTAAAACGTTATTAGAGGTTTCCACGCCGGAAAAGGCGGTGCGAATAACGGAGTAGCGCTTATCAGCGGAGAAGGCCACGAGCGCGTATTTACCCGGTGGAACACTCTCTAAGGTTACGTCGCCAGCCGCGTCGATGGTGTTGCCGGCGATGACCCGCGTGCGGGAATCCTGTAATCCAATAGTGACTTGCTGGGAACCCGAGGATTGACGAGGTAACTTTACTGAAAGTTTGACGGATGCCGTGACCTCGGCGTGACTAACGTCGAGCTCCTGTCCATCGTTATTCAGAGTTATCTCGCTTGATTGCTGCTGGCGACCCGTTTGTGGATCTGGCAAAACGACGGTGTATTTTCCGGCAGGAACTCCACTCAACTCGAATACGCCCGGAGCTGTCGACTGGACGCCGTCATATCCGACGTATTCGAAGGTGTCGAACACACGTTTCCGTAATTGTGGCATACGGGGTCCGGGCTGCTGATCTTCTGGAACTCGAAACGTTAAATGAACGACGGGGACGGGGCTGAGATGTATATCGACCTGGGCGTGGTCGCCGGCTTGAAGAGGGAAAGGAGTAGCGCTCTGACTGTCGGTAGCGCCGTTGTTGTAGGTCGTGGGATAACCAACGTCCAGGGGCGTGGGGTCCGGTGAAGCATTCCCGCCGCTTCGCGCGGAAGGAGACAAATGAAACGCATACCACGGTTTTGCCGAAACGGAGACAAAGTAATTGCCGGGGCCTAAGGTGGTGAACTCGTAGTAGCCCTCGTCATCCGTAACGTCCGCACCGCGTCTCTCGATGCGATTCATCCCTCCCTGGTGGTTCTCCGCGTATAGGAAGACGCGGGCTTTGCGGACAGGTTCGCCTGATTCGTCGATAACTTTTCCGCTGACGAAAGCGAGAGGTGTCAGGCGAAACACCAAATTTTCAGTATTGAAGTCGGGGCCGGTCACAATGGCGGTTGAAAATTGTTCATGCTGTTCATAGGCAGCAGAAATAAATCCACGTTTGGCGCCTTGCAAGGAATATTTGGCGCGGTAAAGAGAATAAAATTCAAAATGACCGTCGCCACCGGTGACCACAGAAAGCATATTTGCGCGATTTGCAGTATCCGTAAGTGTAATGCGCGCTTTGCCGAGGGGCGCGCCGGTGATGGAGTTCACGACAGTGCCGGCGATTTTGAACTTGGTGTTTGCGGCAGATTCCTGATCGGCGGGGCGGGCCTCGGAGGGCAGAAACGCGCAGGCGCACAGGAGAATCAGTGCAAAGTTGACTGTCACTAACCAGATCGATCGTTCGACTTTTGGCATATTCACTCGCTCGCCGCGATTAATGGCAAACGTAGATGTTCTTTTTGTTCTGCAACCACGTGCAGAACTTGAACTTTCGACTCGTGCTGTTTCAACCATTCCTCGCTCACCGATTGCATCTGTTGTGAGTTATCGATGGCAAAAACGTGATAGGTGCCAGGAGCAATTTGCTGGATTGTGAAAGTTCCGTCGGCATTGGCATAGCCCAATTTTGGCTGCGAGTCGATTTTGTCCATTGGCATGACATAGATATTACCGAGCGGCCCATCCCAATGGCTCTGAAGTGCCTGGCGGCCTGGGCCTGCCTTTACATAATCGAGGGTGCCGTCCAGTTCAGCTCCGTCGTCGCGCACGGTAATTTCCATTGCCGGTATGGTCCCACCGGCACCAACGACCAGCGACTTTTGCAGCAAGTCGGTGCTTCCGGAGGTGATTGCGGAGACGTATCCAATACCCGTGGTTACACTCACGCGGTAGCGGCCAGGGAGAACATTCTCAATCACCAGCGACTCGTCATTCTCATCGACCGGAGGGCGCAGTGAAACTGCAGAAGCGAGGCTGAAGTGTTCATCTGGAATCAACTGCACTTGTAAATAATTAGGGCGCCGAGTGTTTTGCGGAACAATGGTGGGGCCCTGGGGGAAAAGTGCGCCGGAGGTCGGCTCAGTGTGCTTCTGTTGAAATTCTTCTCTTACGCTCACGGTTACAGACACTCCTCGCAGCAATGTAACCGCTGGACCCACGGCAGGCGCTCCTCGCACAGTTAACGTTGCAGCACCCGCAGTCATAGTCGGGCCGTAGGCTTTGGCCTGGACGGTGTAAGTGCCATCTGGCAGGGAACCCTGAATGACCGCTTCCTGCGGGTTGTAGCCAAGAGAGTATCCCGGACCGGGATGACCTTCGGGCCAAACGGTTATAGCAAACCCGTTGGGTATATCAGTCGTAAACCCTAAATTCACAGGGTAGTACGCCCTCTTCGTGGGGGACATGGTGGCCTGGAAAGTCTCCCCCGGCGCCAATTTAATTACGGCGGCGCTAGCGAAATCGGAAGCGTTTGGATAGTAAAGCGGGGGATAGCCGAACAATTGTCCGCGGGGAACGGTTGTGAGAGGGTCGCGATCGAGTTGTTCTAGGGTTAAGAGTTTGTAGTCGCCTGGAGAAAGTTCGGCTAGACGGAATTGCCCATCTGCGCGGGTCGTCACACTGCCCGCTGAGTCCCACTGTTCCCGGCCGTCCCGCATCGCACGCCGGTAAAGCTCGACGCGGATTTTGTCGGAACCATCGGAGCCAGGAATAATCACGTGTCCAACCACGCGAGCTTCTGGCAGAAGAGAAATAATAACGTCCTGCTGGTCGGGGCCGACGATAGAAAAAGCATTGTCATTCATACGCTGATCCGCGTTAGGGCCGACAAAGCTAACTTTTCGAGCCATTAATTGGCTGGGACGATTAGGCGAGGGGTTTTGGAAGCCACGGTTCAGTTGAAATCCGTCGGTAACCGGTGTCCCACTCTGTTGGGGTTCAGCGGGTGTGAAGGTGAATTCGAAACGACCGTGATCGTCGGTCATGGCGGCGAAACTGTTATCCGGGGAAACGACGAGCGCATGGCTTATAGGTTCGTGCGTCACAGAGTTTATGACTACCCCGCGAATGTGCTCGGTGGCGTCAGTGTGAGTTGTGTTTTGAGCTGCAACCAGCGGTAGAGTGCTACAGGAAAGCGCTATAGCCAAGGCTATAGCTGCCAGGGAGCAGCGGCGTGAAACGGAAGCGTCGCTTCGCGAAAATTTTTCGGAACGGTCCTGCATCGTTCAAACTTCCGGCGCGCATTATGACATGTTTACGTGAACTAGTAATAATGCCAAAGGCGATTCATCTCGCCAGCGAAACTCGGTGGATCAGTGGAAGGAAATTAGGGGCAGTTGTTCAGTGCACGGCCGGCGGAAAATATTTTTTGCCGCGCAGTAGCATTTCGACGGCTTCAATGATGCACTCGGCTTCGCTTTTTGGGCAGAAGCCTCGGATTCCTGCCTTTTCGGCCTCATCGGCCGGTTCGCCTCCGACGGTGGTGTGAGACGGTCCGCGCATGAAGCACATCGGTGCCTCGCATTATTAACTGTATGGACAAATGTTCTATTTTGAACAGTTGACGGTCCTGCATACATACACAGTAAGGCGAGTGTAAAAATGATGACCGTACGAACTTTGCTGCTCATCGACAACGACGCTGCGCACGTCGACGTCTTTACGGACGCGTTGTTGAACGCCACTGACGGCCCATTCCATGGCGAGTGCGTAAAGACTCTTGCGGAAGGCATCAGACGTTCGAGAGGGAAAGAATTCTGGGCGATTTTTTTAAATCTGTCGCTGCCCGATAGCCAGGGTGTGGAAACCTTCGACAAGCTAGCGCTGGCAGTGCCCGGGGTACCTACGCTAATCATAGCTGGCGCGTCGGAAGTAGGCATCGCGCTGGAAGGCATGCGGCGCGGGGCCAAAGATTATCTGCTGGAGGGCCGTCTCGACAGGGACTCATTTGTTCGAGCTGTACGGAATATGGCGGAGCGAAAGACCGCGGAGGAGTTGTTATTCAGGGAGAAAGAACGCGCCCAGGTGACGCTCGATTCCATAGGGGACGCGGTACTGAGCACCGACCTTGAAGGCAAAGTTGTATACCTTAACGTTGTAGCGGAAAAGATCACCGGTTGGACCCGAGAAGAAGCCGCAGGCAAGAGTATCGAAGAGGTATTTGTAATCGTCGATGGAGGCACACGGGAGCCTTGTGCGAATCCATTAAGATCGGCAATCCAGAAAAACAGAACTGTTGGGCTTACGCCGAACTGCATTCTGATACGACGTGATGGGGCTGAATTTGCGATTGAAGACTCGGCTGCACCGATTCATGACCAGCACGGTTTGGCGACCGGAGCGGTGATCGTTTTCCACGACGTGTCGGTGGCGAGGGCCATGGGAGCGGAAATGTCCCATATGGCACAGCACGACACTCTCACGAATTTGCCAAACCGGACGTTGCTGCAGGATCGCCTCACACAGGCGATTGCCACAGCCAGCCGTAACGATTCCCGAATCGCGGTGCTGTTTCTGGATTTGGACGGATTCAAGAACATCAACGATTCGTTGAGTCATGCGACAGGAGACAGACTACTTCAGTTGGTAGCGAAGCGTTTGCTGGCTGCGGTGCGCACATCGGATACGGTGTGCCGGATGGGTGGAGATGAATTTGTGATCCTGCTTTCGGAGGTGGCACACGCAGGTGATGCAGGCGTTAAAGCAGGCAAAATACTGAGTGCGCTAAGCGCGCCGTTCGAGATGGAACAAAATACGCTGCGAATTACGGGGAGCATAGGGCTAAGCACCTACCCCGAGGACGGCCGGAGCGCGGAATTGCTGATCAGAAATGCAGATCTGGCCATGTACCAAGCCAAGGAAAAAGGCCGAAGCAATTATCAATTTTTTGAGAAGGGCATGAATGTCCGAGCTGTGGAACGTCAGTCCATCGAAGGAGATTTGCGGTTCGCGTTGGAACGAGATGAGCTAGTCATGCACTACCAGCCAAAAGTTGATCTTAGAACTGGAGGGATTACCGGAGTCGAGGCGCTACTGCGTTGGCAACACCCCGAGAGGGGACTGGTGGGTCCGCTACAATTCATTTCCATCGCCGAAGATTGTGGCTTGATGCTCCCCATCGGCCAATGGGTGCTGCGCGAATCTTGCAGGCAAGCGAAGGCATGGCAAGATGCTGGTTTGCCGGCTATTGAAATGGCCGTCAATGTTTCTTCTGTGGAGTTTCGCAGCGATAAATTTGTGGAAGATATCAGCACGATTTTGAAAGAGACAGGTCTGAAACCTCGCTACCTCGAATTAGAGCTGACGGAAAGCGTCCTGATGCAGCATGCCGAGTTCAGTGTGCCAGTGCTGCAGAAGTTGAAAGCAATGGGGGTGCGCCTGGCCATTGATGACTTTGGGACGGGCTACTCGAGCTTAAGTTATTTGAGGCAGTTTCCGATTGATACGTTGAAAATAGATCAGTCGTTTACTCACGAGATCAATGCTGATACAGACGAGGCCACGATCATCAGTGCGGTGATCAATATGGGCTGCCATCTGAAGCACCGGGTGATAGCGGAAGGAGTAGAGACAGCCGAACAGTTGGCCTTCCTGCGGGCGCACGGCTGTGATGAAGGCCAAGGCTACTATTTTGGCCGGGCGATGCCTGCCTTAGAGACCTCGAAATTGCTTGACCTAGGTACAGCACCGACCGTCTTTGACGAGGAGATTCAAGAATCTGGCTTTTTGCGGAGCGCTAGTCGGCAAATAGTGAATTGATCGATTCAACGATATTGGTCATTCCGTCGGGCTTGGAAAGCACGGCATCGACGCCGATGGCGGAACTCAGGAACTTCCCAATTCTTTCCGAGTACATGGTGAACAGGATGATGCGGATATTCGGCATCTTGTTCTTCAGGATGGAGGCCACTTCCGCACCGTTAATTTCAGGCATGACGAGATCCAGCAGAACCAGGTCGGGCTTCAGACGCTGAGCCTTTTCGAGAGTTTCCAATCCATCCACCGCCTCGCCACAAATTTCTATATCGTTGCGATCACGCAAGAAAGTGCGAAGGACATCGCGCACACTGGCACTGTCGTCGGCAATCAATACACGCTTGTGCATAAAGATCAGATTGTGCCCGCCGGTGTTTCCCGACTCAATACACGGAATCCCGTATGTAGGATAAAGCACAATTCCCAGGGTGAAACTCAACGCGAACCGAGCCGACCGGTTGTTCCCGCTATACTCGCCTTCAATCTGCTGAATCCAAAAGGATTGCAGGT
Source organism: Verrucomicrobiia bacterium (assembly GCA_035568155.1). Taxonomy (GTDB): domain Bacteria; phylum Acidobacteriota; class Terriglobia; order Acidiferrales; family UBA7541; genus Acidiferrum. Next base: position 30,740 of record DATMOS010000002.1, on the reverse strand, counting down.
TCAACTGAAAATTTTAACCTTGGATTATGCAAATCCGTGGATTACTATCCCAGCAATCTCCGGGTCGCATTACCGTTCACCATCGTCTTCCCCTCGGTATCTAACTGTAGTTTAAAGTGGGTTAATACTGCGAGTCTTAAGCTTTACCAGGAAACAACAGGGTCATGAAAATACAGACGTTTATATTCAACTGGCCTGGGAAAAAACAGCATGCCGCCAAGTTGGAGGCCATCTTTCGTCCTCACTGCGAGACGGTGGTGATCAACTCCGACGATAGTCTCCGGACACGGCACCCGCACTGGCAGCACATCGGCAATGATGGGTACTTTACCGACCAATGGAACGCGGCTCTGGAGAGATTTAGCGGCGACGTTTTCGTACATATTCAGGCGGACCTCTGGCCGACGAAGATTCCGCAAGTGCTAACGGAAGCCGCGCGTTACATCGCGGACTACGGAGTGGGCGTATACGCGCCAAACGTAGATTTCAATCCGCACATTTATCGGCGAGCATCACTGCGGAAGATGGCCAATGGTGTTTACGAAGTTCCGGCCACGGATAATTCCTACTGGGCCATCCGCTCCGAGGTAATGCGAAACATGCCGCGCGTGGACCCGCGCGTGAATCGACTTGGATGGGGAATCGAATATCTGGTAAGCGCGGTGGCCCGGCGCTCCGGATTTAAAGTAGTGCGGGATTACCGCTTTACAGCGGGGCACTTGAAAAAGAGAGGATACAACAATGAGCAGGCTTCAAAAGAGCTGGCGGAATTGAAAAACAGCCTCGATACGGACCTATACGAGGATATACGGGTATTGGAGCAAGAACGCGATGGATTGGTCATTCACCACACGTGGCAGAAACCTGTCGCGAGGGTGCTGAGTGCGGCGCGGAACCGCGCCAGTCGGGGCGCGCTGATCCTGCTAAGGCGGGTGTTGGAGTTCTAAGAAGTGTGCGAGAGCAGTGCGACGATTGGAAAGGAAACAGTGGGCGCAAGTCACAAAATCGTAGTTACCGGGCTGGCGGCTTCATTGGAGGCGCGCTCGTGGCGGAACTGCGCAGGGAAAATGGCAACAACCTCCGTGCTGTGGACATCAAACCTTTGAACGAGTGGTACCCGTGCTTCCCGGATGTTGAGAATCTTTCGCTCGACTTGAACTTAAAAGAAAATTGCGAGGCGGCTGCCGAGGGCGCCTCAGATATCTGTAACCTTGCCTGCAACATGGGTGGGATGGGATTTATCGAAAATAATAAAGGGCTATGCATGTTGTCAGTGTAAACGTTATTTGAACTGGGAGCCGAATACACCGCTTGCTAATGGCCTGGCCAAGACTTATCGCAGGATTTGCGAACAGTATGGGGCGAGACGGGCGTCCACGCTGACGATGGCGTGGTAGTTTGATTTCGCGAAATATCCCCAGTAAATATCATTTCCTTCCGCCTTATTAAGCTCACAACCAAAGCGTGCTGGTAATTGTTCGCGAACACTTGTGGTTCGACTGCTGAGGGTACAACCGAAGCAGAGGTATAATCCGCGTGTCTATGGCGTTGGCGGCAGGCACGAAACTGGATGGCTACGAGGTTCTTAGCCTGTTGGGCGAGGGCGGGATGGGAGAGGTATACCGCGCTCGTGACCCAGTTTTAAAACGCGACGTTGCCATCAAAGTTTTGCCTCAATTTGTTTCGCAAGATCCTGAACGCATGCGGCGATTCCAGCAAGAAGCGCAGGCCGCTGCGGCCCTCAACCATCCAAATATTCTAGCGGTCTACCAACTCGGTAATTTCGAAGGCACGACGTATCTCGTTTCGGAGTTGCTGGAAGGCGACACACTGCGTCAGGAATTGACGCACGGTGCGTTGCCCACGCGCAAAGCTATTGATTACGGGGTGCAGGTCGCACACGGATTAGCGGCAGCACACCACAAAGGAATCGTGCACCGCGATCTGAAACCAGAAAATATTTTTATCACCAGGGACGCGCGGGCGAAAATTCTCGATTTTGGTCTGGCGAAGTTGATACTCCCTGAAGACAGCGACACGATGACGGCGCACGATCAAACCACGCCGGGACAGGTGATGGGTACGGCAGGTTACATGGCGCCGGAGCAGGTGCGCGGCGAAACAGTTGACCATCGCGCGGATATTTTTGCATTTGGGGCGATCCTGTACGAATTGGTGACGCGCCAGAGAGCATTTAAGAAGCCAACGTCGGCGGAGACGATGACGGCCATTCTGCACGAGGATCCGCCGGCAATCTTGCCGAGTACCGAAGGCCTTTCACCGGGACTATTGCGAATCGTCCAGCGGTGCCTTGAGAAAAAGCCAGAGAGGCGATTTCAGTCGGCATCGGATCTGGCGTTCGCGCTGGAGGCGCTGTCGGACTTCACTCAGGCTGCGTCGGCTGCTTCTGGGCGTACTGCGGTTGAACAAGTTGCTGTCGGGCGCGCTGCGGCGTCGTCGGGGACATGGAAATGGGTGGCTGCGGCAGTGTTTTTTGCGGCGCTTGTTGCAGGCGCGATTGCCTGGTTGAGGATGGCACCCACGGTGCCAGTTGTGGAGTCGGTTACGCAACTTACGGATGACGGCGAACCGAAGACAGGCCAACTGGTTAGCGATGGATCGCGAGTCTATTTCAACGAAGGACCGAACGGGAGCTGGAAGATCGCGCAAGTCTCGACCTCAGGAGGAAGAACTTCGCTGGTGGATACACGGGTGCCGAGTCCCTGGATTGCCGGGATTGCACCGGATAACTCGTCGTTACTAGTTTCGGCTGGCGGATATGAAGACGGCCTTTACCCCTTATGGTTGATTCCCGTTCCGGCCGGAGAACCGCGCCGTCTCGGGACCATTGCCGGAAGTGATGAGGCGTTCCTTCCCGACGGTCGAATTCTGTTCGTTAACTACAGAGATTTATATGCAGCCGAGAAAGACGGATCGAATCCCCGGATGCTGGCCTCAATGGATGGCTATATTCAAGACCCCAGTGCCTCCGCCGATGGGAAGAACGTGACGGCCACTCTATATACGCGAGGATGGGCTTCCTCGACGCTGGTTGAAATCGGATCAGACGGTGCAGGTCTCTGGACTATCCTAAGCTCGGACAAGGATGGCCGACCGTGCTGCGGCCGGTGGAGTCCTGATGGAAGGTATCTGGTGTATGGGACTGCGCATCGGCAAGGCTCCGATCTTTGGGCGCTTCCTATGCAAACGGGATTTTTACGCCGGGTAAGAACGCCGATTCGACTTACTGCCGGACCGCTCGAGTATTCCGGCGCGGGAATGAGCCGTGATGGAAAGCAAATCTTTGCTATCGGCACGAAGCGGCGTGGCGAACTAGTTCACTACGATGTTCAGTCGCAACAATTTCTCCCTTTCCTGGGGGGTATTTCCGCGATCGCTGCTACGTTTTCCAGGGATGGGGAATGGGTGGCTTACACTTCTTATCCGGACCATACATTGTGGCGTAGCCGCACCGACGGAACGGAGCGTACGCAACTCACATATCCTCCGATGAAGGTGCAGGACCCCTTCATTGCTCCAGACGGTAACAAAGTGGCTTTCACCAGCGCTCAATACGAGGTCTATGTGGTGGGCGCAGACGGAGGGACGCCACAAAAGATCGCGGAACATTCCGACGCCGCAAATTGGTCGCCTGACGGAAACCTTCTACTGTTTACCTCTTATTATGGATACGATCGCCCGGCGGCAGAGAGACACCAGAGTTATTTGCAGACTTTCGACCTACGCAGCAAGGAGATCAGGGTGGTCCCTTATTCGGAGGGCAAGGGTGGTGGCATGTGGGTTGGACAAGATGGGCTTATAGCAGAGGGCGACGGATTCACAAAATTTCTGTATTTTGACTTCAAGTCGCAGAAATGGTCAGAACTGCTTTCGGGCAACTTCGTGAACTGGGCCGTTTCTTCCGACGGTAAATATCTCTATTTCACGACTGGAGGAGCGGAGCCGCAGGCGAAACGTGTGCGTTTGTCGGAAGGAAAGGTCGAACCGATTACGAGTTTGAAGGGTCTTCGCCGTGTCGTGGATGCAGTCGAAGGCGGTACGCAGATTGGTGTGGCGCCAGACGGCTCAATAGTGTTTACCCGTGATATCGGCACGCAGGAAATTTACGCACTGAATATAAAATGGCCTTGAGCCCTTTCTCGCTTGGCGGAGGGATCGTATGCCTTGGCCATCAGGGCGAGATTCACGTCGGAGGAGTTTCGGGGCACAAACTACTGAAGCGCAGCGATAACCAACCTGTTGTCACCGTCCATGAGCCGCTAAGGCGACTCTTCATGAAGGTATTTGACCGGAGGTGTTGGCTGTTTCGCACTCGGTAGAGGATGGCGAAATGGTGACGCCTGTCCCACGAGAGTGTTGCGGGGCTTTTTGTGAGACGCCTATACTGGCAAGAAGTCGCTTTTTCGGCGTAGAACTGTCTCTGGAATAGCCGGGGACGTCGATGAGCATGGATAGCTATACCTATAAAGGATCAAGGTTCAAAACGCGTGGAGGAAGTGAAGCAGTTTCCAGCCATCGAACGGCGCCGCAACGCGTCTGTTTCATATGAACAGCGCGAAGCCGGGGAAGTCGCGATCTTCCAGGAGTTAGGGAAGGCGCTGACGTCGTCGTTGCAGCTCGATCAGGTTCTCCGCACCATCATGGAGAAGATCGACGAATTTTTGCGCCCGGACAACTGGTCACTGCTGCTGCTGGACGAGGCCAAGCAGGAATTGTATTTCGAGTTGGTGGTGGGCAAAGCATCGCCGTCGTTGAAAGATGTGCGTATCAAAATTGGGCAGGGAATTGCCGGCTGGGTGGCGCAGAACGGTGAGACCGTGGTGGTGCCCGACACCGCGAAAGACACGCGATTCTTTGGTCAGGTGGACGAGAAGACCAAGACGGAAACGCAATCTATTGTGGCCGTGCCGGTAAAGTTTCGCGACACCTGCCTGGGAGTGATCGAACTGATCAATTGCATGGGGCCCGATGGGTTCGACAACCGGGATTTGAAACTGTTGGAAGCGCTGGCGGACTTTGCCGCGATCGCGCTGGAAAACGCGCGGCACGTAAAGCGGATTCACGAGCTGACCATTACCGATGACTGCACGACATTATATAACGCGCGGCACATGGGTTTTATTCTGGATACGGAGATTTACCGCTCGCAACGGTATAACTACGAATTTTCGCTGGTGTTCATCGACCTGGATCACTTCAAGCAGGTGAACGATACGCATGGACACCTGGTAGGGTCTCGGCTGCTGGCGGAAATCGGGAACGCGCTGAAGAATAAATGCCGGTTAATTGATTTTGCGTTTCGTTATGGGGGAGATGAATTTGTACTGCTGTTACCGCAGACCTCCAAAGAGAGTGCGTTGAATGTCGCGCGGCGGTTGCACAAGATGATCCGCGAAAGTAAGTGGCTGGAATCCGAAGGTTTGAATATTAAGGTGACAACGAGTCTGGGGGTGGCTTCCTATCCAGTGGACTCCAGATCAAAAGAAGGGCTGCTGCATCTGGCCGATGAAGCCATGTACCTGGTGAAAAATACCAATCGCGACAGCGTGGCGGCAGCCAATGTAGGAGTTTTGCCCGATACCGTGGCGAAAACAAAATTCGCTGAGCAATAGCAATTTCCGGATTTGCAGCGAGTTCCACGGCAATTCCGCGTCGTATACACACCCTGAAAAGTTTGTTTAACTTGATGATATGAAACGAAGCGAAGCGTCGCGTTATGCGCGCTGGTCTGCCACCCTGGCGCTATTGCTGGCGCTCGCCACCGTCGCCGTGTATCTGCAGCACAAGTTGGTGGCGCGAATACAAAAAAGAGGAGCGCCTCCTGCTGCGCCGCTGAACGTGGAGCGGCAATCCAACGGCCTAACATTTTCCAAGGTAGACGGCGACCGTAAGATTTTTACCGTGGAAGCCTCCAAATCCACGGAGTTCCGCAACCAGGAAGCCAGCCTGCTGGAAGAAGTAAAGATCACCATTTTTGGGCAGCAGGGCGACCGGCACGACATTATTCGCACGCACAGTTGCCAATATGCCAAAAGCAATGGCGCGATCAGTTGCAGTGGCGCAGTGCAGATCGACCTGCAAACGGCCGCAGAGGCGGAGTTGGCAAAGAAACGCGGCGCTAACGAAACAACGGGCCACGCGGGACATGTTGAGACGCGCAACGTCACGTTCGATCAGGCTAGCGGCGCCGCGCATACGGGTGAACGCGTCACCTTTACATTTCCAGAGGGAAGTGGCGAGGCCAGGGGAGTGGAATATAACTCCCAACTGGGAACGATGAAATTGCTGCGCGATGTGAAGATGACTCTGGTTCAAAGTGGCGGGCCGGTGGGCACGGCAGGGCAGGAGGTGCACGTAACCGGCGCGAGCCTGGACTTCGATCGCGATACACGATTGCTACATTTGGATGGGCCGGCGCATGCTCAAACGCAAACTGCGCAGCTGGATGCGGGGGAGATGACGTTGAATCTGGATGAGGATTTTCGCGCGCGAAAGCTTGTCGCGACGGCTGGTGGGCACGGCAACAGACCACACGCGGTGTCATCAGCGGACTCCGGACCCATGGACTTGAGCGCGAATGTTTTAACGGCGTGGTTCGATCAGGACGGAGGGCTCCAGAAACTTGATGCCTCTGGCAAAGTGGAAGGTTCCCGGAAAAGTGGCGCGGAAGATGAGGAATTCACGGCCGCGAATTCTTCCGTGGAACTGTGGCCGGAAATCAGCCAACCGAAATTAATAAGTATGGACGGCGGTGTAAGGCTTAAAACAAGCGCCAAGACCGGGCAGATCCGAATATTGGAAACCGATAAGGGACGCATGGAATTTACCAAGGGGAGCGACGATAAGCCTAGCCAGCCAAAGAGGGCAGAAACACTGGCGCCGGGCACGATTCAATGGACGGATGCGCAGGCAGCCGGGCAGGTGGCTGATGGTGTGGATACCGGCAAAGATAAAGCGACTCGGACAAAGTTAAGTACTGACAAATTTGTGCTCGATTTTATTGGTGGCAAAGCAACGCAGTTGGCGGCGAACGGAAATGTGCAGGCGCAGCGAGACATGCCCGGCGCTCCGTCGCAAATCACCACCGCAAAGCGCGGTGTGACGCATTTGCTTGCCAACGGCGGTTGGTCGCAAATCGAGCTGAACGAAAATGTGAAGTTCAGAGAAGGAGAGCGAAGCGGACAGGCAGATCATGCGGTAGCAGGGAGGGCCAGCCAGATCACCACCCTGAGCGGACAGGCCCTGGTGCGGGATGCTTCGACGGAAACCCGCGCGGCCAACATTATTTTTATGCAGACTAGTGGCGATATTCGCGCCGAGGGCGGGGTGCGCTCGCGAACGCTTCCGGTGCGCGGTTCGACTTCGCAAGTCTCAGGCACGACACCGCAGTCTTCCGGGACGACACCGCAATTTTCCAACGGGCCCGCGAACATCACTGCCGAGAAAATGCAGGCGAATGCCAAGAGCGGGCGCGCACTTTACAGTGGGCATGCGCGACTTTGGCAGGGTGATTCCGTGTTGGAGGCCGATTCCATAGAGCTACTGCAGAAGAGCAGGCAACTGAATGGCACGGGCAAGGTTCGCTCGGTCTTTCCTCAGGCGGCTGGGCATGACACCATTGGCGTAGCTGCAACGAACAAGCCCTCGAAGAAAACGAGTCTGTGGCACATCGCTTCAGACACGTTCACGTATATGGATTTGGAAAATCGCGCGCACCTGGAGGGAAATGTGGTGGTGCAATCGGATGTGCAGCGGATGCGCAGCGATTTGCTTGATTTGTACTTTACCCGCGCCAATGCGGCAGGCAGCGCGGAGAAGAGTCCAAATGGTGCTACCGGCGCGCAGCAAATCAGCCGCGCGGTGGGGACTGGCACAGTTGTTGTGGATGAGCAGACGCGCAAGGCTACCGCGGAGCGCGCGGAGTACACGGCGGCGGACGGAAAATTTGTGATGAGCGGCGGGAACCCGACGCTCTTTGACGGAACGCAAGGCACCACCACGGGGCGTCAATTGACCTTCTTTTTAGCGGATGATACGATCATCGTCGATTCAGAAAAAGGCTCGCGAACATTGACGAAACATCAAGTCCAGAAATGACGAGGTATGCTGAATCTCCAGGCTGTGGAGTTAAGTAAGACGTACCGCGGCCGCAAGGTCGTCGACGATGTGGAGCTGGAGATCGGCCAAGGCGAAGTTGTGGGGCTGCTCGGCCCCAATGGTGCCGGAAAAACCACAACATTTTATATAATGGTAGGGCTGACGCGGCCCGATTCCGGGCGTGTGTTATTAAACGGCGAAGAGATTACAGATTTACCAATGTATTTGCGGGCCCGCAGCGGAATTAGCTATCTACCTCAGGAACCCTCCGTTTTTCGGCAACTCACCAGTGAAGAAAATCTTCTGGCGGTGCTCGAGACGCTGCCCCTTACGCCCGAGCAACAGCGCGATCGCCTTGAGGAATTGATCGTACAGATGGGCCTGGAGACGGTGCGCAGCAGCAAGGCGTATGTGCTTTCCGGGGGAGAGCGGCGGCGGCTTGAAATCGCGCGATCGTTGACGCTATCGCCTTCGTTTATTTTGCTGGATGAGCCTTTCTCCGGAATCGATCCGCTCACAGTGAAAGATCTGCAGGAAACGATTCGCGATCTTAGCCGGTCGGGGATCGGTATTTTGATTACCGATCATAACGTGAGGGAAACACTGAACGTAACGGATCGCGCGTATATCGTGAATCATGGGAAAATAATGGCGCAGGGTACACCCGAGACCTTGAGCAACGATGCCGAAGTTCGACGGGTTTATCTGGGCGATCATTTTCGATTGAACTAGCGGGCCAGAAACAGAGGATTGAAACGGAATGGCGTGGCAAGGACTAAAACTAAACCTCAGGGTGTCGCAGAAGCAGATTTTGACGCCCGGTTTGGTGCAGATGGTCAGCGTGCTGGCGCTGAACCGGCTGGAACTGCGCGAGATGATCAACCAGGAGATGATCGCTAATCCGGTCCTTGAAGAGTTAAGCGAAGAACCCACCCAAACCGATAATTACAGCGACGAAAATTTCCTGAAAGCGGAAACGGAAAAGGTTCCGGAAAAGCCGGAAGCCAATCCGTTTGATGAGTTCGACGTCGGGAGCTTCTTTAACCAGTATCTGGATACCGGTGGCGACGGCGGGAAATCGCAGGAGCGGGAAGTCTCCGAGCGGCCCTCGTTTGAAAAATTTCTATCTTCGCCGACCGGTTTGAGCGAACACCTCGCCTGGCAGCTTAGCGTGACGATTTGCTCGGAGACGGTGCAGGAACTGGCGGAAAGTATCATCGGAAATCTGGACGAGAATGGCTATTTGACGGCGTCCGTTGAAGAGTTGCTGCAAGGCGGGAAATATTCTCAGGACGATTTGGACGATGCGTTGGCGGTGGTGCAGGATTTTGATCCCATTGGGGTGGGCGCGCGGGATTTGCGAGAATGTTTGTTACTGCAAATCAAGGCGTTTGATCCGACAAATACTTTGGCGCAGCAAATTGTTTCCGATCACTTGAAACAGGTGCAAGGGAATCAATTGAAGGAAGTGGCGCGCGCTTTGAACCGGCCGTTGGAGGTGGTGAAGCGTTCTCTGGATGTTATTCGCAAGCTCGATCCGCGACCGGGATTGCGCTACAACAAAACCGAGCCGCGGTTGGTTGAGCCTGACGTATATTTTCGCAAAGTCGACGATCAATGGGTTGCGTTTTTGAATGAAGATGACATGCCGCAGCTGCGCTTGAGCCCTACATACCGGCGATTGCTGGTTAAAGATGCTTCAGACCGCGATGTGAGAAATTATGTCAAAGAGCGGTTTACGGCGGCGATTCAGCTAATGAAGAATATTGAGCAGCGGAAGCACACCATTTTGCGGGTGTGCCAGTCGATCATTGCGCGGCAGGGGGAATTTCTGGATCACGGGCAGGACGCGCTGAAGCCCATGATGATTAAAGAAGTGGCGGAAGAAGTTGGCGTGCATCCTTCCACCGTCAGCAGGGCGGTAGCGAGTAAGTACGCGCACACTCCGCAAGGCGTGCTGGAGCTGCGGTCATTTTTCAGCGAATCGGTGAACGGGCCGGAGGGCGGCGCGATGTCGTTGCTGACCCTGAAGCGCGTAGTAAAAAAGATGATCGAAGAAGAAGATGGCACGAAGCCGCTGACGGATGAACAAATCGCGAAGAAGCTGGATGACGCGGGCATCCATGTTACGCGCCGCACGGTGGCGAAATACCGCGAAGATATGAGAATTCCCAGCACGCACCAGCGCCGAGTGAAGAGTTAAGGCGCGCGCCCCAGTGAAACGGCCGCCGACGAGACATGACGCCCGACACCTCGTCGTTCTCACCGGACTTTCCGGCTCCGGAAAAAGCACGGTACTAAAATCCTTCGAAGACATGGGTTTTTACTGCGTCGACAATCTTCCTGTCGAGCTGATGCCCATTTTTGCGGAGCTGCATGGCGCAGGGGATGGCGACTTTGCGCGCGCGGCTTTGATGATTGATGCGCGCGAGGGGCTACAACTGCAGAAGCTACCTCCCTTGCTCAAACATTTGCGCAAGGATCATCCCATTTCTCTGGTGTTCATCGAGGCGCAGGATGATGCGCTAATGCGACGCTATAGCGAAACGCGGCGACCGCACCCGCTGGGCAAGAATTATTCGGTGCGTGAGAGTCTGCGCCGCGAGCGCGAATTGATGGCGCCGATCCGAAAGCTCGCGGACGTGGTGATCGACACGACGCAGTTCAATGTGCATGAGCTGCGGCAATTCGTTACGGAGCGTTTCAAAAATCCCGACAAGCGGCCTTTAATGGTTTCGGTGGTGAGCTTTGGATATCGCTACGGGGTGCCGACTGACGCGGACCTGGTGTTTGATGTGAGATTTCTGCCTAATCCGCACTTCGTTCCGCGGTTGCGTGAATTTACCGGGAAAGACCCCAAGGTGCGCCGATATATTCGCTCCTTTCCTCAGACCGGGGAGTTTTTGCGGCGTGTTGAAGGACTGCTGTCGTATTTGATTCCTAACTATGCGCGAGAAGGCAAAAGTTATTTGACGATCGCTTTTGGCTGCACCGGGGGAAGGCACCGGTCGGTGATGATGTCTGAAGCGGTGAAAAAATATCTGGAAAAGCGCGGGACTACGGCGAAAGTCGTGCACCGGGATATTGAGAAATAAAACTCGGATAAGGACTTTATTTGCGGTCGGAGCGATCGCTGGCAGAGAGGGCGGTAACTTGACACACCCCTCTAGCGGCGAATAGCGTACCAAGAGAGTCGTTCGGGGAGCCTGAAGCGTGGCATCGTTGTTCTCACCACAATTAAAGCGGCTGTTGGCGTACGTGCGACCGTACTCGTTGCGGCTAACCGCGGGGATATTGCTGCTCGCATTCGTGGCGCTGGCTGAGGGCGGCGTGGCGCTGATGGTAGCTCCAGCGGTAGACCGGGTGCTGAATCCTGCTGCTGTGGGCTCGCTGTTGGCGTTGGTGAAGTTGCCGTGGTCGGGGCGAACGATCTATCTTAACGACTTCTTTCCACCGAGGATTCACAACGTTTGGACGGTGTTCGCGTTTGCTTTGTTGCTCCTGTATTTCTCAAAGGCCGTTGCGGAATATTTAGGGACTACGGAAATCCAGTATGTGGGTCAGGCCGCGGTAACCGATTTGCGCAACCAGGTGTATGCGCGATTGATCCGGCAACCCATGGGTTTTTTTCAGCACAACTCCACGGGGCGCCTGCACTCGACAGTGATCAATGATGTCGAACGCACGCGAATCGCACTCAGTGAATATCTGGCGGACTTGTTTCAAAAGGGATTTACGTTCCTGGTGTTTGTCGGGGTGCTGCTGGTGGTGAATTGGAAGATGGCGTTTGGAGCCGCCCTCCTTTTGCCGCTGGTGATCCTGCCGGTAAATAAATTCGGACGGAAAATTCGGAGATCGGCGGAAAGCAGCCAGTCGCGGTTGGGAGACTTAAGCCAGATTTTGCAGGAAACGGTGAGCGGCAACCGGGTTGTAAAAGCGTTTGGGATGGAACCGTTTGAAATTCGCAAGTTCCGCGAAGCTTCGAAGCGGTTGTTGCGCGAAAACATGAGATGGGTGCGCGCTGGAGTCATTACTTCTCCGCTGATGGATTTGCTGGGGGCGATTGTTATTCCATTGTTACTGCTGTACGCCCGCGGCGCGATCCAGCATCACGTGATGACCACCGGACAGTTTTTTACGTTTATTTATGCGATGTTCAACGCTTATATGCCGCTGAAGCGCATGGGTAATGTGTACCAGCAATTTCAGGCAGCGCAAGGCGCCAGCACTCAAGTGTTTGCCTACCTTGATCTCGAACCGGAAAATATCGAACAGCCGGGCGCTCAGATTCTGCCAGCGTTCGCGCGTGAAATTGAATTTGAGCACGTTAGTTTCAGCTACAGCCTGGGCTCAACGATGGTTTTGCAAAACGTGACGCTGCAAGCACGAAAAGGCGACGTGATTGCGTTGGTAGGCTCGAGCGGGGCGGGGAAAACCACGCTGGTAAATTTACTGCCGCGCTTTTATGAAGTAACCGCGGGCACGATAAGAATCGATGGGACGGATACTCGCGAAGTGACCATTCGCTCACTGCGAGACCAGATCGCCATGGTAGCCCAGGAAAATATTCTTTTTTACGATACGGTGTGGAACAACATTTGTTACGGGCTAACCGGCGTGGCTGAAGAGCGAGTGCTGGCGGCCGCGCGAGCCGCGCTGGCGCATGATTTCATCACCGAGCTGCCGCTGGGCTATAACACGCTGGTCGGCGAACGAGGAACCAGATTGAGCGGAGGGCAAAGGCAGCGCATTGCTATTGCACGGGCCATCCTGAAAGATTCGCCGATTTTGATTCTCGACGAAGCTACTTCCGAGCTGGACGCTGAATCCGAAATGTTCGTGCAGAAAGCACTGGCGAACCTGATGGTGGGACGGACGACATTTGTGATTGCCCACCGATTGGCGACGATACGACGAGCCAATAAAATTATGGTGCTGGAAGACGGACAAATTCGGGAAAGCGGCACGCATACGGAGTTGATGGCCAAGAGCGGAACGTACGCGCGGCTGCACGATATTCAATTCGCGGACGATGACATGCTGGCGCCAGCAAGGTTGTCATCCGAGACAAACGTCAAGTCACAACTTCTATGAGCCAAACTCCAGCTGCGATCAGAAAACCCGAATGCCTGTCAATGACCGGATACGCGCAAGCGCGCGCGGAATCCACCGATCTGGCATTGCGGGTCAGCATCAAAAGCGTCAATCATCGTTTTCTCGATTTGAAAATGAGACTGGCGGAGGGGCTGGAACTTTACGAGCCGCGGTTGCGGCAGATGGTGCGAGAACGCATCCATCGCGGTCACGTGGAACTGCAAGTCACTGCAGAGCCCCGCACGGCCGCGACGATTCAGGTGAATCAAGAATTGGTAAGAGCTTATATGCGCGCGGCGGAAGCGTTGCGACAGGAAACTCGTGCAGCCGCGGATGTCGATGTGGTGGCGCTGCTGCGACTGCCGGGCGTGATTTCGGGATTAGGTATCGCCACGCCGCAATCGGAAGAGAGTCAGGAAAAACTTGGGCGAGCGCTCGAGGAGTGCCTCGGGGAAGCGCTTTCGAAACTCGATGACATGCGCCGAGCGGAAGGCGCCCACCTGATCGCGGAACTCAACAAGCGACTCACCAAGATCGAAGAAGAAGCGGATGAGGTTCGCGTGCTGGCGGAAACGCTGCGGCCTGCGTTTGCGCGACGGCTGGAGGCGCGGCTCGCGGAATTGTTGAACGGAGTTTCCCTGGAGCCCGCGCGACTCGCGCAGGAAGCCGCTTTGCTTGCGGAACGCAGCGATATCAGCGAAGAGCTGGAAAGATTGCGAAGTCATGTGGCGCAATTCGCGGGACTGTTGCGTGGAGCCGGCGAAATGGGAAAGAAACTCGATTTTCTTTTGCAGGAGATGAATCGCGAAGCCAACACGCTATTGTCGAAGACCCCGGGAGTGGACGCGGAGGCGCTGGCAATTACGGGGCTGGCGCTGGAGATTAAGTCAGACATAGAAAAATTGCGAGAGCAGGTTCAGAACATCGAATGACCGGCGAGGCAAAGATTGCGCCGTTAGTGATCATCGTGTCCGGGCCGTCGGGTTCGGGGAAATCGACGCTGGTGCAAAAAATATTGGAAATGCCGGGAACGATGCCGTCAGTGTCATGTACTACCAGGGGGCGTCGCGCGACCGAGTCGAGTGGGAAGTGCTATGATTTCGTGACGGACGCTGAATTCGAAGCGATGATCGCTCGCGGCGAGTTCCTCGAATATGCGCGAGTGTTTGGCAGGCACTCGTATGGCACTCCGAAGAAGTGGCTTGAGGAATCGCAAAAGTTAGGACTAGACCTGGTCCTGGAGATCGATGTCCAGGGCGCTTCGCAGGTGAAGCGGCAATTGCCGGAGTCGGTGGCGATTTTTATTTTGCCGCCTTCACGGCAAGAGTTAGAAAGGCGGCTGTGGTCGCGAGGGCAGAATTCGGACGAGGACATTGCGCGGCGATTGCAGAAAGCCCGCGATGAAATCTCGGAATTTGGAAAATATTACGATTATTGCGTCGTAAATGAAGATGTGGAACGTGCGGGACGCGAAGTGCAAGCAATTGTAACGGCGCTGCGTTGTACCAAAGCGCGGCGTCAGGGCCTGGTAGAAAAACTTCTGGCATCGTTTGGGGGGGAATGACTGAGATGACGGTACTGACAAAAGCTCCGGAGAGCCAGTTTGCGTATGTGGTGCTGGCGGCTCGGCGTGCGAGGCAGATCATGGCCGGCGCACCACCGCTGGTGGAAAATCCAAGAACACAAAAAGCGACGCGAATCGCAGTGGAAGAGCTCGATCATAGTTTGCTCGAGTACGATTTCGTGGAGCCCGATTCGATCGACGAGGATAAGGACGGCAACAAGCGCCGTAAGTAACGCGGCGCTGCGAGGGACACCATGCGAATCACGATGGGTGTGACCGGGGGAGTCGCGGCTTACAAAGCCGCGGAGTTGGTGCGCCTGTTGCAACAAGACGGATTTACCCTGGAAGTGGTGATGACCCGGGGCGCGCGGGAATTTATTACGCCGCTGACTTTCGCGGCTCTGACCGGACAAAAAGTAATCACCGACCTGTTTGGCAATGTTGAAAATGAAGCGAATCTGGAAAGCGCCATCGAGCACATCGCGGTGGCGCAGCGTACCGATTTGCTGCTTGTTGCTCCTGCGACTGCGGACATCATTGCTAAATTCGCGCGCGGAATTGCGGATGATTTTCTGAGCACTTTGTATCTGGCGTCGACTGCACCGGTGGTGGTCGCCCCGGCGATGAACGTGAATATGTGGAATCACCCGGCAACGCAAGAAAATGTTTCGACGCTGCGAGAGCGCGGCGTGAATGTTGTGCAGCCGGATGAAGGTTATTTGGCTTGCGGCATTGTGGGAGCTGGAAGGCTCGCGGGGCACGCAGACATTTTGGCGGCGGTGCGCGCGACTTTACATGCGAATAAGGATTTGGCCGGCGAGACGGTGTTGGTTACCGCGGGGCCGACCTGTGAAGACCTGGACCCGGTGCGTTATTTGACGAACCGCTCTTCGGGGAAGATGGGTTATGCGATGGCTGAAGCCGCGGCGCGGCGGGGCGCGAAGGTGATTTTGGTTAGCGGACCAACGGCGCTGGAAACGCCGACGGGTGTTCGCCGTGTGGACGTGCGAACCGCCGAGGAGATGCGCGCTGCGGTGACGAAGGATTTTGCAGGCTGTTCGATTGGGATTTTTGCCGCTGCAGTGGCGGATTATCGGCCGGTGGAAAAGCATGCGGAAAAAATCAAGAAGAGCGACGCGAGTTTAACTTTGCAGCTGGAACCAACCGTGGATATTTTGCAGGAGATGGCCAGCGCGAAGGGTGACAAGTTTATCGTTGGGTTTGCGGCTGAGACCGCTGACGTGGCACAAAATGCACACAAGAAATTAGCTGCAAAGAATCTGGATCTGCTCGTGGCCAACGATGTTACTGCGGAGGGCGCGGGGTTCGACCATGATACGAATGTGGTTTCGTTGTACTATCGGGACGGACGCGACGTGGCGTTGCCGAAGATGAGCAAGGCCGAAGTAGCGCAGCGCGTGCTGGATGAAATTGTTCGGCTGCGCGGTGCGTTGCGAAGCAAACCTGCCAAACGTCTGTCGGTGGTTTAATTCCCTTATGACCGATCGACTTCCCGAAAACCTTCAAGAAAGACTTTCTTTGCGGCTGCGATATTACCAGGACATTGGCATTCGGGAATTTTTCCGCGACCGAATCGCTCCTGCTGGTCTGGAGCCTCCATTAGAACAAGTCGTGTCCCAGACCGCAGTCAACATGATTTATGAAAACGCTCAAACTATGAATGAATCACCCATACCGCAGCCGTTCGTAACCGCGATACCAAAGATCGATGAAGGCACTCTTCAGACCATTCGCGAAGACATCGGCGACTGCATACGATGCAAACTGCACAAGGGTCGCACTAAAATTGTTTTTGGCGATGGGCACCCGCAGGCCAAATTGCTTTTCATCGGGGAAGGCCCCGGACGCGACGAAGATTTGCAAGGGCTGCCGTTCGTGGGGCGCGCCGGGAAACTGCTCACGCAAATGATCGAGGCCATGGGGTTGCGGCGCAGCGATGTGTACATATGCAACGTGGTGAAGTGCCGGCCGCCGGAGAATCGCGCGCCTGAAAAAGATGAAGTGGCGGCATGCTCACCATTTTTGTTTCGACAAATTGACCTTGTGGCTCCCAAAGTGATCGTTTGTCTGGGCAGCATCGCGGCGCAGACCATCCTGGAGACCACCCGTGGGATATCGCAGTTTCGCGGGCAGTGGCTGGAGTTTCGCGGAAGAAAGTTGATGGCCACCTATCACCCTGCTTATCTGCTGCGTAACCCAGCGGCGAAAAGTGAAGTGTGGAAAGATTTGCAAAAGGTGATGGCCGAGTTGGGACTCGAAGTGAAGAAGAAGTCTGCTCAAACGCAAGCTTGATCGTTGAAATAAAACCTTTTCACAAAAATTCATACCGGCAACCTGCTACGCGCCCGGCGATGAGAAACTAACTACATGGGAATTCTGCTGGGCCTGCTTACCGCCGTGACTTGGGGCGGCTCGGATTTTCTTGCGCGTTTTGCAACCCACCGTATCGGCACACTTCGGACCATGTTTTATATGCAGGCCACCGGGCTGGTGTTGCTGAGTATTTGTCTGCCGTGGCTGGGCGGTTGGGGGCATCTGCATGACGGCTCGGGATGGCAGCCGTGGGCCTGGGGAGTATTGGCTGGATGCATTAACGCGGTTTCGACGCTGACGCTTTATCGCTCGTTTGAGGTCGGGAAACTCTCGGTGGTGGCGCCGCTTTCCGCCAGCTACCCGGCGTTGACGGTGATTTTGTCGCTGCTTACGGGTGAGCATCTGCGTGTCGCGCGAGGAGCGGGAATAATTTGCACCATGCTGGGGGTGGTGTTGGTGGCGCGCGGTGAGCAAGAGCCACACAAGGATGACGTGGAGGGAAATGCGCGGAAGGGAAAGGGAGTAGTGTGGGCGCTATGTTCCGCGTGTGGATTTGGACTGCTGTTCTGGTTGCTGGGGATTCGGGTCATACCGCGAGTGGGCGCGCCGCAGGCGGTGTGGATGATTCGTTTGACGTCTGTGTTTCTGACCGCTTTGATTTTGCTGGCAGCGAAACAGTCAGTGGGCCTGCCGCGCGGGCCGGTTCGATGGTATGTGTGGGCCATGGGCTTGCTCGACACCAGCGCGTTTGTGTTGAGTAATCGTGGAATGCAAATGGAACAAGTGGCCATCGTGAGCGTCCTCGGATCGCTTTATGGCGCTGTGACTGTGGGGCTGGCTTCGATTTTTTTGAAAGAACATGTTGCGAAATGGCAGTGGGCCGGGATTGTCACCATTTTCTTGGGGATTTTTTTGATCAGTTTGTAGAACGCGGTTCCCTTTACAAATCTCACCGCCTGTTAAACTACACGCCGACATATGAACCGGACATTTTGTAATGTGGCGCTGGCTGTGCCGCTGCGTACGACGTTTACCTACGAGGTGCCGGAACAGCTGCGTGCAGCGGTGCAGCCCGGGACGCGGGTACTCGTTCCTTTTCGACAAAAGTCTCTGGTAGGAGTTGTGGTGGATCTACCGGAGCGCGCGCCGGCCAAAGCAAAAATTCGCGAGATCACCAGGGTGCTGGATGTAATTCCGGCTTTGACTCCGTCATTGATTGAACTGGGGCATTGGATCGCCGGTTATTACCTGGCCCCGGTCGGAGAAGTTTTTCGCGCGATGCTGCCTCCGGCAACGGAATTGCGAACGCAGCAGCAAATTACGATTACCGCGGCCGGGCGAGAGCGCGTTGATTCGACGTCGCCCACGCTTGGCGACGAATTTGCAGCGGAGGAAATCGCGCTGCTTTCTAGATTGATCGCGAAAAATGGAGTTCTGCCCGCGAGCGCGCTTGAGAAGTCCGGATTGAGTAGCACGGCGTTGCAACGTCTTGCGCGGCGCGGTTTGGTGGAGATTCGCGATAGTCTGCTGGCGAGAAAGCAGAAGACACAGACAATTCTTGCCTGGCGGACGGAGGAGCCTGGAAAGCGCGAAAGCAGCGCAGATGCGGCGAGAGAAAAGCCTGTCCGGCCGTTGCAAGGAAAGGCGCTGCAGAAATTTCAGGCACAAACTGCGCGAGTACGAGAATTACTGGAAGCGGAACGCGGGCCGTTGCCGCTGCCGCAAGCATTGAAATTGGCTGATCTTTCGCGTGCCGGGGTCGAGCGTATGCTTGCCTGCGGCTTGCTCTACAGCTGGGAGGAGCCGATTGATCCGGCGGAGGATCCTTTTGATGTGGGATATGCGCCGCCTGCTCACGAGTTGAACGCTGAGCAGGATATGGCGCTGAAGCGCATTCGCGCCCGATTCGAATTGGGCGAATTTGGTGTGCAGTTGTTGTACGGGGTGACTGGCAGCGGAAAGACAGAAGTGTATTTGCGGGCGATACAAGAAACGCTGGCGCGGCAAAAAACCGCGCTAGTGCTGGTGCCGGAGATTGCGTTGACGTTGTGGATGGGGCGGCAATGCCGCGCGTGGTTTGGCGCGCGATTCGAAGGAGTGGCCGTGCTGCACTCCGCGCTGACCGATGTGGAGCGCGCGCGTGAATGGTGGCGAGTACGAAACGGCGAAGCGCGCGTGGTGGTGGGGACCAGGTCAGCGGTGTTTGCGCCACTGGAGCGGCTGGGGCTGGTCATCGTGGATGAGGAGCAGGAGAACAGCTACAAGCAGGAAGAAACGCCGCGCTATCACGGTCGGGATGTGGCTATTGTGCGAGCAAAAATGGAAAATGCGCTGGCGCTACTGGGGTCGGCGACACCTTCGCTGGAAAGCTATCACCACGCTACAACTGGGAAATACGAGTTGTTGACGCTGGGTTCGCGTGTTGAAAATCGCGCGCTGGCGAAAGTGGAGGTCGTCGATTTGCGTGAAGAGTTTCAACAGACGCATCAAGCCGGCTCGATTTCCGCGAAGCTGCTAGCCGGCATTCAAGAATGCCTGGCGAACGGCACGCAAGCGCTGGTGCTGATTAACCGGCGCGGTTATTCCTGGTCGGTGTTGTGCCGCAGTTGCGGAGCTTCGGTGCAATGCGCGAATTGCAGCATTTCCATGACGTATCACAAGAACAGAAATCGTCTGGAGTGCCACTACTGCGGGTTCGCGGCGCAGACGCCAAAAAATTGCCCAAAGTGCGATTCCAAATATGTTTATTTTTTTGGAGAGGGTTCGGAGCATCTGGAAGAACGGCTGCGCAAGGAATTTCCTACTGCGCGCATCGCACGGCTGGATCGCGACACGACGCGCACCAAGCGCCAATATCAGGAAACATTAGGAGCGTTTGCAGATGGAGCATTGGATATTCTGGTCGGGACGCAGATGCTGGCGAAGGGACACGATTTTCAGCGTGTGACGCTCGTCGGAGTGATTTCCGCGGACGGATTACTGAGCATGCCGGATTTTCGCGCAGCGGAGCGCACCTTTCAATTGTTGACGCAGGTTGCCGGGCGTGCTGGGCGAGGGGAACTTCATGGCCGGGTGCTGATTCAAACATATTATCCGGAGCACTACGCGATTCAGGATGCGGTAAAACAGGATTATCTAGCGTTTTATGAGCGTGAAACAAATTTTCGCAGAACCATGGGATATCCGCCGTTTACTTTGCTGGCTAACGTAATTGTGCGCGACACCAATCTGGAGAAGGCGATTCGCTGGTCGCGGCAACTTTCGGAATATTTTTCGCCGCACAATGGTAAAAATGTGCGGATTCTGGGTCCTGCGACGGCGCCGTTGGCGCGGCTGAAAAAGGAATACCGGTTTCAATTTCTGCTGAAATCGCCAAAGCGATCGGTACTGACCAAACTACTGACCGGGGCACTCGATCATTGCGAGACCAACGAGATTCCGGACACGGCCGTGATCGTAGATATGGATCCATTGAGTCTGATGTGACGAGGCAGACTAGGCGGGAGTTTGTTCTTTGTGCCAGAAATAATAGGCCGGGAGCCCAAGCAAAAAGATCACGATAGCTACAGCCAAATAGCGAAACTGGCTTGGATCGATGAAGGCCAGAAAAACGGCATTCCAGACGATCGCCGTGGCGGCAATTACGAAGATTAGCGGCGTCCATGGATAACCGGGAACGCGGTAGGGAATTGGCAAACCTTTTGAGGCGCGGCGGATGGGGAAAATTGCCGCGGCTCCAAGTCCGTAGAAGACCCACCCAATAAAAATTGCGCCAGAAGCCAGCTCGGCGAATTTTCCGGCACAGGAAAGAATGGCGGACCAGACGCCGAGCGCAATGATCGCCCAGGCCGGCGTTTGAAATCGCGGATGAACCTCGGCAAGTTTTTTGAAGAAAAGATTATCGTTGGCCATAGCGTAAAAAACGCGCGGCGCGGTAAGGATCACGCTGTTGGTGGCGCTAAAGGTGGAGATCAGAATGGCGATCGCTACGATTTTTCCTGCCCACGGCCCCAGCACGACGCCCACGGCACTTGCCGCGATGGCATCGCTTACGGTAGCGGCCTCCGGACCGAGCGCGACGAGGTACGCGATTACTGCGATCAGGTAAAGAGCCATCAAAAATAGGGAGCCCATCAGGAAAGCCTTGGGAAAACTTTGCTGGGGCTTTAAAACTTCTCCAGCGCTGTAGGTGCCGAATTGCCATCCCTCATAGGCCCACAGCACGGCAATCATCGCGAGACCAAAATTGGATAGCAGGGAAAATCCATGTTGTGAAGTGCCAAGCGCCCGGGGTAGGTCGGCGGCATGGTGGCCCATGGACAGCAGCACGGCGCTAAGGATGACTACCATGCCTACCTTTGTCAGAGTGGTCCAGTTTTGCAGGTCGGAACTCTTGCGCGTGCCCCAGATATTTACCGCGGTGACCACCGCGATCATGGCTACGCCGACGATCGTGCTGGTGATCGATGAGAGCGGAATTATTTCTGCGAGGTAGCGGGTGAACGCGCGCGCCAGCGCGGCGATGGTGCCGCTGGCGATTATCAGGAACAAGCTCCAGCCATAAAGAAACGCAGAGATCCGGCCGAAACCATCGCGAATGTAGCAGTACAAACCGCCGGCTTCTGGATTGGAGGCGGCGAGCTCTGCGTAAGTAAGTGCGCCGAGGAGCGAAAGGATGCCGCCAACGAACCACACCAGCAGGGACAATCCGACTGAACCGTCGAGTTGTTGCAGGATCAGGCTGGGAGTGAGAAAAATTCCCGAGCCGATTACGGAGCCGATGAACAGAAATAAAAGATCAGTGAGGCGCAGTGTGCGGATGAGCGGCGGCATCGGCGATGGAATTTATACCCCGGTAAAGGAAGTGACCAAGCATGATAACCGGAGTCCATTGTAGAGATGGCTACAAATGATAGCTAAAGTTTCCTCAGAGGTTGATGATGGGAGCGGGCATAAAACACAGTAAAAATATCAGCAGCGCGAGAAAAGCGGCGAAGCGGCGATCGGGGTCGAGAGGGGTGTCGTCGTAGATGGGGGCGGTGCGGAGAAAGCGAAGCCCGAAAAGCAGCGCAGCCCAAATGTACCAGCCGGTCCAGTGACGGAAGAAGCCGAGGAAGAGCAGCAGTGCGGGCAGGAATGTGGAGATCAGGCGATGAGTGCGCGCACTGAGAGAGCGAAGGATGTGGCCGCCGTCGAGTTGCCCCGCAGGGAGAAGATTCAGCGAGGTCGCGAAGAGACCGACCCACGCGGCGCGTCCCACCGGATGTAACAAAAGAAAATCCACGGAAATGTTGGGGTGAAAAATCCTGGCAAGGATTTGGAGGATTAAAGGAACGCCAAACACTATGTCGGAATTGGCGGGGTCGGCCAGACCCGGAACGATTCTGGCGTTCATCACCCCATAGACTAATGCCGGAACAGCAAATAAAAATCCCACGAAAGGTCCGGAAGCTCCAACATCAAAAAGAGCGCGAGTATTGCGGATGGGGGAGCGCAGCAGAATGAATGCGCCAAAAGTTCCGATGAGTGTGGGAGCTGGAACGAAGAACGGATAGCTGGTTCGAATGTGATGGTGCCGGCAGGCGAAAAAATGGCCAAGTTCGTGAGCTAGCAGGATGGTGAGCAGTGTGGCGGCGAAGGGCAAGCCGCTGAGCAGTGCTGCCGGGTGCTGATAGAGGAGTTTAAAATCTCGTACAAATTCGTCCACGGAGACCGATTCATTGTGCGCGAAGGCCACCGCAAATTGCGCGCCTGCCACGAGGCAGGTGCATAAGGTCAACAGGAACAGGAGTCCCGCCAGTGCCAGGCTTTTGCGCGAAGGGCGAGGTGGAGTGACGGAGTAATAACGGCTTACCGGCGGAATGGTACGCCAATCTATGTTGACGGGAACTGGTTGAGCGGTGCCTTCTGGGAATCGAGTGGCCACGAATGATATGGCGAACCTTGAAAACGGTGAAATAACAGTACAGCACAGATGCGGAGGGCGCGCCAGTCAGTCTGAATTTGGTTGTGCTGTGCGATTTAATCTTGATGTAGTTGTTTGTTGCGTGTGGTGACGGCACTGTAGTGAAAAACGGAATGAAATTGGCGGCAAGAATTCATTGGCGAACCTTGTTTGCGGCTCTTGGCATCGGGCTGGTGGTGGAGGCGCTCCTGGTAAGGCTTTATTTATGGTATCTGCCGGGCGCATTGGCGGCTTCGCAAAATGGGCCGTCGAATTTATGGCTGTGGGAAGCGATACGACTAACGCAGCAACCAAGTTTGGGTGTGATGCAGTCGTGGATCGGTGTGGTACGTCCAGGTTACGGGGAGCTGATAGGCGACATGTTTCTTGTTCCGGTATTTCAGTGGTTGGTGTATGCCGCGGTTATATATTTGATTCTGGCGAAGTATCTACGAAACAGCGCACGACCAATGACGGAAGGCCAGGATTAAGCGGTTCAGTGATATTGGCGGCTCTGTTTGGCTTAGAAACTCAGAGAGGCTAAAGCGTCAGATCGAAAGTGATCTGATTAAGTTGATTCAGCAGGCTTGGTGCCTTCCAGGCCCTGCAATTCCTTGCCGGGTTTGAAGCGCACGGCTTTTCCTGGAGGGATGCTCACTTCTTCACCAGTGCGCGGATTGCGGCCAATACCGGTCTTGCGGGGCTTCACGCTAAAGACGCCGAAGCGTCGCAATTCGATGCGCTGGCCGCGGCCCAAGGCGGTCTTGAGAGATTCGAACACGGTCTCAACAGCCTGCTCGGCCTTGGTGCGGCTGATGTTGGTCTTGGTCACCACGGCGTTAACGATGTCCAACTTAATCAAAAGGAACCTCCCGGGAGCGTGGGCAGATGCTAGAGGGTGTGGCGCAGGTTGTCAAGATGTGAGGGCGTACACTACACTGACTTTCCTTTGCGGCAAGCTGCTAATTTTTAGAATGACATGGCAAGATTTTTTATCTTGAACTTTTCCAGGAGGAAGTGAATGTCCGTTAAGCCAGACAGCTGGATCCGGCGCATGGCGCTGGAGCACAAAATGATTGAGCCCTTTACGGACCGGCAAGTGCGGGAAGGAGTCATCAGCTACGGGGTGTCGTCGTACGGGTATGACATCAGGGTTGCCGACGAGTTTCGCATTTTTACGAATGTGAATTCCACGATTGTCGATCCCAAGAATTTCGATTCGCGCTCGCTGGTGGATTACAAAGGGGACGTGTGCATCATTCCGCCTAATTCGTTTGCGCTGGCGCGTTCGATTGAATATTTTCGGATTCCGAGAAATGTGTTGACCATTTGTTTAGGGAAATCTACGTATGCGCGGTGCGGAATTATTGTAAATGTGACGCCTTTTGAGCCCGAATGGGAAGGATTTGTAACCCTGGAGATCAGTAACACCACGCCCTTACCGGCAAAGATTTATGGAAATGAAGGGCTTTGTCAGGTGATTTTTTTTGAGTCTGATGAAGATTGCGAGATCAGCTATAAAGATAAAAAGGGAAAGTATCAATCGCAGGGCGGGATTGTATTACCGCGGCTGTAGCCTTTTCCGTAAGGGCAAAATGGGAGCAAGTCAGAAACTCCACAAATCTATTTAAGCATGGGCTCGATGGGGACGAGTTTTACAGTTGGAGCTGTGCCTTCCAGCGGAAAGCCTTTTTCGCGCCACGCTGCGAGGCCGCCTTGCAGCGGCCTGATGCGCCTGATCCCTTGCTTGCGTAAGAGCAGCGCCACACGGGCGCTGGTGGCTTCGTTTGGTCAAGTGCAATAAAGAATGACGTCCCGGTCGCGAGGCAGGCGGTCGTTCTTCTCCTCCAGTTCTCCGGCATCCATGCGAAATGCGCCCGGAATGGTTTGTGGGTCGGCTTCGAAATCCATGGAATGGCGTAGGTCAACGATGACGATTTCCTCACCTGCATCGATTTTTTCTTTTAATTCGCCGACGCTGATGCGCGCGATGCGCAGCTGGCGGAGGAATCTTTGGCGCGCGACGAATTTGTAGGCGATATACAAGGCGAAAGCCGTAAACAGCACCATGCCCAGGTGGCGGCCGAAATAAGCGAGATGTGCTGTGATTTGTTCGATTTGGCCGCTGAATATAAACCCTGCGCCCAAAAATGTGCCGGCCCACAGCAGCGTGCCCATTAAATCGAACATCATGAAACGCGCCACGCGCATGTGAAAAACGCCTGCGAGCGGCGGCGCCACGGCGCCGACCCCTGGAAGAAACTTTGCGAAGATGAGTGAGCGGGCGCCCTGGCGAGAAAAAACGCCTTCGGTACGTCTCACGCAAGAGTCCGGTTCCAGTGAAATTTTGCAGAGCAACTGGAGGATCGCAATGCCTTTGATTCTGCCAAGCTCGTACCACAGGGAATCCGCGCAAAGGGCAGCGAACATGGTGACGAGGAGCGCGGCGATAATGTTCATGCGGCCTGCGCCTGCCAACGCGCCCGCGGCGAGAAGCAACGGAACAGAAGGGACAGGAAGGCCGATCTGCTCAACAAATACCCAGCCGAGCAGAAGTGCGTATCCGTGCCGGACCAGGAATTCGAGTGTACTGTTCATTTGGTGCGGTCAAATTTACCCTAAATTTCAGGGCAGGAACGGCGCTTTTTTTTCCCAGCTTCCGGACATCACAAACGCGGAGATCGGTTTGCGAGTGCGTGGCGCGGCTTCGCGATCGCGCAAGGGTTGTGGCAAAGACTCCGGATCGCCCGGGTAACCGATCGCAATTGCGGCAATCGGCTCCCAGCCTGCGGGTATTCCGAAAACGTCCCGCGCTTTCTGGTGGTCAAAGCCGGCCATTTGATGGACGAATATTCCGCGGGAAGTGGCTTCGACGGTGAGCCACGCGCTGGCGGCACCGACATCGTACAGTGCGTTGCGATTTGGCGTTCCACTCTTCGCGAATGACAGCTGGGCAACCGCGAGGGCCAAGACCGGGGCATGTTGCGCCCAAGTTACGTTGCCCGGCACCAGCACGCCGACTAACTTGGCAAAATTTTCTGGATCGTCTTTAGTGGCGACGATATATGCCCAAGGTTGTTCGTTACTACTGGAGGGGGCCCAGCGCGCAGCCTCAAAGAGACTGGCCAGCACATCGGGAGCAACTGGCTTGTCACCGAAGGCCCGCGGGCTCCAGCGCTCGGAGATGAAATCGTGTACTGGAAAATCCGTGGGGGCCCTCTTGTGCATAACGATTCCTTTCGCTATTCAGAGCTCCGGTGGCCTCAGAGGAAAAATCTAGCGAGCCAGCTTGGTAGCGATTTCGGCTACGTGCTTACCTTGGTAGCGCGCGATCTTCAATTCATTTTCGCTCGGCTGGCGCTTACCGTCGGCTCCGGCCAAAGTGGTGGCGCCGTAAGGAGTCCCACCAGTGACGTCGTCCATGTACGTCAGCCCTGATTCTGTATATGGCACCCCGACGATCACCATACCGTGGTGCAGAAGCGTGGAATGAAAACTCGTGATGGTGGTTTCCTGGCCGCCATGCTGGGTACCAGTTGAAGCGAAGACGCTGCCGACTTTTCCGACCAACGCGCCCTTGCCCCACAACGCGCCGGTCTGGTCGAGGAAATTGCGCATTTGCGCGGCCATGTTGCCAAAGCGCGTCGGAGTGCCGAAGATAATTGCGTCGGCTTCAGCGAGCTTGTCGACCGAAGCTATTGGTACGTTCGCAAAACTGGCTTTGGCAGCCTTGGCACCATATTTTTCCAGGATGTCATCAGGGATGAGTTCCGCGACCTGGTACAGCGAAACTTCCGCCCCCGAGACCTGCTTCGCGCCCTCGACAACCGCCTGCGCCATTTTGTAAATGTGGCCGTACATGCTGTAGAAAATCACTTGAACTTTGATGCTCATAATTTTCTCCTTTCGGTCTGGTAATGGTAAATTTGTCGTTAGAGTACGTCTGCTGATAGGCCGCCTTCAATCGCTGTGACTCCCGCAACGGAATAATCTATTTCGTGACTTGCTTGATCATCTCGCTGTCAATGGTGATGTTTACGTCGTCGCCGACCACCACGCCGCCATTGTCCATGGTGGCGTTCCATTTCACGCCGAAGTCCTGACGGTTGATCCTGGTGGTGGCGTTCACGGCCGCGCGCTGATTGCCCCAAGGGTCTTTTACGGGAGCGGTTGGTCCGTCGACGTCCAAGACAACTTGTTTGGTGTTGCCGCGGATGGTGAGATCGCCGGTTACTTTGAGTTTGCCTGGGGAAACCTGCTCGACCCGTGTGGATTTGAAGGTCATGGCGGGGAAGTGATCGACGTCGAAGAAATGATCACTGCGGAGATCCTTGTCGCGGGCCGGTTCGCGAGTGTCGACCGTGGATACGTCAATCGTGACGTTTACGGCGGACTTGGTGATGTCCTGATCATCCAGCGATACCGTGCCGGTGACTTTACTGAAGGCGCCGCGAACGGTGGAGATGGCCAGATGGCGCACAGAAAATTGCGCGGAACTGTGTTGCGGATCGATTTTCCATTCAGTGGTGGCCGCAAAGCCTGGAACGCAATTGAGTAGCACCACGACGGCAATTCCCGCGATGGAAATGATTCTCATTGAGAGATTCTTCACCGATGTTCTCCTTTTAGATGGCTCGTATTTACTTTGAATCACTTTGCTTCGATGTATTGAGTGCACCGCTACGCGAGTCGCAATCGGCCTCTCGGCCAGCTTGCAGCGAGCGAATCTCTGCCAACACAGTTGCGAGAGTTTTTAATTTAGCCGGCGCGATGTCCTGGAATTGCCGCTTGTGCAAGGCGCTAACCGGGCGATCAAGAATTTTAAGAAGTTCGAGGCCGTGCGGCGTTATAAAAGTTTTCACCACGCGGCGGTCATCGCTCTGGCGTTTTCTGGTGATGAGATTGCGCTTTTCCATGCGGTCCAGCAGGCGGGTAATGTCCGGGTCGCGAGAGATCATGCGTTCACCGATTTCGCGGCAGGCCAGTCCAGCGGGACCAGCGCCGCGAAGAATACGCAAGACGTTGTATTGCGCCGCGGTCAGGCCGGCGGTCTTGATTATTTGTTCGGCTTGAGCTCCGAACGCATCGGCGATTTGCATGAAGGCCACAAACAAGCCGGCCTCCATTTGGGCGTCGGAGCTTTTATGCGACGAGGAACTCACGAGGCACTATAGTCGTTATAACGACAGTTGTCAAACCTAAAATCAAAACTGAGAGGCGTTCGAACCGCATGGACGAAAAGATCGCCTGGCGCTGCGATGGACGCGATCAGGGTTTGCTTAAGGGCCGAATCTGCAGCTGGCTTATGAAGCTTTTCGGGCTTTGGGTCACGATGGTTTCCACCGCGTGAGCCACGTCATCCGGTGACAAAACTTTGGCGGGGTCTTTTGGGCTGGTGCCGGAAAATTCTGTCGCTACGCTACCGGGACAAATCGCGCTGACGCGAATGCCGTAACCTCGCAAATCTTCGGCCATGCACGCCGAGAGGCCCTGAAGGCCCCATTTTGAAGCGCAATACAGTCCACCACCCTTAAAGGCGTTCACGCCGGCCAGGGAACTAATGTTGATAATATCGCCGCGCTTGAGGCTGATCATCCCAGGCGCGACCGCTTTGGAGACCAGGAACACGCTTTTTAAATTGGTATTCAGTACGCGGTCCCAATCTTCTTCAGATTTTTCGTGTGCGGGGCCAAAAACGCCGATACCGGCGTTGTTTACGAGGATGGTAATAGAACCGAGAGCGGATTCGGTTTTTGCCACCAGAGCTGCCACATCGGCGGCACGAGTTACATCCACAATGTGGGAAAATACGCGACCTCCTAGTCCGGCTAGCTCAGCTCCCACGTCATTTAACGCCTTAGCATCGCGGCCGCAAACAGCCACGGCAGCTCCCAACGACGCCAGACGCGCCGCGATGGCGCGGCCAATTCCGCGGCTGCCGCCGGTCACCAGGGCGACGGCGGCCCTAAGGGGTTTTTCGTCAGCGGTTTGAGCACCTAAGTTATGTGTTAGAGGCATCCAAATTCTTTCTCTCGCGGGCCACGGTTTTTATGCGAAACTCATCTTAACATTGGAGGCCGACATCCGGTCGCCTGACGAATCACGAAATGATAACGCAGGACGGGAATTCAAAATCTCAGTAGATTATTTTTCAGGCACGTAACGACTTGCGGAGGCCCTGCGTCTTCCCTATAATCCCAGAGTTTTCCGAACGATAGCAGAAATTCCGGGTAGCACTAACCCGGGTGAACGGGAATAGAGTCCCAAAGGTTGTAGTTTGAGCGAGGAGAGATCGGAATGAATGGAACACAAAAGATAGTAGGCCTCGCGATGATCGCGGCGCTGAGTATAAATCTTGGTGCGGCGGTTGGCACAATGGCCCAGGCGACGCAAGCCCCGCCCGCGGGGCAAGATGCGGCGGGCGCCAAACCGCAGTACACCATGGCGGAGTACAACTCCTACCAGGCTGCCGCGGCGGACAAAAATCCGACCTCGCAAGTGAAGGCGCTGGACGATTTTGTAGCCAAGTATCCGAATTCTGCGTTGCTGATTTATATCTACCCACTGTATTACCAGGCTTATAGCCAGCTGAAAAATTATCCAAAGGTAATCGAGTACGCTGACAAAGTGGTGGCGTTGGGCGATAAGGTGGATGCGGGGGCGCGTTACCAGGCGCTGTATGCGCGCGCTTTCGCTTACAACGCGATGGTCGCTGATCCGGCGAACGCTAATACCGCAGCCAAGGATCCGGCGTTGGCAAAGAGCGCGCTTGCCGCAGCGGCCGCTGGATTGAAAGCTCTGGACGAAGTTAAAAAGCCTGACTCCATGAGCGAGGACGCGTTTGCGGCTCAGAAAAAACAAATACAAATTTATTTCCATGCAACGGCAGCGCAGGCCGCGATGGCTCTGAAGGATTTCAATGCCGCCGTGGAGCATTACAAGGGGGTGCTGGCACTAAATCCGGATGACGCCATCACCAGCTATCGCCTCGGCTTGGCTTATATGGCCATGACCCCTCCGAAGCAGATGGACGCGTTCTGGTCCATTGCTCGAGCGGTTACTGCGAAAGGCGCGACCAAGGCGCAATCCGACAAGGTGAAAGATTATTTGCGCAAGTTGATCGTAAATTATCAACAGGCGGCTTGCGACAATCTTACCGATGCAGAGCTGAACGAATTACTGCAGTTGGCGAGCAGCTCGCCGGACCGTCCCGAGAGCTACAAGTTACCAAGCGCGGACGACCTTACGGCGGCGCGCAAAGACATGACCATGAGGTCGGTTGTCGAAGATCTCAAAGCTGGCGGGGACAAAGCTAAGGTCACTTGGCTAGCGGCTTGCGGACTGGAATTCCCAGAAGTGCCCGGCAAAGTCATCGAGGTTACGGCGGGGACCGATTCCGTACAGCTGAAAGTTGCGTTCGTAACCAGCGAGGCCGAATTTGAATCGGCCAGCACACCTAACATGGACGTGAAAGTCGTTGGGCAGCCTGATGCAGCGAAACTGGAAAAGAACGGGGCGGTGCACTTTACCGGCACGCTGGTCTCGTTTGATCCTGATCCCGCTTTCATGTTGCACTTCGATAAGGCCAAGGTGAAGGAAGAGGATCTGCCGAAGGAAGGCGCTAAGAAACCGGCAGCTCGACGTCCGGCTACCAAGAAACCGCAGTAACCAGACGTAGTAGTTCAA
>DATMOS010000001.1:0-11945 GCA_035568155.1 Verrucomicrobiia bacterium | reverse complement strand
CTCTTTGCCTCCATCACCACCATCTCCCGCTCATTCGTGCCATGCGCCACGGCAGCGATCCCCTGAAAGGCGGAGAAGAGATGCATTGCAAGTTCACGTGAGTCCTTTTCGTAGCCGGCGGCCCGGAACTGCTTCTCAAGCCAGCCGATGGGCTCAGTGAAGAGCGTTGCGGACTTCTTCGCGAGAGCACCGCCCTCCTTGAGCAACTCGGAGCACAGGCCGCCAAGTGGACATCCTCCACGCGCAAGTTGCTCCCGGTTCGCTTGGATGCTACCCACGAAGGCTAACAGCCGCTCCTTCGGGGAACTCAATCGGTCCCACTCCGCCCGCGCTGCGCGAAACTCCTCCAGGCGCCGCTCCACCACGGCTTCGGCGAGTTCTTCCTTGGTTTTGAAGTAGTAGTAGACATTGCCTACCGGCACGCGAGCCGCCTCGGCGATGTCCGCCAGACTCGTCTCTCGGAAACCGCGTGCATACGCCAGGTTCGTCGCAGTCTCAATCAACCGGGTTCGCTTATCTGGTTGTGCCGTTCGCATATTCTCCGGCTCGGAGGAGTTAGTTATTTAACTAACTCAGACCATAGACCCGATGCGCCCGGGTTGTCAACCCCCAGACACGCCGATTTTGGGCGCTGGTGGATGGTGGACCAATCCAAAAAGCGTGGGGTCGAATGGGACCTACCTAGTTAGTCGGAAACCGCCTATTAGGTTGCGGTTGAAAGGGACCATGGCGATCGACGGGCAATCCGGAAGTCCTCAGGAAGTAGCCGGCTCCTGAAAAAGCATTTATGAGGTAGGTTGTAGTCATTCAGGGGAATACGCGATTCTAGTCATTGCTATGCGGGGCTTGTCGCGGTTCCGCTTCGTTTCCTGTGTTGCCCTCACTGTTACCGCAAGAGATCCTCGAGCTCAACGCGCCCGTCGGTTGTGGCATCCCGGTATTTGACGATGACCGCAGTGTAGAGAGAGAGTCCCCAATCTTTACCGGGGCCTTTCGAAATTGGCCGGGACCCTGGCACAACGACGGCGTTTTCCGGAATGATGAGTGGACCATCAGGACCCGCGGAATACACGAGGGATTTCACCAGGTCATAGACGGGCGTAGATCGATTCAACAGCGTGCCCGTGCCCAGCACGGCGCGTCGTTTAATAATCGTACCTTCGTATACGCCGCAATTTCCTCCGATCATCACTTCGTTCTCAACGATCACGGGCAGCCCGCCGACCGGCTCCAGCATGCCACCGATCTGAACACCCGCGGAAAGGTGACAGTTGCGCCCAATCTGCGCGCAGCTGCCGACCAGCGCATGAGAATCGATCATGGTTCCTTCGCCGACGTAGGCTCCTACGTTGACGAACATGGGCGGCATGCAGACCACGCCGCGACCAATGTAGCTGCCGTCGCGAATGCTAGAACCACCCGGCACGATGCGCACTCCGTCGTCGGGTGTCAGGGCGCGAACTGGATAAGTTGACTTGTCTATGAACGGCTGGCGGGCAGCATCGATGGACATATCGACGATGACTCCCATGCGAAAGCCCAGCAGAATTCCCTTCTTTACCCAGGTATTAGTCCGCCAACCGCTCTGCGCGTTGCTATCGGGCTGCGCGGCACGAACCTGCCCCCGATTTAGCGCCTCCTTGAATTCGCGAAATATCCTGAAATGATCGTCGGTATATTGGGCCGGTGGATTGTCGAACAGGTCTTCAATTTGCGACGGCTGCATGAACTCTTTCCACCAGCCCTAGCGATGTCAGTACACTGCGAATGCGTTCCTGGTTTTCCGCTTTGGGTGGTACGAGCGGGAGGCGCCATATTGGTTCGAGCAACCCCATTTCTGCCATGGCAGTCTTTACCGGAATCGGATTGCTCTCCACAAAATTTACTTCCATCAGTGATTGATAGCGCCGTTGAATCTCGCGCGCTCCCGCGAAATCATTGTTGAGGCACAACGTGATGAGGTCTGTCATCTCTTCGGGAATTTCATTGGAGACTACTGAGATAACCCCACGGCCGCCAAGAGCGATAAGCGGCAGAGCGATCGCGTCATCTCCGGAAAGAACGATGAAGTCTTCCGGCACGGTGTTAAGTATCGCGGCCATCTGTGACATGCTTCCCGATGCTTCCTTGATGCCAACGATGTTCTCGAACCCGGCGAGACGTTTCACGGTTGGCGGTTCAATGTTCACGCCGGTACGGCCCGCCACGCTGTAAAGAATGATTGGCAGGGTTGTGGCGCTGGCGATCGCGCGATAGTGTTGATAGAGACCTTCCTGGGTTGGCTTGTTGTAGTAGGGCGTAACAGAAAGAATGCCGTCGACGCCGATGCTCGCGAGTTCCCTCGCAAGAGCGATCACTTCGGCAGTGTTGTAGCCTCCGGCGCCCGCGAGCACCGGGACCGTTCCCTTGGCAACATCGACAGTGAGTTCCACGACGCGAAGATGTTCTTCGCGCGAGAGCGTGGGACTCTCGCCGGTCGTGCCGCAGGGCACCAGAAAATCGATGCCCGCGTCAATTTGCCGCTGAATCAAACGAATTAAGGTGGCTTCGTCAAGCGCACCATCGTGCCGAAACGGCGTAACCATTGCTGTGCCACATCCAGTGAACATGTGCTCGGTAAACATTTGTTGCTCCCTCTGAGACTTCCGACATTAGTTTGCTAATTCGCCGAGAATCTCCCGAAATTCGAACCAACCTTTTTTGCCCGCCACCCAGCGTGCCGCGCGAAGCGCTCCACGAGCAAAACCTTCACGGCTGCGCGCCGTATGGCGCAACGTAATGGTGTCCGCCAGAGAATCGAAGCCGATCTCATGCGTGCCGGGATGTGCTCCCGCGCGGTTGGCACTGAGGTTTACGGAACGCTCGTAACCGCTGGCAAACATTTCTTCCGCCAATTTACGCAGCGTTCCGGATGGCGCATCTTTTTTGGCGCTGTGATGAATTTCCCAGCCCCAGGCTTCGTATTCCTGCTGCTTTGCAAACAGAGCCGCTGTCTGCGCCACGGCCTGAATAAATAAATTCACGCCAACGGAGAAATTGGGCGCCCAGACCAGACCAGTTCCATTTTGTGCTACCGCTTGGCGCGCAGCTGGCAGATGCTCAGTCCAGCCGGTTGTCCCTACCGCGGCGCACACGCCGGCGGTAGCGAGCTGGAGAATATTTTCGGCGGCGGTGGACGGTGTGGAGAATTCGACTGCGACGTCGACACCATTAAGCGCCGCACGCGTAAGTCCGGCGCCGCGCAGATTATTCTGACTGTCGAATTTTGCGCGCACATCGAAACCGTATTCGGGCCCAAGTTCCTCTATGAGGCGCCCCATCTTTCCGTACCCGACGATAGCCAGACCCAGGCTCATAAGCTTGCCGCCTGCGCGACTTGCTGAGACGCGAGGAGTTGCATCACCATGTGGGCGTAGATTTCTACAGCTTCCACTAACGATTTCTTCGAGATGTGCTCTTCCGCTGTGTGCGCAACGTGAATGCTACCCGGTCCGATGAGAAACGGCTTCCCCCAGTGATCGCCCAGTACGGGAATGTCCGTGGCAAAGCTCACCACGGTGGTCGGAAGCCCATCAAAGCTGCTTAAGCGCAACGCGGGAATATGCGAGACTTCACGGATCTGGGCGCGGCCCGCGACGGCGGCGGGAAGCGCGGCGCGAATCGGTGACACATTTCCTACGGTACGAAACATGATTTCAGCGCGAGCTTCATCGGCGACCACGTTCGGTGCGTGGCCTCCGCAGATCGTGCCGATATTCAGTGTGCTTTCGCCGAGCAGACGATCGTACGGCAAAGGAATGCGGCGTATGTCTTGCAGCACATCGAGAAGAGCGTAAATCGCGGAGTGACCCAACTCTGGGTAGGCGGAATGCGCCAGCTTACCGCGTGCGGTAATCTCGAAGCGCAGGGCTCCCTTTGAGGCCAGTGCCAGGCGGTTTTCCGTGGGCTCGCCATTGATCAAGTACTGAGAGCCCGGCCCGAACTTGGCCGCGGCCTTGGCGCCGACGCTGCCGCGTTCTTCGCCAACGACAAACAGCAGAGCGAAATTCCGGACCCCGTTATCCAGTAATCGCACCGCGGCGGCGATCATCGCCGCTACGATTCCTTTCGCATCACATGCGCCGCGGCCCCAGATGTACTCACCGTTTTCCCGCGAAGGAACGAACGGCGGGACAGTATCGATGTGCGTAGAAAGAGTTACGATCGGGTCGCCCCAGCTTGCGTAGACATTGAACCGCTGCGGCGCAACTTCCAATCGCTCTACCTGGCCGCCGTGGCGATCAGCGAGATCGCTCAAATACTCGAAGAGGTAGGTGCCGACAGCACACTCGTTCGGCGTCACGGAATCGATATCGATAAGCGTACGAGTAAGTTTGAAAAGGTCCATTTTTGTATTTCAAGGAATGGAGAAAAGGAAGGGAAAAACCGCGAGGGATACAGCGCGAGTTTCTTCGCTCCTCAATAGCTCTCCATCCGCTGTTACCGGATGACAGTGGGCAGGTATTAACCATGCCCCCCAAACTTCGCGAGGTTAGCTTCTCGTGAAGATTTCGGCGGAGATTAGAATCTTGCCCCTTTTGCGCGAGCCCCCCGAAGCTACTCGGGAAAACTGGCTCGGCTACTCATGGCCTCCGCGCCTCTATCAAGTCTTAACTAACTTACAGGAAGCCATCGCGGCTAGTCAACCGCGATTCCACGCTGTCGTTCGTTTGGTTTGGTCTTGTTTGTAAAATGTGTTTGCAAAGTCAGCAACCCGGGCGGCATTATTGCTCGCGCTCGCGAAAATTCCTGATAAAGTGCCGTCCTAGTAACAGGTTCGGGTGCCTCTCGGAGGTTTGATGCCAGAACTGGATTTACGGCCTTTGTCGCTGGGCGAAATTCTTGACCGCACCTTCACTCTGTACCGGCGAAATTTCCTGCTGTTCTTCGGCATCACGGCGCTGCCGCAACTGCTGGTACTCGGATTTAATTTGTGCCAGGTACTGTTCACCGGGCGGCCGGGAGCTCCAAGAGTCATGTCCGGCACCACAATCGGTCTGGGGATCCTCTTAGGGTTGGTGGGATTTATCGTGTACTGTGTCGCCTACCTTTTCGCTCAGGGCGGCACGGTGTATGCGATTTCCGATCTTTATCTTGGACGCAGCACCTCCATCGGAGCTTCCTTGCGGCGCATGCGCGGGCAGGCAGGGAGTTTGTTGGGCGTGTTGATACTCAATGGCCTGGTGGTGATGGTCGCTTTCATTTTCCTGATAATTCCTGGTGTGTACATGGCCTGCCGGCTCATTACCTGCATTCCCGCAGCGCTGCTGGAAAATCTCGGTCCGCGGGAATCGCTGGAGCGCAGCTTCGCGCTCACGAAGGACAACGCCGGGCGCTCTTTCGTGATCTATCTGCTGTATTTTGCAATTTTTTACGCAATATTCTTCTTGCTGGCTTTCCCGTTTATGGTGGCGGTCGGGCTTTCGGCAAAAAACCCCGCAATGATGACGGTGTGGACGATTTTGATGCAGGTGGGAAGCTCGCTGGCGGCGATATTGGTAACTCCGATTTTTACCATAGCCAGCACGGTGTTTTATTATGATTTGCGGGTTCGCAAGGAAGCCTTCGACTTGCAAATGATGATGAATCCGAATGAAACTGCTCTGCCGGCTACCGGCGGACTTCCATCGATACTATCGTGAGTGCTTTGAACCCTGGGTCCAGCGGCCACGAATGAAACGTCGCGTATTTGCCGTTCTCATTGTTCTGGCCGCTTCGCCATTCAGCAGCATCGCAATTCCAACGCAAGCTCCGCTTAGTTCTAATCCAAACCCGGCAGAAAAAATTTACGATGTTGCGTCCTTTGTGTCAGAGCTACAGAGGCTGGAAGTCGAGCTTCAAACGCAGCCCTCGCCAAGCGGTATTAAGAAGTTCCGCGACGGGTTGCCTCAGTCATGGAATGTCACCACTCCTGAACACAGTTATGCGATTTCCACAAAGCCGCTGCGCGACCAGTTGAACGGAAAATCCACCGACAATGCGGAGACCTGGCTTGAGCACCTTCAAGTGGAAGTGCAATCTGGGCAACGAGCCGAAGGGCAATCTTTGGCAGCCGCACACTCGCAGTTGAATAAAATTCTGGCCGGCAGAGGATTTGAAGGAGTGCGCCCGCCGACGTACCTTGAGCTACTTCGCGAGCGAGCTAGCGCGTGGCTGCAGAAGATGCTGATAAAACTCTTCTCTGGGCTGTCGCGCCATCCGATTGGGGCGAAGGTATTGTTCTGGGCCGTTCTGATCGCAGGAGTGGGCTTTGTCGCGCTTTGGATCTTCCGC
Organism: Verrucomicrobiia bacterium; assembly: GCA_035568155.1. Taxonomy (GTDB): domain Bacteria; phylum Acidobacteriota; class Terriglobia; order Acidiferrales; family UBA7541; genus Acidiferrum. The sequence continues at coordinate 5,633 of DATMOS010000001.1, read as the reverse complement.
TACATCAGCGCACGGGACTCGATGAATTTCTTCCAGCCTAGTTCCACGACGGTTACCACCCGCACGTGGCAGGAATGGATTCACGCCGCCCGGGAAGCCGCCGCGCGGGGAGATTTCCGCGAAGCTGTCCATTCAGCGTATTGGGCTGGAATTACTCGACTGGAAGAAACCGGATCGTTGCCCCGAGACCGCACCAAGACGCCACGCGAATATTTGCGCCTGATAGATACCCGGCCTCGCGGAACTGAAGTGGACGATCCTGTAGCCCAGGATTATAAAAAGCCGCTCACCGCGCTGACTTCACGGCTGGAACGAATCTGGTACGCGAATCGCTTGGCTGGCCTGGAAGACTTCGATGACAGTCTGCGCCAATTGGAGGCGTTGGGATGTTCCTTGGAATAGCAGGACCGGATCGCAAGCTGCTGATGATCGGCGGAGGCTTGCTTATCGTGATGCTCATCGCTTCCGTAGCTTTATCGCCTCCGGACGGAAGCATGTCCTCACCGGTTCCTTCCACATACTCAACACAATCAGCCGGAGCGAAGGCCGCTTACATGCTTCTTTCGCAGCTGCACTATCCGGTGCGCCGCTGGGAAGAGGCGCCGACTGAACTTCCAAAGGATGGCAGCAATACACTGCTGATCCTTGCGGGACCGACGCAAACGCCTTCCGCAAAAGAACGCGAGGCGCTGACAAATTTTGTAGAGAGCGGCGGGCATGTGCTTTTTACCGGCCCGAATATTGCCAACTTCTTCCGGGAGGCAGCGGTTTCCTGGAAAGCGCCAGATCCCGAGTGGGTCTCCTACGCTCCGAACTTTCCCAGCGCCATCAGCCGCAACGCGCCGCGAATCACCATTCAACCGCAGGCGTACTGGAGTGAACCAACCGAAGAACAATTGGCGTTGTACGGAGATGCGGATTCGCGCGCGGTAGTGTCATGGCAAATTGATGATGGAGCCGTACTCTGGTGGTGCGGGCCGACACCGCTGGTCAATTCAGGAATTACCAAGGACGATAACCTTGCGTTTTTTCTGAATTCCGTCTTGAATTGGGCGCCGGAAAATTCTCACCAAATTTACTGGGATGAATATTTTCATGGCCAGCGCAGTTCTTTGTGGAGTTACACACGTAACACGCCACTAACGTGGGGGCTCGTTCAAGTTGGATTGGTCGCGGCCGCGGTGATTTTTACTTTTGGGCGCCGCAGGGGGCCGGTTTATCGTCAAGCAACGGTCTCGCGGTTGTCGCCGCTGGAGTTTGTGGATACCCTCGGCGGCTTGTACGAGCGTGCCGGCGCGGGATCGTCCGCAGTTGCGGTTTCGCAGTCGAGACTGCGTTATCTGTTGACGCGACAATTAGGGTTGCCGAGCGATACTCCCGATGTGCAGCTTGCGCAGGCCGCAGAACAACGACTCGGATGGAAGGGCTTCAGCGCCGAAAATGTTCTGGGGCGCGCTGATGTTGCCAGTCGCGTTGCCACGTTGAAGTCTCGCGAAGCCCTCGATCTGGTGCAAAATTTGGAGCGCCACGCACAGAAGCTTGAAGTGCACCCCCGACTCTCTCAGGAGAAAACCTAACTGTGGAACATCTTTCCGCGCTTTCCAAACATGTCCGGGATGAATTATCCAAAATAATAATCGGTCAACGCGAAGTGGTCGATCAACTGGTGCTGGTACTTATCTGCGGCGGGCACGCGGTCATGGAAGGTGTGCCGGGATTAGCCAAAACGCTCGCGGTCAAATCTTTGGCGCGAATTTGCGGTCTTGGATTTCAACGCGTGCAGTGCACAGCCGATTTGATGCCGTCGGATGTTACCGGCACCAATGTTTTTGACTTGAGCAAAAATACTTTTTCCATGCACCGGGGACCGGTTTTTACGGATTTGCTGTTGGTCGATGAAATCAACCGGACTTCGCCTCGCACACAGGCTGCTCTGCTGGAAGCCATGGAAGAACGGCAAGTGACTATTGACGGAGTGCGTTATCCGCTTCCAGATAACTTCACCGTCTTTGCCACGCAGAATCCCATCGAGTTTGAAGGGACTTACCCGCTGCCAGAGGCGCAACTGGATCGATTCCTGCTGAAGATTCATGTCGGGTATCCTTCCGCGGAAGATGAGATCGAAATTCTCTCCCGATATGAATCGGGCTTTGACTCTCGGCGCGTGAATGAAATTAGCCTTGTGCCGCTCGATCCGGCATTGCTTCCAGCGGCGCGGCAAGAAATTGGGAGTGTGCGTGTTGAGCCTGCGCTTCGCGGTTATGTTGTGGCGCTGGCGCGTCGGACGCGCGACTGGCCCGCTATTTCTCTGGGCGCGAGTCCGCGTGCGGTAATTGGTCTTTTCTTTGTGGCTCGCGCACTGGCAGGCATGGACGGCCGCGATTACTTGTTGCCGGACGATGTGAAAAATGCGGCTCTGCCGGTTCTACGCCATCGGATTTTGCTCAAGCCGGAAGCCGATCTTGAAGGATTGACCGCTGATCAAGTCATTCGCCAGGTTATCGGCGCCGTCGAAGTCCCGAAGTGAGTATTGAAATGAGTTGCGTGTCATGAACGAACCCCGGTCTCTGGCTCCGCCGGAGGCGACTTCGCGTCTGAAAAAATTCGGCAAATTGCCGTTTGGATTCGGGCCGCGATTTCTGGTGATGATGTTGTTGGGATTGCTTTGGATCGTGCCAGCCTGGTGGGCGCCGCGAATGATCGCCGGTTTGTTTGTGTGGGATTTTGTGGTGCTCGCGGCTTTCGTGTTTGATTTGTTGCGTCTTCCCAAGCCGCGCGATATTCAGGCTTCGCGAGTATGGGAACATGCACCATCGCTGGCGACGGCCTCGGAAATATTTATAAATGTGGAGAATTTTGGGCGTACCACCATTCGGTGCGGGCTGGTCGACGAAACTCCCGGTTCGCTCCGCAACATGCCAACGGCCTTGGAATCGATCGTTGTTCCCAGAGTTCCCGCGCGCGTGAACTATCGGATTTTGCCTCGCGAACGTGGGGACGCGCGCATGGGCCGCCTGTTCGTGCGGTATCAAACGCGGTTCGGATTCGCCGAGCAGTGGGCCGTCGCTGAAATTTCGCAAACCGTGCGCGTGCTGCCTGACATTGCGCAGGCCCAGAAACATGCTTTGTATTTAATTCGCAGCAAGCAAGTGGAAATGGAAAAGCGGCGCCGCCGACAAAAGGGCCAGGGGCGGGAGTTTCAAAGTCTGCGTGACTACCGGCAAGGCGACGACTTGCGCGATATTTGCTGGACGGCTACCGCACGCCGCCACTGCCTCACGACGCGGGTCTTTGAAATCGAGCGCAGCCAGACGGTGTGGATCGTTCTGGACGCCGGCCGGTTGCTCCGTGCGGAAGTGCGCGAGGAAAATAGCGAGCTGCGGCTGTCGAAGTTGGACTACGCAGTGAACGCGGCATTGTCGCTGGCCCAGGTGGCATCGCAATGTGGCGACAAGGTTGGTTTGCTGGCCTACGGGCGTAGCGTGCAGCAGAATATTCCGGTTGGCCGCGGCGCTGCACATCTCCGCGCCATCGTCGAAAGCCTCGCGCAAGTTCGCGGCGAAGCTTCGGAGGCCGATCATTCGGGCGCGGCGCGCACACTTTTGCAGGGACAACAACGGCGCAGTCTAGTGGTGTGGATTACCGATTTTGCCGAAACGCCCACGCTGCCGGAAGTCATCGAATATGCCACGCAGATCACCAAGCGGCACTTGGTGGTTTTCAGCGCGATCAGTCAACCCGATCTGGCCCTATTGGCGCAAACGATTCCGCAGACGACAGAGGACATGTACCGGCACGCCGCGGCACTGGAAATTTCGCACCGTCGAGATTTGCTGTTGCGGGGTTTACGTCGTCACGGTGTCTTTGCTTTTGAATTAGTCCCCGGGTTGCTGGCGTCGGCAATGGTGAATCAATATTTGGATATTAAAGAACGGAATCTGCTTTAGAAATTTTTGTGGGAATGGCATTGGCGAAAGAGAGATAGATGATTAAAGCAGCGAACAGCACCGCTCCCAGAGCAAACTTCATAGCCATGGGCACGTGGCTGGGTGAAAAAAATCCCTCAATTACCCCGGCGATCACCAGCATGGGAATGGTTCCGAGCAGCAGCCGCGTTGCGCGCCCTCCGGCCAGCTCCAGCGAATCGCGCCGCGACAATAGCCCAGGGAAAAGAAGTCCGCGCGCAATTTCCAATCCCGCACCGCCGGCTATGAAAATCGCCGGCAGTTCCAGCGAGCCATGGGGTGCGACAAAGCTCCATAATTGCAAGGCCATTCCAGCGTGTGCTGTCGCTGCTCCCACAACACCCAGCAACAATCCATTGACCACCAGCATCCAGATGGTTCCCAAGCCACCGGTAATTCCAAGCGCGAACATGCTGAACGCGACGGATAAATTATTGGTCATAATTCCCGACGATGCCAAAGGTTTAACGGTGACGATGGAATCGGTCCACATGTGTTGTTGTTCGATAGCATCGATCATGTGCGGGCCTAACAGACGATAAGCAAAATCAGGATTTCGCACCGTCAAGAACCAGGCTACCGACGCGGTCACTAGACAGATCACGGTGGCCGTAATTGTTTGCGGCAGCGTCTCACGGAATATTCGCGGATAGGTATCGCGATAGAACTGCACCAACGCGGCGACCTTGGGTTTGTGTCCCATGTAGATGAGGTTGTGGCTGCGCCCCAGGAGCTGGTTAAGGTAAATCTTTAGTTGCCGGTTGCTAACATCCTCGCGCACCGCCGCGAGGTCGGACGCGGTTTGACGGTACAATAGACCCAGTTCTTTCAAATCATTATGGCTGAGCGCGGTAATGCCACGGCTCGATTGCTGCACCAGTTGCTCGAGTCGAGCCCAGTACGGTTTTCTCTTCTCTACCCAGCGGATGGTGATCATGTCTTCCGGCTTACTTGGCGACCGTAACGCTTCAGTATCGTTTGTCGACCAGCTTACCATCGAAACTCCGGAGCAAACGGCGCTCGATTTTCATGTTGCTGGAATCGGCAGCCGCTTCATTGCTCTGGCGCTCGACACTTTGGTGCAAACCGGTGTGGGCTTGATTGTATTAATCGCGGGAGGTTTTGGCATCGCAGGCTTGGCTAAATATTGGCCGACTTCCTCGACGTGGGGTGCGGCGCTGATGATTCTGTTTTACTTTCTCCTCTATTTTGGTTACTTCGCGCTATTTGAGGTTCTGTGGAATGGCCAAACCCCGGGAAAGCGCTGGACGAAAATACGCGTGATCAAGGATTCGGGGCGTCCGCTCACCCCGGCGGAATCCATCGGCCGTAATTTAATGCGCATCGTGGACTGGATGCCTACGCTGTACGCGGTGGGTATCGTGAGCGCCATTCTCACCAAGGAAAATAAAAGGCTCGGGGATTTGCTGGTGGGTTCCCTGGTGGTCCGCGAATCGTCGTTGGCGGACATTAGGCCTGGATTTGGGACTCAAGCGGACGCCAGTTTCTCGAGTCACGCTCCGCTTGGTTCGGCGTTGTTATCGGCGGGCGACTTCGCGTTGATCGATTCGTTTCTCAATCGCCGATTCGACCTGGAGCCGACTGTGCGGTTCCGTATGGCTGACGACATACTTCGGCGCTTAAAGCCGCAGTTGACGCTTCCCGCTG